>VGZC01000001.1 GCA_016872725.1 Planctomycetota bacterium
GGAGGTGTGACCATGAAGTCCGTGCTTCTGACGCGCATCGTCACCGCCGCCTGTCTGGCGGTCGGGGGGTTTCTGCTGTCCTCCGATATTGCCGCCGGAGAGGACAAAGAGAAGGGCGAAATGAAGGCGGAACCTCGGATCGTCAAGAAGATCCTCAAGGTGGAGTACGTGGAAGAGGAGATCAATCCGCCGAACCTGGTCGTGACGGTAACCGGAGAGGTTCCCACCGGTGGGTTCAACAAGGCTAAGCTCGTCCGGGTGACCTACGTGACGCCGCCGGAGGACGGCATTCAGGATTACATCCTGTTCGCCGTGCCGCCCACTGGCCCGGTCATCCAGGTCATTTCGCAGGTCGAAGCCAAGGATACGTGGAAGGGCTACACTAAAGAAGGCCCGTGGATCAAAGGGCTTCGGGTCCATGGGGTCGATGACGGCGTGGTCGTCAAGTTGTTCTCCAAGCCGAAGTGACTTCCGGAGCGCCGAACCAGGCGCTGCAGCAGACCCCGCCTCATAGGTTGTTTCCCAGGATTCAGCCCCCGTGGCGGGGCTGCTGAGCTGGGTCGTTCGTCGGCAGTAGCTGTCCATTCTACAAGAACTGGCGTTGGTGGAAATCGGCGGGTCGGTTATCAAGTGGGGCATGGATGAGAAAGCACTGGACAATCTGCGGGAGGAGGAAAAACGCCAAGAGGCGCGGGGGCGAACCCGGAAGCGAAAGCGACCCGGCAAGGGAGTGCGGTGTGGTCGGCTTCGCACGGCGGACAAGATCGCCCTTGCCCAGCGCACGGAACAGGTGTTTCTGTTCCAAGAGCTGTTGAATCAACTCACCGGCCGTCACGGCGGCGATTCCGATCGGGCGTCCCGCGAATCCGTGCTTGACGAACGGCTTCCTGTTCCGGCCGGCTAGCCAACGAGCGTCGACCTTCTTCCTGGAACGCTTCCTGGTCCGCACTCCTCCGGTATCGCCATCCCACCGGCGCCTTGCGGCATCGCTCCACCCGCACAGTCGGCACCGGCGTCGGGCCGCGCGGCCTTGCGCGCCGCGAGCCCGTTCCATGGTAACGCCGCGCTTGCCGCTCATCGTCTGACATCCCGCAACCATCCGCTTCGCGGCGCTTGGTTCCATCATCGTCCCCTCTCCATTCGAGCACGAGCACGAGCACGAGCACGAGCACGAGGACGAGCACGAGGACGAGGACGAGCACGAGGACGAGGACGAGCACGAGGACGAGCACGAAGGCCCCCCCCCCTCGAGATTATCGCCGAACGCGGCCATCGGGCGCCAGGTCTTCCTGACGGCGCCGTAGAATGGACAGCTACTCGCCGCCGCACAGCGATCCGAGCGCGTCGAGGAGTCGATCGATGTGTGACATTGTGTTGTAGAGATGGCACGAGACGCGGACATAACGCTCGCCGGCGAATTCCACGATCGGCACTTCGATTCCGTGCGATTCCCATAGGGCCCGTTGCAATCCGCGCGCGTCGCCGGGCGGAAGGGGGACGTGGGCCATCGAGGAGTACCAGCGCGGCGAGTCGGCGGTGATCGGTTTGGTTCCAAACCGCTCGACGAGTCTCCGCCTCGCGTATTGGGCGAGCTCATGGGACCGGGCTCGGAAGGCATCGAGCCCGATCCGTTCGAGGAAGCCGATCGCGTGGGGCACGGCGAGATAGGCCGAAGGATCGCGCGTTCCCGTCCAGAGAAACTCCTCCCACCACGCTTCCGCCTTCCGCGGCGGCAAAACGCCCCAGCTCCATTGGCACGGCTCGACGCGCTCATGCCAGCGCGGCGCGACGCGCAGGAATCCCGAGCCGAGGGGCGCGGAGAGCCATTTGTGGCAACTGGCCGTGTAGAAATCGCAGTCGAGCGCCTTCATGTCGAGGGGAAGCTGGGCGACGGCATGCGGACCGTCGACGCACGTCGCGATACGCCGCGCGCGGGCCTCGTGGCAGATTTCGGTCACGGGGAGCGTGATGGCCGTCGGCGAGGTGATGTGGCTGACCACGACCAGGCGCGTCCGTTCACCGGCCTCGCTCCAGATCGCTCGAGTCGCGTCTTGGGGATCGTCGCAATGCCGGGGCAATTGGGCCACCCGCACCACCGCGCCGCGCTCGTCGCACGCGCGCCGCCAGATCTTGAGCACGGCTCCGTATTCGTGGTCGTTGACCAGGACTTCGTCGCCCGGCTCGAGCGGGAACGAACGCGCGACGATGTTCATGCCGACCGTCGAGTTCTCGACAAGAGCGACGTTGGGGGGATCGTCGTTGAGGAAACGGGCGAGCGAGTCGCGCGCGTCGATCCACGCGGGCTCGAACCGCCGCGTGAAGAAATCCATCGGCTGCTCGCGCATGCGAGCCCGCCACGCGTCCTGCGCCTCGGAAACCTCGATCGGAGGCGGACCGAACGACCCGTGGTTCAAATAGACCGTGTCGGGGCGGATGCGCCACGCGTCGGCGACGTCCCGCCAGTCCTCATCGCGATCCGGTCGACGTCCATGCATGCGTTTCGCCCTCTTGGTTCGGCAAGCCGGGAGCTTGCCCCACGGGGTGTTGTTCGCCGTTAGCCCTCGTCGGAGGAGACGAACTCGCGCGACTCGAGGATGATCAAGGCGAGGCCGAACGTCAGGACGAAGTACGCGACGAGCGACACCAGGTGCTGCCAGGAGGGCGCGTCGTTGAAAAACAGCCGCACTCCGGAAGGCATGCCTTCCAACCGGATCCAGTTCATCAACAGGCACCGCACATGGAATTGCACGGTGAACTGGTTGATTACGGCCGGGATCCAGCCGACAAGATATTCGAAGACCAACGTGTAGACGAACGCGAAGACCATCGCTCTCTGGGGCATCGCGACGGCGAACACGGAATAGGCCGTGCCGCGTCCCAGCGCGGACAGGAAGGACAGAACCACCAGCACGCCGAACACGCGCGCCGGATTCTCGGGGCGCGCGATAGGCGTGCAAATCGTCAAGGCCACCAGCGACGAACTCATCGACCAGATCAGGGCCGTGACGAGTTTCCCGATGAGCACGACGCGCCGTCCGTAGGGACGCACGGCCAAATAGACCCACGTCTTGCTTTCGAGCTCCGACTGGATGGCGGGCGACATCCAGAGGAAGAGGCCGAGCGACGTTGTGACCTCGGTGATCAGCGCGTAGAGCAGGAACGTCCAAGCCTCCTTGGGAGGATCGGCCCCCGTCGCCCGCAGCGAAACGACGATGAACACGGGGAAGAAGGCGAGCAGCGCCCATACGCCGGAGCGCCACCAGGTCCGCGACCGGCGCAGCTCGAACAGCGTCACGGCGGCGACGCCGCGGACCAGGTTCATGCGAGTTCTCCCCGATGCAGACGGATCAGCGTATTGAAGAGCGATTGGAGCGTGTCCTCGGGCGTCCGCAATTCATGGATAGCGATGCCCTGGCGTCGAGCGGCCTGTGGAACCGTCCGCGCGAAGCGATCCAGGTCGCGTGTGCTGACCTGCACATCGTCGCCGGAAAGCCGGACCGCTTCGACCACGCCCAGTTCGATCATGAGCCGCGCCAGCTCGGCCGGCTGGTCGCTGCTCAGGACGACGTCGCACGGGATGCCCGCCATCAGGAGCTGCATTTCGTCGGCGGTTCCCGAGGCGAGCAGCCGTCCGCTGAGGATGAGCAGGAACGACGGGCAAATCGCCTCGACCTCGTGCAGGATGTGACTCGCCAAGATCAAGCTGCGATTCCGCCGCCATTCGCGCAGGAACTCCGTGATATCATGTCGGCCGATCGGATCGAGTCCGTTGAACGGTTCGTCGAGCACCAACAGTTCGGGGTCGTGGGCGATCGCCTGGGCCAGTTTCGTGCGTTGCCGCATGCCCTTTGAATAGCCGCCCATGAAACGGCTCATGGCGTCGGACATCCCGGTCCGTTCGAGCGCCAGCTCGGCCATCCGAGCCGCTCGGCCCGGCTCGATGCCTTGGAGTTTCAGCCCGTATTCTACCCACTCGAAGCCGCTCACGTTCGCATAAAGAACCTCCTGCGCGGGGCAGACGCCGACGCGGCGAAACAAATCGTGGTTGTTCCACGGCGTTTCGCCGAACACGCGCACGCGGCCCAGCGTCGGACGCAACTGGCCGATGACCAGATTCAGGAACGTGGTCTTGCCCGATCCGTTCGGCCCGAGAAGTCCATAGGCTCCCGTCTCGAGTCGCAGGTCGATATCGTTCACGCCGATCACCGGGCCGTACAATTTCGTGGCGTGGATGAGGTCAATCATGGAGATCGCCGTGTCGGTGGGGTATCAGGGGATCAGACGCGAAGGGGCGATGTCACGCGCCGCAGCAGAATGCCGATCGACAGGACGGTCATGATCGCGAGGGCGAGCGCCGCGGTCGTCGTTTGCTCGGGCACATGGTGCAATCCAAAAACCCAGTTCTGCACGCGGCCGAGCGTGTGGTAGATCGAGACGCACGTCCATCGCCCCGAGGCGGTCGCGAGCCCGTCGATTCCCTGCGCGGCGAAATCGCGCGCGGTCAACGCCATGAAAGCGACCCATCCGAGGATGAACGTCGCGAACCACGCGAAACCCGCGTAACGCGTTTCGCGGGTCAGGGACGAATAACAAAGGGCGAGGCTCGTTGTCGGAATGATCAACACGACCGATGCCGCGAGGATCCTCAGCGGCAAGTCCCAAGTGTGTCGGATCACGCCCAGGTCGGGCGAAAGGACGACGCCCAGCAGATAAAGCGAAAGGGCGGGAAGCACGGTGATGAGCGAGAGATAGACGAACAGGACGGTCGCCTTCCCGAGCACATACTCCCACGTCGAAATCGGTCGCGAGAAATAGATCAAATGGGCCTTGGTCCGCAAGTCCTGCGAGATCAGGTTCGGCGAGACCAATCCCACGAGGATGACCATCAACACGCCCTGCGGATGTCGGAAGAACAGCCAGAGCAAGAGGGCCCAGAACTCGTGCCGGGCCGTTTCGAGCCCACCGGTTTCGACCGCTTCCCGCACCGCGGCGAACTCGGGAATCGATCGAAACGCGCCTCCCACCTGCCCCAGGATGATCTGTGTCGCGCCGGACTTCGCCGCGTTCTCGAACAGGAACAGGAAGATGCCGCAGTAGACGGCGGGAAGCCATGCGACGAGCAACAAACGCCGAAGCCATGTGCTGCGCCACGCCAGCCGGATCCCCATTTCGGCGATCACGGCCCACCGGCCGTAAGCCGACCGCACGTCTCCCGACCAGCCGCAGTATCCCAGATCATACGTCGGCATGCCGTGCTCCCCGTACCACGTCCACAAAGATCTGTTCGAGCGAATTGACCGCCGGACGCATCAGGCGAATCCCCACGTTCGATTCCTCGGCCCATCGCCAGATCGTCCCGCACGAGTTTTCATCAAGGCCCCGCACGGTCACGCCGCCGTCGGGTTCGATCACCACCGCATGGCCTTCGCCGCGAATCCGTTCGACGAAGGCCGTCGATGATCCCATCACGCGAACGAAATACGACGGCGATTCCGGACGGTTCAGGACATCAAGCCGCTCGCTGAGCCGCATTTGGCCATTCGCCATGATCACCACGTGATCGCACGTCGCCCGCACATCCGGCAGAATGTGCGTCGAAATGAGCACGGTCTTGCCGTGCTTTTCGGCGAGGGTGCGGATGCGGGCGAGCATGATCTGCCGCTCGCGCGGATCAAGGCCCGATGTCGGTTCGTCGAGAATCAGCAACGGAGGATCGTGGACGATGGCCTGAGCGAACTTCAGCTTCTGCCGCATGCCCGTCGAGTACGTTTCGACGGGCCGATACCGTTCCTGTTCCGTGCCGCAGAAGTCGAGTATCTCGTGCGCGCGGCGCAGCGCCTCGACCGACGGCAATCCGGAGAGTCGGGCGACCGAGCGGACCATCTCGACACCCGACAATCCCGCGATGTAGCAGTCGTCCTCGGGCATGTAGCCCACGCGGCCGCGGATCTCCCGGAACGCCGTTCCGAGCGGAAAGCCGAGGATATGGCCGGTGCCGGACGAATGGGCGACCAGACCCAACATGACCTTGATCAAGGTCGATTTGCCCGCTCCATTCGGGCCGAGCAACCCGGTGATGCTGGGCGGCACGGTCAGCGACACGTCGGCGAGCGCTTGGAAGGCGCCGAAGAACTTGGAGACGTTATGGAGCTCGATCAGGTGCGGAGCGTTCGATTCGTTCATGGTGGTCGGTCCGGTTACGCTCGTTCGCGCGCAGGACGTCCGACCGAACCGCGCGTTCGATCGGACGTCTTGTCACGCGACCCGCCGGGCGCGACCCGGCCGGTCGCGGCCCGCGCGAATTTCAAAAATGGACGCGGCAACGGTCCGACGTCCGCCGCTTGAACGACTCGGCGCCCTCCTTTGTGAATCGCGTTCCGTGACCGTAGACGGTCCGGAGCGACGACATCCGCTCCAAATGGGCGAACGCGCCATCGGTGACACTCGACTTCGAGAGCCAAAGGACCTGCAGGTTGTTCAATCCGCCCAGTTCGGCGAGCATGTCGTCCGTGACATTCGAGTCATCCAGACCCAAGCTCACCAGTGTACTCAAAGTTCCCAACTGCCGCACGGCCTCGGGAGTCAGCCGAACTTCCTTGAGCGACAGGTGGGTGAGTCGGGATAGTTTCGCGAGGTGCC
Organism: Planctomycetota bacterium; assembly: GCA_016872725.1. Lineage (GTDB taxonomy): Bacteria > Planctomycetota > Planctomycetia > Pirellulales > Pirellulaceae > VGZC01. The sequence goes on from VGZC01000001.1 coordinate 6,640, forward strand.
GGATTCCCGGACCACCGGTCCGGGTCCCCAGCAGATAGAGGTGCGTGAGATTGGAGAGATGCGTGAGCCGTTCGAGGCCGGAGTCGGTCACGGCGGTGCGGTCGAGCCAAAGGTTCTTCAAGTTCGGGAATCCGGTCAGGTGGACGAGGTCGTCGTCGGTCATGCGCGTGTGATCGAGGCCGAGCGAAACGAGATGGGGCATCGCGCCGAGTTCGACCAGCGCGGCGCCGTTCACGGGGAGTTCCTGGAGGGACACGTGTTGGAGCCGTTCGAGGCGCCGCAGGGCGCCGAGCCCGCGTTCGGTGACGGCGGACCGGCCGAGCATCACGAACTGGAGGTCGTTGCATGCCGCGATCGCTTCCAAACCGCGGTTTCCCGTACGGGAATCCTCGATCGAAAGCCAGTTCAGCCCGCCGACGTCGCGGAGCCGATCGAGGTCCTCGTCGTTGCCGCGCCAGGTCTGGGCAACATGAACGGTCGTCCGCCCCGATTCGCCCGCTCCACGAACGGTGACGCGCGCGCCCAACCCCTCGAGAAACTCGACGGCGTCCTCGTGCACGGCGAGCCGTCTCCATCGCAGAACCTCATTCGCGTGCCGCGCGAGGGCGGCATCGGACGAGACGGTCAGATCGCGGAGCAGGGCGAGGGTCGCATCGGTGAGATCGGCGCGGGGCGAGCGTGACCAGGCGCGCAGGATGGCGAACCCGCGGCTCCGCGCTTCGCGATCTCCTTCGCGGACGATGGCTTCAACGGAGGAGAACGCTTCGATGCCGAGCGATTCGAGCCGTCGCGACGCGCGGACGCGAACCGCGAATCGACCATCGGTCACCTGCCGCGCGAGCATGTCGCGTTCGGACGCGGTCGTCGACGTCGGCGCTCCGTCGCGAGCCGGCGGATCGGGGTCGAAGCCGAAGGACGGCGCCGCGAGCGAAGACCATGCGGCAAGAAGAACGGCGATCGGCACGAGAATGCATCGCATGGCCCTATTGTAGCGGAAACACCTCCTGATAGGTGGGAATCGAGGTCGGCCACCCGAAACGTTCCCGGATCACGTCGGCGAGCCCCTTCGATGCGGATTCCTCGCCATGGGTGAGGAAAACGCGATGGGGAGGACGGCGGAACGCGCCGAGCCAGCGCAGCAGGCCGCCTTGATCGGCGTGCGCGGAGAATCCCGAAATCTGGCGCACGTCGGCCCGCACGCGGAATGCGCGGCCGTGGATCCGCACTTCCGGCTCCCGGTCCACGATCCGGCGTCCCAGGGTCCCGCGGCCTTGGAAGCCGACGAACAGAATCGTGTTGCGTGAATCCTCGATCGTCCGCCGCAGATGGTGCTTGATCCGACCCTCGGTGCACATGCCCGATGTCGACAGGATCACGCACGGCTCGTCGAACGCGTTGACCTGTTTGGATTCCTCGACGGTGCGAGCGAACCGCAGGCCCGAATAATGGAACGGCGATCGGTCCGCCTCGATGCGCGCGAGCGTCTCTTCGTCGAGGCACTCCGAAAACCGCCGGAAGATCTCGGTGACGTCGGCCGCCATGGGGCTGTCGAGGAATACGGGAAGCTCGGGGATCTTCCGGTCGTGCGCCAAACCGCTGATCAGATAGACCAGCTCCTGGGCCCGCTCGACGGCGAAAACCGGAACCACCACCTTGCCTCCGCGCGCGACCGTTTGGGCGACGACTTCGGCCAGTTGTTCGTCGACGGGCCGCTCCGTTTCGTGCATCCGATCGCCGTAGGTCGATTCAAGGACGACGTAGTCGGCGCCGTCGACGAGCGTGGGGTCGCGGATCAGCGGTTTGTCCCACTGGCCCAGATCGCCGGAGAAGAGGAATCGGCGCATGCCGGCTCCATCGCCCGCCGGCCCATTCGCATCGCCGGTTCCCACGCCGCCGCGGTGCTCGACATCGATCCGAAGCAAGGCCGATCCGAGGATATGGCCCGCGTCGAAGAACGTGACCCGCATTCCACGATCCACTTCGAGCGGATCGTCGTACGCGACGGGCTCGAACAACCGCAGGGCGTCCTCGACGTCCGTGTCGGTGTAGAGGGGGACTTCGGGATGGGCGCCGCGGCGGCCCTCGCGCCGGTGCCGCTTGCGCTTGTATTGAACGTCTTCCATCTGGATGCGCGCGGAATCGAGCAGCATGATCCGGGCGAGGGCGGCGGTGGGCCGCGTGCAGAAGATGGGTCCGCGGAATCCCTCGGCGACCAGTTTGGGGATCAACCCGCTGTGATCGATGTGGATGTGCGTCAGAAGGAGGGCGCGGACGTTCTTCGCCGGAATCGGACACCGATTCCAGTTGCGCGCGACGTACTCCCGCTCCTGGAACAGGCCGCAGTCGATCATGACCTGGCGACCGTCCCATTCGAGGCAATACCGGCTGCCGGTGACCTGGCGATTCGCGCCAAGGAAATGAAGTCGCATGGGGCAAAGCCTCGCGGAATCTCAATGCACGCGCTGGCCGGGTCGACCACCCGCGTCGACGCCGAGCAAGAAGACGTCCTTGCCTCCGGGCCCGGTCGCCACGACCATCCCCTCGCTCACCCCGAAGCTCATCGTTCGCGGGGCGAGGTTGGCGACCATGACGACGAGCCGTCCGACGAGCTGATCGGGCGTGTACGCGGCCTTGATTCCCGCGAACACGGTCCGCCGTTGACCGCCTCCGAGACTCAAGGTGAGTTTCAGCAGCTTCTTCGCCTGCGGCACATCCTCGGCGGCCACGACCCGGGCCACGCGCAAGTCGACCTTCGCGAAATCATCGATCGCGCACGTCGCCGCGAGTGGTTCGGCCACGAGCGGGCCATCGTCGTCCTGGTGCACGGGGTCCGGCGCTGACTCGCGACTCGCCTCAATCATGGCGTCGACGTCCTTTCGTTCCACGCGTTTCATCAGATGTTCAAACGGCGCGACGGTCGCGCCGAGCAGGGGTTTGGAGGCGTCGCCCCACGACACGATGGGCGAGCCGAACAACCTGCCGGTCGCATCGGCGAGACGCGGCAGGACGGGGGCGAGGTACACGACGAGCTGTCGGTAGAGGTTGAGGGCGACCGAGCAGACGTCTCGAAGCCGATCGGCTTGCGCCGGGTCGTTCCGCAGCGACCACGGCCGCGATTCCTCGACGTAGGGATTGGCCGCGTCGGCGAGCGCCACGATCGTGCGCATCGCCCGATTGTAGTCCCCCTGTTCGTACGCGTCGGCGATCTCCGCTCCCGCTTCGACTCCGCGCGCGAACAGGCCGCCGTCCTCGGGGTATCGATCCGACAACCGCGCGCCCTCGACGAACTTCGCCGTGCGCGAAGCGAGGTTCACGATCTTGCCCACCAGGTCCGCGTTGACCTTCGTCGCGAACTCGTCGAGACTCAAGTCGAGATCATCGAGGCGCGGGCCGAGCTTCGACGCGAGATAGTATCGGAACCAACTCGGATCCAGATGCTCCAGGTAGGTGCGCGCGAGGACGAACGTGCCGTCCCGCTTTGACATTTTCCGGCCGTCGACGGTGAGGAACCCGTGGATGTGGACGCGCGTCGGCAACTGATAGCCGGCCGTCCGAAGCATGGCCGGCCAGAACAACGTGTGGAAGTAGGTGATGTCCTTCCCGATGAAATGGTGGATCTCGGTTTCGGGATTCCGCCACCAGACATCGAGCCGTTCGCTGTGCAGGTCGCACCACTGGCGCGTCGAACCGATGTATCCGATCGGCGCGTCGAACCAGACGTACCAATAGTTTCCCGGCTGATCGGGGATCTCGAAGCCGAAATACGGAGCCGGGCGCGACACGTCCCAATCGCGAAGTTCGTCCTGGAGGAAGTTGCCGAGCAGGTAATTGGCGACCTCGCGCTGCAGGTGCTCACCGCTTTGCGTCCATTCCGTGAGGAACGGGCGGAGTTTTTCAAGGCGGATGAAGAGCTGGCGGGACCGGCGGATCTCGGGCACCGCGCCGCTAATGGTGCTGCGCGGCTCGATCAGGTCGGTCGGCCGATAGGTGTGGCCGCACTTCTCGCAATTGTCCCCGTATTGATCGGGCGCTCCGCAGCGCGGACAGGTTCCCTTGACGAACCGGTCGGCGAGGAACACGCCGGCCTCGGGGTCGAAGAGCTGTTGGATGTCCGCCTCGACAACCAGATGGGCCAACCGAAGGGCGCGCCAGATCTCCGAACAGACAACACGGTTCTCGGGGCTGTTCGTGCTGCCGTAATGGTCGAACTCGATCTGGAAATCGGCGAAGTCCTGGGCGTGGCGCGCGTGCATCTCGGCGATCAGGTCGAGCTCCGAGCGGCCCTCCTGACGCGCCCGCATCATGATCGGCGTACCGTGCGTGTCGTCCGCGCAGATGAAGATGCACCGGTGGCCTCGCAGTTTCTGGAACCGCACCCAGATATCGGTCTGGACGTATTCGAGCAGGTGGCCGATATGGATGTGGCCGTTGGCGTACGGCAACGCGGCCGTCACGAGAATCCGGCGCTGGGACATGGCAACTCCGTGCATCGCGTCCATTGTGACCTAAACTTTGGCAAACGCGCCGCCGCGCCGCGAGGACGTTCGCATGATGTCGAATTCGGTCGTTCTCTTCCTGGTGGTCCTGTTCTCGCTCGTGAATTTCGGAACGGGATTGACGTTGGCGGCTTTTTTCGGGAAAGGACCGTGGCGGACGAGCCGTGCCGTGCGGTTCGTTTCGGATCCGCGGATTCCGCCTCCCGGACTTCCCCGCGTCCGCCTACCCCGATTCGCGGCCAGGCACCGTTCCGAACCTACCACCGCGGGCTGATCCCGTCGGCCGGACCGCACCCGCGCCGCCGCTCCTACCCGTTCAATTCGAAGATCGCCTCGACCTCCACCGTGATGTTGCCCGGCAGCGATCCCATGCCGACCGCGCTCCGCGCGCCAACGCCCTTGTCGTCGCCCCAGAGGTGGCGGAAGAGGTCGCTGAACCCGTTGATGACGGCGGGCTGCGCGGTGAAGTCCGCCGTGCAATTGACCATGCCGAGCGTCTTGACGATCCGCTCGATGCGGTCTAGGTTTCCCAGCGCGGCGCGCAGCGACGCGAGGACGGCCAGTCCGGTTTGGCGGGCCGCGTCGTATCCGGCCTGCTGATCGACGTCGGTTCCGACTCGGCCCGTCAACATGGCTCCGTCCGGCTTGAGCGGGCCGTGGCCCGAGACATAGGCCATGTTGCCCGCGATCACGACCGGCTTGTAGACGCCCGCCGGCTTCGGCGCGGGCGGCAATTGCAGCTTGAGTTCGGCGAGTTTCGCTTCGATGCTCATGAAAGGCTCCTTCGTTTTTCTCCGAGTGGACCGTTCTTGGGGCGGCTCCCGTCGATCGAACGCGATCCGGCGCGCGAGGCGGCGGCCCGATCCGTACGGCCCGATCCGTACGGCTCGATTCCTACGGCTCGATTCCCAAAAGCTCGATTTCAAAAATGAGCACGCAGTTGGGTCCGATGTCTGGCGGCGCGCCTTGGACTCCGTAGGCGAGTTCGGACGGAACCACGATGCGCCACTTGTCGCCGACCTTCATAAGCTGCAAGGCCTCGGTCCACCCGGGAATCACCTCGTTCACGCCGAACGTCGCGGGCTCGCCCGATTCAACCGAACTGTCGAACACGAGCCCGTCGATCAGCGTGCCGTGGTAGTGCGTCTTGACCTTGTCGGTCGCCTTGGGCTTGGGTCCCGTCCCTTGTTGGATGACCGTGTATTGCAGTCCGCTGTCGAGCTTCACGACGCCTTGTTTGGCCGCGTTGTCCTTCAAGAAAACCTCGCCCGCTTTCCGGTTGTTCCGCGCGAGGGCGGTCCGCGTCGCCTTCTGGTGCTCGGACATGGCGTTGAACAGCTCGGGTTCCGGCAGCTGCGGCTGCTTGCCTCCGAGCGCGTCTTGAAGGCCGTTCAGCAGCTCGGGCAGCAGAACGGTCAACCCCTGGCCGCGGAACTGCCGCCCGATCTGATAGCCGAATCCGTAGCTGGCTTTCCGCTCGACCGAATCGAGCGAGGCCTGCTTGGCGGGCGGCAAATCGTCGGCCCGCGCGACCGAGGAACCGCCCACGCCAACCAGAAGCACCAGCGCCGCGGACAGCGCTCCCGGAATCAACCCATGGTCGATCGAACCGCGTCGCATGATCGCCTCCCTCAGTCCTTGGTCATCGTCTCGGAATGCCGGTTCCCAACACCGATCTGGCCCCCCCCCGATCGGCAACGATTCGCGGTTCGCGGCGCCGCGGAGGAGACCGGCGAACGGCTGGGATTCTGGCGGAGTATACCACGTCGACGCGTGGTGGGCAGGATCGGTTCGCTCAATCCTTCGTGATCGTTACGACCGGAACGAAAACGCGGTTGTTTTCCGGGAAACGGACGAAAACCAACCAAAATCGCTTGAACGCGCCGGCCGTGATTTGGTAAATCTCCAGGTGTGCGGTATGAGTCGAGCGAACGACGAGCGAGTGCTCGGGAACGACCGCCGCCACCAATCGTGTCGGACCGAGTTCGGACCTTTTTGGGTAACGCGGAAAGGAGGGGCCAACGTGTCGGATCCACCGACGGAAACACCATGGGGGTCGGGCCCTGGGCGCGATCCCCGAGCGCGGAGCTGGGGATACGAACCATTCCTTGCATTGATATAGCGACAGGCACAACGCGTTGGATTTCACCGCGAACGGCCGCCTCGATTCCCCACGAGGCGGCCGTCGGCGTTTCTTGGCGCGGACCAATCGGTCGGAACCTCCCGGGGTTGGCTTCAAATAGCGCTCACGACATTCGCTGGCCGGTGAGCGACCGGTGGCATTTGGGATGCCATCCACGGGGTCCGGTCGTTTGGATGACGGTCGACGCGCCCCAAAACTCCGTCCCGCGCGGCGATTTCCCCTTCGCGCCTCCCACAGCCCGTCGTGCTCCTAACCGCTTCACGGACAGCTCCGTACCCGTGTGTACCCGTGTTGAATCCAAATCAGGAGTCAGGAGTCAGGAGTACATCAGGAGTCAGGAGTGGACGGCCGACGAGGAAATCCAGCCACTTCAAGCAAGTCTTTCAGTGATACACCCTTGACTGTTTCACCAGGATAGCCTAACGCAAGAAGGTACTCCGTAACGATTCCACGTAACCATTCGGGGCAACATGGAGCGGATGGACTCGCTATGAGGCGAACTCGCGAGTGTTCGTTCTTTACCGCAACGTTCAAGATTCTACCCTCTGCGTCAAAGACGTATATGTCGCCGTTCATCGCATCGATTGCTTCGATGGCCAACTCCGCTTCGTCAATTGTCTCGTAGACCCGAAGATCGCGTGGCTCGTATACGACAATTGGCGTGATCATTGACGGCGACACCTTTCTGCGTACAAGTTCCGCGAGTGTGGGAGTTGCCTTGCGATAGTCGTTCGAGGTTACTCCCAGGGTCTGTGACGGCCGATTCCCTGGCCTGGCGGCGCTGGGTTAGAAGGACGATAATGATAGTGTGGGTACTTTCCGATCGGATGTCCCGTTCGATTGCCAAACGGAGCGATGCGGAAGTTCTTTGCAAAAGTGAATTCGCGCCCGAGAAAATAGGCACGGGCGGCCCAAGGTACGAGAGGAACGAAGCCGAGTAGTGTTGATGCGGTAAACGTTCCATGGACAACATCCCTACTGCTTCGTCCAACTCCATATACTACACCAGTAGCTTCCTGCCGCACAGTTCGCCGAGTAATCCAACAGGTCCCAACCATTGCGAGCGGGGTGTGCGCCATAGCCGCCGACTTGCCCCCGCATAAACCGCCAGTACCAATCCTGGTACTCTCGCGACCTAGCATCCATACTCGGAGGACCGTTCCTACCTTCGCCTTCTAAGCCGCTCGGATCAACCAAGTTTACAGCCGAATTCCCCACATAGCGATGAACCTCCCGCAACTTGGTGATCGACACGTGCGTGTAGATCTGCGTGGTCGACAGGCGTGTGTGGCCGAGGAGCGCCTGGATATACCGGACGTCGGCGCCCCCTTCGAGCATCAACGTGGCCGCCGTGTGCCGGAACAGATGGCACGCGCCGGGTTTCGCGACGCCCGCCCCGCGCAGATAGGCCCGCACGATCTGCGAATGCACACGGGATACTCGATGAATCTGTGCCAACCATCCCCGCGGCTACTCGTCCACGACAACGACGGGCAATGCAAGGTCATCCCGCGTGGAACCCGCTTGACCGCGGGCGGGAGGACCGCCAAACTCCGGGATTCCGGTTGGAAGCGGATCGGGTCGTCGGGGAGTTCCCACTCGTGAAACCACGCACGCTCAAAGACCGACTGGCTTCCGGCGAATTGTGCCCGGTTTTCGCGCTAAGCCGAATCGTGCACCCGGTGGTTGTCGAGATGTTCGGACGGGCGGGCGGATACCGCGGATTCTGGCTCGATCAGGAACACGCCTCGAACACCACCGAACAGATCGCCGTGCTTGCGCTCGCCGCGCGCGCCAATGACATGGACATGATCGTCCGACTGCCGCCGACCGGCTACTGGCAGGTCACGCAGTGTCTCGAAGCGGGCGCGGGGGGTGTCATGGCGGCGCAAATCCACTCGGTCGACCAGGCCCGCGAGTTCGTCTCGTGGACTCGGTTCACTCCCGCCGGAACGCGGGGCCTCAACAACAACGGTTGCGACGCCGACTATACGCACGTGCCCCACGCTCGATTCATCGCCGAAGCCAACCAACGCGTGCTCGCCGGAATCCAGATCGAAACCACCGGAGCCCTCGAGCAGGTCGAGCCGATCGCCGCCCTGCCGGGTGTCGATCTGCTGTTTGTCGGTCCGTCCGATCTATCGATGAGTCTCGGCATCGTCGGCCAATTCCATCACGCCGTTCTGTGGGAGGCGATCGAGCGGATCGCGAACGCGTGCCGCTCGGCGGGGACCGCTTGGGGATGCGTCGCGCCTGACGCGGCGTTCGCCGAACGGGCCATCGAGTTGGGATGCCGCATGCCGACGCTCGGCAACGAGATCCTCGCTCTCCGACGGGGCGTCGATTCGCTCCGATCCACATTCGAAAAGGCGTTCCTCGCTTCGGTCTAGGAGTCCAGGAAACGTATGTTCGCCGGCCATATCCCCGAACCCCGCACAATTCGGCTCATCGACATCCCCGAACCGGAACTCGGACCACGTCCGTCCGATCCCGAAGCGATGGGCGAGATCCTATTCCAGCCCGAACTCGGCTGCCTCTGCGGTTCCGATCTGCCCTATTTCGAGGGCCAATCCCCCGAATTCCCGTGCGAAGTCGGCCAATCGCTCCACGAGATCATCGGCCGAGTCGTCGCGACCAACGGAACGCGCCATCGGCCTGGTGACCGCGTGCTGTGCGTACCGGTCAGCCATCTTGGATTGTTCGAGCGATTCCGCGTCTCGCAGCACCGGGCGATCCCCATCGATCCGCGGGCGACCGACGACGAGGCTCTTCTCGCTCAACCCCTCGGAACGGTCCTCTGCGCGATGCGCAAACTCCCGAACATCCTGAACTGGAACGTGGTAGTCGTCGGCCAAGGACCGATGGGGCAACTTTTCAACGCCGTCCTCTCGCGACTGGGCGCGAGGGAAATCATCGCCGTCGACCGGATCCCCGAGCGGCTCGCCGTCAGCCGGAAGATGGGAGCCACGGCGGTCGTCGATGCGCGGAGCGAGGATCCGGTGCTCGCCGTCAAGGAACAGACCGACGGCAAGATGGCCGATCTCGTGGTCGAAGTCGTCGGGCACAAGGATCAGGTCTTCAATCTGTGCATCGATCTTTGCCGCGACTTCGGGCATATTCTCTTTTTCGGCGTCCCGCCGACGACGATCGACGGGTTGCATTGGCGGCGGCTCTTCTGGCGCAACATCGGCGTGACAACCAGCCTCGGCCCCGATTTCACGATCGACTTCCCGCTCGCCATGCGTTGGGTCGCCGAACGGCGGATCGACGTCACTCCGCTCGTCACGCACCGCTTCCCGGTCTCGAAGATCCAGGAAGCGTTCGAGACGTTTGTCGATCGGCGGGACGGCGCGATCAAGGTTCTGGTCGACTTCCCACGCGACTGACGGCTCTGGCGGATCCGTTCGCGGGCGGCATCGTCGCACTCGATTCGGACGCATGGGATCGAGCACGAGCCGCGAATCGCATTCGCACGCGGGGCGTCACGGTGGGAGGGCTTCGCCCGCCAGGATGCGGTCGACCAACGTGCGGGCGATCCGCCGTTTCCGGGCGTCCTCGTAGTCGGACCAGTTCTTGGTTGGTGAGAATCGGACGCGTTCGGCGCGCCGCTCCTGTTCGGGCTCGGGCTGTTCGAGCAGATCGGGGCCGGCGTCCTGGTCGGAGTCGACGGCGAGCGGCACCAGGCCCTCGGCGCCGTCGATGCCCGTTGATTCCCAGAGGTTCGTCTCGGGCAATACGGCGGCGACGAGCGATCCGTCGTCGAGCGCGAACGGTTTGGCCTCGATCAACGTCGGGAACTTGAGCCGTCCTCGACGGGCGATTTCCGCGAGCCGCTCCGAGCCGCGATGCGCGTCGCGCGAGGCGGCGACGAGCTCATCGGCCGTCGTTTCATAGATCGGCTCGAAATAGTCGAGCCGCACGACGGCGACCGCGTTGTTGATGTAGTAGGAATCGGACGCGCGGTGCGGCGTTCCCGCGAAGGAAGGGTCCTCGGCGAGCATCCACCGGTCTCCGCGCCGTACGAGCGCGCCACCCTTCTGGCCGGTCGGACGCTGGGAGACTTCGACGAGCATGCGGCCGGCGAGCTCGCGAGACATGCCCAGGGCGGCGAGCCAGCGGCGGTCGAGCCTCGCGGCGAAGTTGTCGATATTCCGGAGCGAAAGATAGCGCACGCCCCGCTCGATCAGGCGGGACAACGTGCCGGACGCGATCAACTGATGGAGGAACTCCCCATGTCCGGCGGGCTTTCGGCCCGGCAACGGCTCGCCGGCCCTCGCGCGCGAGACGGCGAGGACGTCATCGAGCCGTTCGGGCGGGAAATGGACCGCCGCGCGGCGCGCGTCCGCCTCCGTCGCGATCATGGTCGGTTCGAGCGGCTGCTCGAACATCCACACGCGATCGCGTTCGATTCCACGTCGGCCGGTCGCTTCGAGACGCGCCGCGATCTCGGATCGGTTCGTCTCGCTCACGAAAAGAACAACCGGCCCGCGCGCCCCGGTCGCTTCAATAACGCGCCGCACGTCGATGAGGAAGAGATCGAGGAAGTCGAGCACATCGCCGGCCCGCTCGGCGACGGGCACCAGCGCCTTGCTGGTCGGAAGTTCCGTCCGCCCAGCCGCGCTCAGCATGCGCGCGACATCGCGCGGGAGCGCGCGCAGGTCCATGCGGGAACTCGCGCCGGCCGCCAGCACGCCGAACGCGACCTCGCCCCGCGCGAGCGCATCGGCCGCGTCGCGGGCCCATCGATCGAGGGCGTCGGGCGGAGCCGATTCGAGATGGTCGACGTCCTCGCGGCGGCTCGGCGCGAACCGACCTTCGATCGGCCGTTGGCGCAGAAGGCCTTCCCGATAACGCAGCCCTTGTTCGGTGATCTTGTTTTCCACGATAATCTTCGGAGCACGAGCGGATGGTATCGAGGGAACGGGATGGGAGACGCGTGATGCAACGAATGTGGCAACGAAGGGCCGGCGATGCAAGCCGGATTGTCTCGAAATGCCGCCGTCCGGCGTGGGTGTTCATGCTCGCCGTCGCGTCGCTCGCCGGTCGCCGATCGGCCTCGGCGTTCGACGACGCGTGGCGGGCGGTCGAGATTCCGAACGCGTGGAAGACGCTGCCCGAGCAATTCGCGAAGGAATCGAAGAACGAGGCGTGGTTCCGGTGCCGGTTCGCGGTTCCCGCCGAATGGCTCGATCGCGATTTCCTATTGATGGCGGAAGCCGCCGACGATGCGCGGCAATATTACGTGAACGGGCGGTTGGTCGGCGGGACCGGCGCGTTTCCCCCGGCGTTCCGGAGCGGGCTGGGCGGGCCCGAGCGGTTCGCCATTCCGCGCGACGGGCTCAGCGAGGGGGACGGGAACGTTTTGGCCGTGCGGGTCTTCCTGCGCGAAGCGAGGACGAACTTCAATGTCGCCGCGCCGGTTGTCGTCGCGCGACCGCAAGCGATCCACCTCAAAGGCGCTTGGCAAATGCGTACCGGCGGCGCGGAGATGGCCCACGTGTTCGATGCGGCTGACGCGCCCCTGTTCCGCGATGCGATCGGCGCCGACCAGGCGCTCGCCACCTGGAAACGGCTCGAAGGCGATCGCGGTCCTCTGTCGATCGACGAATCGCTCGCCGGATTTCGGACGCCGGACGATCTCCAGGTGGAACTGGCGGTGGGTGAGCCGCATGTACGGCAGCCGTTGTCGATGAAGTTCGACGCCCGTGGACGGCTTTGGGTGCTCGAATACCTCCAGTATCCGAGCCCAGCCGGATTGACGACGGTGAGCCGCGACAAGTTCCTGCGCGCCGTCTACGACAAGGTGCCCAAGCCGCCGCCCCACCATGACCACGGCGCCGACACGATCTCGATCCATGAGGACACCGACGGCGACGGACGCTACGACGCGCATCGCGTCTTCGTCGACAATTTGAACATGGCATCGTCGTTCGCCTTCGACGCGGACGGGCTCTGGGTCCTCAATCCGCCCTACCTCCTTTTCTATCCGGACCACGATCGGGACGATCGCCCCGACGGCGATCCCGACGTGCACCTCGAGGGATTCGGGCTCGAGGATTCCCATGCGATCGCGAACAGCCTGCGGTGGGGGAACGACGGCTGGCTCTACGCCGCTCAAGGCAGCACGGTGACCGGGCACATCCGCCGATACGGATCGAACGACCCGCCCGTCCACTCGATGGGGCAGCTCATTTGGCGCTACCATCCGCCGACACGGCGCTACGAGGTGTTCGCGGAAGGCGGCGGAAACACATTCGGAGTGGAAATCGATTCGGCCGGTCGAGTCTTTTCCGGCCACAACGGAGGCGACACGCGCGGATTCCATTACGTGCAGGGCGGCTATTCCCAAAAAGGGTTCGGCAAACACGGCGAACTCTCGAATCCGCACGCGTACGGCTATTTCCCGCAAATGGCCCATCATTCGGTTCCGCGGTTCACGCACACGTTCCTGATCTACGAGGGAGGCGCGCTGCCCGAGGCGTATGAGGGGCTCCTGTTCGGCGTGGCGCCCCTGCTCAGCCATGTCGTGATGAGCAAGATGGAACCCGACCGATCGTCGTACAAGACGCGCGACGTCGGACTCGCCCTCTCCACCGACGACCCGTGGTTCCGACCGGTAGACATCCAGTCGGGTCCCGACGGAGCGGTCTATGTGGCCGATTTCTACGAGCAGCGGATCGATCACGCGGCCCATTACCAGGGTCGCATCCACCGTGAGAGCGGTCGGATCTATCGGATTCGAGCGAAATCATCGAGTCCTTCGCGGCCGGAGAACCTCGAACGATTGTCATCGGCCGAGCTGGTCGAACGGCTTGCCGATCCGAATCGATGGCGGCGCGAAACGGCGGCCCGTCTGGTGCGTGAACGGCGCGATGCGAGCGTCGCGCCGGCGCTGCGCGAGCGGCTCGCCGCGAACCCCAGGCACGGCGCGCTCGAGTCGCTCTGGTTGCTCCATCAGTTGACCCCCGGCGGGCTCGACGAGCCGACGGTGCTCGCGTCGCTCTCGCATGCCAACCCGCTCGTCCGGATGTGGACCGTTCGTCTTGCGTGCGACGACGGCGGGATTTCGTCGCGAGTCGCCGAATCGTTGACGGCGCTCGCGGCGTCCGAGCCGGACGTCCAAGTGCGCGGTCAACTGGCGTCGAGCGCGCGGCGCGTCGGCGCGCAGCACGGGATGGCGGTCGTCGGACAGCTCGCGCGGCGCGACGAGGACGCGGCCGATATCCACGTGCCCTTGCTGATCTGGTGGGCGATCGAGGCGCACGCCGATCGGGACCGCGACGCGGTCCTCGCCCTCTTCGCCGACGAATCGTTTTGGAAGGCGCGGATCGTCGCCGACACGCTGCTCGAACGGATCATGCGTAGGTACGCGTCGACCGGTGCCCAAAAAGATCTGCTCACCGCCGCGCGCCTCCTGCGGCTCGCGCCCGACGACGACGCGGCCAAACGGCTCGTCGCCGGTTTCGAGAAGGCGTTCGAGGGTCGGTTGCTCGTCGGGATCCCCGCCGAACTCGCCGACGAACTCGCTCGGCGCGGCGGAGGATCGTTGGTCCTGCGCATGCGGCAAGGGGACGCCGACGCCGCCCGCGAAGGGCTCGCCGCCGTCGTCGCCGAGTCGACTTCGCGTTCGGACCGATTGCTCTATATCCAGGTCTTCGGACAGATCCGCCACGCGCCGGCGGTCCCCGTGTTGTTGGAGATCGTCGAGAAGGCGAAGGAGGTCGAATCCAAGAACGCGGCGCTCAACGCGCTCCAGCATTTCATGGACGACGCGATCGCCGATCGCATCATCGGGCTGCACGACCAACTGCCCGACGCCGCGCGCGAACCGGCCCAAACGCTGCTCGCCAGCCGACCCGCTTGGGCCGTCGCGTTTCTCGAGGCCGTTCGAGCGGGCCGGTGCCGAGCGGCGTTGGTCGAGCCGTCGATGGTGAAACGCATGCAACTGATCGCCGATCCAAGAGTAGGCGAACTGACGCGCGCGGTCTGGGGTGAGCTTGCCGGATCGAGCACCGAGGAAATGCGGGCGTCGATGGAACGATGGGAACGGGTGATCGGCGAGTCGAGCGGCAACCCGTACAACGGCAGAAAGCTCTTCGCGTCCAATTGCGGCAAATGCCACACGCTGTTCCGCATCGGCGGCGAAATAGGACCCGATCTGACTCCCTACCGACGCGACGATCTCAAGGGCCTGCTCGCCAATATCGTGAATCCGAGCCTTGAAATCCGCGAGGGTTTTGAGAACTATCTGCTCATCACGGCCGATGGCCGGACACTGAACGGGTTCCTTGCCGATCAGGACGCGCAAACGGTGACGCTGCGCGGAGCCGAAGGCCAATCGACGACGGTCGCGCGCGACGAGATCGAGGACTTGCGAGCGATCCCTCGATCGATCATGCCCGAGGGCGCGCTCGGCGCCTTCACCGAACAGGAAGTGCGCGACCTGTTCGCCTACCTGCGCGCGTCGCAGCCGCTGCCCGATTGATGCCCGGAAGGAACCTGCTACCATCCGGGAGCTTGCGCAGCCACGCTCGCCAGAGCGTGGAGGAGCGATTGCCGGTTCGGCCACCGTCTGGCGACGAGCTGCGGCGAGGAAAGAGGGGTTGCGAGATCATGGCTCTGCAGGCGGAATCGGCGCATCAAGGCACGTCCAAACCCAAGGTCGCCGTGACGCGCAAGATCCCCGCGGCGGGCCTCGATCGGATCACGGCGTCGTGCGACGCGTTCGTTTGGCCCGACCCGATGCCTCCTCCCCGCGACGCGCTGCTCCGCGCCGTCGCGGGATGCGAGGGTGTCGTCACGCTCCTCACCGACGCGGTGAACGGCGAGTTCTTCGACGCGGCGGGGCCGCAATTGAAGGTGGTGAGCAATTTCGCGGTCGGATTCAACAATATCGATGTCGCCGAGGCGACGCGGCGCGGCGTGCGGATCGGAAATACGCCCAACGTGCTCACCGACGCGACGGCCGACATGGCGTTCGCGCTCCTGATCGCCGCCGCGCGCCGGATCGTCGAAAGCCGCGATTATGTGCTCGCCGGGAAATGGAAAACGTGGGAGCCCGAAGGACACGTCGGCGTCGACCTGTGGGAACGCACGATCGGGATTGTCGGCATGGGCCGGATTGGCATGGCCATGGCGCGGCGCTGCCGCGGGGGATGGGGTATGCGGATCCTCTACCACGATCGATTCGCGAATGAGCAGGTCGAGCGGGAGTTGGGCGCGCGGCGCGTCGAGATGGACGAACTGCTCGGCGAGTCCGACTTCGTGTCGGTGCATACGGACTTGAACGAAACGACGCGGGGCATGTTCAACTCGGGGGCGTTCGCGAAGATGAAACGGTCCGCCGTCTTCATCAACACGGCGCGGGGACCGCTGCACGTGCACGCCGACCTCCACGCGGCCCTGCGGGACGGAACGATCTTCGCCGCCGGGCTCGACGTCACCGATCCCGAACCGATCTCCATGAGTGACCCCCTCCTGTCACTGCCGAATTGCGTGATTGCGCCGCATATCGCGAGCGCGACCGTATCGAGCCGCAACGGGATGGCCGAAATCGCGGCCGACAATCTGCTGCTCGGCATTCAAGGCCGGTCGCTCCGCTGTCCCGTGAACTTCCAGGCCTGATCGCCTCCAGGACGCCCCGAGGGACGCGGAGCGTGGGGCCCTGATCGGGGGGCGCGGCATGCGCGCGGATCGGCGCCTCTTGATTCGCGGGCTCCGGCGGTCCTATACTGGCGCGGGTTGCGGCCGAGGGTTCCGCTCGGGGGTGCGAGCATGATTCGGCGGGTTCGGGCGATTTCGGTTTTCGAGTCGCGGCGCGCGCGGGAGACGACGCGCGCGGCGGCCGTCACCGTCCTTCTGTTTGGGTTGGCGGCGGGGTGCGGGGACCGCGGCCCGGCGAGGGTACCGGTCTTCCCGGTGCGCGGGCACGTTCTTCGTCAGGGAAAACCGGCGGTCGGCGCGCTCGTGGTGCTCCATCCCGACGTGCGCGAGGACGATCCGATGTGGGCGAGCGGCTATCCGCGCGGGGTCGTGCGCGAGGACGGTTCGTTCGCGATCAGCACCTACGACGAAGCGGATGGCGCGCCGGCGTGGCAGTACGCGGTCGTCGTGACATGGCCGGTCGGCGATGCCGATGAGGAGGGAGGCGAGGAGGGCAGCAATGCGGGGCAGAGCGAAGAGGACGCGGCCTCGCGGAGGAAGAACGCGAGCCCGTTCGAGAAACCGTTGACCACGCCGGTCAAGTTCAAGGTCGTGGAACAACCGTCCAACGAAATCCCCCGCATCGACCTGCCGTAGGCGTCGGTCACGCCCGCCGATCGAGGTCGATTCGCGGCAAAGGAGGAGCGATCGATGAAACCGTCCGCAGCCCGAAACACCGTTCGCGGATTCACGCTCGTCGAACTGCTCGTCGTCATCGCCATCATCGGCATCCTGGTCGCCCTGCTGTTGCCCGCGGTCCAAGCCGCGCGCGAGGCCGCTCGGCGCACCCAGTGCTCGAACAACATCCGCCAGATCGGATTGGCCCTGCATTCGTTCCACGACGCGCGCAAGTTCTTCCCTCCGGGCTCGATCACGACGAGCACGTCGGTGGCCGCCATGGGCACGAAGAACGCGCTCGGCATCCCCATCGGCGTCGAGCATGGTTGGGCCGTGTTTATCCTGCCGTATGTGGAACAGCAGCCGCTGTACGACCAGTACCGATTCGATCTCGATTGGCGCGATCCCGGCAATCTGGGTCCGCGCGAGCAGCAGTTGTCGGTGTTCCAGTGTGCTTCGTCGCCTGGAAGAGGCCGATACGACCAGTACACTCCGACCGGTTTTTCCGCCATCCGCGCGGCACCGTCCGACTACGGCGTCAACAACGGAATCAGCACGGATTTGGGGCCGCTCAACGTGGTCGACGCCGAGTCGATCGCGTCGCCGCAGGGGGTGATGCGCGTGAACCGCCTGCAATCGTTCGCGGACATCACCGACGGCAGCAGCAATACGATGTGGATCTGCGAGGACGCCGGGCGGCCGACCCGGTACGTGACGGGAAGGCGCGTGCTGGGGAGCGGCCGGTACAGCGGAGCCGGTTGGGCCGACGTCGACAACGAGTACATCACCCACGGATATTCATACGACGGCCTGACGTCGATCGGTCCGTGCCCGATCAACTGCACGAACAACAACGAGATCTACGCGTTCCATCCTCAGGGAGCCCAGTGCATGTTCGGGGACGCGTCGGTCCGATTCCTGTCGCAGACGACCAGCATCCGGATCGTGGCCCGATTGCTCACCCGGTCCGGCCGCGAGGCCCAGACGACGATTGACTGATCGCCGATCCCGCGTCGGGATGGCGGTGGGCATTCGCCGCCCGGGTCTTTTTGGGGCCCGAAGCGGCGGACGGAATGGTTCGCCGCTTTCCGGAGGTCTTGGGTTCCGTGCGATTTCTCGTTACGCTCCGCATTGCCGTGCGCGCGCTGCGCAAGAACAAGATGCGCGCCGCGCTCACGATTCTCGGCGTCGTGATCGGGATCGCGGCCGTCACGACGATGGTTTCGATCGGGCAGAGCGCGAGCCAACTCGTGCAGGGCCAGTTCGAGGCGCTCGGGACCAACGTCATCGTCATCCTGCCGGGGAGCCGGCGCGGCGCGGGGGGCGTGAGCCAGCGCGGACTCCCCACGCTCACCGCCGGCGATTCGGATGCGATCGCCGAGGAATGCGAGTCGGTGCTCGCCTCGTCCCCCATCGTCGGTACGGGCGGCCAAGCGATCTACGGCAATTCCAACTGGAGCTCGAAGCAGATCCAAGGCGTCGGCCGCGACTATCTGCTCGTCCGCAACTGGGGTCTGCGGTCCGGCGGGTTCTTCACGGAACGCGACATCGATTCGGGCAACAAGGTCTGTGTGATCGGGCATACGATCGTCGCCAAGTTGTTTCAGACGCAGAACCCGATCGACGAGATCATCCGCATCCGGAACATCCCGCTCCGCGTGATCGGCATCCTCGACAAGAAAGGGGCCAACATGGTCGGCGAGGATCAGGACGACATCATCCTGATCCCCTACACGACGGTCCGGAAGCGGATCGAGGGCACGAGTTTCGAGAACGTGCATGCGATCCTCGTGTCGGCGCGGTCGGTCACGCAGATGGCGACGGCCCAGTCCGAAATCCAGCTTTTGCTCGCCGACCGTCACAGGATCCAGGCGGGTCAACCGGCCGACTTCCAGGTGCAGAACACGACCGAGATCGCCAACGTCCTTCAGATCATCACGGGCACGCTCACCGCCATGCTCGCCGCCATCGCCGGCGTTTCGCTCGTCGTGGGCGGCGTCGGCATCATGAACATCATGCTCGTCTCGGTAACCGAACGGACGCGGGAGATCGGGATCCGCATGGCGGTCGGCGCCCGGTCGACCGACATCCTGAGGCAGTTCCTGGTCGAGTCGGTGCTCTTGTCGTGCATCGGCGGAGCGCTCGGCTGCGCGCTGGGAATCGGCGCGTCGACCGGCATCACGGTCCTCATCAATCAGTTCACGACGGGTACGAAATGGCCGATCGTGGTCTCGATTCCCGCGGCGGTCATCGCGATTCTCTTTTCGTCGGCGGTCGGCGTCTTCTTCGGATACTACCCCGCGCGTAAGGCGAGCCGCCTCGATCCGATCGACGCGCTGCGCTACGAGTAGGCGATCGTCGAGGATCGGTCCGCGATCAGGCGGGCTCCGTGTTACGCGACTCGCCCGCTCCGTCGGCGCGCGGTTCGGCGAAGGCGTCGACGGGCAGGATGAGGATCTTTCCGTCGCCCATGCGGCCCGTGCGCGCCGTCTCGACGATGCGCCGCACGATCTCATCGACGCGCGCGTCGTCGACCCAGAGGTTGATCTCGACTTTGGGGAGGAATGCGAGCGAGTACTCGCTTTCGCCGTACTCGTCGAGATAGTTCTTCTGACGCCCGAATCCCTTGACCTCCCGGACGCTCAACGCTTCCATCGGAGCCCGGTTCAGGCTCTCGAGAACCTTCTCGGCGAGGAACGGCCGGACGATGGCGACGATCTGCTTCACGATCGGAAGATCTAACTGAAAAAATTCTCGCCGAACAAGTTGAACTCGGGGCAGCTCTCCACTTCGATGTCGCCGTTCACCTTGACCATGCAGGCGAGCCGCATCGCGTCCTCATGGCCGATATAGGCCAGGCAGGGCACCGGATCGTGGAACGGCGTCTTGAACTGGAACCACTCCCGTTTCGTCAGCGGATTGGTGTTTTCCATGCCTTGGGTGATCAGGACGCGGCACGTTCCGCACATGCCTTTTCCGCCGCAATTGACGTACTTATTGACCGACTGGCCGATGCCGTTCACTCCGCAATTGAGGTTGATTCCCGCGCCGATCGCTTCCCGGCGGAGGCAAGCGCCCTGGGGGACCTCGATTTCCTTTTTCTCTTTGACGAATTTGATCATCGGCATGGCGGCAACCGTGGACCGTCTTGAAGGGCACTGGGGCACCCGGGCGAACGGCACGAAAACCGTTCGAGCCGTTCGCCGACAAGCGGATCATCGTAGCAAGGGAATGTCCGGAAATCCAGGCGTGGCGCGAGCCGATCCTTAGCGTCGATTCGAGTCGTTGCTTTTTTCCGCCTCGACACCGACGAGACGTCGGAGTCCCGTGACGAGATTCCGAAAACTCCGGGAGCGAGCGTTCTCGGCGTCAAGGCACGGTCCGATCGCTCGGGAGCCTTCGACCGGCTGGTACGTTTGGTTCGTCAACTTCCTCAGTTCGTCCTTCGCCGAGCTGAGCCTATCCGGGTCGCGAAACTTCCGTGCGGCCTGCTGACCAGCGATTCCGGCGATGCCTAGAGCCTGCTCCACTGCCTTCAAGTCGGCAAGGTAGAATGACTCAAGTTCCTTGCATGCGATCCGAATCAACACGCCACGATGGCCTGCCTGATTGCAGAGCTTTTCCAGCCTCTGTTTGACGACGCCGCATCGAGGATGGCCATCCTGGTCTCGCAAGACAACAAACAGAGCGTTCGGGTTTCGGTATCCTCGAAGTCGCCGGACCAATTGGCTTTCCAGGTCCTGTTTGCCCTCGAACGTGATATAGCGAGGCACCACATCGCCGGGAATCAGTTTCGGCAGGAGGCCGTCCAGTATCGCGGCGGCGGATCGCTCTTCCAGGAAAAACACGAGCTCTCTCATTGCGGATCGGCTCCCTCAAAGAAGCCTTGTTTCCAGAGATAACCCATTTGATCCCCGTGGGTCATATACGCCGCGATTTGCTCATCGTCCTTGGCTCGTCGCACTTGTGAATAACCTCGGTGCTTCACAAGCCAAAGAACTTCGTCAAGTTCGCACGCGTTTAGGAAATCCGGCGAATGTGTTGAAACGAATACTTGCCCGCCGCGATTGGCATAGAGCCGGAACTCCTCCGCCAACTCAACCATCAGTCTGGGATACAATTGGTTCTCTGGTTCCTCGACACATAACAACGGATGCGGTGCGGGGTCATGAAGCAGCACGAGGTAGGCAAACATCTTGATCGTACCGTCTGAAACATATCGGTCCAGGAATGGAGTCCTAAAGGACCCGTCTTGGAACCGCAGCGTCAAGTAGCCATCATCCATCAACCGAGGTTCGATTCCCCGGATGCCCGGCACACGCCGCACCATCGTGGATAGAATGTTGTCGAAAATAGGTCGGTGTTGTTCGTACAAATACTGGGCAACACGCGGAAGATTGTCGCCTGTCTCCGAAAGATGCTCGGACGGACCGGCGGCTTCCTTGCGTCCACGAGCGGCCTCGATATGAAAATCCGATACATGCCATGATTCGATCAGCCTGCGGAAAGCATTGGCGGCCTTGAAGCGTTCGAACTGCCCAAGTCCCTTGATTGCCAGGATGTCCGGCGCGTCGAGTCTTTGAATCTCGCGAGCGAGCGATTCATCCGGCTTGTTGAAGTCCTCTTCGTTGGTAATCGCATAGCCGTTTCCCCGCTCGAAATCGAGGAAGTGGTACGGTTTACCGTGACGTCCGCGCTTATAGCGGAGGATCTCCCGTTTGACAAAGGGGACGTCCTTCTTCGCGCCGATCTCCAGGGAGTAGGTGACGAGGCGATCCACGCCCACTATTTCCATCCGATACTGGAGTTCGATGAGGATGGAGTCTTCTTTGGAGTCGCGACTGATGACCTCCTGAAAACGGCCTCGAGCGTCGAGAGCCTGGCGCACATTTCCTTTGAGGCAATCGTGAAGGAACCCGAACACATCGAAGAGGGTCGTCTTTCCGGAACCGTTCGCCCCGACAACGACACAGAAGTTGGGGAGTTCTCGAAGGTGCGAATTTCGAAATGTCTTGAAGTTCCTGAGACGTATCGACTCGATGTTCATGGCCTTCTCCCTCTCGCCGTCTCGATGTCGTCGGCTCTTGCGTCATGCCGTCGCGTCAGATGGCTCAATCCCCATACCTTGGCGGACATGCAGACGCGCGCCGCGAGTTCGACCGGATCCTTGGTCGCGGTCGGCCGGATTCCGCATCGCGGAGAGCGACAGGAATCGCCGAATCGCATTGTAACCAAGTTTGACTCGCTCGTTCGGACGGAACCCGATGACCTGTCGGGCCTGGTCGGCGCGGGTCATTGGGTCTTGGGGGATGGGGGATGGGGGACGGACCGCATGCCCAACGAGGTCGGCTACGCCGCGTGCGCGAGGAGGCCGCAAGGCAGGGGAGAAAACCTGAGCCGAGGAACGCAAAACGGTCGAAGATGGGAGGAAGCACGGCGCGGGGGCGGCTCGCCGTGCCGGACACCCGTCCGTCGCTTTACCCGCACGCCGTTTTCTGGCACGATGACCGTCGGCCACCGCCGACCGGCTCGCCCCGATCCCGAGAACCCTCCATGAACAATCCGACGCGCCATCAGCAGAAAATCATCCGGAATTTCTACCAGAACCGCGAATCGATCGCCGTGCAGCGGGTGCAGGAACTGATCACCGAGCTGTACTTGTCGGCGGGCAAACAGCGTCAAAAACACTGGAAGAACATCGCGACCCACCTCGAGGCGCTCGGCGTTCGGCCCGACCGGATCGAGCACCTCGTCACGTCGGACAAACCCGAACTGGTCGCCAACCTGTTGCCGAAACTCATGAAGTAGGTCATGAACGCCTGGGATTTCCACTGCGCGGGCCAACTGACGGTCGGTCGCGGCGCGATCGGTCGGTCGGGGGCGATGGCCGCTCGCCGCGGCTGGCGGCGCGTGTGGATCGCGACCGACCGCCCGTTGATCGAGGCCGGATTGGTCGACCGGGTCGCCGGGCCGCTGCGGGAGGCCGGGATCGCGATCGAGGTTTACGGCGAGGGGATGCCGGAACCGTCGATCGAACGGGCTCAAGAGGCCGCGTCGGCGGCCCGCCGATTCACGCCCGACGCGGTGCTCGGATTGGGCGGCGGCAGCAACATGGATCTGGCGAAGATTGTTTCGGTCCTGCTCGCGCACCCAGGCGGGCCGCGCGACTATCTTGGATTCGACCGCGTGCCCGGCCCGGTCGGCCCTCTCATTTGCGTTCCGACGACGGCGGGGACGGGAAGCGAGGTCTCGCATTCGGCCGTCCTGACCGACACGTCGGACCGGATGAAGGTCAGCACGCTCAGCCCGCTCCTGCGCCCCACGCTCGCGATCGTCGATCCGGCGATGACCGACGGCTGCCCTCGGCGCGTGACGGCGGACAGCGGGATCGACGCGCTCGTGCACGCGATCGAGGCCTACACGGCGACGCGCGCGGAGGACCTCGCGCTCGAACCGGGCGAGGCGATCGGATACTCGGGCGGTACGCCGCTCACCGACCCGATCGCCGAACGGGCGATCGAGTTGGTGGGGAGGCATCTGGCGCGGGCGGTTGGGGAGCCGAACGATCGGGAAGCCCGCGACGGCATGGCGCTCGCCGCGACACTCGCCGGAATCGCCTTCTCGAACGCCGGCGTCGCGCTCGTCCACGCGCTCGAATACCCGATCGGCGGCGCGTTCCATTGTTCGCACGGAGCGGGCAACGGCCTCTTGCTGCCCCATGTCATGCGGTTCAATCTGTCGGTCCGCGCGGATCGGATGGCGCGGATCGCCGCCTTGCTGGGAGTGCCCGTCGACGGCCTTCGCGTCGAGGAGGCGGCCGAGCGGGCCATCGAGGCGGTCGAGGGACTGGGAGCGGCGATCGGCATCCCCGCGCGGCTCCGCGAATTCGGTGTTCCCCGCGCGGCGCTCCCCGAAATGGCTCGCAAGGCGTTCGCCATTCGCCGCCTGCGGCTCACCAACCCGCGCGCCTGCGAGGAATCCGACCTGTTGGCCATCCTGGAGGCCGCGCACTGACGGCCCGATCGTTACGCGATCCATCGGAGACGGCGTTCGTTGAAGACATTGATCCGAAACGCGACGGTGGTCTTGCCCGGCGGATGCGAGCGGGTCCACGTGCTCGTCGAGGGGTCGACGATCGCGGCGATCGACGCGGCCGATCACGCGCGGGCCGACACGATCGTCGATGCGAGCGGATTGCACCTGCTTCCCGGCGTGATCGACGACCAAGTCCATTTCCGGGAACCCGGCCTGACGCATAAGGAGGACCTGCGCCACGCATCGCGGGCCTGCGCGAAAGGGGGTGTCACGTCGTTCCTCGACATGCCCAACACCAAACCGACTGCGACGAACCGGGCCGCGCT
The DNA here is from genome assembly GCA_016872725.1 of Planctomycetota bacterium. Taxonomy (GTDB): domain Bacteria; phylum Planctomycetota; class Planctomycetia; order Pirellulales; family Pirellulaceae; genus VGZC01. The sequence goes on from VGZC01000001.1 coordinate 30,960, forward strand.
CGAAGACAAGCGAAACCGGGCGGCCGCGTCGAGCCTGGTCAATTTCGGATTCTTTATCGGGGCGACGCCCGACAATCTGGAGGAACTTCAAGAGGCCGAGCGCGCTCCGGGGATCAAGGTGTTCCTGGGTTCGAGCACGGGGGAGCTGTTGGTCGACGACGCACAGGCCTTGGAACGGATTTTCGCCGAAACGACCTTACCGATCGCCGCGCATTGCGAGGATGAGGCGACGATCCGCGAGAATGCGTCGAGCTGGACCGGGCCGCTCGACGTCGCCGACCACTCGCGGATCCGCGACGCGCGGGCCGCATGGATCGCGACGCGGCGCGCGACCGACCTCGCGCGAAAACACGGACACCGCCTGCACGTCCTTCATCTGTCGACCGCCGCCGAACTCGACCTGCTCGCCGATCACCGCGGGAGGATCACCGCCGAGGTCTGTCCGCACCATCTGTTCTTCCATACGGGCGACTACGCGCGGCTCGGTTCGCTCGTGCAGATGAATCCGTCGTTGAAGACGGCCGAGGACAACGAGGGGCTGTGGAAGGGCCTGCTGGAAGGTACGATTCAGGTGGTCGCGACCGACCATGCGCCGCATACGCTCGAAGAGAAAGCGAGGCCCTATCCGCAATCCCCTTCGGGGCTCCCCGCCGTCGAGAATTCGCTCGCCCTGTTCCTCGATCAGGTGAATCGCGGTCGGTGCGCGATCGAACAGGTGGTTCGGTGGATGTGCGACGCGCCGGCCCGCGTTTGGGATATGGTGGGAAAGGGCCGGATCGAGGTCGGCTACGACGCCGATCTCGTACTCGTCGACCTGGCCCGGAGCGATACGATCGTGAACGACCGGCAGGAAACCAAATGCCGGTGGAGTCCATGGCACGGAACCACGCTGCGGGGCTGGCCTGTTCGGACGTGGGTGCTCGGCCGCGAAGTATTTCGGGATGGGCGATTCGACGAATCCGTTCGCGGCGGCGAGATTCGGTTCGACCACGCGCGCGGCGGTTACTGGGCCGGATGAGCGGCGAAAGCGAGAAGAAAGATGCAAGAACCCAAGAGCGTTTCGGAGAGCCGTTCCATGACGCGGCGAGCTCGACGACACGCAGGAATCGAATTACCCGGCCATCATGCGGGCCATCGTCGAGACGGGACACGACGGGTATGTGGCGCAGGAGTTCATCCCGACGTGGTCCGATCCGATCGGCGCGTTGCGGCATGCGGCCATGGTCTGCGACGTGTGAGGCCCCCGGAATCCGGGGGGCCTGTCCCGCCCGGTAGCCGATGCTATAATGTGGCCCACGGGAACGCCCGCGCGGCGCGTTCCGCCGGGACCGGCGATCGCCGCCCCGGATTCCGCTATTCGAAAAAGGAGCGACTCGCATGCGCCGATTTGCCGCTGTGTTGGCAATCGTCCTCGTCACGATGGTCGGGTGCGACAAGAAGAAGTCGGAACCGGCCGCCCCGAAGTCCGGAACCGAAACCAAGTCGTCATCGACCCTGTCGCCGGATGCGGCGTCCGAGCTGACGATGGTCAAACTCAAGCTGCCCGCCATGACTTGAGAGGGCTGTGTCGCTTCCGTGCGAAGCGCGCTCGAAAAGGTGCCCGAAATCACCGATATTCAGACCGATCTGGGCACCCAGATCTGCTCGTTCAAACTCGCCGATGCGAAATTCGAAATCAAGGGCAAATTGACCGAGCTGGCTGGAAACAACGAACATTTCGCGGGCTGGAGCATGATCGACTAACGATCGATCCCGACCCAATCCGGTCCATCGATTCGACCCGGGCTTCTCGTGAGGCCCGGGTTTTTTTGTTCCGCAGGTGGTTCGCGGAGCGAACCACGACCTTTCGACCCATCCTCCATCCCGATCCGTTGCGCGCGTTGAGTCGCGCGAGGCGAACGAGCAGTTCCTCGAGATTGCGATAATACGCGTCTTCGGCCATTCCGCAACCATCCGCTTCGCGGCGCTTGGCTCCATCATCGCCCCCTCTCCATTCGAGCACGAGCACGAGCACGAAGGCCTCCCTCGAGATTATCGCCGAACGCGGCCATCGGGCGCCGGGCCTTCCTGACGGCGCCGTGGAATGGACAGCTACCATGTGGATGGTGCGCGCACTCTTCTGTCGAATCGGATCGAGGCGCGGATGCAGGGTCTCGGCCGTTCGCCATGATCGATGGTCGGTTTGGGCGGAAGAGGGAATACGAGACCGCCAAACGACACGGCTCGATTGTACGCCGACCGCGCCCCCATGCCGAATCCGCGATCGGAAACGTCCAGATGCCGGCCGAACCGCCGCAGGAAAGGCGCACGCCGATTCCGAGCCATTCGTCGAGCAGGCCGAGCGTTCGATCGCTTCACGGCCGGTGACGGAGGGCGTGTCGGCGTGTCTTAACTAGTAAAGCGGTCTTGACTAGTTGCGACTTTTTGGCAAGACTTCCTTACTAGCCGAATCGCCCGGTAAAGGAGGCTTGACGAGCGATGCCGCGCCGAACGGGCCGATACGAAACGACGACAACCGACGGCGAGCGGGTTCGGGCATTCGTACCTGATCCCCTTCCGCCCGGCGCTCCACCGCTCGAATTGGACGGCGAACAGCGGGAATTGCTGGCCGGAGCGATGTCCGCTTTGAGTCGCCTGGAAGTGTCCGGTGTGCTTGTACCCAGCATCGACTGGTTTCTCTACGGTTTCGTGCGTAAGGAAGCGGTCCTCTCCTCGCAGATCGAGGGAACAAGGGCGACGCTGCGCGACGTGTTGACGTTCGAGGCCACCAACAAGTCCGATCGCCGGGAGGAGGTCGAAGATATCTGCAACTACGTCGACGCCCTGACGTACGCGCGCCGCGAAATACGTCGCCCCAAGGGACTGCCCCTGAGCACCCGGCTTCTCTGCCAGGCTCACAAGCGGTTGATGCGCGGCGCACGCGGCGCGGAGAAGCAACCGGGCGAATTGCGACGGTCGCGGAATTGGATTGGCGGCACTCGACCGGGCAACGCGCATTACGTGCCGCCTCCGCCCGACGACGTTCCCCAAGCGATGTCGGAACTCGAAAGGTGGATTCACGCCGCTGACCCTTTGCCGCCGCTGATACGCGCCGGGCTCGCGCACGTGCAGTTCGAAACCATCCACCCCTTTCTGGACGGCAATGGGCGAATTGGTCGCTTGTTGATCATGTTGCTCGTCGAACACTGGGGGCTGCTGACGTCGCCTCTGCTCTATCTGAGCTTGGCGTTCAAACGACAACGGGATGAGTACTACGCGCGCTTGACCGCCGTTCGCCGCGAAGGTGATTGGGAGGGCTGGACGTCGTACTTTCTCACCTGCGTCCGCGAGGCGGCCGATGAGGGTGTCCAGACCTCCCAGCGGCTCTTCGCGCTGCTGAACAAAGACCGACAGACATTGCCCCGGCGCCGAGGAACGACCATCCCGGCGATTCGCTTGCTGGATCAATTGCCGAAACAGCCGATCATCACGCTACCACGGGCGATGGAGACGTTGGAGACGACGAAACCAACTGCGTCCAAGGCTATTGAAGTATTGTGTGCGGCGGGAATTCTGCGGGAGATCACCGGCAAGCAGCGTGACCGGGTGTATGCGTATCGTGAATACATCAACCTGTTAACTGAAGACACCGAGTGACGCTTGGTTCATGCTGCGTTCATCTGGCTTCGGGTTTCACGAGGGACACCAGCTCGGGTTGCCGGTGAACGGTGGACCCTTGTTCCCCCATTCACGACGCGACGATCTGTTCGAGGTGATCGAACCGATTTTCGGCGAGGCTCGTGTCCATGGCGAGCTCCATCACGACGCTCCAGCGCCCGAGCGCGTCGCCGCGGACCTGCCAGTGCGGCATCACGACCACCGATTGATGCACCAGCTCGAATCCGCCCTCCGATTGACTCACCGTCTCGATCGGAAACGTCCAGATGCCGGCCGAACCGCCGCAGGAAAGGCGCACGTCGATTCCGAGCCATTCGTCGAGCAGGCCGAGCGTCTCCTCGTCGCGCAGATCGAGGCGAGTTCCCAACGGGCCGAACCGGCGGCCGTCGGCGGCGTGGAAATACCGATCGTCGGCGCCGGCGGGCAGGCCCGCGAAATTCCATTCGACGGCGAAATGCAGCGTCCGGTCCGACGGCAGGTTCTCGAGCATATATCCGATCTGCATCGTCGACGATCCGGCGTGGAACGTCACGCCTTTCGTCAACCGAATCGGCCGTCCGTCGACGCGGCCGTCGCGGGTGAGCTGCACCTGCATACGGTCTGGGTCGCGGCGGATGCGCGCCTCGTAGGCGGCCGTCACGAAATCGCCCAACTCGAATCCGCCTTCCGCGACCTGCTGGTGCGTGATCCCCTCGGGCAGGAAATGGTCAATCAGGCTTTTCCGCGGATACGCGTCGTAGCGGACCTGTTTGTCCAGGTCGGGTTGTTTGAACACGACCCGGTCATGGATGCTCGCGACCGCATGGTCGTTTCCGCGTGGGCCCGCCAACACCTTGCGATGATAGGCCTCGGGACGCCTCGCGAGCGTCGCGAGCAGATTGTGCGCGATCGGCCGAACGTCCAGTTCGTACATCCGTCCGCCCGCCGACGGCGCGAACCACGCGATCAACCGGTCGTTCGCGAGACGCACTTCCTGACGCTGATCGAAGTCGAAATCCTCGGCCGACGATTCGACGAACGGAGCCGACTTTCCCATCGCCTGATCGAGCACGTTGTCGGCCTGGATCAGTTCCGAGTAGACCGCGTTCCGAAGGTGGGGCAGGTAAATGCCGCCGAACGCGCCGTGCCAGTAGCCGCAATTGCACTGACCGCGATACAGCGCGCGCTGCGCGCGATCGAAGAGGTGCGGATCGATGCCCGACTGGCGGGCCGCTTCGAGCCGGCGACTTGTTTGCATCATCCGCGCGTACATCTCATTCGCTTCGGCGTACTTCACCTTGTAGTTGCGCCAACATCCGCCTCGGACGAATGGCCGAACCCGCGGCCAGCGCGCGTCCGACTCCATCCCGTGAACCATGTCCTCGTACTCGATCTGCCGTTCGACGGGCAACGCCCATTCGGTCATCTCGCGATAACAGCCGTCGGGGATATAGATCGAACCGCGCGGAGGCACGTTGTCCGCGGCCTCGGCCAATGTCGTCGTCGTGATCCAATCGGCGTTCGCCGCCAGTCCGTCCAGGAACGCACGCAACCAACCCCGCTCGTAGACGTGCGTCTTCGTTTCGGGCCACGTTCCGAATTTCTCGCCGTCGTCCCCGAACACGACGACCGCATCCGGCTCCCGTTCCGCGACCCCGCGCAAATAGTCGAACGTCGCGCCCGGTTCGACGAACGGAATCAAGTACCGCAGCCGTTCACTTCCCGGAAACACCAGCAACGTCCGCCCGTTGTCCTCGGTCACGAAGGAGCCGCAGAGTTGGTCCTCGGCCCAGCCCGCATTCTTGAAATGGAAGTCGTCCAGCAGCGTGTAGCGCACGCCCGACTCGACAAGATCCGACGTCAAACAGGGCTCCCATACCCGCTCGGGCATCCACATTCCCTGGACACACGCGCCAAGGCGTTCCTCGAGCCACGCGCGGTAGCGGCGGATCTGGCCGATCCGGTCCCGCGCCGGCAACATCGTCAGAATCGGCTCGTAGAACGGACCGCCCAGGATTTCGATCCGGCCGCTCGCCACCAGATGGGCGAGCCGATCGACATAGTCCGCGTGGTGTTCGTCGAGCCATTCCAGCAGCGGACCACTCGTGTGCAACACCAGGCGCAAATCGGCATACGCCTCGAACAAGTCCAAGAAGGGTCGGTAACTGTCCTGATAGGCTTGCTCGAAGACCCCGTCGAAATTGCCGACCGGTTGATGATCGTGAAGGACAAGGCAGAAGCGAATCCGAGCGGTCGTCATGGGGTACTCACGAATCGTCGAGGCCTACGTCGGGAGCGGGCCGCGTGCGGACCAGGACCGGCGCGCCAACAAGATGCCCGCTCTTTGGGAATCGGCAACGGCACCCCGGCTTATCCAGCTTTTCCAGTCGGAAAAGTCGTCGATCGGCCGTGGCGCGGTATGCGGACCGGCACTCGGCCCATGGCGGCCATCATAGGGTAGTGGGGTTCTCGGGCCAAGCGTGTTTGGGATACCGGCGGCTCAGTTCGTGCCGAACTTTCGGATAGAGATTTTTCCAGAAGGCGGACAAATCGTCGGTGATCTGGACGGGCCGCTGGTTGGGCGCGAGGATGTGCAGCACGAGTCCGATTCGGCCGCGCGCGATCCGAGGTGTCGAATGGACGCCGAACAGGTCCTGCATGCGGACGGCGAGGATGGGTGGTCGGCCGGAGTCGTCGTAGGTGAGTCGCGCGCGATGGCCGCGCGGCGATCGCCAATGCGTGGGAAGATCGCGATCGAGGATGCGCATTCGATCGGGATCGAGTTGGGCGCGGATCCACGCAAGCCAACCCTGTTCCCGCATCTGTTCCAAGGACCGGCAGCCGCGGGCCGCTTCGCGGACATGGCGGCGCAGGGTCGCGTCATCGGCCGAGGGCCACGGCTCGTTGGGAAACCAGATCCGCGCGCAGCGCCATCGAGCGAGCCATTCACGGGCTGGCGAATCGGGGCGCGGGGCCGCGAGATTCCAGGCGCCGAGCGCGGCGTCGGCGAGCAGGGCGGCGGCTTCGCCTTCGTCGGTCACGGCGGCCGGATGATCGTCGAGGACGAGGTCGCCCCAGAGGACGCGCCGCCGCGCGCCGATTCGATCGGCGGCTCGGTCGTACTCGAGCCGCGTTTCCTCGACGCGGCCCTCGCCAATCAACCATTCCCGTCGCACTTCCGACGCGGACCGCACAAAGGCCTCACCCTCTCCCGCGTCCACATCGAGGCAAAGGAACAGTTCGGCGTCGCAAACGCCGCTTTCGGACGCCAGCCGCGCGCCTCGGCCGCGTTCCATGACCGCTCGACGATCGCCGGGCCCGCGGCGCCGCGCGAGCCGATCGGGGAAGGCGGCGAGCAGTGCGCGCAGGAGGCCATCGTCGGGATCATCCCGATCCTCGTCGGGGATCGCGGCGCGCCGCCGCGTTGGGACGTCGATCGGCGGCGCGTCGCTCGCGAGTCGCCCATCGTGGCGCACGGCGTTTCGGAGCTGATCGCGCGCGCGGAGCACGCCGCGCGCGGAGCTCGCGGAAAGCGTCCCGAGCGGAAACCGGGTGGCACCTTCGGATTCAAAACGCTCAAGGCATTCGACGCGGTCGAGCAGATCGCTGCGCGTGCGATGGACGGCTTCGCGCGGGGATCGGTCGCCGCGCAGGAACGGATCGCGTTCGGTCAGCAGAGCGGCGGCGAGCGCCGCGCGATCGGCAGCTCCGCGCCGCGCGCCTTCGATCAGCAATCGGCCGACGCGCGGAGGCACGGGGAGTTCGGCGAGCGCGCGGCCGAGGGGCGTCACGGCGCGGCCGTCCCATGCGCCGAGCCGTCGTAGGAGGTCGAAGGCGGCATCGATCGACGGGGCGGACGGCCGTTCGTACCATGGGAATTCGGCCGGTTCGACCGCGGACGCGCACGCGAGGCGCAGCAAGGCGCGCGAGAGATCGAGCCGCGCGACCTCGGGCTCGATCCGCTCGGCGCGATCGCGGTCACGGGCCTCGGACCAAAGCCTCAGACATCGGCCCGGCGCCGTCCGGCCGGCTCGCCCCGCGCGCTGCCCCGCCGACGAGCGCGAAATGGGAACAGTCCGCAGGCGATCGAGTCCGAGTCGAGGGTCGAATCGAAGCGACTTTTCGAGTCCACAATCGATCACGGTTGTAACACCCTCGACGGTCACCGACGTCTCGGCGACGTTGGTCGCGAGCACGACGCGCCTCCGGTCGCTGGGGTCGAGCGCCGCGCGTTGGCGTTCGAGGGGAAGGTCGCCGTAGAGTTCCACGATCGCGACGCGCCGCGAATCGCAGTCCCCGCGTACCGCGCGCTCGACTTCCTTGATCTCGCGCAGACCGGGCAGGAACACCAGCACATCACCTCGCTCATCGCGCACCGCATCCCGGACCGCGCGCGCGACGGAAGCCGACGGAGACTCGCCGTTCGCCGGCGGCCGATACTCGATCGAGACGGGATACACGTGGCCCTCCGCCCGCACCAATCGGCTCGGCCGCAAATAGGCGACCAGCGAATCGGCGGGCAATGTCGCCGACATGACGAGCGTCCGCAGGTCCGGCCGCGCGGACGTCGACAGGGCGCGGACCATTCCGAGCGCCACGTCGCTGTCGAGCCGCCGTTCGTGGAATTCATCGAAGATCACAACGTCGGTGCCTTCGAGGAACGGGTCGTCGAGCATTTTCCGCGCGAAGATGCCTTCGGTGACGACCAACACGCGGGTATCGGCGCGGCAGCACCGATCGAATCGAACGTGATACCCGATCTCGCGACCGACCGGTTGACCCCGCAGATCGGCCATGCGCTGCGCGGCGGCCCGCGCCGCCAGCCGGCGGGGCTCGATCATCACAATGCGGCCTCGAACGCATTGGGAATCGAGGATCGCGAGCGGAACGCACGTTGTCTTTCCCGCGCCGGTGGGCCCTTCCACGACGACGTCTTGGCGATTCCGCAGCGCCGCGACGACGTCCGGCAGCACACGCTCGATCGGTAGCGGGGACGATGGTGGGTTCACAAAGTCGCCCACCTCTCCGAGGCGAGTCGCCCGCTTGGAAAGCGTGTTCCGCCGCAACACGGCTCGGAAGCCCTCAATCGGCCGCCGAATAGTGGGTTCGTATGTGGGCTCGTATGGGACATGAAAGCGTGTTCCGGCGCAACACGCCCCGGAGGGGCGTGCGACGGAGGGGCGTGCGACAAACGCGCCATGTTGTTACAATACCGCGATCCCGCGTTACGTCCACCCGTCTGTTTCCGGCGACGCCCAGCCACGGATACCCGCCTCCATGTTCCGTCATGCACTCGGGCACACGGTCCGGTTCCTGCTCGTTCTCTCCGCCGCGTGCGCGGCCCCGCGACCCGCGACGGCGCAGGGCGCGCCAAGCCCTTCTTGGAGCCGAGCGCGCAAGTGGCGGAGAACTTCCGGCTGGCGACCGCCGTGATGACCGACGGCCGAGTCTTGTCGGGGATCCCGGGAGCCGGGACGAACGCGACCGTCACGCTGCGCACGCCGACCGGCGATCTGGTGCTGGTGCGTGACGAGATCGAATCGCTCACCGGTTCCAGCCTCAGCCTGATGCCGGACCAATTGCTTGAGCCGTTTTCTGCGGACGAGCTGGCCGATCTGTTCGCCTATTTGATGACGTCACCTCCGGGCGCGGCATCGGCAACGGGCGAATAATCGCGCGATCCCGATCGATCGTTCGCACCCGCGCGACCATTGCGTCCGCGCCGGGTCGTACGCTTTGACGACGGTCGGCTCACGACGTATAGGAAGTAAGGCGGAAGGGTTCCGCGCCGGCGGTACCGCCGCGCCCCGGTCGCGGCGCGGAACAGGCACGACCGCACACGATGCGCAGACGATGAATTCAGAGTTCGGCCAATCCCCAGCTCCCGACGTTCGGTGGGACCGGCGCCGCGCCATGCTGATCGCGCGCGGCGAGCAGTCGCGCCGCGCCGTCGCCGAACTCGCCGATCGACTCGCCCGTCTCGAGGACGCTTGCCTCGCCTTGATCGAATCACCCCAAGGCCCCAGCGCCGCCTCGCCCGATTCGTTCGCCGATCGGTTCGAACGCTGGGCTGTTCGGCAGGCCGAGCGCCAGGAGGAACAGGCGTCCGCGCTGCGCGGGATTCAGGAGACGCTCGGCGGGTTGGCGGAATCCGTTCGCGGCGTCGGCGTGCTCCGCTCGGCCGATTCGGCCGCATCCCCATCGCGGCCGCGGCACGGCGGCCCGACGACGGAAGGCGGCTCCGGTAAGCTCTACTGGGAACAAACCAAGCGGAAGCTCATCGAACAGCTCGAGGATCCCCATCCGCCGGAGGGCGCCGGCCCTCGGTTGCGCGACGCGGACGCGGGCGAATCGACCGATCGGCTGGCGAGCCAGGACGCGGAAATCGCCGACCTCCGATCGCAGCTCGAACAGGCCTCCCGCACGGTCCAGGCGGTCGACCTCGACCCGCTGGTCCAGGAGGAACGGCAGCGATTGCGGAAACTGCAAGCCGAGTGGGAGGAAAAACTCAGGCGGTCCGAAATCGAGATCTCGATCGAACGCGCCAAACTGGCCCGCGAGCGCACGCAGCTCGAGGAACGGCTGCGAGCCGTCGCCGTAGCGCCGGAAGGGGCGAACGAACTGGAATCGGACAGGGCCGGTGGTCGGCCGAGCGACAAGGCCACGCGCGGCCGCTGGCTCGCGCGGCTCGGACTTCTGGAAGACGCCGAGTGATCCGCCGACTCCCTTAGGGTCCGCGAAAGAACTCGTTGGTCAATTCCTCCACGATCGGTTGTTCGTAACACGAAGCGTGAGCGAGGAATCACAGGACAACCCTCGGCTACGCGCCGGGTTTGATGGCGAGGATGGCGCACTGGACGGCGTCGAGGATCCGTTCGGCCGTGTTGCCGACGAAGAAACCGGAGATGCCGTGCCGACCGATCGTGCCGAGCACGAGCAGATCGGCGCCCTGGTGGGAAATGAATTTCGGAATCTGTTCGCTCGCGTCCCCGTGCAACAGGTGCACGTTGCTCGACCGCGAACTCATTTGGAACGGATCGAGCACTTTGTCGAGCAAGACGTACTGATCGGCGAGCGTGGCGGCCTTCAAGTCCTCGAATTCCTGTTCGTTCATCCGGTCTCGCAAGACGTTTTCGCCGTAGATCGACCAAGCATACACGATATCGAGCGCCGAACACTGGGATTTGGCGAGCTCGACGGACAGGTCCAAAACACGTTGATTGAGCCGCTGATGGGTTTCCTCGAATGTCCCCGCGTCGATCGACGCGACGATGCGACGATATCGGTCAGAGGAATCCGGCTTCACCAGCCATAAGTCGCACGGACAGAACCGGAGAAGCCGGACACTCGTCGTCCCCAAGAACGCCTCGCGGCGGCTATGCCGTCCCTTGGTGAGCCGCACGACCAGATCGATGGTCGATCGTTCGACCTCTTCGAGGATCGCGTGCGAGGACTTGCCCCGCAGGACGCGCGCGGCCACCGCGAGCCCTTCCCGCGCCAGCGGCGCGATGAGCTGTTCGAGCCGCTCTTCCTTTTCCTCGACCAGAGCCTGCTCGAGCGCATCCACATCGACCCGGGACACGCGAGCCGACCAGCCGAAATCGGGAACGATGTCCACGACGACCAGTCGCGCTCCATTCCTACGGGCGAGATCGGACGCTTTCTCCAGCGCCGGATGGCGCGGGAAACCGGTATCCACCACCGCGAGGATGTTCTTGAACCGCTTGAACTGGGACATTACGACTTGACCTTGATCTTCCTGGCTTTCGCTTCCTCACTCTTGGGCATCGTAATCACCAGGACGCCGTCGCGATACTCGGCCGCGACTTCCTCCTCGTTGACCGAGCTGGGGAGCGTGACGCTTCGCGAAAACGCGCCGACGCGCCGCTCGATCCGGTGATACGTGGTTCCTTTCTTTTCCTCTTCGACCTTCCGCTCACCGAGGACGGTCAGGACGTTGCCGCTGAGCTGGATGTCGATATCGTCGGGTTTCATGCCCGGGAGATCAAGGCGGACCTCGACCGACGTGTCATTCTCGGTAACGTCGAGGTTGGGCGCGGCGTTCACGAGCCAGTTCTCGCCGTTGCCCCACAATCGCGACAGCATGTCCTCGAACTCATCGCGCAGGCCCAGCACGGAGTCCTTTCGGAGTGAGGGGAACAGGCCGCGCTTTTCCTTGGAACTCAATGTGCCGAACATCGCACACCTCCTTTCGCCCGACGGGGCGGGGACCGGGAAAGGGAAACCGAAAGACCGCACGTTCTTCCACCGATTCGCTGCCCCCGGCGTCCGCGACGCGCGGCACCCGGCATGGTCCCGGTCGATCCACTGCCCCCGGGGATGGCCCCGCGTCGCGAACCCAAGCCGCGCGATAGAAAGTGCAAATCATGGACCACTCGCATGCTCGTGCGCGTGCCGATGTCGGTGTCGTCCGCTTGAGCGATCGAATGCCCACCGCGCGCGCGTCTCCGCGCGCTCGTCAGCGCGCGCGGGGGAGGATCGGACAGTGCGGTCCGTCCGTTCGGTGAAAAAAAGTCGGTCGGCGGCCCTGCGTCGATCGGCCGCAGGCCTCGCGAAATGATCGGGGATTCCCGAGCCGAACGGAGGTCGATCACCTGGATAAGGTTGGTCTTGTCCGCGCGCGATGCGCGGCGTTGGCCTACATATTGCCAAAGGGAACGTGCGAACCGGTCGAGGGACATCGGTTTCCGCGTTTGTGGGGCGGAACGACGTATCGGCCGGTGAGCGGGTCGGGGAGCGGCGAGCATCATGGCGGAACACGGCGAGGCGCGGGGGCGCGTGTCGGACGGCGGCGAGCCGGACGGCGGCGAGCCGAACGGAAGGCGATTGTTCCTGCGCGCGGCGATGGGCGGCGGATTGGCCGCCGGGTACGGAACGTTCGCCATGATGGCGGGCAAGTTCCTCTATTCGGGCGGCGGGTCGGCCGTCGGTTGGCAATTCGTCGCGACGGTCGACAGCGTGGGGATCGGCGAATCGATCGCCTATGCCGCGCCGAACGGAGCGAAACTGGTCGTCACGCGACAGTCGGAGGGCGAAACGGCCGACTGCTTCACGGCCCTGTCAAGCGTTTGCCCGCATTTGGGCTGCCAGGTCCACTGGGAACCCCAGAACGAACGGTTTTTCTGTCCGTGCCACAACGGAGCCTTTGACCGGGAAGGCAATCCGACCGAAGGGCCGCCGTTGGCCGCGCGGCAGATCCTCACCCGGTTCCCGCTGAAGGTGGAAAACGGCCTCTTGTATGTCGAAACTCCGCTGACGACACTCGCCGACGCGGGGGATGCGGAGGTCCGGGGCGCGGCGCCGGGAGGTCCGATCGGATGATGACGAGACTGGCCGCATGGTGGCGTGAGCGGGTTCCGGTGAGCGGCGTGCAACTGCGCGAACTGACGAACGAACCGGTGCCGAACCATCTCAAGAAATGGTGGTTCGCGCTGGGCGGCACACCCGCGTATCTGTTCGTCGTGCAGATCGTCACCGGCATCCTGCTCGCCTTCTACTACCAGCCCGCACCGTCCACGGCGTACGAGTCGATCCGGTTCATCACGCAGGACGTCGCGTACGGCTGGTATTTCCGCAGTCTGCACAAATGGGGCGCGACGTTCATGATCGCGGCCGTCATCCTGCACCAGATGCGGGTCTATTTCACGTGCGCGTATCGGCGGCCCCGCGAGCTGAACTGGGTGATCGGCATGTGCCTCCTGATGACGACCCTGCTCACCGGATTCACCGGATACAGTCTGGTGTACGAGCAATTGAGTTACTGGGGCGCGCAGGTGGCGGCGAACATCAGCAACGCCGTGCCGGTCGTCGGGGGCGTGGCCAAGCACATGCTGCTGGGCGGCGAGGTGTACAACGAGCGGACCCTGCCGCGGCTGTACATCCTGCACGCGGCCGTGCTGCCGACGACGATCGTTCTGCTCGTCATCGTCCACGTCGCGTTCATCCGGGTCCACGGCGTGACCGAGTTGCGGTTTCCCGACGAGGACGTTGCGAAGCCGTCGCACTACGACTTCTTTCCCGACCATCTCTACACGGAACTGAGCATCGGCCTGGTCCTGATGATCCTGCTGAGCGCCGTATCGACGATCTTCCCGGCGATGATAGGTCCGAAGGCCGATCCGTTGACGACGCCCGAGGTCATCAAGCCCGAGTGGTTTTTCTACGTGTCGTTCCGTTGGTTGAAGCTGTTTTCGCTGACGTTCGCCGTCTTGAGCACGGGCTTCATCGTGCTGGCGATGTTCGCCTGGCCGTGGATCGACTCGGCCCTAAGGCGTCTGACGGGCAGCGACGACGCGAGCGTGTACATCGGAATCGTGGCCACTTTCCTGCTCGTCGGCCTCACCGTCTGGGAGGCGGTCGTCGAGCATTAGCGGGAACGAAGAGAGCGCGTTATGACGTTACGAATGAAGCAGGCGTTGATCGCCGCGTTGGGCCTCTTGTTCATGGTGTCGTTGATCTTCGTCCAGTGGATGGAGGTCGCTCGGCGCCGCGAGGAGGCGGGGGTCTCGGTCAAGCGGGTCCACGCGCCCGCGTCGTCGGCCGCGTGCGTCGAATGCCACGCCAAGGTGTCGACGGGGATCATCGACCATTGGAAGGGGAGCACGCACGCCGAGAAGGGCGTCGGGTGCGTCGAGTGCCATCAGGCGGGCGACGCGGACGTCGACGCGTTCCAACACTATGGAGCGACGATCGCGACGATCGTGACGCCCAAGGACTGTTCTCGCTGTCACCGCACCGAGGCCGACGAGTTCATGGCGAGCCACCACGCGAAAGCCGGCAATATCCTCGCCTCGCTCGACAATTTCCTCGCCGAAACGGTCGAAGGGGCGCGTGAGCCGTTCAGTCCCCATTCGCCGACACTCGGCCGAAACATCACGATGGTGAACGGGATGGCGAGCGCCGAGTCGGGTTGCAAACAGTGCCACGGCGCGAAGATCGCGCTCGAGTCGACCGACGGCGCGCTCATCACGGTCGACGATCTGAAGCCGAACGAGGATGGAATCCCGACGGCGCGGGATGTGGCGGCGCGCGTCAAACGGAACGAGGAGGGCCGACCGATGCTCCATTCGAGCAGTTGGCCGAATACGGGGATCGGAAGGCTCAACCTCGACGGGTCCCGCGGGTCGTGTTCGGCGTGCCATTCGCGGCACGATTTCTCGCCGCGCCGAGCCCGCCAACCGGAAAACTGCGGCAAGTGCCATCTCGGTCCCGACCATCCGCAGAAGGAGGTCTACGAGGAATCGAAGCACGGGGTCGCGTACCGCGATTTGTTCCAGCAGATGAATCTCGACGCCAAGGACTGGGTGCTCGGCGTCGACTACTCCCAGGCTCCCACCTGCGCGACGTGCCACATGTCGGGCCACAGCCGAAACGGCGGAAAGATCACGCACGATCCGGGCCGCCGCATCTCGTGGACGAATCGGCCGCCGGTGAGCTTGGTGATGGATACCGACGCGCGCGGCGCGGTGGTGAAGACCGCCGATCCGGAGAAGCGGCGCGAGGAGGTCAAGAGCACGTGGCAGGAGAAGCGAGACCAGATGACCCAGGTGTGCACGCATTGCCACGCGCAGAACTACGTGACGGCGTTCTACCGGCAATACGACGATTTCGTCCTCAACTACAACGAGAAGTTCGCGAAGCCCGGTCAGCAGTTGATGGCCGCGCTCCGCCAAGCCAAGCTGATCACCGACAAGGAGTTCGACGAGGAAATCGAATGGACATGGTTCTATCTGTGGCACCACGAGGGCCGCAGAGCGCGGCACGGCGCGTCGATGATGGCGCCCGACTACGCGCACTGGCACGGGATGTATGAAGTGGCCGAGCGGTTCTACGTCGAGATGATTCCCCAGGCGCGGGAGCTGGCGCGGCACGCCGAATCGGAAGGCAAGACGGAAGAGGCGAAGACCGTTCTGACGGTCATCGACGCGATCCTCGCCCGGCCCGAACACGCGTGGTTCGAATCCCAAAAAGCGGAGAAGGCGGCGACCCCGTAGGCGATCGCGCAGGCCAACGCCGCAGGCCACGGCGCAGGCGACCGCGCGCGAGTCGTCCGGCGGCATTCGGTACGCAGCCGGGTGGGTCGAACGGCCATCGATCGTCGCCCGTCAGGGTTCGTCGGCGCCCCGCATGCCCAACTGGCCCATTTTTCGGTAGAGGTTGGCCCGATGGAGGCCCATTTGCTTGGCCGCCGCGCTGATGTTGCCTCCCGCTTGCTCGATGCGCCGTTCGATGAACGCGATCTGGAACGCGGCCGTGGCGTCGGCGAGCGTCTGGTCCTCGTCGCGGCGCGGGGGCGCGGCGGACGAGGGGAGGGATGCGCCGAGCGGGACGAGGTCGCGCGCGTCGATCGGATCGGAACCGTGCAGATAGGCGAGTCGTTCGATGAGATTGCGGAGCTCGCGGACATTGCCGGGCCAGCGGTGTTCGAGCAACCGCCGACGCGCGGCGGGCGTGAGTCGCGGTGGTGTTCGGTTCGCGCGGCGACTGAACTCGTCGAGAAAATGGTCGGCGAGCAACAGGCAGTCATCTCCCCGGTCCCGCAGCGCGGGTAGCTGGAGCGAGACGACGTTCAGCCGGAAGAAGAGGTCCTCGCGGAAACGCTTTTCGGCGACGAGCGCGCCGAGCTCGCGATTGGTGGACGCGATGATGCGGGCATCGGTGGCGATCGATCGCGTTCCGCCGACCCGAACGACCGTTTTGTCCTCGATCACGCGCAGCAGTTTGGCTTGTCCCGCGAGGCTCAGGTCGCCGATTTCGTCGAGCAGGAGCGTTCCGCCGGCCGCCAATTCGAATTTGCCGGGATGGCTTTCCCTCGCGTCGGTGAACGCGCCGCGCTCGTGCCCGAACAATTCGCTCTCGAGGAGCGATTCGGCGATCGCCGCGCAATTGACCGCGATCATCGGCTCGCGCCGCCGGCGGCTCTGATAGTGGATCATCCGGCTCACGATTTCCTTGCCCGTTCCGTTCTCGCCGAGCACGAGCACGGCGAGGTCGGTGTCGGCGACCCGTTCGATGACGGCCCGCAGGTTCTCGATCGTCGGGTGGTTTCCGACGAGTGCGACGCCCGCGGCCGCCTGATCGGCGAGCTGGTCGCGCGCGTGCAGCAGGCGTTCATAGTTCCGCGTGTTGGCGAGCGCGATGGAAGCATGCCGGGCGAGTTCGACGAGCAGGTTGACGTCGTCGTCGCTGAATCGCCCGTCCCGCTTGTTGATCAGCTCGAAGGCGCCGAACATCTCGCCGTTCGCGCCTTGGAGGGGAACGCACACGAGCGACTCGGTGTGGAAATTCAGTTTCCGGTCGACGGCCCGATCGATGGCGCGCGGATCGTCGTCCGCGTTGATCCGGAGCGGCTCACCCTTCCGCAACACCTGCCCGACGACTCCTCGATCGTCGGGAATACGAAGGTCGTCGCCGGCGACGCCGAGCGACGGGCGGCCGATCAACGTATGTCGCGTCCGATCCCAAAGGAAGATGCTCGCGCGCTCGCAGTTCACGAGCCGAGTCGCCGCTTCGGCCATTCGGTTGAGCAAGCGGTCGGTTTCGAGCGTCTGTTGCCAATCGGCGACGATGGCGAGGATGGTTTCGAGCCGCTGCGCGCGTTGATGGACGGCGCTTTCCGCGAACCATCGGCGATGCGCGTCGGCGAGCAGTTCGGCGATCGCCCGGACCGTGTCCGCGTCCAGAGGAATCGACGGCTGGTGGATCAGGAGGGCGGCCGACGCGCCGTTCCACCGCAACGGCGCGATCCACGCGTCGGCCGTCCGCAGAACGGTCTCGCGGTCGAGCGATTCGGCGATGAGCGGTTCGGAGGGATCGGGTCCGCGGCCCCGAGCCGATTCGACCGTCCATCGCCCCGAAACGCCCACGATCAGCGCGACGCCCTCGGCGCGAGCCGTCTCGCGAAGCACGTCCAATGCCGCATTCGCCGATCGGAGCGGATCGGGCGTCGCCGAGCCGCCGATCGAAACGAGGCGTCGGGCGAATTGATCGGCGAGCGTGCCGGACGGGGATGGAGAGACGCTCGAAGTCATCATCGCGCGACGGCGGCCGCCCCGTGAGGCTTACTTGTGGGACTCACCTTGTCACACTATAAGAGATTGTCCATCGCGGCACAAACCGCGGGGACCGGCGGCGGAGGGCCGCCTTGGCACCGGGATCCGGCGGGAATCGCACGAACGGCGGAGCGAACGGCATGGGGTATTTTGAGGGAAAGACGGGCCTGATTCTCGGAGTCGCCAACGATCGGTCGATCGCATGGGCCGTCGCGCAGGAGATCATGGCTCAGGGAGGCGCGTGCGGGTTCAGCCATCTGCCCGATCGGCCCGACGACGAAAAGCAGAAGAACAGGCGGCGGGTCACCAAATGCACCGATGGCCAGCCGCTCGCCAAGTTCGTCCTGCCGCTCGACGTCCAGCGCGACGAGGACATCGCGCGGTTCATGGAACATGCGGGTCGCGAGTTCGGCAAGATCGATTTCCTCCTGCATTCGATCGCGTTCGCCGATCGGGACGACCTGACGCGCGACACGATCGAGGCGAGCCGGTCCGGTTTCAAGATGGCGATGGAGATCAGCGCCTACAGTTTGCTCGCCGTCGCCCGCGCCGCGCGACCCCTGCTCCGCGAGGAAGCGTCGATCCTGACGATGACGTACTTCGGCGGCGAGAAGTGCGTGCCCGGGTACAACGTCATGGGCGTTTGCAAAGCGGCACTCGACGCCTGCGTCCGGTATTTGACGTATGAGCTCGGACCAAGCCGGATCCGCGTCAACGCCGTCAGCGCCGGACCGCTCAAGACGCTCGCCGGTTCGGCTGCCGGAGTCGGCGACATGTTGTCGCTGTACGAGAAGGTGGCGCCGCTCGGACGCAACGTGACGCACGAGGAAGTGGGTCGGGCCGGCGCGTTCCTGCTCTCGCCCCTCGCGAGCGGCATCACGGGCGAAATCCTGCACGTCGACGCCGGCTACAACGTCATGGGCTCCCCAGGCCGACTGCTCAATTTGCTCCGACCCCAAGCCTGACGCGGCCGTTCGGATCGAGCCCCGTTCGGATCGGGCCTCATCGCCGGATGGTCGGCTCGAACGGAACGGCCGTTCGGACCGGTTCGAGCGTGATCGGCTCGAACGTCTCGGCGGCCGGTGGTCGGGATGTCGCGCGGACCCGGTTCCCGCGGCGGTCGGAGGCCAGTTCGCGTTCCGCGTCGATCGCGGACGTGGATCGCCGCGTTTCGTCGCGACGCCGCGCGTACCAGCTCGCGGCGCTCCCGTTCGAGTCGCGGAGCGCGACGGCGGGCGACGCGGAATCGGGCCGACGATCGGCGATGCCTTCGCCTTCTTCCGCCGATCGGCCGAGGTCGGTCGGCGCCGAAACCGTTTGTTCCGCGCGGCGCGCGATCGGCGGGCTGCCCTCGCCCACCCAGCGGAGCCATCGGGCCTGCAGGTCGGCGAGGCTCGAATAGCCGTAGTGCGCGTGCGTGGCGCGCGTCCAATTGCCCGATCGCATCCCGTCGCCGACGTACGCGAGGAATTCTTGCTTGCCGCCCTGCGCGATGAGGAACCGAGCGAGGGAATACCCTTGGGAATACAACGGAAGGATGTCGCGAGGATAGTCCTGCATGGCGAACATGTCGTTGAACGCGATCCCGCGCGTCGGTTGCGACGTCAGGAACTCGACCAGCAAATGGTCCTGCTTGCGTCGTTCGGAATCGTGTTCGACGGTCGTGCACGCGCCTTCATCGGCCCATCGCGGAAGGGGGCGGCCAAAATGACTTGCGAAAATCGTGTGCGTGATTTCGTGCGGCAGAACGCTGTCGAGCACGCGCTCGCGCGAGCCTTGCACGATCATTTCCCAGCCGCGCGGCCGACCGCCCGTGAAATAGAAACTTGTCTGACCGCCGGCCGGGAGATGCGAGCCGACGACGGCTTGGATCGGACACGGTTCATCCCACCGGGGCAGTTCGGTGCCGAGCCATTCGAGGGCCAGGTCGCGACGCAGGTGCTCGGCCGCATCGCCCATTTCCACCGCCAGCTCGGCCGTCGGCGCCGACACGATGAAGTT
The DNA here is from genome assembly GCA_016872725.1 of Planctomycetota bacterium. Lineage (GTDB taxonomy): Bacteria > Planctomycetota > Planctomycetia > Pirellulales > Pirellulaceae > VGZC01. The sequence goes on from VGZC01000001.1 coordinate 50,669, forward strand.
CTCCGTGCGATGGTTCGCCGCCAAAGAAACCAGGGCGATCCCCACCACCCAAACGCGCGCGCAGCGAGCTTCCATGCTCCCGGCCTCCTTGTCCCGAAAGTCCCGCGAGTCCATCCGCGGCGTTTCCCGCGGGTCGCTAGAGCAAATTCGGGACCGCGGCGTTCGTCGGCCGGGCGATTCAGGCGGCAAGCCGTTGATGGATAACCGCTTGGCGACGCGCCCGATCGCTGTCCGCCTTGCGAATGGGGCGAACCGCGCGGTAGGAATTGCAATCGCGAGCCGAATCTTGCAATCCGCCTCAAGCGCCGAGCCTTCCAAAACGGACGCGGGCGCGGATCGGGCCGATCGCACCGACACGACCGTCGATCGGGTCGCTCATTCCGTGTCGCCGAGCCATGCCCGCAATTCGGCAAGGGCGGCCGGACAGCGGGATGCGATCTCATTGACCTCGAATCGATCGTCCGGCTTCACATAGAGCTCGGCGGGACCCGCGTCGGGGCGCCTCAAGTGCCACGCGCCCGTGCGCACGGCCGACTCGTGGTCGCCGATTGCGAGGACATGCGATCGGGCGAGGCGTTGGTCGTCGCGCATGACCGGCCACAAGTCGAGTCCACCGAGGGATGGTTCCGTTTGAGGTCCGATCCGAGGCACCGGCGGAACGTCCCACCAGGCACAAAGTGTCGGAAAGAGATCGGCGGGCTGGACCAGCGCGTCGCTCCGAGCCATCGCTCCGAGTCGATCGGGGGATCGGATCAGCAGGGGCACATGGAGCTGTTCGCCATAGAGGGCGGGACAATCCGAACCGACTCGGCCGTGTTCGCCGAGCGGATAGCCGCGCGGCGACGTCACGACCAGGAGGGTTGATCGGGATGCCGGGAGTTCGTCGAAGGCATCGAGGAATGCTCCGAGGCAGGCGTCGAGCGCGAGGAGCTGCGCGCCGTAGGCGCGGGTCAATCCAAAAAGCACATCGGGATCGGTCTGGGGGTCGAGTCGCATGTGGGGAGGCGCGACGAATGTCGGCGGATCGGGGTCCTCGTCGTCGGTCAACCGCTTTCTCCACAAGTACGGCGCGTCCCACGGCCCATCGAGGGCGCGGGCATGAAACCAAAGGAGGCCGGGTTCCGAGTCGATCCGACCGAGCTGCTCGACGGCCGCCGCGAAGAACCGCCCAAGCGACGTTTCTTCCACCGCGTCGCAGGCGCGGCGCTCCGTGTCGTCGCCGGGCGTGAGCATTTCGATGGTCGCAAACCGAGCGGACTCGGCGAACGCGGCGACGCGCGCGTCGTCCGTGACCAGCCGCGACGCCAAACCGCGCTCGGCAAGCCGTTCGGCCAGCGAAGGGAGCCGCTCGCCGATCACACCGGGATGCGTAGTTGATTGGCCATGCCAATACGCATGGTGGATCGCATCGAGTCGTGTGGAATGGGCCAGCGCGCCATCAAAGAGGAAGGCCTCGGCGGCAAGTCGATTCCACGCGGGCATATCGAGCCACGTATTGCCGTAGGCGCTCAAATAGGCCGTGGAGACCCGGTCGAGCACGACCACGACCGCGTTTCGAATCATGTCGTTCATGTCGCCGCCAGGGAACTCATTCCGCGCAACCCCTTGGGGAAAGCATCTTGCTTGCCGCGCCGTGTCGTAAACGAATCGGCCAACGCGCTCCAAGCCGCCCACAAGGGTCCGGTCGATTGTACGATACGGACGGGTCTTTCGTGCGGCGTTCGGATGGGGAATAGGAGTTTCGAACCGGGGGGCGGGATTTCCAATCGCGACGCGCGGACCGCCGACCGGTTGCGGACGGCTCTACACGCGGGTCGGTCCAAGTTACGATGGAGCGGCGCGGGCCGGCGCGTGTCGAGCGGCCGGCGCGACCGGCCGTGGGGGCGCGGCGCGTACGTGGGAAGAGGCGGCGCGGGGCCGAAACCCCGGCGCCGCGCATCGGGGCTGATGGCGCGTAGCATGCGAGTCACGGCATACGTCCTGACGGTCTTGGCCAAGTTGCTCAGCGGGGCCAGCGTCCGTTGGGTGGACTGCCAACCCGATCCATGCCAGCGCGTCTATTTCGCCAACCACACAAGCCATTTGGACGCCCTCGTGCTCTGGTCGTCGCTTCCCAAGGAGGTGCGCGCCGTCACGCGGCCGGTGGCCGCTCGAGACTACTGGGAAAAGAACGCCATCCGACGCCATATCGCCAAGACCTTTCATGCGCTGCTGATCGACCGCGACAATATCAAGGTCCATCAGAGCCCCGTCGAGGCGATGCTGCGCGAGATGGGAAACGCCTATTCACTGATCGTCTTTCCCGAGGGCGGTCGGAATGTCGGGGAGGATCTCGGCGAGTTCAAGAGCGGGATCTACTATCTCGCGAAGAAGCGGCCCGACCTGGAGTTCGTTCCCGTGTATATGGACAATCTGAACCGGATCCTGCCGCGGGGCGAGTTCCTGCCGGTTCCCTTGCTGAGCTGCATCACGATCGGCGCGCCGATCTGGCTCGAAACGGGTGAACCGAAGACCGAGTTCCTGCGGAGGGCGAGGGAGGCCGTTCGGCGTTTGAAGGACCGATGAACCCCAACGTCGTGGTCCGTTCCGCGAGCCACCGAACGATCGCACGACTTGGATGCCGGAGCAGTTTGATCGCGAAACGACCAACGACAAGAACGACCATGTCGTAAACCGCTGCGAAACCACGGGAACAGGATCCATCCACGATGATGCCCATCGTCGGCTACCCGCCCCTCCTGGCGCTCAGCCTTCAAACGAAGTGGCTGCTCGGAGTCGTGCTCGGCGCGCTCGCCGTGCTCTACGCCGTCGGCCAGGTCATGCGGCGGCAGCCCGAGGGAACGGTCCATCCGGCGATGATCCGGCGATTCAACGAGCGCATCCGCATGTGGTGGCTCATGCTCGCGATCCTCGCGAGCGGCATGATTCTCGGCCAAATCGCGTGCCTGGTGTTGTTCTTCGGAGTTTCGTTTTGGGCGCTCCGCGAGTTCATCACGATGACTCCGACGCGGCGAAGCGACCACCGCACGCTCTTTTGGGTCTTCTTCGTGTTCACGCCGCTGCAGTATGTCCTGGTCGGATGCGGCCAGGAGTATTACGACCTGTACAGCATCATGATCCCCGTCTTCGCATCGTTGTTCATTCCGGCGCGCATCGCCGTTTCGAACGACCCCAAGCGGTTTCTCGAGCGGTCCGCGAAGATCCAGGCGGGCCTTCTCATTTGCGTCTACGCGATCAGTTTCGCGCCCGCCATCCTGACCTTGGATTTCGCCGATTGGGACGGCGCGAACGAGGACTTGCTCTTGTTCTTCGTTGTCCTCGTTCAGGTCAACGACATCCTGCAATACGGCTGGGGGAAGCTCTTGGGCCGTCATTTGATCGCGCCGTCGATCAACGCGAGCCGCACCTGGGAAGGGCTCGTCGGAGGCCTCGTCAGTTCCACGTTGCTCGGAATCCTCTTCTACTGGATTACTCCGTTCCGCATCTGGGAGGCCGGTCTGATCGCCATGGTGACCGGCCTCATGGGGTTCGCGGGCGGGATCACGATGTCGGCCATCAAGCGGGACCGGGGGGTCATGGACTACGGGACCCTCGTGCAGGGACACGCGGGGCTCCTCGACCGCATCGACTCGCTCTGCTTCGCCGCGCCCGTCTTCTATCAACTGTCCCGACTTTGCCAGGGCGTCGCGCAGGCGCCCGGAACGTGAGTCGGCGCCGTGCAGCCCGCACCCGCTCAGGATGGCGTTTTGGGTGGTTTGGGGGCGTTGGTGGGTCGCATGGAAAACGGGATGGCCGTCGCGGCCCGACGCTGGTTATAATGCCCCGCTTGTTGGCCGCGACAGGAGGTCGCGGTGCGCCCGGAACGGCTCCGCGCGGACCGGGCGGCGGCGGGGTTTGATGCGTTATCCATCCGAGCGATCCATGCCGGGACACGGAAGTCCTCGATCGGCACGATCCGAACCGACGCGGCGCGTGGGCCGTGATCGTCCCGCTCCGTTCGTTCGTCGGGTCGCGCCGGGCCTGCTCGCCGTCGCGATCGTCGCCGGTTCGCTTCGCGCCGACGACGGGATCGACTTGCGGCTTCGCGTCGCGTGGGGAGCCGGCGCGCCGACGCAATGGACCGGACGCCTTTCGGTCACCGACGGCGAGCTGAGTGAAGTCGCCGACCTGGGTTTGGCCGCCGATTCCCCCGGTTCCAAGGTCGTGGTCGACGGCGAGCTTCGGATACGGCAGGCGAGTCCGGCGACGTTTGACGGATTCGATGTGCGTGTTCGAGGGCAGGCGAACGCCCGAGTGCTCTTGGAATTGGAGCCGACGGACCGAGCGTCGCCGCCGGTCCGCATCGATCGTCCGGTGACCGATTTCCTCGCCGACGTCGATCATCGGCCGGTGGACGAACGAGGCAATACGTGCCTGATTCGCCGCGCGCCGGGTGACGCGCTGCGCGTCGATCTTGAGCGGGGCAATCTGATCTTCGCGCCCGGCGAGCGGCTCAAGCTGGTCGTGCGGCCGCACGAGCTCGGTTTGGAACCCGATGTCGCGCTCCGTCTGCGGGTCCACATCACGCCGGCTCGATATGGCCAGGAGCTTTGGGCAACCCAGCCGCACGTTCGCGCCGACGGCGAAGGCCGCGTGGCGCCGATTACAATCGAGGAAATCCCGTTGCCCGAGGACGAAGGGGTCTACGATCTCGTCTTGGCCATGTATCGGCGGTCCCGCATCGATGTTCCCGTTTGGCGCAACGCGCCGATCGTCGAGCGTCGCATTCAGGTCGTCGTGCTGGGGGATCGGTCGATCCCCGTCGATTCAACGCCGTGGAAAGAGGACCGGGTCATCGATCCGGTGAACCCGGGTTGGCGCGCGTGGGCCGTCAAGCTCCCGGGTATTTCGCTCTTGCCTGGCATCGACCAAAACCAACCCTTGACGAACGGCGACATGAAGACGGTGGCCGTCGCGGGCGCGACGATGCGGGAATTGGGGACCGGGAATTGGCAGGCGATCCCCATCCCGATCGCCCATCCACACACGCCCCACATCCTGGAAGTCGAATACGCCGCTCATCTGCCCCAGGCGCTGGGGATCAGCATCCTCGAACCGAACGCGGCCGGCGTCGTGGGGCGCACGGGAATCGACTCGGCGGTTTGGGTGCGGCCGCAACTGGTTCAGTCCGAACCGGGCATCGGCCGGCACCGGATCGTCTTCTGGCCGCGAACCGAAGCGCCCCTCGTTCTGCTCACCAACCAACGGCGCGATGGGCCCGCCGTGTTCGGGAAGATCCGCCTGTTGCGCGGGCCGGCCACCTTGCCGCCCGCGTTCCCCGCGATGGACTCGGAACGCATGGCCATCGCGTACCTCGATCAGCCCTGGTTCGCGGAGAATTTCGCGGTCGGCGGTGTCTTGGATTCCAATGCGACTGCGAATGCGGATTCGAATGCCGATTCGAGTGGTTCGCAAGTCCTCGACGACTGGTGGAAGTATTACGAAGGCGCGTGTCGGCTCGCCGAATACCTTCGGTACGCCGGTTACAACGGCGCGACGATCTGCGTCGCTCGGGAGGCGAGCGGCCTGTATCCCAGCGCGATCTGGCCGTTCACTCCGAAGTTCGACAGCGGCGCATTCCTCTCGTCGGCCCAGGATCCGATGCGCAAGGACGTTCTCGAGATGCTCTTTCGGATCTTCGATCGCGAGGGCCTTCAGCTCATACCGGCCGTCCATTTCTCGGGCCGCGCCGAGTCGCTCGAAGGGCTGCGTCGGGGGACGGCGTCGGACGCCGAGGGCCTGATGCTCGTGGACGGAAGGGGCCGCCGATCGGTCCGCGACTACAATCCGCTCGATCCCCGCGTGCAACGGTTCATGGTGGATGTCGTGGACGAGTTGGCCGAGCGATACGGCGCGCACGGGTCGTTCGCCGGCGTCGCCGTCCAACTGGCGCCCGATTCGTATTCGATCCTGCCCGACGCGTCGTGGGGAATGGACCGGCGGACATTCGACCGGTTCCGCAAGTCGCTCGGAAGCTCGACGATCGAATCGGACACCCTGTTCCGCGACGACCAGCTGGCGGCGAGCTGGCTGTCGTGGCGAAGCGGCGAGCTCGCGAGCCTGCATGCGCGGATGCGGGCGGCCATCGAGGCCCGTCGACCGGGCGCGCGGCTTTGGTTTGCGTCGAGCGAGATGTTCCAGGGCCGCGCGAGCCGGCGCATGCTTCAACCCACACTCACTCCCAACCACACCGCGCCGGTCAGCGAGGCTGCCGCTCAAATCGGCATCGATGCGGCCCTGTACCGGCGCATGCCGGGCGTCACGCTGCTCCGGCCGCAGCGGGACCGCATGAGCCTCGACGTGAATGAACGGGCCGTCGACGATCTGCTGGAAAGCGCGCCCGAGATCGCCGCGTATTTCGGTCCGACCGGCGACGAAGGCGCGTCGCGGCCTGACGGAGGATCGGCGTTCTTCCACGAGCCGCGTTTCACGCGGTGGCCGTCGTTCGACGCCGTAAGCCCGTTCGGGCCCGATCGGACGACGACCGAGCTGTTCACGCACGCGGTTCCGGCGGGTCCTGAGAATCGGCGGCGTTGGATCGCGGCGCTTATGTCGGACGACCCGAGGACGGTTTTCGACGGCGGACCCCTCTTGCCGCTCGGACAGGAAGACCTCCTTCGCCCCGTCCTCGAAGTCTTCCGACAACTTCCGCGCGAGCCGTTCGAGCCGGTGACGCCCCGTTCGGCGGGCAATACGCAGCCGCTCGTCGTTCGGTCCCTCCAGCGCGGCGATCGCACGTGCTTCTATCTCGTGAACGATTCGCCGTGGCCGGTCGAGGGAACCATCGAGATCGAGGGCCCGGCCGACATGGCGCTCGAACCGATCGGCGGCCGTTCGTGGCCCCCCCCCGTCACGCGCGGTTCGCAACGCGTTTGGGCCATCGCCCTCGAACCGTACGATCTGGTCGCCGCGTGGCTGACGAGTCCCAGGGGACGCGTCGTCGACTGGCAGGCTCGGTTGCCCGACAAGGTGATTCCCGAGTTGTCCGGGCGCATCCGCGACGTGAATGCGCGAGCCACCGCCGCGCTCGCGCGCAAACCGCTGGCGGCGCCGATCAACGCCGATTTCGACCGGTCCGCCCCACCCGGTGAAATCCCCGGTTGGCGATTCAAGACCGGAAAAGGCCTCCAAGTCCGACTCGACCCGACCGACCGGTCCGGAGGCGCCGCTTCGCTCCACGTGCGAAGCGAGGGGGACGTGGCTTGGGTCCGCAGCGAGCCGTTCCCGGTTCCCGAGTCGGGCCGCCTCTACGCGCTGGTCCGGCTCAAGGTGGCCGACCCGAGTCGGCAGCCGAACCTGCGCGTCGTGCTCGACGATGATCGCGATTTCTATTGGCCGTTGTCGGTCGGCGCCGCCGCCGGCGCGGCGCGTTTGCCCGGTGAATGGACCGAGGACTTCCTGTTCCCGTTCGAGCATCTTCCCACCGGTTCGGTCCAGCAGGTACGGATCGGCTTCGACCTGATGGGAGCGGGCGACGTGTGGATCGACGATATCCAGCTCTTCGACATGTGGATCCAGCGCGAGGAGCGGAACGCGCTGTTGATCGCGACGGGCCTGGCGACCAAGAATCTCGAACGCCACGCCAACGTCACCTATTGCCGGCGGTTCCTGGAAGGCTATTGGCCGCAGTTCCTGATGGCGTTCACCTCGCCGTCGCCCGAGCGCATCGCATCGGCGCCCGCCGCGCGCGCGGCGACGCGATCGGCCGAACCGGCATCGCCGCGCCCGGCGGCGGCTCCTCCCAAGTCGACCTGGGAACAGATGCGGGAAAAGGTGCCCAAAGTCCCGTTCAGGGTTCCGTTCCGAAGTTGAGCCGAGCCATCGCCTGGATGTCGAAATCATGCAACAGGCCGACGATGCGCCCTCTTTCAACGTCCTCGCCCCAGCGCTCGGCGTACGCCCCCATGCCCCCTTCGACGGCCATCATGTGGCGACGCAGGCTTTCGCTGATCGTGTATTCGTGCATCAAGGCGAGCGCGTCGCGTCGATCCATGTCGCGTGTTTCCCGTGCGCCGGCAACGCGGCGCGTCGAGCCGGCGGATCAGGTTTCCAGGAGGTTGCGACGGGGAACGTCGGGTTTCTCCTTGGTGTCCTGTTTCTCGCGCCACGGTTTCGCCGCCTTGTAGCTGTCGAGCTCCTTCTGGAGCTGTTCCTTGACGGTGCCTTCGCCGAGCTCGACGGCCTTGGACGACCAGCGGACGGCCGTCTCGAAATCGCCCGTTTCGGCGTATCCCGACGCGAGCGTGCTCAGGATATGGGCCTCCTTGAATTCGGTCAGTTCGCACGCCTTCGTTCCGAGCTCGATCGACCGTTTGCCGTCGCGGAGCTGGTCCTCGGGTGAAGTGGCGAGGACCCAAGCGAGGTTGTTGAGTATCCCGCTTTCATCGGGTTTCAGTTCGAGTGCCCTCGTGAAGTCCTGAATCGCCTCGGCGTGCTTGCCGATGCTCAACAGGGCATCGCCCCGCGACCGCAGGGCCCGCCAGTTTCCCTTGTCTTCCTCGACGATCTCCGTGAGCATCTTGATCGCCTTGCGGGGCCGGTCGCCCGCGTTGTGATAGGCGGCCGTCTGGAGCCGGAAGTCGACGTTCTTCGGATCGTTTTGGATCAGGAGTTCCATGTCGCGTACGGCGTCATCGTATTTCTGCTCGGACGCGTGCACGCGGCTTCGCAGGAGAATGCCGGCGACGAGCCCCGGGCGGATCTGCAGCGCGCGATCGACGTCCGCGCGGGCCGCCTTCGCGTCAACGCGAAACAGGTGGATCTCGGCGCGGAACAGCAGAGCGCTCACGTCCTTCGGATCGGCTTCCAGCGCCTGGTTGAGGTCGGTGAGCGCGGCGTCGGCGTTTTCGCGCGATGCGTGCAGCCGGGCTCGGAGCAGGTATCCCTGGGTCGATTTCGGGTTGAGCTCGATGCCGCGGCGGATCGCCTCGAGCGCCGAGTCGAATTGGCCCTCGATGTTCGCCATCGCTTCACCAAGCGCCAGGTGGTACGCCGCGTTCTCCTCGTCCGCTTGGATCAACGCGCGGAACGCGTCGGCCGCCTCGGCGTATTTGCCTTGATCGAAGAGCATGGCGGCGCGGAGCTGTTTGGGTTGGGGGTTGTCGGGAGTCAATTCGGCCGCCTTGTCGAGATCGGCGAGCTGATCTTCGGGCTTTTCCCGGAACCGGGCGCGCGCGAGGTAGGCTTCGGCGAGCTGAGGCGGATTTTCGGCGAGGAGTTCGATCGCCTTGTTCGCCGCGCGCAGCCCCTGCGTGCGATCGCCGGCCGGCAGGAGACAGAGTTTGTAGATGAGCGGGTAGGCTTCGGTGAGTTTGGGGACGTGTTCGATCGCCTTTTCGAGGTCATTGAGGGCGATTTCGCGGAGTTGCTGCCAGCGCGGATCGGGTCGAGCCCGATCGACGACGGCGGCCGCGATGCCGTTCGCTTTCTGGAAGAGGCACGAGGCGGCGATCTGGTGCGCCAGTTCGGCGTCCTCCTCGCCCAATCCCTCGCGCAGCGCCCGTTCGCACAGCGCGATGGTCTCGTCGAGATCGCGGATCGACCGCGCTCGGAGCTGCAACGTCATGGCGCGCTGCAACTGTTCCCGTCCCGCATCGGGCGCCGCCTCCTGTGCCCATCCGGGTGATGCGTCCCCGATCGTAGCCAAGCCGATCGGCGCGCCGGCGAGCAGCATTCCGGCGGCAACCAGGGCGCGCGGAACGACCCCGGCGCGCACCGACGAGAACCTCGAATGACACGCCGAGAAACGGCCCGAGGCGAATTGCTTGCGATTCATGCCTTCCACCATGCCCGGTCGACCAGGAGCCCAACGGTGTCCGCGCGGACGACCCGCCCTTCTTACGTCCGTCGGGCTTTGCGGTCATTATGTCGCATGGCCGCGGCGGACGCTATCCGAGTTGGCCTTGGGTCCAAACTCCGTCCACCCACCGCCACGCGCCGGTCGGGTTGGCATCGCGGAGCGAGGGCGGCAGCCGATGGTCGCGGACTCCGTCATAACATTCGAGCGCACCGAAGCGGCGCAGCGACGCGGGGATGCCGACGGCCGTGAATCCCGGATGGCCGGTCGCCGGAAACGGGCCTCCGTGCTGCATGGCCGGACTGACCGCGACGCCCGTCGGCATCTTGTCGTTGAGCAACCTCCCGACGTGACGCCGGAGCGCGGGCGCGAGCGCGTCGTAGAGCGATTCGTCTTCGCCGTTCCGCGCGGAATAGACACAGCCGGTGAGATTCCCGTCGAGTACGTCGATCACATGTTTGGCTTCGGCCGCGTCGTGCGCGACGACGACGAGCGACGCATTGCCAAACGCTTCGGTCTGAAGCTCGGCCGGCCGTTCCAGGAACGCCGCGCCCGTGACGCGCATGAGCGTGTTCGCGAGGCTGTACCCCGCCGAGACGCTCGACGCATTGCCCACCACCGTATGGGCGCCCGCCCGCACCCACGTCCCGAGACTCGACACCAACGTCCGGCCCACGCCTTCCGACAAAAGGGTGCCCGACGGCGCCGCGCGGAACCGTTCCGCCGCCCGCTCGATGAACCGTTCCGATTCACTTCCTTCCAGGACGAGGATCAGACCGGGATTCGTGCAGAATTGGCCCGTCCCCATCAGGCAGCTCGCGGTGAACTCGTCGACGATCGCGTCGAGCCGTTCGCGGAGCGCGCCGGGAAGGACGACGACCGGATTGATGCTCGACAGTTCCGCGTAGAATGGTCGCCCCGCCGCGTCGGCGGCCCGTTTGAGGGCGAGGCCCGAATGGCGTCCGCCCGTATAGGCCGATGCGCCGACGCGCCGATCGGAAACGAGCCGTTCGCCGTCCGAGTGGCTCAGCCGGTAGACCAATTGCACGGCGGAATGGGGCATACCCGTCTCGAGCGCCGCGACAAACGCCTCTTCGGCGAACAGCCGAGTCGTGGAGGGGTGCGAGGAATGGCCTTTGGCGAGGACCGGGTTGCCCGCCGCGATCGCCGCCGCGAAGTCGCCGCCCGAGACGCTCCCGAACGCGAACGGAAAATTGTTGGGGCCGAACACGCAGACCGGTCCGATCGGCGCGAGGTGGGAGCGGATCTTCCGCGCGCGATCGATCGTCGGCATGGCCCAGGAGCCGTCCCGCGCGGCGGCGGCGGCCTGGCGGAGCTGGTCGGTCGTGCGGGGAAGCTCGACGTCCGCCAGTCGAGGCGAAACGGGATAGCCCGTCTCCCCGCTCGCCGTCTCCGCCAGCTCCTCCTTGCGCGACTCGATCCGCCGAGCGTACTCGTCGAGGAACGCGGCGCGCGTTTCGGACGGAAGCCGCCGCAGATCGGCCGCCGCGTGGCTCGCCGCGCGAAGGGCCTCGTCGCAATCCTCCCACCGGCTCACCGGATACTCGCCCGGAAGGGACTCGCCCGTCCGAGGATCGACGGCGTGGAACGTCCCCGCCTCGCGCGCCGGCCTCCATTGGCCCGCAATCAACACCGGATGTGACATGAATCGGACACCTCGTCGGAACACGCCCCCCGGAACCCATCCCCGGTCCGACCGAACGAACCGCGGCCGCAATACCCCGTCGCCGTCGCACCCTCCCGCGCCTCAATCGAGGGCAATCGTCGGACTGTCCTGCACGATCGGATTGCGAAGCTCGCCGATGCCGTCCACGTGGATCACCACGACGTCTCCGGGTTCGAGCGTGAAGGAACTGTCGGGAACGATCCCCGTGCCGGTGAGCAGGAACGCGCCGTGCGGGAACCGGTTGTCGCGGCCGAGCCATCCGACCAGGTCCTCGAAAGTCCTCGCCATCCGCGCGATGGTCGTATGGCCGGAGAAGGCCGTCGCGTTATGCCGGATGATCCGCATGCCGATCCCGATCGCGTCCCGATCGGGCATCCCCTCGGGAAGCGTGACGCACGGGCCGAGCCCGCAGCATTGGTTGTGGACTTTGGCTTGGGGCAGATAGAGCGGGTTCTCGCCCTCGATGTCGCGGGAACTCATGTCGTTCCCGATCGTGTAGCCCGCGATCCGGAGTCGCGAGGTAAGGACGAGCGCGAGTTCGGGCTCGGGGACGCTCCACTTCGCGTCGGCGCGGATCCGAAGCGGCTCGCCGGGCCCCGACACGCGATGCGGCGTCGCTTTGAAGAACAACTCGGGTCGCGGTGATCGGTAGACGCGATCGTAACAGGATGCCGCCGCCTCCGATTCCTCCATCCGCGCCGCCTGGCTGCGCTGGTATGTCACGCCCGCCGCCCAGACCTCCTGTTGGTCGATCGGAGGAAGCAGGTGGACATCCGCGCGCCGAAGCCGGTGCGCATCGAGCCGGTGGGAGAAGATCGTGTCGACGGGATCGGCCGATTCGAGGATCCGGTCGAGGGCAATTCCGGCGCCGTGCGGGTCGCCGATCGGGACGATATGGTCGTCCTCGAGAACTCCGCATCCAGTCGATCCATCGGGCGACCGGTATTTGACAAGTTTCATGCCTCACGCTCCCGCAACGCCGGAAACGGAACGCGGCTCGCGACGGCGCGCCGCTCCGCGGGCCTCATCATTGCGCATGGAAGTACTTCCGCACAAGGTGTGCCGGCGGCGGCGAGGTCAGCGGCGTGATGACCAGCGCGGCCGCGAACGAGACGATCAACCCCACGAGGATCGGATCCATGTTCCAGATCTCGTACGGCTTATAAAAACTGCCGTTCCAGTACCAACCCGCCAGGTACATGCCCAGATGCGATACGAAGCCCGCCAGCATCCCGGCCATGCACCCCGCGCGGTTCGCTCGGGGCCAGTAGATGGTGAAGACGATCGGCGCCAGGAAACAGGCCGCCAAGCCGCTCCCCGAATAGACGATGATGTCCTGGAGGAATTGGGGCGGGTGGATCGCGCCGAGCAGCGCGGCGAGCCCGATCACCAACGTCACGAGATGGCTCATGCGCCGGATCGACGATTCGGACACGTTCGGATTCACGTTCCGCTGGTAGATGTCCCGGACAAACGCCGACGAGACCACGAGGAGATAGCTGTCGACGGTCGACATCACGGCCGCGAACGGCGCGGCGATCAGCAGGCCCGCGAGCCACGCGTGGCCGATCGACTCGGTCAACAAGACGGCCATCCTCGGCATCACCCGGTCCGATTCCAGGTCCATTCCGGGCATCAGCAACCGAGCGCAGCAGAAGATCATCACAAGGGGGAGGTAAATCAGCGAGAAATAGACGGTCACCGTGATGACCGCTCGGCGAAAGGTCACCGTGTTCTTGAACGCCATCAGGCGGAGCATCAGGCCGGGGTGGCCCGATCCGGCGATCGCCCACATGAAGAAGAACGAGATCGCCAGCGAGATCGGCAGGAACCCGGGATTCGAGGCGGCGACGGGGCCCGAGACGCCGGCCTCGCGGCGCGCGGCGCCGTCCGCGCTCCACGCGGCGTCGATCCGCGTCACCGTGCCTTCGACGACGCGGACGGGACCTTCGAACGCCGCGCCCGGCTCGGCCGCCGCATGCAACCGATAGTCGCCCGGCTCGAGCGCGAACCAACCGATCGGTCCTTCGATCGTCCTCCACTCCACCATCCGACCGTCCGGCCCGTCGATCGTTACGTCGACGGCCCGATCCCCGGAACGGCCGGTTGACGGCAGGCGAAGTTCGATCGTCCCCGGGCGGCGCGGGAGGGTCGGCGGAACGGGGCCCGGTCCCGTGACATAGGTTCCCCTGCGTCCGGCGCCGGATACGAATTCCCGCACGCACATCAGGTCGATGACCGCGTCGGGGAACGCCGTCGTATTCCAACGGCGGTCGAGCCAGAACGTGCGGCGCGGAATTCCCGGCGGCGCCGAGGCCCCGAGTCGATCCTCGAACGCATCGGCGTCGCGCGAAACGCGCAGCCGCGCGACCTGTTCCTCGATTTCGACCGGATCGGTCAATTCAACCGCCCGGACGTAGGGAATCGCCTTCGCGCCGATCGGGATCGTGATGTCCCCCGAGATCCGAAACAGGCGGATCGACCGATCCTCCGAACCCGCCAGCGCAACCCAGGGTGAAGCGACCGCGATCGACCGATCGCTCGCCTCGGCCAATTCGACGCGCAGCAGGACGAATCGCGGCGGCGCCCGCTCGGCCAGTTTCCGCGTTCCGGCCGCGAGCCCGCCGACCTGATGAAGGGCGAGCGGCAACATGATGACGACCCCGGCCGCCATGACCATTCCCTGCATGACGTCCGTCCACACCACGGCATGGAATCCGCCGTATGTCGTGTAGGCGATCACGGTCACCGCGAAGCAGAGGAGGCCGAGCAAGTATCCGGGATCAACGCCCGGCACGAGATGGCCGATCCCGCGCCAAAGCCCGTTCGCCAGCGTCCCGAACAGGCCGACATCGCCCAGGAGCGTGCGGAGGATCTCGCCGCCCGACTTGAACTGCGCCACCAGATTGAACGCGATGAAAAAGACGATCAGCATGACGGACAGGAGGCCCAGTCCGCGGCTCTCGAACCGATCCCGCAGCACATCGGGGATGGTGATGGCGCCCGATCGGCGAGCGACCTGATTGAGTCGCTTTCCCAGCAGGCCCATCGAACAGATGGGAACCACCATGTAGCTGGCGATCCAGAGCGCGAGAATCCAACCGTGCGTGTAGATCTTGGAGGGGAAGCCCATGAACGTCCCGCCCGACGCGCTCGTCGCGGCGAACGTCAGAGCGAAGGCCCAGGTTCCCAGACTCCGGCTCCCCAAGAAGTACTCGCTCACAAAGGACCGCGACCGCAGCACCTTGCCCGCCATCCAGGCGAGGATGAACACGCCGATCATGTAGGCGACAAACGCGGCCAGTGCTCCGAACGAACGCGACGTCGCCAGCAGGGGCACACACGGTATCGATGCGAACAGCGGGCCGACCGGGTTATCCATCGCCGGCCCTCCGCGGTTCGCGGGCTCCGGACGACGCGACGGGAGTCGGCGGCTCGGTTCGTTCGTCGTGGGGCTCGTCCTCCGGCGCGATTCCCAGATCGCCGTCGCGCATGATCCAACCGCAGAACCAGATCGTGAAGAGATTCGTACCGATCCACGGAGCGACGATTCCCCATACGACCCAGTCGGGCATGCCAAGAATGACCGTGAGATCGCTGGGATCGTCGAGCGGGCGATAGGCGCGGAGGCAGCAGTAGGGGATCGTCCAGAACAGGCAGAGGCACCAGACGGCGGCGATCACCCATGCCTCGCGCCGCGCCGCGAGGAAGAACGGATCGAACGCGGCCGGCGATCGCGGCGCCATGGGCGTATTCCCGAGCGTGGCTATTCGAAGCGGAGCAGGCCGTAGTTCTTCTTGCCCCGCCGCAACACGATGACCGATTCGCCGGCGAGATCGGACAGGTCGAGCACGCGGTCGATCGATTCGATCCTTCGGTTGTTCACGTACCCGCCTCCCTGTTCGACGGCGCGCCGCGCCTCGCCCTTGCTCGACGCCAGCCCGGCCTCGACGAGCGCGTCGACGATCGTCAGGACGCCCGAAGCGAGCCGTTCGCGCGGCACGGCGCGGCTTGGCACGTCCGCGAAAATCGAAAGCAACGCGTCGTCGCGCAGGTCGCTGATCTCCTCGCCGAAGAAGATGCGGGTCGCGGCGAGCGCCAGATCGAGGCCTTCATCGCCGTGGACGAGCCGCGTGAGGTTCTCGGCGAGCCGGCGCTGGCTTGCGCGCGCGGCGGGGTCGGCTTGGCGGGCCGCGTCGAGCGACTCGATTTCGTCGCGGGGCAGGTCGGTGAGACGGCGGAGGCAATGGCCGGCGTCCTCGTCCGCGATGTTGTACCAATACTGAAAAAACCGGTAGGCCGACGTGCGCCGGGCCGATAACCAAACAGTTCCCGATTCGGTCTTGCCCATCTTGGCGCCGTCGGAGCGGGTGAGCAGGGGCCATGTGGCGCCGAAAAGCTGTGTTTGGCGCATGCGCCGCGCCAGATCGATGCCCGCCGTGATGTTGCCCCATTGATCGCTGCCTCCGCACTGGATGCGGCAACCGTACCGATCGAAAAGCCGGACGAAATCGAACGCCTGGAGCAGCATGTAACTGAATTCCGTGTAGCTGATGCCCGCGTCGTCGCGTTCGAGCCGGCTGCGCACCGACTCCTTGGCGAGCATCACGTTGACCGGAAAATTCTTGCCGACATCCCGCAGAAAATCGAGGTACGTGACGTCGCGCATCCAGTCGTGGTTGTTGACGAGGACGGCGCCCGAATGGTCGTCGAAGTCGAGGAACCGGCCCATCTGCGCCTGCATGCCCTCGATGTTCGCGCGCAGCGCGTCCATCGACAGCAGATTCCGCTCGTCGCTCTTCCCGCTCGGATCGCCGATCATGCCGGTCGCTCCGCCGACGAGCGCGATCGGCCGGTGGCCGGCCGCCTGGAACCGGCGCAGCATGGTCAGGCCGAGCAAACTGCCGACATGCAGGCTGTCCGCCGTCGGGTCGAAACCCACATACATCGATTGGCGCGAGCCGAGCAGCTCGACGAGCCGTCCTTCGTCGGTGGCCTGATGGATCAGCCCGCGCCAGCGCAGGTCTTCCCAAAAACGTTCCATGGCGTCCTTACAGCGCGTGTCGTCGAATCGTCAAAGTCGCCGGGAGGGCTCTTTCGGCGCGCGCCGCACGGCGCTCAGCGCCACGTGTCTTCCTGAAACGGATGGAGTCCGCCGAGCGTCTTGGGTTTGGGCAGACCCTTGAGCGCGTGGGCCGCGAAACGCAAATCCTCTTTCGTCGCGATCTTGAGGTTGAGCGGCGAACCGGTCACGACGGCGATCGGATGGCCGAGCCGTTCGACGAGCTGCGCGTCGTCGGTCGCGTCGAACGAACCGCGTCGAGCGTGGGCGTGGATCAAGAGGTCGCGCCGGAAGACCTGCGGCGTTTGTGCTTCCCACAGGCCCTCGCGCGAGACCGTTTCGCGCGCGAGCTGATCGCCGCCGACCCGTTTGAGCGTGCCCGCGACGGGGATGGCGAGGATCGCCGCACCCGCCTTTTCCGCGGCCGCGAAGACCTGGTCGATCCAGGCATCGGCGAGGCAAGGCCGCGCCGCGTCGTGGACGGCGACGAATTCGACGTCCTCGCGGACCTTCGCGAGACCGTTCGCGACCGATTCCGACCGCGTCGCGCCTCCAAGGACCACATCGATTCCCAGGATCGTCGTGTTCGCCGCGAATTTCTGCTGAAATGATTCGCGATCCTCCCGAGCGATCACGAGGATCACCTGCGCGACGTCGTCGCGGTTCACGAACCGATCGACGCTGTGCAGCCAGACGGCGCGGTTCTCGAGCGGAGCGAACGGCTTCTTGTAGTGCGGGTCGCGGAACCGACTGCTCTTTCCCGCCGCCGGAAGTATGACTGCGAATCGCGCCAAGGCCCCCTCCCTCCTCGCCCGGAATCCTCGCGGCCCATTGTGAACAATTGAATCGAACCGTCAAGCGACCCGTACCGCGCCGGGACCTCGTCGTCGGGCCCGCGAACAGGCCAAGTTGAACCGTAGGTGGGCCGCCGGGCCGGCAACCCGGCGGCTCGGGAAGAGAGACATCTCACGCGGGGCGCTATGAGACGCGGAGGAAACAAGAGTACGAACGCGATTACCCACCATTGGGTCATTGGGGGACCATTTGTGTACCACGGGGGTAAGTGGGTTGATGCGCCCGGTTGGCCTTGACGCCGTTCGGAGGAAAGCGTACGTACCCACGCCGCAAAGCGGGAGGGCGATGGGGTGCGCCGAATCGAGTGCGCGGAATCGTCGGAATTGATCTTGACCCGTCCCGCGCGGGCCGGTATTTAACGCACCCCGTTTCCGAAAAACCAAAAAAGCGGACCGATCCTCGACCGCCGTTCGAGGGGCGATTTCGGATGCGATAGACCGTCGACAAATTCGAGGCAATACCCTGGCGCGAACGGCAACGGATTGCCGAGACGCTCGGGCGCGGACGACCATCCCCGATCAGGGACTCCGAGCCGTGGGTACCAGGCATCTCGAAGAAGGAGAACCGCGTTGAGAGCGACTGCCCACAAGATCACCGAATGCCTCGTTCTGGGCTTCCTGGCGTTCGCCGCGCCCTGGCTCGCGGCATGCGGGGCCGCGTTGTCCTTGTCCGCGGGAACCCACGTCCTCGCTCAATCGCCGCCCGCACCCGGGCCGTCGGCGCCGCCTTCCGCGCGCGACCTGCTCTTCCGAGCTCGACTCGCGATGCGCGATGGGCGGTTCGACGAAGCCGAATCGCTCATCCAACAGGCCGAACGGGCGGGCGTCTCCAACGACCCGCTCATGGGGCGCTACGAGGATTCGCCCGAGAAAGCCCGCCGCACACTCGCGAGCCTGCGAACGGCGGCCGGAGGACCCGGCGCCGGGTCGCCTCCGATCGGCCCCAATGGTCCGGGCGGCCAGTTTGGCCCGACCGGTCGGCCATCGACCGGTCAAGGGTCTCCGACCGGTTCCAATGCTCCTGGCGGTCCGGCGGGGACGGCGGCCGGGGCATCGCGGTATTCGAACCCGGACTCTCCTTCCGCGAACCGTTCGGCGATGCCGGCCGGTGGTCCGTCCTCGATCGGTTCGACCGGTCGTGGATCCGATGTCCTGTTCGCGGCGCGCCGCGCGCTGGCTCAGGGCGATGCGGCGGCGGCGGCGCGGTATGTCGCGTCCGCCAAGGCCGGGAACGCGACGTACGATCCGAACGGCGATTCGCCGGCAAGGGTGGAGAGCCTGGTCGAGTCGCACCAGCGGTTCGCGGCGGGCCCGCGGCCCGGCGCCGATCCGAACGTCTTCCATCGCGAATACGCGGAGTTCCTGATGGACCAGGCGGACGCGTTGATCGCCTACAACGATCTGGACTCGGCCACAGGCCTCGCGCAGCGCGCTCGGTCGTTGCCCATCGCCTTCCGGCCGTTTGAACGCAATCCCGACGCGATCCTGCAGAACATCGCGGCCCGACGCCGGATGACCCCGGCCACGGCGAACGGTCCATCGGCGCGTCCCGGCGCCGGGTCGCCGGCCGGCGGCGATCTCACCCGATTGCCGGCCACCGGAGCGGGTGCCGGACAAGAGGACGCTCGGCGATTGGTCGCTCAGGCCCAAATGGAGTTGGAACGGGGAAACCTGCCCGCCGCCCAGCAGCTCGCCGACCGGGCTCGCGCGATGGACGTCGCGTGGGAACCGAACGAAACGCAGCCATGGCAGGTCTTGTTGGAGGTCGGCAACCGGATGCGGCGCCGGCCGGCAAGCGACGGCGTGGCGCAAGCCGGTTATGAAGGAGCGCAGGCCTCGGGGACGGGCCAGGCGGAAGGCGCTTTCCCCGTTCGTCAAGGCGCGTACGATCCGGCGAGCGACCGGACGCGCGTGTCGGCCGCGAGCAACGCGCAGCCGGCGACGGCCGATCCGGCTCGAGCGGCCAACAGCGAGGGGCTGCGCCTCTATCAGGACGGCTTGAAGGCGTTGGAGAGCCAGGATCCCGCCGGCGCGATCGAGTTGTTCCGCAAGGCGTGGCGATTCGAGGCGGAGCTCGATCCGGCCACTCGCCAACAGTTGAAGGACAAACTGACGCTGATGGGCGCCGCGAATGGGGGACCGCGCGAGGCGAGCGGACCGATCGAGGAGATCAACGCGCGGCAGCAGATCGCCCAGCAACAGCTCTTTCGGGAGATCAACAACGAACAGCGCGCCGCCGAACAACAACGGATGACCGATCCCAAAGGCGCGCTCAATCGGCTCCAAACGCTCCACGCGCGGGTCACCGGGGCCGACATCGACCCGGCCGCCAAACAACAGTTCCTCGCGTTCGTCGAACGCACCATCCGCGAACTCGAAACGTTCATCGATCAGAACCGGTCCGCGATCGAGCTCGACGAGCGCAATACGAAGGTGCGCGCGGGCATCGAGTCGGATCAGCGGGAACTGGTCGAGGTCCAGGACAAGCTCGCGGATATCGTCCAGCAGTTCAACACGCTGATGGAGGAGAAACGGTTCGCGGAAGCGGAGATCCTCGCGAAGCAGGCGAAGGAAATCGCGCCCGATGATCCGGTCGCGCAGAACCTCGTGTGGAAGAGCAGCTTCGCGCGGTCCGTGATGGCCGACCTCGATATCAAGGAGCAGAAGGAACACGGGATGTTGGCCGCGCTGCAATCGGTCGAGGAATCGTCGACGCCGTTCGACGACCGCAAGCCGATCGTGTTCGGCGACCGCGCCCGATGGGATGAGCTCACCCGAAGCCGGCTCCGCATGATGCAGCGCGAGAACAAGCGCATGTCGGCCGACGAAATCGAGATCCAAAAGGCGCTCGATACGAAAGTCTCGGTCAACCTGCGCGACGCGCCGCTCCATGAGGCGCTCAAGACGCTCTGCGACCTCGCGGGCGTTCCCCTGTTCATCGATCCCCACGGACTGGCCGTGGAGACGGTCACCACCGACCAGCCTGTCTCGATCGAATTGCCGAAGGAGATTCCGCTGCGCAGCGCGCTGAACCTGATCCTGCAACCGCTGCGGTTGAGCTACGTGATCGAGAACGACGTGCTCAAGATCACGAGCGAGGGGACGCGGGACGCGAAGGTCTTTCCGGACGTCTACTACATCGCCGACCTGGTGATCCCCATTCCGAATTTCATGCCGGGCCATACGATCGGCCTTCCCGAGGCGATCCGCGAGGCGCACGCGTCGCTCGCCCAGTTCTCCAACGGCGGCATGCCGTTTCCGCTCACCGTCGCCGCGGACGCCGATCAGGCGGCCCTTCCCGCGTCGGTCCTGGCGCAAACGAACGCGTTCGGCAAGTTACCCCAGTCGCGGGCCCGTCCCATTCGCTACAGCAACAGCCGCAGCGGATTCGGCGGCGTGACCGAAGCCGACTTCGATCCGCTCATCCAACTGATCACGAGCACGATCTCGCCCGATTCGTGGGAGGACAACGGCGGAAACGGCGCGATCGAACCGTTCGTCGCCAACCTGAGCCTGGTCGTGAGCCAGACGCAGGAAGTGCACGAACAGATCCGCGATCTGCTCGATCAACTCCGCCGCCTGCAGGATCTGCAGGTGACGATCGAAGTCAAGTTCATCACGCTGAACGACGAGTTCTTCGAACGGATCGGTATCGATATGGACTTCAATATCGACGACAACTCGGGCCTGAGCACGCGGACGCCGTTCGTTCCGGATGACGACGGTCCGAGCACGGTCATCGGCCTGAATCCGCTCGGCGAACCGACGGCCGACCTCGACCTGCAGTTCAACCAGGACAGTTTCGGATCGGCGGTACCCCAATTCGGCGGATTCGACGCGGCGACGGCGGCGAACTTCGGATTCGCCATCCTGAGCGACATCGAGGCCTACTTCCTGTTGCAGGCGGCCCAGGGCGATCGGCGCAGCAATGTGCTCCAAGCGCCCAAGGTCACCATGTTCAACGGCCAGCTCGCCTCGATCAACGACACGGCCAACAAGCCGTTCGTGACGCAGATCATCCCGGTCGTCGCCGACTTCGCCGCGGCGCACATGCCGGTGATCACCGTGCTCTCCGAAGGCACCTCGCTCAGCGTTCAAGCCGTCGTGTCGCAGGACCGGCGATTCGTCCGACTGACGCTCGTGCCCGTCTTCAGCCAGATCGGCGAAGTGTCGACGTTCACGTTCACCGGCCGCACGACCACCGATACGGGCACGAACGTGCTCGATCCCGACGGGAACCCGCTCGACGATAAGGACAACGTGACGAAGACGACCGAGGGCGCTACGGTCCAGTTGCCGACGTTCCTCAGCACGAGCGTCAGCACGACGGTCAATGTCCCCGACGGCGGCACAATCCTGCTCGGCGGCATCAAGCGACTGAGCGAGGGCCGCAACGAGCGGGGCGTCCCGATGCTCAGCAAGATCCCTTACGTCAATCGGCTGTTCAAGAATGTCGGCATCGGCCGTTCGACCAACAGCCTCATGATGATGGTCACGCCACGCATCATCATCCAGCAAGAGGAAGAGGAAAGAGCGGGGCTCGGCGTCGAATAGGCCCTCGCCGTCCCGGCCAGGTCCACGACTGGGCCGCCGCCGCCGCGATTCCGCGACGGCGGCGGCCTCTTGTTTTTCCCGATTCGCGGCGTCCCGGTGTTCCGGCGCCCGAGCCTTCGTGTCCGCCGTAGCGCGTCAGGCCGTACCGGACACGAAACGGTTCACACGGCGACGAGGTTCTCGACCCGCTTGGCAAGCCGTTGGCGAGCGACGTGGAGCCGGCGTTTGATCGTCCCGAGCGGCGCGTCGAACCGGTCGCTCATTTCGGCGAGCGACTGGCCGTCGACGTAGAACGCGACGAGCGTATTGCGGTCGAGGTCGCCGAGTTGATCGAGGCCGCCGCGGACCTGTTGGCCCCGCTCGGCCGCCATCACCGCGCCGAGCGGCGAGGTGTCGGACGCGTCCACCTGGTCCAGGAAATCCGGCTCGGTGTACACGACGCGCCGCCGGCGCACCAGCCGGTTCACCGACATGCGGCGCGTGATGGCGAAGAGCCATGGCCCGAACCGGTTCGCCTCGCGCAGTTGACCGATCTTGCAAAGGGCGCGGATGAAGACGTCCTGGCGGAGCTCCTGTGCTTCGGCGTGATTCCGCAGTCGGCGCAGCGCGATCCCCAGCACGGCCCCCTCGAACGCCTCGTACAGCTCCCCGAACGCAAGCCGATCGCCGGCCTGGGTCGACCGGACGAGGGCTCCGATTTGGTCCGCGGTCAGCGGGCCGGTTCGCATGGTGGCGGTTGTCACGGTGAAGATCCTCTCTCGGAATGAAACACCCGGCGGCCGAGCGGCGCGTCGCAAGGCGGATGACGCGCGCGAACGACGGTTCGCCGGTGGCACGGGGGGTGGGACGTGGGATCCGTCCATCGCCGGGACACGAACCCGGCAGTGAGCGCGCCGAATCGGCTCGCTTCACCCTCGCGGCGCGGCCGTCGCCGTCCGACGCTTCCGCGCCGCCGCGCCGCCGTGCCGCCGCGTATGGGCCGGCATTGACGTCCGCCGATCCGCGCGCCATGGCGAATCGAGATCTTCGCCGAGCGAATACGAGCGCGCAAGGAACGACGGCGACGAGGCAACGCCCACGAAACGGCCGCTATCGACGCGGACGATCCGGTTGCTGATACGGCGGGCGTTGGTGCGTGTCGCGCGCATTGTCGTTCCTCCCTTGCGCTCGCGGCGCAATCGAGAGAGTCCACGAAGTAACCGAGGGACTTTCGCCTCGGGACGCATGTCTAGACGATTCTCGCCCAAAAAGGTTCGCGGGCAACCGCCTGTTTTCGGTTTTTTTTCGAGTTTTTCGAAAATCGCCGGGGAAACCGGCCCACGAAGCACGCCGGTCAGGCCGGTTCCGACCCGAAACCGAAGATCCGGTCCACGTTGCCCCGGAGGACGTGATGGCCCAGGTCCACCGCCTGTTCCTCGGACCATCCGCGGTCGATGACGAACCGTTCGGCCAGGATCTTTCCCAGGATCCGTTTGTACATGCGGAACTTGGGCAGGGCGAATTCGAGTTTGTACATGTCGCT
The DNA here is from genome assembly GCA_016872725.1 of Planctomycetota bacterium. Classification (GTDB taxonomy): domain Bacteria; phylum Planctomycetota; class Planctomycetia; order Pirellulales; family Pirellulaceae; genus VGZC01. Next base: position 74,183 of record VGZC01000001.1, read on the forward strand.
GTAGTAGGCGATTTGCTTCGAGCGGGGAACGCCTTCAAGCCGCGCCGACGCGTCGTGCTCGATGTACGTCGGCGTGTTCGAATACCACCAGTGGCCGTGTGTCACGACGTTCGGGAATATCCAGGCGTAACTCGCCAGCTCCTGATTCGTGACGCTCGCGAGCACCGAAACCGGAAAGGTCACTTGGGGAAACGCGTTGAACAGGCCCGCGTACTGGATGAGCGACACGCGGCTGTCGTACAGGTCCTGCCCCTGGAACACGCCCCCCTCGTAGACACGCCGATTGACGCCGATCATCAGATCGAACGGCACGTGGAACTCGGCGCAATACTCCGCCAACGTCCAGAACACCCAGTTCGATACCGCGCGGCGCTGCGTGGCCGGCGCCGATTCGTCATGCCGTAAGAGGTCGGCCAGCGCCGTCTCCGCGCGGCCTTCCGAAACGCGTGCCGGAGCGAAATCGGGGGGAAGCGAGATGGCGCACGCCCGAGCCTGTTTCGCCGTGAAATGCATGAAAAGCGTCCCGAGCGCCTCCCGCAATCCGGCAAGGTCCGTAATCTCCCGCCGCGTCGCTTCCTCGAGTCGCGTCCGAACTCCCCGACGCGCCAAATGAAAGACCAGTTCGTCCGTCCTCAGGCAAGGAACGTAACGCGACGTGTTGAACCCATCGAGCGGATCGTCGAAATCGTTGGTCAGAAATACGCTCCTCAGCCCACTCCTCGCCAGAACCTCGTTCTCCCAATCGGGCGACGCCATGCGCCGCTCGGACAACTCCCAGATTCCCTCGAAGTCGTCAAGCACCCGGTCGGGTTCGGAATAGCCCAGCAATACGCAGACCATCTCGAGGAACCAGGAATATTGGATCGTGTTGGTCAGACGGCCAAGGCAGGCGAAGAGCCGTCGCACTTTCTCGCGGGCATCCAGACCCGGCTCTTCGATCCGGTCTTTCGGCACGCCCGCGGAATGAGCGAGTTCCGTGTAGTAATGGTACCCGAGGATGTCGGCCAGATTCCTCGACGCGGGCTGATGCGGGTTGATGTGCGAATGGGAATCGATGAGCTCGATGCGATCGAGTTCATCGAAAAGACGCCGCCGCAATTCCATCGACATGCTTATTCCTCTCGACTCACGTCGCCAGCGGAAGGGGTTGGGCCAGGAACGAATCATAGGCCGACGCCACCTGGTCGGCGGTGAGGAGGGTCGGCGCGAAGACGGCGCGCATCCACGCGCGACGAAGCACCCCCTTTTCCAGGCGTTCCTCATTCACGATCCAGGTCGACTCCCACGAAGGCCCCGATCGGCGAACGACGGTCCGGTCAAAGTCCCGCGCCCGGGCCATTTCGATATAGGTCCCGAACCGACCGGTGAACCACACGACCGGCGGCGCCTCGGTCGTCTCGAGCACTTCCCCGCGGAGCCCACGATCGGACGTCGAACGCGGATCGGACGGATCTCCGTCCCCGAGCCGGTGGGCTCGATCCGCGGCCAACATCGACACGACGCGGACCGCCGGTCTCTCGATCGCGCCGTCGGTCTGGAGCGACAGAAGGAGTTCGACGCCCGCGATGGGCGGACATTCATCCGCGATCGCCCGCCAGCAGGCCTGAACGCTCAGCCCGGACGCGTCGCGCGGCGGATAGGTGACGAACAGATCCTGAAACCGAATGTAACCGTCCCAAACATCGGCGGACGCCCCACGCGGAACCCCTGCATCGGGGAGCACAAGCTGGAGGAGGCGGGCATCGAGGTGTACGCCATCCACGCGCGCGACGGACCATCGGGCATCCGCTCGCGCGAGATGAACGCGTCCTTGCAGCCGAGGCAATTCCAGGTCGGCCGTTCCACGCTGCGTATCCAGGTGCCACATGCGACGCCCATCCACGAAGGAACCGGAAAGACCGGAACAAAAAAACCCCGCCGGTCGCGGCAGCGAGTCGGCGGGGCCGGAACAGAGAAGAGGCCAAATCGGTCACCGATCGAATGAAAAAAAAGGACGAAATGCCTCGATGGGTCCCGCCTTCCGACAGATCTCGTGCGATCGAGCGATCGGTCGATCACGTGAATCCCGGGAAGGGTGGATCGGGCACCCACGATGATACCACGATCGATCACGGTGTCCAGCGTTTTCCCGAACGGCGAGCCGCTCGCGTTGCCCCGTCGCGCCTTTCCCTCTTTCGAGAACCGATCGGCATAGTTAGGCTTTACGGTTCGGCGCCCATGCCGTTCCGAACCCGGAACGAACAACCAAAGACCCCGGAACCCAAAACGCGGAACCCAAAACGCTCGGTGCGGCCCGTTCGGAGTCGGGTCCAGGAACGGGAGCTCGCCTGGGTGGTTGACCGTACGACCGTCGAGTTCGCTGGCATGAGTGCATCGCGGCTACCCCTGATTCGAGTGACTCGCCGCACGGCGGCCGCTGGTCGCGAAGCCCTGGCGAGGCACGGTATCGTGGCGAGCTTCGCGGCCCATACGCTTGTGGGCGCGATGGCCATCGTCCGCGGTTGGTTTGGCATCGGTGTACAGCCCGACCCGGTCCTGCCGTATCCGCCGCGCCACGACCGAGCTTCGATCGCGGTGGCCATGGCGCCCTCCGCGCGGGAAACCGAGTCGGCGCCGGTCCGGATCGAGTCGCCGCGATCGGCCATGGAATCGGCGACGATCGCGCCTCCGGAGGCGTCGGAGACCGGCTTGACGAGGTCGGCGACGGCTGAACGCTCGGCGCCGATCGTCGTGCAACCGTTGGATCGCCAGTCGGCGGTCGATCGAGTCTTGATGGAAGGGCGAACCGTCGCTCGATCGGAGGAACCGATCGAGCGCATTCCGCGAAGGGCGGATCGGGTCGCGGAGGACGTCGCCGACGTCCCGGTCAATCCGTTTTCATCGGCGGGAGCCATGTCGCGGGCGAGCGCGGGTGTGGAAACGACCGTTCCACCCCGCGTTTTAGTGAATCCGGCGCCGAGTTATCCGCGTGAGGCGTTGGTGGCGGGAAGGACGGGGACGGTATTGCTGCGCGTCGAGATCGCGGCGGACGGACATGTGATGCGGATCGCCGTCCACGAGTCCAGTGGCGATCCGACGCTCGACGCCGCCGCGCTGGACGCCGTTCGCCGATGGGCATTCCTTCCGGCCCGTGATCCGGCGGCCTTGCCGCGTCCCGTTCTGGTTCCGATCGAATTCGTGATCCGCCGCCGATGACCGTGGATGCGATGGGCTCCCCGGGATCCGATGGGCGATCGAGGCAAGTCTGGCAATCATGGCCGATCAGTGTGAAGTGGTGATCACCGGCACGGGCGTCGTCAGTCCGCTCGGAATCGGGCATCGCCCTTTCTGGCAGGCTCTGCTCGCCGGACGCAGCGGCGTGCGCGAGCTGACGTCGGTCGATCCGACGGGGTGGACCGTCCCGATCGGCGCGGCGATCCTCGATTTCCAGGCGAAGGAATTCGTGACGCCCCGGAAGAGCCTGAAGGTGATGTGTCGCGAGATCCAAACGGGATTCGCCGCCGCGCATCTCGCGATGTGCGACGCGCGGTTGGCACCGGGGGCGTACGATCCCGACCGGACGGGCGTCCTGTTCGGCGCGGATATGCTCTACTGCGAACTTCCCGACATGGGTGACGCATTCGGCGCCGCCTGTTCCGACGGAACCGTGACGCTCGACCGATGGGGCCAAACGGGCATGCATCATCTCTATCCCCTCTGGCTCCTGATGTACCTTCCGAACATGATCGCCAGCCATCTGACCATCGCGCACGACGCGCGGGGGCCGAGCAACACGATCACGTCGGGAGACGCGTCGAGCCTGCTGGCGCTCATCGAGGCGTGCCGGGTGATCGAGCGGGGGCTTGCCGACGTGATGCTCGTCGGAGGCGCGGGGACCCGCCTGAACCCGAACCAGTTGCTTCGGCGCAACGGCCGGAACGTCTCGCGGTCGATCGCCGATCCTCCATCGGCGTGCCGGCCCTTCGACGCTCAACGGGACGGCATGGTCAACGGGGAAGGCGCGGGCGCGCTGGTTCTCGAGTCACGCGGGCACGCCGAGTCACGCGGAGCTTCGCTTGTCGGCCGGGTACTCGGCGGAGGCCGCGCCTTCGAAGGCGCGCTGAGCTCCGGCGATTTCCCGCTCCGCGCTTCCCAAAGCGGAACGGGCATCCGTCGCTCGATCGCCGCCGCGCTCGCCGACGCGCGTCTGCGGCCCGATGCCATCGGCCATGTCAGCGCATGCGGAGTCGGCACGATCGAGGACGACGCGCGCGAGGCCCGCGCGATCCGGGACGAACTGGGCGATGTGCCCGTGACCGCCTACAAAAGCTATTTCGGAAACCTCGGCGCGGGGAGCGGCGCCGTCGAACTCGCCGCCACACTCCTCGCCCTCCGCGACGGAATCGTCCCACCCAACCGGAATTTCCGACAGGCCGATCCCGCATGCCCGATCGCCGTCGTGAAGGGCGAACCGATCCGGACCGAGCGGTCCGCGGCGATGGTGCTCAGCCAGTCGGTTGTCGGTCAGTGTGCCGCGGTCATCGTCGGACTCCCCTGACGAGCGGGCCGTGCCCGTCCTTCCAGGTCCGGCACGGCCTCGTTCCATAACCAAGCCGATGCCGGCGTTCCGGACGTTCAGGCCGTCGCTCCGGCGAGCCGCGCGCGATGGTCGGCGATCAAACGCAGAAGGCCTTTTTGCGGATCGGCGAATTTCCTGAGCCCCTCGGCCATCAACGTCGCTTCCATTTCCGCGGGATCCACGAGTCGATCGATTTCCGAGAGCACCTCGTCGGGCGGAAGGTCGTCCACGCGCGGCGAGAAAGACAATCCGGACGCGAGCACCGCTTCGTTCGTTGCCGGCGGGTTCGTCTGAATGTCGGATCCCGCGAACGCCTCGACGTATTTCCACGCCGCGTCCTCGGCGTATTTCGTGCCCGTGCTCGCGAAGACGATTTCTTGTTCGAGGGGAACGCGGTGATCGTTCCAGAACGCGCGGTTGCGCCGCCAAATGCGCTTGGCGTTGACGATCCCGACCTGACCCTGGGCCCGGTTCGACAGGTCGGGAACGGCGTTCCGCGTGTACACATCGACGCGCGACACGAAGATACTGTAGACGCTCTTGAATCGAGGCGGTGTTCCTCGCCGCGCGGCGCCGCGCCATACCGCGTCCCTCGCCGCCTCGTATTGGCGTTCGCTGAAGATCAAGGTGACGTTGAGCGGCACGCCGGCCGCGCAAAGGTCCTCGAGCGAATCCAGGCCCGCAGGTGTCGCGGGGACCTTGATCATCCGGTTGGAATGCCCCGACGCCCAGCGCGCGCCGGATTCGATGTACCGGGCCACCCGATCGGCGTGCGGCAGGTTCCGCTCGGTGTCTTCGATCAACGGATCGAGTTCGAAGCTCACGTACCCGTCATTGCCGTCCGTTTGTTCCCAGACCGGAAGGAACACGGCCTGAGCCCGCGACACGAGCTCATCGGTCAGCGCCCACGCGATCGCCTCGTCGGATCGCCCCAGCTCGGCGAGCCGCGCGATGTCCGCGTCGAAACGCCCGGTCTTGATGAGATCGGCGATGATGATCGGATTGGACGTCGCGCCGGTCGCGCCCCATGCCCGATTCGCGGCGACGAGATCCGGATCGATCGAATCGAGCCACAGTTTGGTTCCGCAGGCCATCAGGCTTTCGAGCGGATTGGACATCGCGGGGCCTCCTTGAAATACGCCTGCTTCCCGAAGAAACGGCGGTCGTCGCGGAACGCCGTTCGGGTATGGCGACGCGGATTCCCGATCACGGCAACGTCCGCGCGACGCGAAAACCGACGGTGGCGTCGCCTTGCTCCTCACGCATCGCCGTCCGCGCCGCGGAATGGAACGACGCGGCAAGGTCCTTGAACGATCCTCCCCGCAACTCACGCTGCGCTCCGCGCCGCTCATCCGTTCCGTCCACCACGATACCCGTGTGCTCGGGAAGGGGAAGGTACCAATCCATGGTCCATTCGCACGCATTTCCCAGCATATCAAACATGCCGATCGGATTGGGCTTCAAGCCGCCGACCGGGCGCGGTTGTTGGCCCGAATTCTCCATGGTCCACGCGTGGCGCGCGTGGATCGGGTCGTTGTCGAGTCCGAGCGGTCGGAGCGTCGAGGTGCCCGCGCGGCAGGCGAATTCCCATTCCGCGGCGGTCGGCAGCCGATACCCCGGCCTGTCCAGGGCCTTCGGCGGAATCAGGAGCGGCGCGAATGTCGCGTACAGATCGTCGATCGCATCGATCGTCGGAAAACACTGGTCCGTGTCGGGGATTCCGTCCCGATCGCCCAGCCAACGGCAATACGCGACCGCCTCGTACCACGTGATGTTGGTGACCGGCAACCGCGGGTCGTCGGCGAGGCCTCGATTGAGTCGTCGGTTCTTGAGTTCCGCGACATACTGTTCGAGTTTCCTCTTGGTGGTCGTATCGAACGCCGCCGCGAGCCGGTCCTCCAGATCTTGGAGCCGGGCCCTTTCATAGCGATCGTATTCGCCGATCGTCACCTCGCGCGTCGCGACGGCGAATCGCCGAGGTATCCGCCGCGAATGGGGCGGAACGGGTTCGGAGCCGGCGGGGCCCTCGGTTCCCGATCCCATCGGAAACGTCACGGGTCCGAGGACGACCCAGGTCGTCCCGAATCCGTCCGAAAACCACCGCCGTTTCGGATCCCGCGCCGCCGTCGGATCCGGAACACGGCCAAGGCGATCCTCCATGCCCCATTGCCGAACGAGCCACCCAACCGACTCGTGGACGAAGGGGTCCTCGTGCCGCGCGTACAGATCGACGAGCGAAGGGAGCAATTCCTTCCGCTCGGAGGCGAACAGCCGGCGCTGGTCGTATTGGCCGAGCGCGAGCAGGATGCCGCCGAGCGTAGGCGCGTGCTCGGGTTCGACGAGCGAAGGGATGCGTTGTTTGAGGAGCTGGGGATCGACGCCGACGCGGCCGAGCCGTTCGATCATCAACGCGCGGGCCGTCGGAAAATCGAGCGATCCAAGGCGGTCGATCGCCGCGTCGGGCATGCCCAAGGCGAGCATTCCGATTTCCGCGTTCACGACGCGCGACAAGGCGTCGAAGTCCCCGATTTCCGGCTCGCGGCACGGCGGCCGCGCGGCCGCGCGGCTCGACGCGAGTCCGCCGAGCACGGCCTCTTGGGATCGGACGGCGTGCGGGAGCAGCGCGGCGAGCTGATCGGGACGCGCCCGCCGCATCCAATCGACGATCCGCTCCGGATCGTCATCGAACATCGCGCCGAGCACGGCGGCGGCGGAACGCGCCGACGATGCGTCGGACGAATCGAATTCGCGTTCGATCGAGGGCCGCAACCAACCGCGCACCGGAGCGACCGCCTCGATCCACGATCGCGCCGCGCGCGGATCCTCGCCGATCAACGGACCTCCGACGTCCGCCGCGACCCGCCGCCATCCCGATTCGTCGGCGTCGAACGCCGCCAGGGCGCACGCGGCCCGGAACCGCCGCGCCTTGATCTCCGCCGGATCCCCGGCCACCTTCCAGAACCGGTCGACAAGCGGACGCGCGTGGGGTTCCAGAATCATCCGGCTGACGAGGAACTCGTCCGCGGGCGCGTCGAGCAAGTCGTCGCCGACCCGACGCGCCCACTCCGACGATGCGTCCGGGCGGGAGGCGTCGCTGAGCGCGAGGAGCGCGAGATGCAGTCGCCGCCGGTGGCTGGGTTCGAGCCGCCCGCGCAGTTGGTCCTCCAGGACCGGACGGACCTCCGCCGCGTACGGGCTCAGACCTTCCAAGAGCAACGGAAGCGATTCGGGGTTCGCCGTGCGCAGCGTCGTCACGTGCGCCATCGCCCGAGCGCGCTGTTCGCGCACGACCCGCAGGGCGAGGAGCGATGAGGCCGTGATGCCGACAAGCAGCGATGTGAAGACGGCGAGCAGCAGTCCGGCGGCGGCCTTGTTCCGCTTCGCCCAGCGCCAGGTCCGCGCCGCGATCCCGATCGGCCGCGACAGGATCGGCTCGCCGCGCTGGTACCGATCGAGTTCCTCGGCGAGTTCGAGCGCGCTGCCGAATCGTTCGAGCGGGTTGCGGACGAGGCACCTCGCGCAGATCGTCTCGAGGTCCTTCGGAACCGACGCGTCCAGCTTGCGGATCGACGTCGGCTCGCGCTCGCAGATGCCGACAAGGATCTCGGTGATCGTTCCTTGGTACGGCAGGACTCCGATCAGCATCTCTTGGAGCATGACGCCGAGACTCCAGACGTCGGATCCCGCCGTCGCCTCGTTGCTCCGCCCCGCCGCCTGTTCGGGACTCATGTACGCCGGAGTACCCATGATCGAACCTTCCATGGTCCGGTGCGCCCCGTCCTCGTCGCGCCGCGCGCAGCCGAAGTCCGTAATGTGCGGCTCGCCCTTGTCGTCGACGAGCACATTGTCGGGCTTCATGTCGCGATGCACGATTCCCCGCGTGTGCGCGTAGTGGAGACCCCGCGCCAACTTCGCGCAGAACGCAACCGCTTCATCGCGGGACAACTTGCTCCGCGACCGAAGGACCGACTTGAGCGTCGAACCCTCGACAAACTGGTATGCGATAAAAAGGACGTTGTCGATCTGGCCGCATTCATAGACGGGAACGATATGGGGATGACGGAGCTGGGCGGCGGCCCGAGCCTCCTGAAGGAATCGCGTCCGGTCCGAGTCACGGATCAGAACGCCCGCCTTCGCCACCTTGAGCGCGATCCACCGATCCAATTGGGGATCGTGGGCCTGATAGACCGTTCCAAACGAACCCTCGCCCAGCACGCGCCGGATATGGAACCTCCCGACATGCCCGGCCGGTGGACTCGGAGCGAGCCGTTCGTCCGAGCGGGACGATCGTTCCGTCGCCGGGCGATCGGTGCTCAAGTCCATGGTGGCGGCCGTTCGACCCGACGGCCCGCCCGTCGCGTCCGGCCTCAGGACATGCTCGAATGGCATCGCGACCGTTTCATTCAAGCGCGACGCCGACCGATCGGAATCGGACCGCAACGCGAGGTCCGATTCATCGGGACGCGGCGGCGACGGTTTGGATCGGTCCAAGGGCATGGCCGGCTCGATTTCGATGCGCGGCCGCCGGACGAACCTCGCGCATCCTTCGCCCGCATCCTCCGCGTCAAGCGGCCAGTTGCATTATGAGGACGTCGGCCTGTTCGTTCAACGGCGGAGGGGCCCGAGCCGACGGGTCGGCGCCTTGTCATCCCGCGTCGGTTCCGGCAAGCTGAGGGCCTGCGCCGCGCCGTGGGGCAAGCTCCCGGCTTGCCCGGAAACTCCGTGGGGCAAGCTCCCGGCTTGCCCGGAAACTCCGTGGGGCAAGCTCCCGGCTTGCCGGAACCACCATGAGGCTCTGAAATGCACACCATCCTCGCTCATCCGATCGCTCGAAACGTCTCGATCGCGATCCTCGTCGCAATCCTCGCGCTCGGCGCGCCGTTCGGGTCGCCGGGGCGCGGCGCCGATTCCGAGTTGGCGGTTCGCCTCCGGTCGCGAACGGAAACGGCGCCCGGAAGCGGCCGGTTTCACGCGGTCCATTCGGACGAAGCGTGGAACGCGGCCGAGACGGCCATCATCGTGTGCGACATGTGGGATCTGCACCATTGCCTGAACGCGACGCGGCGCGGTGAGGAACTCGCCGACCGCATGAACCAGGTGCTCGCCCGATTCCGCAATGCCGGAGCGGCCGTCATCCATGCGCCGAGCGGATGCGTCGCGTTCTACAAGGACCACCCCGCCCGCGCGCGGATGCTCGGCGTGCGTCCCGCCGAGTCATTCCCCGAGGAGATCGGACAATGGTGCCACAAGATCCCCGATGAGGAGCGAGGCGCCTATCCGATCGACCAATCGGACGGCGGCGAGGACGACGATCCGGCCGAACACCAGGCTTGGGCCGATCAACTCGCCGCGCTCGGCCGCGACCCCCGCGCGCCGTGGATCCGCCAAACCGAGCTGCTGGATATCGACGAGCACCGCGACTACATCAGCGACGACGGCAAGGAGATCTGGAGCTTGCTCGAACAACGGGCCATCCGGAACGTCGTTCTGGTCGGCGTCCATACGAACATGTGCGTGCTGGGCCGGCCGTTCGGGCTGCGCAACATGAGCCGTTACGGGAAGCGCGTGGTGTTGATGCGCGACATGACCGACACGATGTACAATCCGCGAAGCGCCCCGCGCGTCAGCCATTTCGCGGGCACCGATCTCATCATCGAACATATCGAAAAGTGGGTCTGCCCCACGATCACCAGCGATCAGGTGCTCGGCGGCGCCCCGTTCCGGTTCTCGAACGACCGCCGCCCGCGCGTCGTCATCGCGTCGTCCGAGGACGAATACAAGACCGAGATCTGGCTGCCGCGGTTCGCGGCCGAGCACCTGGGACGCCAATTCCATGTCGCGTGCGTCTTCGGTGACGGAGAGGACGCGAACACCATGCCGGGACTCGTCGAAGCCCTTGCGGACGCCGACCTGTTGCTCGTCAGCGTCCGCCGCCGCGCGTTGCCGACGTCGTCGTTGGAATCGGTCCGGCGGTTCGTGAAACGGGGCAAGGCGGTTGTCGGCATTCGCACGGCGAATCATGCGTTCTCGCCGCGCGGCCAGACGCCCCCCGACGGAAGGCTCGCCTGGGAATCCTGGGACCACGACGTGATCGGCGGCAACTACACGGGCCATCACGGGAACGGTCCGGTCGTCTCCGTCACCGTCCACGCGCCGGCGGCCGATCACCCCATCCTGCGAGGCATCGACGTCGCGACGCTATCGAGCCGGGGTTCGCTGTACCGAGTCAGCCCGCTCCGTCCCGGCACGACGGCCTTGCTGGTGGGAACGATCGAAGGCCAGCCCGCCGAACCGGTCGCGTGGACGCACGTCAACCCATGGGGAGGGCGCGTCTTTTACACGTCGCTCGGCCACGAATCCGATTTCGCGCAGCCGGCGTTCCGCGAACTCCTCGTTCACGCCATCCAATGGGCGTCCCAAACGGCCATCGAACCAGAGCCTGCCTCCGCGGCGTGGTGACGACGCGAGGTCGACCCGCCGCCTACGCCGTGCCCTTCCGCGCGAGCTTGTTGGCGAGATCCTTCGCCTCGCGACGGTACCCGTCGGCTTTCCGCAGCAGGCGTTCACGCGCCGGCTTGCTCTTGCGCGATCGAGCCAGGCTGACATAACGGTCGGCGAGCTGGTTCTTGCGTTCGGTCAGATTGGCGAGTTCCCTACGACTCATGATGAAAAGCGCTCCGCAATGCGTGTTCAAGGTTCACGAGGATCCGTGCGTCGATCCCGGCTCCGTTCGGTGCTGTCCCCGGACCCGACGCAACATCGTTCGGATGTCGAGGAACCCGCCGATCGACACGACCACCGTCAAGCCCGTGAACAGGACCAGGGCTCCAAGGAGGACGGCCGTCCAGATCAGCATCCAGGCGTTCATGATAGCGACTCCCGATGGGACTCCGAAGAGGCCTGCGCCGTCCGGCCTGGGTCGCGACGATCCGAGTCGGGCCACGCAAGCGATCCGACGATCATCAAGCCAAGGGCGATCGCCGTGGTTCCGAGGAGAATCTGGGGTTCGGTGAGCCACTCCAGGCCCGCGGCCTTGCGCACGTCGCCGAGTGCGAATACGGCGAGCAGCCCGGAGGCCAGCGCGAGGTACGCGCCGCACCGGCTCGCGCCGCGCCAATAGAGGCCGCCGGCGAGCAGGGCGATCGCGCCCGTGAAATAGATGGCGCCCGTCACGGCGAGATAATCCCACAGATGTTGGCCGAGCGGATACCAGAGGCTCCAGACGAGCAGGAACGCGCCGATGAGCACCATGAAGAAGCGGGCAAGGCCGATCCGCGCTCGATCCGAGAGATGCTCGCCCACCATCGGATTGACCACGTCCTCGACGAGCACCGACGACCAGCACAGCAGATAACTGCTGTCGGTCGACATCTGCGCCGCGAGCATTCCGGCGAGCAAGAGGCCGATGAGGCCGGCGGGGAGCAACTGGCTGAGAAAGAGGGGCATGGCCTGCAAAGTCCGGTTGGCGTGTTCCGCGTCGTCGAACAACCGTCCGTCGGCGTCGAAAAACAGATTGTGCGCGCGGGGATCGTTCCAAAAATAGGCCAGCGCGCAAACGCCGAGAAACTGGGGGATGATCCACCGCGTCAGGAAACCGATCGACGACCAGATATAAAGGCGCCGCACGACCGTCACGTCCCGCGCCGAACAGGCGCGCATCAAGGCCGTCGGCCACACCGCCGTGCTGACGAGTCCGACGATCAGCGCGTTCTGAGCGATCTCGCCCCATCCGAACCCGAGCACCGGGTCGAATCCCCGGTCGCCATGCACCGTCTTCACGGCATCGACGAGCGTCGACCAACCGACGCGCGAAAGGGCGAAGCAGCACGTCGCCACCATGCCCACGGCGAGGACGACGAACTGGATGTAGTCGGTCACCACGACCGAGAGCATTCCGCCGAGCACCGTGTAACTCATCACGAGCAGCAACAAGACCGTCATCACGACCTTCACCGTGACGGGATCGGTGAGCCCCGTGAGGCCCGTCAGGAAGATCGCTCCGGCGCGCAGGAACATGCCCATATTCAGGATGCCGGTGAGCGCGAGGATGATCCCGCCGAAGATCCGAACGCCCCGTCCAAATCGCCGCTCGTAGAACTCGGGAATCGTCATCACGCCCATGCGGCGCAGGGGAACCACGAACAGGCCGGTCAATCCAACGACCAGGCACAGGATGCCTCCGAGCGAGCCGATGTAGAACGCGGCGAATCCACCCGTAAAACCCTTTTGCGCCGCGTAGACGACGGTCACCAGGCCGATCTCGGATCCGAGCATGGTCGCGATGCTGAGGAACGAATTGAGCGACCGGCCGGCGACCACGTAGTCGCCCATCGTCGCCACGAACCTGCGGACGTACAGGCCCGCCGCCACGCACACGGCGAGGTACACGCCCACGATCACCCAGTCGATGGCCGTGAAGTTCGTTCCGAGCGAAATCGGGTCGTCCACGGAATACGGGCTCCAGTTCAAAAAACTCGCCTCGGAGAGGCGAGCGACTGTCTCAGAAAAGATAGCAGATTGGGCGACTCGGTCTACGGATCGTCGATCGCGACGCGGCGCCATGTCGCCTCGTGGACCTCGCCAAGGCGGGCGTCGATCCGACCCAGGTATTCGGTCTCGGCGCGGCGCATCGCGAGCCGTCCCGAATCGGTGGCGTCGTCGTGACCGATCAGATGCAGCGTTCCATGCGCGATGTACAGCAGCAATTCGTCGGCCGCGTCCCATCCGCAGGCCGCCGCCCCGCGGCGCGCCGTGTCGCGGCAGACGATGAGTTCCCCCTCCAAACGCGCGCCGGCGTTAGCCGCCCGACCGCCGGCCTCCGAGTCCAGCCGGAAGCTGAGCACATCGGTCGAGTAATCGTGGCCGAGATACTCGGCGTTGAGCGCCCGCATCCGCGCGTCGTCCACGATCGCGATGCTGATCTCGGCGTCGCGATAACCCGCGTCGGTCACGATGCGTTCCACGAGCCGTCGAATGCGGTCGGGGCGATAGGCGTCCCCCGCCTCGGACGGGCCTTCGGGCCGGTCGTCCAGGATGTCGATCTCGATCATCGCTCACGCCATCTGCTGATCGGGGTATTTGACCCGGCTATGGTAGACGGCGGTGAGCGACTTGACGAGACTTTCCTCGATGGCGGAGAGCTCCTTCAGTGTGAGCCCACACTCGTCGAATTGGCCGTCGAGCAGCCGCTTGCGGGCGATGTCGTGCACGAGCCCCTCGATCCGCGCGGGTGTCGGATCGACGAGCGTGCGGCTCGCGCTCTCGACCGCGTCCGCGATCATCATGGCGGCCGCCTCGCGCGACTGGGGCCGGGGCCCCGGATATCGGAAACTCGTTTCGTCCACCCCACCCCGATCGGGGTCGTTCGCCGACAGTTTCGACGCTTGGCCGAAAAAGTACTCGACCAGCGTCGTTCCATGGTGTTGCTCGATGAAGTCGACGATCGACTGCGGGAGGTGGTGCCGCCGAGCCAGTTCGACGCCGTCCTTGACATGGGCGATGATCACCAGCGTGCTCATCGCGGGCAAGAGCGATTCGTGGCGGCTGGGCGACTGCCCCTGGTTCTCGACGAAATACTGCGGCTTGACCATCTTGCCGATGTCGTGGAAATACGCGCCGACCCGCGCGAGCAGGCCGTTCGCTCCGATCGATTCGGCCGCGGACTCGGCGAGCGACGCGACGTTGATCGAATGGTTGTAGGTGCCCGGCGCTCGGCGGGCGAGCTCCTGGAGGAGCGGGTGCGCGGGGTCGCCGAGTTCGAGCAGGCTGAGATCGGTTTGGACGTCGAAGATCTTCTCGACGAACGGCAACAGGCCCGTCATGAGCAATCCGCCGATCAGCGAACTGAAACCGAACCAGGTCGCTCCGGTGAGCAACGCGACGGCGAACGGCGGTCGCGATCCGGGTACGAGCCCGGCGAGCGCGGGAATCGATGAGCTGGGCGTCCCGAACGACTGGCCGGTGAGCACGCCGACGCCGAGCGTGGTGCAGCCGAGCATGATCCCGGCGAGCGCGCCGACGTAGATCAACCGCGTGCGATTCCGCACACGGCCCACGAGGAGCGCGGGGCAGGCGGCCGACGCCACCAGGAGGATGAACTCGGCCAAATCGAACTCCATCGTGAGGACCACGATGAGCGCGAGGCAGGTGCCCGCGATGAGCGCTAATTCCCTGTGGTACGCGATGGCGACGGTGAATGAGAAGAGAACGAGCGGAATCGTTTCCGCCCGCCACGCGTCGCGCGACGCCGCGACGCACAGTCCCACCGTGGCGACCGACAAAGTCAGCAGCACGACGAGTCGTTTCGAGTCGTCGAGCAAACGCCGCTCGTGGAACCGGACATACGTTCCGCACAGGACGAACACGGCGAGGCACATGCCGAGTCCGGCGAACGAGCGGGCGATCCGGTCGCGGATCGGCTGAGCCCGGATCACCGCCTCGTGCTCCTTGCGCAGCAGACTGACATCGGCGGGAGTCAGCGAAAGACCGCGGCCGGCGAGCCGGTCGCCGCGATGGTAGGTGAACATCACGTCCGGAATGGCCGACTCCGCCGCGCTCCGCGCCCGCTCCGACGCCGATCGGTTGACCGTCAACGTCGTCGGGATCTTCTTGGCGAACAGCCACGCGGCGACCCGCGCGGTCAAGACGGGGTTCGGTTCGGCCGAAATTCCGGCCGACGCGAACGATACGTTCAAGCGCTGTTCGAGATCCGCGGTCGCCTCGGCGATGCGCACGTCCTTGACCTCGACGCGATGCACCAAGGACTCATTGCCGACCGGATGCACGAGTACGGCCGTCTGGCTTCCCTCCTCGAGGGAGTGCGTGAGATTCTCGAGCAGCCCGTCCCGCTCGTAGTCCGCCAGCGCCCGTTCGAGCGCGCCTTCGAACCGGCTCAAGTCCATGTCCGACGCGAGCGAGGCCCGCAGCGACTCGAACGACGCGCGGGATTCGGCGGAGTCCGGATCGGGAGGCGGGTCGAGGAAATTCGACCATACGTCGTTGTCGAGCGACGCGTACGATTCGGCTCGGATCACCTGAAAAAGCTCGTTCTTGAGCGCCTTGCGAAGTTCCTCGAGGACTCGTTGGTCGTGCTGGTAGATGGCGAGTGATTCGCTGCGGGCCGCGCGACGGCGCGCCTCGGTCTCGCGCTCGTTCGGAGTCTCGAACTCGACGCGCGACGCGATGTCCCGCGCGGGGACGTAGCCCGAGCGATACGGGAATCCGGGAGCCCACGCGCCGGTGACCAGCCAGATGGCGATCGCCGCGACCAGGCACAAGGCGGCCCGCTTGAGCAGGTTCGGATCGCGCGCCGGCGCGAACCACCGCGCGAGGCCGTCGCGCGGCGCCACCTCGCGGCTGACACGTGCGGAACGCGGACGTCGGGATGTTCCAGAGGCCATGCGATTTACCGGCGTGCCTTCTTCGCGCGACCGGACGACGAATCGTCGTAGGCGCGGACAATATCCTGAACCAGGCGATGCCGCACGATGTCGCCCCGACCCAATTGGACTTCGCAGATCCCGTCGATCCCCTTCAACCGTCCGATCGCGTCGATCAGGCCGCTCCGCGTCTCCGCGCGCAAATCGATCTGCGTCACGTCCCCCGACACCACGATCTTGGCGTCCGCGCCCATCCGAGTGAGGAACATCTTCATTTGCGCCACGGTGGCGTTCTGCGCTTCGTCCAATATGATGAACGCCTCATTCAGCGTGCGCCCGCGCATGTAGGCGAGCGGAACGACCTCGATCGCGTCCTGCTCCATCAACCGCTTGACCAGGTCGTAGTCGATCATTTCGTGGAGCGCGTCGAGCAGCGGGCGGAGGTACGGGTTGATCTTGGCCTGAAGGTCGCCGGGCAGGAAGCCGAGGCTCTCCCCCGCCTCGACCGCCGGCCGCACGAGCACGATCTTCCGCACGGAACGGCCCTTGAGCGCTTCGACGGCGAGCGCCACCGCGAGATACGTCTTTCCCGTCCCCGCGGGCCCGATCGCGAACGTCAACGGATGGCGGCGGACCGCGTCGACGTACCGCGCTTGTCCGGGCGTCCGAGGAACGATCCGGCGGTGCGAGTTGAACACGTCGATCGGCGTCACGGACGGACCCGAATCGGTGCCCCGCAGACGGCCGACCACCTGCTGGACGTCGTCGGCGGTCAGCACCCCGCGTCGAGCGAGCACGTCCTTGAGTTCCTCGAGCGCGCCGGTCGCCCGTTCGACGCCCGACGGTTCCCCCTGGATGCGGATCTCCCCGTCGCGATGCGTGATGGCGACCGAAAACGCCTCCCGCAATATCCGAAGATGTTCGTCGCGAGCGCCGAACAAGGGGAGCGCGAACTGCGGCTCACCCAACGGCAAGGTCGATTGGATCATGGAGTCACGCCGCCTCGAAGGCCGGCGCCTGGTACCTGCCCCACTATAGCTGATCGCGGCGGGCAGGGCGCCTCCGGCTCACCCACGCCCCCCGGCTCCCCCCCAACATTCGACACGATCGCTCCCGCCGGGCCTACCCCAACGGCCCGATCCAGCCGGCCAGCCAGAAGACGTAGGCGACCGGCGCCGCGAACAGGACCGAATCGAGCAGATCCAGGGCTCCGCCCAGTCCGGGAAGCCATTGGCTGGAGTCCTTGACCCCCGCGTCCCGTTTCAGAAGGGACTCCGCCAGATCTCCCACGAGTCCCGCGAGGGCGACGGCGATTCCCATGCCGATCCATGCGGGGATTTGCGGGCCGGCCCCCCGTTCCTCGACGGGGACCAGCGCCGGGACAAGGACCGTCGCGCATCCAAGGCCGCCCGCCGCGGCCGCCAGAGCCCCGCCGATCGCCCCTTCGACCGTTTTTTGGGGACTCAGCCGCGGCGCGAGGCGCGTTCGACCGATCGATTTGCCGACCGCGTACGCGCCCGCGTCGGCGAGTTTCACCGTGATGATCGGCGACAGCAGGGCGATCAATCCCCACCCGTTGCCCGGGATGCGTCGCAGGGCGAACAGAAAGACGATCGGCAATGCCAGATAGACGAGCGATAGGGAGAGGTACGCGAGCCGGGCGAGCGCTTGGCCGTTCGGCTCCCGGTATCGCGCCATCTCCCATGCGAAACCGACCGCCATGGCGGCGAGCAAACCGGCGACGGCCAGTCCGAACGGGCCGAGCGGGCAAGCGGGCGGGTACGGTCGGTTCCACAGAGGGCCATAGATGGGGATCGCGCCGGCAAGATGGACCAGGCCGATACCGGCGAGGCAGACGGCGAGCGGCGGGCGGGGCCCGACCCGTTCCGCCATCGCGCGCAATTCCGTCGCGGCCGCGGCGTTGATCGCGAGCCCGACGGGAAACAGCCAGATTCCCGGCGCTCCGAAATTCCACAGGAAGTCGGCGGCGACCAGGCCGAGCAAGGGAACCAGGATGCATGCGGCGAGCAGCAGTCGGGTCCGCAACACGTCACGCTCCTACGCTTCGGGCACGGCCGGATTCAGCCCGCCGAAACGGCGGTCGCGCGCCGCGAACGCGCGGATCGCCTCGTGCAATCGCCGTTCGTCGAACTCCGGCCAACAGACGTCGGTCACGAACAGCTCCGAGTAACTGATCTGCCACAACAGGAAGTTGCTCACCCGCATTTCCCCGGCCGTGCGGATCAGCAGGTCGGGATCGGGCATTCCCGCCGTGTCGAGATGCTGGGCGATCGTCCGTTCGTCGATCGCGTCGGGCGTGAGGTCGCCGTCGGCGGCGCGCCGAGCGATCTTCCGAACGGCATCGACCAATTCGGCGCGGCCTCCGTAATTGATCGCGAGGCAAAGCCGCATCCCGCCGTTCGAGGCGCTCATCGCGACCGTCTTGTCCATTTCATCGAGAACGGCGTCCGGAATGCCCGATCGACGGCCGATCACGCGCACCGCGATGTTCTGAGCCATGATCGTGTTCCGCTCCTCGATCATGTATTGTTCGAGGAGGTGCATGAGGAAATCGAGTTCGAGTTGGGGCCGCTTCCAGTTCTCGCTCGACAGGCAATACAGGGTAAGCTGTTCGAGGCCGAGCCGAGCGCATTCCTCGACCGTCCTGCGCACGCTCGCCACGCCTCGCCGATGGCCTTCCATCCGCGGCAGTTTCCGCCGCTGAGCCCACCGCCCGTTGCCGTCCATGATGACGGCGACGTGCCTTGGACGCCGTTCGGCGGGGACATCGAGCTCCAACGGGCATTCCTCGGGGCTCGCCATAAACCTTGGATCTTCCTCGAACGACCGTTACCGCCCATCCGCGGGAGCGAGGATCGTCTGCGCTCGATCCGGACCGACCGACACGAACGCGATCGGCCGACCGACCAACTCGCTCACGCGGCGCAAATACGCGTCCGCGCCGTCGGGCAATTCGTCGTATCGTCGGGCGCCCGCGATATCGGATTGCCAGCCGGGAAGCGTTTCGTACACGGGCTCGACGCGCCGCAGATCGTCCACGTGGCTCGGAAACCGCGAGATGCGTTTTCCGTCGAGCTCGTAGGCGACGCAGATCTTCAGCTCGGGCAAGCCGCCCAGCACGTCGACCATCATGACGGCAAGCGAGTCGACGCCGCTGAGCCGAGCCGTGTATCGGACGGCGACGGCGTCGAGCCATCCGCAGCGACGGGGCCTTCCGGTCGTCGTTCCGTATTCGCGGCCCACCTCGCGGATGCGCTGACCGGTCGCATTGTCCTGTTCGGTCGGAAACGGCCCGCCGCCGACGCGCGTGCTGTACGCCTTCACGACGCCGATCGTCCGATGGATCCATCGGCCGGGAACGCCCGCTCCCGCCGCGACCCCGACTCCCGAACTGTTGCTGCTCGTCACGAACGGGAACGTGCCGTGATCGACATCGAGCAGCGCGCCTTGGGCGCCTTCGTACAGGATGCGCCGATCCGATTCGGCGGCGTCGAGCAGGAAGGCGGTCGTGTCGCCCACGTGGGGCTCGAGACGATCCGCGTATCCGCGATACTCGGCATGGATCCGCTCCGCGTCGATCCCGCGCGCGTTGCCTCCCGCGCTCGCGATCCACCGGACCTTCGCCGCCGCGATCCGGGCGACCTGATCCCGGAACCCGGGCCGATAGAGATCGCCGAGCCGAATCGCGAACGTGCGCCCGACCTTATCCTTGTAACACGGCCCGATGCCGCGCAGCGTCGTCCCGATCTGTTCCGTCCCGCCCGACACCGGACTGTCGTTCATCAGACGGTCCTCGGCGATATGCCACGGAAGGACGACGTGGGCCCGGTCGCTGATCATCAGGTTCTTGCCCACGGCGATCCCTCGAGCCGACAACGCGTCGATCTCCTGGAGAATCGTCGGAGGATTCAGGACGACGCCCGCCGTGATCACGTTCCGCACGTTCGGGTTCAGGATGCCGCTCGGGATCAGATGCAGCTTATACGTCTCGCCACCCACCACGACCGTGTGGCCCGCATTCGCGCCGCCGAGATAGCGCACCACGATGTCGTGCTCGGCGGTGAGCAAATCGACGAGTTTTCCTTTGGCTTCGTCGCCCCATTGCAGGCCGATGACACACGTTCCAGGCACGTAGCCGAATCTCCGTCGATGCGAGTGGTTGAATCCGGACCCGGTCGCGTTGAACCCGGTCGCGTTGAACCCGGTCGGGCCGGGCCGGTCGATTTCCGGCCGGCGCAATCGAGCTAGTCTACGGAAGGGCCGCGCCGGCGGCAAGGAAGGAGACGCCCCGCGGCGGGCCGCGCGCTAGGCCGCGTGATCGGATTCGAGCATCTGCTCGACGCCGTCCGTCTTCGCGATGACGACGACGCCCGAGTCGCTCAGGACGAACCCCCGGCGCCGATCCAGGTCGAGGTCGAACCCGATCCGCGCGTGGGGCGGGATCCGGACGCCCTTGTCGATGATCGATCGACGCACCATCGCGTACCGACCCACATCCACGCCCTCGAACAAGATCGAGTCCTCGACGCGCGAATAACTGTTCACGCGCACCCGAGGACTCAAGATCGAACGGATCACCTCGCCTCCCGACACAATGCAACCGTGGCAGACGATACTGTCGAGCGCATGGCCGCGACGGTCGCCGCCGAGCGGCGGGTCGGGAATCGGCCGGCTTCCGAAAACGAACTTGGGCGGAGGCAGATTCGCTTGATACGTTCGAATCGGCCAGTCCTCGTCGTACAGGTTCAACAGCGGATCGATGCCGATTAGATCCATGTTCGCTTCGAAGTACGCGTCGAGCGTTCCCACGTCCCGCCAATAGGCGTTCGACTTGCGGTTCTCGTCGTGGAACGGAAACGCGTACACCCGATGCGTGTCGATGATCGATGGAATGATGTCCCGTCCGAAATCGTGCATGCTGTGCGGGTCGGTCGCGTCGCGGCAGAGCTGCTCGAAAAGGAACCGCGCCGTGAAAACGTAGATTCCCATCGAGGCGTAGCAATGTTCCGAGTCGCCGGGCATCGTCCGCGGATGGGCCGGCTTTTCCTCAAATCCGACCACGCGGTCGTTCGAATCGACCTCCATCACGCCGAACCGCGTCGCATCCGCCTTGGGAACGCGCAGCGCGCTGATCGTCAAGTCCGCGCGGGTCGCCTTGTGGAACTCCACCATCGCCCGGTAGTTCATCTTGTAGATATGATCCCCGGCGAGGACCACGACATAGGTCGGCCGTTCCTTTTCGAGCGTATAGATGTTCTGGTAGACGGCGTCGGCCGTTCCCTGGTACCAGTGCTCGTCAATGCGTTGCTGCGGGGGCACCACATCGATGAACTCGCCCAGCTCGCGGCAAAAGAAATGCCTCCAACCCAAATTGATGTGGCGGTCGAGGCTCATTGCCTTGTACTGCGTCAGCACGAGCATTTTCCGGATGCCGCTGTTCAGGCAATTCGACAACGAGAAATCGACGATCCGGTAAATGCCGCCAAAAGGGACGGCCGGCTTGGCCCGATCCCGGGTCATCGGATCGAGACGCGATCCTTTTCCGCCCGCCAGGACGACGGCCAGCGTGTCGTTCATGTTGTCACTCCATTGGTGGCGCTCAGGTCGTTCCGGCACCCTCCGATCGAGTCCCGCGGCCCGGACTCCCGTACCGCCGGATTGTATCAGGTTCGCACCGACGCCTAAAGTGCAGTCCCTTCACGATCGTCGCGAGCGTCGCGCGTGCCCGCCGTCACACCGGGACATTCCACCGGCTTCGCCACGATTCGAAGACCAGCAGGGCCCAAAGGCGGGAGGCATGGTCGAATCGGCCCGATTCATGTTCCGCCAGGAGCCGCTCGACCGCGCTCCGGCGCCACAGGGTTCCGCACGATGCCGATCGATCGAAAACGATCTCGCGGAACGGGCGTCCCAATTCGCCTCGGAACCAATGGTCGAGCGGCACGCCAAAGCCCATTTTGGGCCGAGTCCAGACCGACTCCGGCACGAGCTTTCCGAAGGCGCGCCGCAAGAGGCGTTTGGTCATTCCGCCCACGCGCCACTTGAGCCTCCTCGGCAGACCCGAAGCGAATTCGACGAGCCGATAATCGAGGAACGGCTGTCGGCACTCGAGCCCATGGGCCATCGACGCGATATCGACCTTCGTCATGAGGTCGCACGCCAGATAGGTTTGCAGGTCCACGAGTGCGACGGCCGATACCGGATCGCGATGCGAAACGGCGTTCCAGTAGGGTTCGAGGAACGCGACCGGATCGCTCCCGGCGACGGTCTCCCGCATCGCATCGGTGTAGAGATCCGCGCGGAGGGACTCGCGGAAGATCGAGATCCAGTTCGCGTACCGCCTGAGCGGCGCGAGTCCAAGCGACTCGCTGAACCGTTTCCACTGCCGGATCCGCGATTTCTGGCGGCCGGGCGCGGGCATGCGGCTCCAGATGCCGTTGGCCATGCAGGCCTTGATCGGACCCGCGCGATCGATCACCGACGCAAGATACATCGCCTTGTAGCGCGGATACCCCAGGAACAACTCGTCGCCGCCGTCGCCGCTGAGCGCGACTTTCACATGCTCGCTCGTCATCCTCGAGAGATACCAGGTCGGGATGGCTGAGCTGTCCGCGAACGGTTCGTCGAAGTTCCATACCAATTCGGGCAGGATCCCGACCGCATCCGGCCGAACCTCGAACTCCTCGTGCCGCGTGCCGACGTGACGCGCCACCTCGCGCGCGAACGGAGTCTCGTCGTACTCGGCGACCGGAAAACCGATCGAAAACGTCCGGATCGGTCCGCTCGCCGCCCGTCCCATCAGGGCGACGACGAGCGACGAATCGATGCCGCCGGAGAGGAACGCGCCGAGCGGCACATCGGCGCGCATCCGCAGGGCGATCGACGATTCCAACAGGTCGACCAGCCTCGCGCACGCCTCGCGCTCCTCCATCGGCTCCTCGTGATCGAAATCGGGCGACCAATAACGGCTGATTTCGACACGGTCCTCGGAATAGACCGCGTAATGCGCGGGAGGCAGTTTGCGGATCCCCGAGTAGATCGTGAGCGGGTGGGGGACGTACTGGTAGGTGAGATACGCATCGAGCGCGTGGCGGTCGAGCGGCGGTCGCGGTCCGGGAATCTCCAACAGGCTCTTCAGTTCACTCGCGAATGCCAGCCTGCCGGGTTCGTGCCGATAGACGAGCGGTTTCTTCCCGAGCCGATCCCGAGCGAGGACGAGCCGTGATCGGCGCGCGTCCCAGATCGCCAGCGCGAACATGCCGTTCAGACGCGACAGGCACCCGACGCCCTCGTCCTCGTACAAGTGGACGATCGTCTCGGTATCCGAACGCGTGCGGAATCGGTGCCCCGCGCTTTCAAGGCCCCGACGCAGCTCGGCGTAGTTGTAGACCTCCCCGTTGAGCACGACCCGAATCGACTCGTCCTCGTTCGCGAGCGGCTGGCGGCCGCCTTCCAAGTCGATGATCGAAAGGCGTCGGAAGCCAAGCGCCACGCCGAGCGCATCGCCGAGGTGCGTTCCGAAATACGCGCCCCGGTCGTCCGGCCCGCGGTGCCGCAAGACGTCGGTCATGCGGCGCAGCGTTTCCGCATCGACGGCGAGCCGGCTATCGGACCAGACGGCGCCGGTGATCCCGCACATGACGGACTCCCCTGGGATCGGCTCGCGGAAGGATCGCGCCGCTCGGCCGACCGTCCCGTGCGGAAATCGGGCCCCGCTTTCCGAGCACGCGTCGCCATTCTATCGGGCGGCCTCCGCCGCGACAAAGGCGGCCGGCATCGGTTCCACGGGGGTGGTCCACTCCGTCGCGACGCGTTAGCATGACTGCGTACGCCCGGTCCCGCACGGGATCACCGCGCCGCGCGGCGTTCGCTCGCGACGCCACTTTTCGCGAAGGATATAGGATCATCATGAATCGGTGCGTCGTTCGTGGTTTGCCCTGCCTGACGGGAGTCTTCGTCGCGACCGGTTGGATCGCGAGCGCGTCGGGCCAGCCCGACGCGGCCAGGAAGAGCGGCATTGATCGATCGGGATTCTCCGCGATCGCGTCGCCCGGCGAGGATTTCTATCAGCATGTGAATGGGACATGGCTCGAAAAGACCGAGATCCCCGCCGACAAGTCGGACTACGGCATCTTCACCTACCTGACCGATGAGAGCCAAAAGGCGCTTCGCGAAATCGTCGAACGGGCCTCGGCTCGATCCGGCAGGCAACCCGGGTCCGATGAACAGAAGGTGGGAGACGCCTACCAGTCGTTCGTGGACGTCGACCGTCTCGAGAAACTCGGCATCGATCCGCTGCGTCCCCACCTCGACCGCATCGCCGGACTCGCGTCGAAAGCGGACCTCGCGCGGCACATGGCCGAGAATCAACGGCGCGGAGTCACAAATCCGTTCGCCGCCTACGTGTCTCCCGACGCGAAAAAATCCGACGAATACGCGATCTACCTCACGCAAAGCGGACTCAGCCTCCCCGATCGCGACTACTATTCGAGCGATGAGGAACGGTTCCGCCGCATCCGCGAAGCCCTCGCCAAATACGTGCGCGATCTGATGGCCGAAGCGGGATTCACGCAAGCCGACCGGATCGCCAAGAATGTCGTCGATTTGGAAACGCGGATCGCCGAATCCCATTGGGACCGCGTTCAGAACCGGGATCCGATCAAGACCTACAACAAGGCGACCGCCGAGGAACTCGGCGCGCTGATGCCCCATTTCCCGTGGTCCGATTTCGCCGCCGCCTCGGGAATCGCCAAACCGGTGACGATCGTCGTCCGACAACCGACCTACCTGAAAGCGTTCGATCAGCTCTTCGACACCACCCCGCTCGATGCCTGGAAAGACTATTGCGCCTACCAGCTCGTGAGCTCCTACGCGGGCGCATTGTCCTCGAAGTTCGATACGCTGCATTTCGATTTCTTCGACAAGACGCTTCGCGGTGTCTCCGAACCGAGCCCGCGATGGAAGCGCGGCATCCAGACCCTCGACGGCGTGCTCGGCGAGCTCATCGGCAAGATCTATGTCCGCGAGTATTTCAAGCCCGAAGCCAAGGAACGCATGACGGCCCTCGTCGAGAACCTGCGGAAGGCGTTCGGCGAACGGATCCAGGGATTGGACTGGATGAGCGAGGTGACGAAGCGCGAGGCGCTCGCCAAGCTGGCCAAGGTCCGAGTCAAGATCGGATATCCCGACCGGTGGATCGACTACACGAAGCTGGAAATCCGCTCCGATGATCTCGTCGGGAACCTCATGCGGGCGGGCGAGTTCGAATACGATCGAATGATCGGGAAACTGGGCGGGCCGATCGACCGCGACGAATGGCACATGACGCCCCAGACGGTCAATGCCTACTACAATCCGGTCATGAACGAGATCGTGTTCCCGGCAGCCATCCTGCAGCCGCCGTTCTTCAGTCTCGACGCCGATGACGGGGTCAATTACGGATCGATCGGAGCGGTGATCGGCCACGAGTTGTCGCACGGGTTCGACGACAAGGGGAGCCGGTTCGACGGCGAAGGCAATCTCCGCAACTGGTGGACCGAGGAGGACCGGAAGTCGTTCGATCAGCGCGGCAAACGGCTCGCCGAACAATACGGCGCCTACGCGCCGATCGACAACATTCGGATCAACGGCGAATTGACGCTCGGCGAGAACATCGGCGATCTCGGCGGCGTCAACGTCGCCTTCCGCGCCTACCAACTCGCGCTCGGCGACGCGCCCGCGCCCGAGATCGACGGCTTCACGGGTTCGCAACGGTTTTTCCTCGGCTACGCCCAGATCTGGCGACGAAAATACCGCGACGAGGAACTGCGGCGGCGGTTGTTGACCGACCCGCACTCGCCCGCCCGTTTCCGAGTGATCGGCATCGTCTCGAATATCGACGCGTTCTACGACGCGTTCGACGTCAAGCCGGGCCAGCCGATGTATGTCGCGCCCGAGAACCGAGTGCGCATCTGGTAGGATGATTTGGTTTGGAAAGCGGATGAGCCAACACTCCGTTGGTTCGGGACGCCGAACGGCGAGGGCCTACTCCGGTGATCGCGGCATGGTGCGTCTTGAGCCTGCTCGCGGCTCAGCCCGGCCTGGGGGCCGAGCGGGACGTTGCCGCCATCGTGCGCCGGTGGGTCCGGCAACTCGACGCGTCCGAACTCTCGCGCCGTGACGAGGCCGAACGGGCCCTCATCGCGCTCGGACCTCCCGCGCTCGACGTGCTCCCTCCCCCCGACGATCGAACGCCGCCCGAAATCCGCCGACGGCTCGCCCGCGTCCGCTCGGCGCTCGAGGACGCCGCCGCGCGCGGCGCGATCCGCGCCGCCACCGTGACGCTCGACGGCGAAATGCCGATCGCCCAAGCGCTGCGGGCCGTGGAACAACAAACGGGAAATCGGCTCGCCGGTTTCGAGGACCGCGACGCGGTCGTTCAAACCGATCTGCGGGCGACGCCCTTTTGGCAAGCCCTCGACCGACTGCTCGATGCATCCGCGCTCACGACCGATCCGTACGGCGGCGAACCGCGCACGCTCGTGCTCGTCGCGCGCCCCGAGGGAGACACGAACCGAGGCGAACGGGCGGCATACGACGGCGCGTTTCGAATCGAGCCCCTGCGGATCATCGCCGCCAAGGACCTCCTACGGCCCGCCGGAAACGGGCTGCGCGTCGCGCTCGGCGTCGGCTGGGAACCCCGATTGGATCTGATTCTGCTGGAACACGATCCGGCAACCCTGCGCTGCGCCGACAATCAAGGTCGCACCGTCCCCGTCGCCGGCGCGATGGGCAAAGTCGAATTCAGTCCAAGGTCGGGAACGACGGGCCTGGAATTCGAAGTGCTTTTCGAACGGCCCTCCAGGGAAAGCCGCGCCCTCGCGTCGCTCGACGGGGAATTGTCGGCGCTGGTGGCGGGCCGAGTCGAGTCCTTTGTGTTCGGCGGCGATCTCGCGAAGGCCCGCGACGTGTCGGTCCGCAAGGGAGCGGTGACCGTCGTTCTCGAAGAATCGAGTTCGAGGCTCGGCGCGTATCGAATCCACGCGCGCGTGCGGTTTGACGACGCGTCCCGAGCGCTTGAATCGCATCGAGGTTGGATCTTCTCGAACGAAGCATGGCTCGTCGACGCGAAAGGAACGAGGATCGAACCGGCGAGCCTCGATGTCACAAGGCAGACGCCGCACGAGGTCGGTCTCGACTATTGGTTCAACCTCCCCGACGGACTCGAGGGCCATGCATTCACGTACCGCGGTCCGACGGCCCTCGTGCGCCACCCCGTTCGATTCTCCTTCGCCGACCTGGAGCTCCCGTAATGCGGCGCGCCGTTCGGATGCGAGCCGGTTGGAACGCGGCCGCGCGGGCCTTGATACCCGCGATCGGCCGATCGGCCGCCGCGATCGCGTGCGTCGTTTTCGCGGTGCCCCGAGGGATTGCCGAACCGCCTCAAGCGGGCGACGACCCCGTCGCGGCGCGCGTGGACGGCCATGCGATCGGCGCGCGGGAAGTGGAGCGCGAACTGCGAACGGCCATGCGCGGACTCGACATCGCGCCGGACGCGCTCGACCGCTTGCGTTCGGAAACGCTGGAGAAACTGATCGACCGGCGGCTCACCCTGCGCTACCTCGAACAGAAGCGGTTGGCCGCCTCCGCCGACGATGTGGAACTCGCTTGGAAGCGGCTCGAAGGCGAACTGAAAGGACGCGGCCGAGCGATCGACGACTACGCGCGTCAGCTCGGGAAAACGCCCGAGGAACTGCGCGAGTCGATGCGATGGTCGTTGAGCTGGAAGGCGCACCTCGATCGGTTCTTGACCGACGCGAATGTCGAAAGATACTATCTCGCCCATCAACGCGATTTCGACGGCACGGAACGGCGAGTCGCCCATCTGCTGCTCCGCGCGGAGTCCGACGAACGCCTGCCCGCCATTCTCGAAAAGGCGAGGTCGATCCGGCGGTCGGTCGTCGAGGGTGGCGTCGCATTCGCCGCCGCGGTCAGGGAATCCTCCGAAAGTCCAACGCGTGAATCGGGCGGAGACCTCGGATGGATCCGTCGGCGCGAACCGATGCCCGAATCGTTCAGCCGCTCGGCGTTCGAGCTCGAAGTGGGCCAGGTCAGCGAGCCCGTCGTGACGTCGTTCGGCGTCCATTTGATCACCTGTCTCGACGAACGCCGCGGCGCGATCGGATGGAAAGCGGCGCGCGGCGAACTGGAGAAGGCGATGGCCGCCTACCTCCTGACCTGGTCCGCCGACCAACAGCGACCTTCGGCGACTGTCGAGCGAACCGGCGTGATCGGCGGAGCCGCTCCGCGATGACGGCTCGCCCCGGTTCGAATACGCGGTTGTCCGAACCGGAGGGGCTCGCCGACGCTCGGGAGTGCCCGACGTGGACGCCCCGCCGACTCGGCCTTCTCCGCAAAAGGTCGCTCGATTGGTTCCGCGGCGCGGCGCGCGATCTTCCGTGGCGCCGCACGCGCGATCCGTACGCGATCTGGATCAGCGAGATCATGCTCCAGCAGACCCAGGTCGCGACGGTCGTGCCGTATTACGAACGGTTCGTCGCGCGGTTTCCGACGGTCCAATCCCTCGCGGACGCCGAGGAACACGATGTCCTGCGCTACTGGGAAGGCCTTGGCTACTATCGCCGCGCTCGGCAACTCCACGCCGCCGCGCGGCGCATTCGTGACGAACATCGGGGTCGGTTCCCCGAGGATTTCGATGCGGTCCTCGGACTACCCGGTATCGGCCGCTACACGGCGGGAGCCATCTGCTCGATCGCCTTCGATCAGCGGACGCCGATCCTCGAAGCCAACACGGTGCGTCTCTTCAGCCGCCTGTTGCCGCTGCTCGATGATCCCCGCGGCGCCCTCGGTCGCGACGCGCTCTGGGATTTCGCCGCCCGAATCCTCCCCAGGTCGCGCGTCGGCGCGTTCAACCAAAGCCTTATGGAACTCGGGAGCGAGGTCTGCCGCCCCAAAGACCCCCGCTGCGCCGCCTGCCCCCTGCGCGCGCTCTGCCCGACCGCCGAGCGCGGCTGGCAGGACCGGATTCCCGTTCCCCCTCCGAGGACTCGGATCGAACGGGTGACCGAGGCCGCCGTGATCGTCGCCCATCACTCCGATCCCCATCGAGTCCTCGTCGTGCGCCGCGGATCCGGAGAACGGTGGGAGGGACTTTGGGACTTCCCCCGGTTCCCCATCCCGCGCCCCGATGGGCCCTGGTTGGACGAGCTCGTCGACCGGCTGCGGACGGCGACCGGCGTCACCGTGCGCGGCCTGGAATCCAAGAGGACCTTGACGCACGGCGTGACGCGATACCGCATCACATTGCACTGCTGCGCCGCGCGGGCGGTTGCCGTTCGGCGCCGAGCGGACCCCGATGCGCGCTGGGTTCGAGTCGACGATCTCGAAAGGCTCGCGATGAGCTCGACCGGACGGACCATCAGCCGCTGGCTTCGGGACGGCGAGCCGGCGGCCGGCGGCACGTCACGCAAGAAATGAAAGAAGCGTTCGGGCTGTTCCCACGCCAGCCGAACGCTTTTTTCAGAGTCGTTCCGACGATCGCCTTGGATCAGCGGCGGCCCTGCAATTGCTGATTGGCTTGATATTCCTTCATCGCGGCGGCCTCTCTCGACAGCTTGAATTCAGGGCCCGCCGGGAAGTACTGAACGTCGTCGCTCAAATAGTACGCGCTCGGCAGCGTCTGACCGCCCTCCGTGATCTGGCATCCGGTCGATCCCGCCAGAACCAAGAGTCCCAGTCCGCACCACGCGGCGTGCATCCAAAGTTGTGGGTTCGGCTTCTTCATGGCTCGCAATACTCCGTTTCCCCGTGGGTGGGATTACCGGCTTCCGTTCGCACGGCGGCCCGGCCTGTCTCGGGCTCCTTCCGGATCCGCGGGTCTTCCGCCGTCGCGCGAATTGTTGCAGTCATTATCGTCGGCACAATCGTCAGACTTTCACAAATCCGCGAGAAATCGCCGAGTTCGGCGGCGGCATCCCGAGCCGACACGGCCCAATTTCCCCATTTCGCCGCATCGCTCGGAGGATGGGCAGGACGTGACGCGGCCGGTTTCATTCGCCCGTCCGTCGGCGGTCCGCTATGATGAAGTACACGACGGGTGACTCGCCCAGTGGGGACTGACCCGTGGGGACTCGAGGAAGCGAGGTACTTCCATGCGCCAAAGTCATCGATGGGACGCCGCCGGAGGGAGTCGGGTTCGGTGCGAAGGCGCGGCGACCGATCGCCGCGCGGGGAACTGGAGGATCACGGCGGCCGTTCTTGCGGCGGTGTGGTGCGGGGGCATCCGATCGGCGCCCGCCCAGTCGGGGTCGTACCCGTCGACCGACTATTTTGTCGCCATGCAGGTCTTTACCGAGGGCGAGTACCGATCGGCGGCGAAGGCGTTCCAGACGGCGAGTCGATCGGGCCTTCGCGGCCCGAACTGGCGCTGGATCGACTCGGTTTGCTACTACACGATGCTCGGCGAGTGCTTCTATCACATGGGGGACCATGCGAACGCGCTCGAACAATACAACTTGGCGCTGAGGCTGTTCCTGAGCCAGCGCGAGTGGCTTCAAGGTGTGCGGTTCCAGGAAACGAACGCGCCGCCGTACACGGGCCCCGTGCCGACCTGGGGCACGAAGGGGCGCGCGGCGCCGATCGGCCCGTTCCCGGAAAAAGGGATCAGCTCACCCCGCGCGCTCAATTCGCTCGCCGTGTCGGAACAGGGCACGGCCGTTCTGCAGACGCAATATGTCTCGTTGTACGCGGGTGAAGTCGCGCGGTGCATCGCCGTCTCGTTGCGCCGGCGCGCGGAGATCCTCGGACCGGTCGGACCGCACGACCCGATGACCCGGGAGATTATCGCCGGATTGTCGCCCTCCCCGGCGCCTCCCAACCATTGGACGCAAGCGTGGGTCGATTGCTGGCTCGGACTCGCCTACCTTTCGGCGAATCGCGCCGCGGAGGCGAGCGCGTCGTTGCAGAGCTCGCTTACGGCGGGAGGCAACTTCGATCATGCGTTGACTTCGATCGGCCTGCTCGAACTCGGCAAGCTCGCCGTCGCCGCCGGACAATTCGAACAGGCTGAAAAATATCTCTTCGAGTCGACGTTTCCGGCGACGTACTACGGGCAATACGACGTGCTCGAGGAAGCGTTCCGCTGGGGTTCGTGGAACCACCTGGTCGCGGGCCGACCGGAACCGTACGCGATGCTGGGCCTCGCGCTCCCCTGGGCCCAGCGCCAGTCGCTCATCCAGCTCGAAGCGTCGCTCCTATTGGAATCGGCCGAACAGGTGGGCCGTGCGGACGCGAAGGCCGGACTCGCCGCGCTCGAACTCGGCCGCCGCGCCATGCTGCGCCATGAAATGATGGCGGGCGCCATCGGAGCCCGCTACCAGTTCCTGTTCGCGAAACTCCAATACCAGGCGGGAAACATCGCGGCCGGAGATACGGCCCTCGCGACGGCCATGAAGTTCTACGCGGGCGCTCCGAACCTCGTACAGATCGGGTTCGCCGATCGGCTCGCCGGCTCGCTCACCGAACTTGCCGCCGATACGCTCTACGCGTCCGTTCTTCGCGAACCGACGCCCATGGATTGGGCCCTGCGCCCCGCCGAATCGCTCGCCATGTGCCTCAATGCGAATACGGCGCCGTTCGAGCACTGGTTCGAATTGGCCGTGAAGCGGAGCGATCTCGAGAAGGCGATCGAGGTCGTCGATCGGATCCGGCGGAAACAGTTCATGGCGACCACGACGATGGGCGGCCGATTGCTCGCGCTCCGATGGGTCCTGGACGGCCCCGAGGAGGTCTTGAGTGAAACGGGGAAACTCCAGCGCCTGGACCTGTTCGCGCGGTATCCGGCGTTCCAGGCGCTGAGCCGCCGGTCGGACGAACTGCGCGCCGAGCTGGCTTCGATGCCGATCGTGCCGACCGAGCCGGCGGACGTCGAGCGGCAAAGGAAGGCCTATGCCGAGCTGGGGCGGGTGAGCGCGTCGCGCGAGGTCGGCCTGCGCGAGATCGCCGTCGGGCGGAACGGATGCGAATTCGCGTTTCCCCCACCACCCGATCTCAAGGCGATCCGAGCCAAGCTCGACGAAAAACAGGCGATCTGGCTCTTCTTCGCGGCGCGGCGCGACGTCTATTCATTCCTCATCCGCAAGGAGGGATCGGTTCAAGGCCGTCGCATTTCGGAAGCGGCGAAGATCCGAGCCGGGCTCGTCAATCTGCTCCGCGAGACGGGCAATCACGACGGAAACTACGAACTCGCCCTCAAGGACACGAAGTCGCCCTGGGCGACGACCTCGAAGGAACTGCTCCGCATCCTGACCGGCGCCTCCGCCGTCGGCGAGGAACCTCCCTGGAAGGACGCCGAGGAACTCGTCATCGTGCCGCACGGCGTCCTATGGTATCTGCCGTTCGAGATGCTCGGCGTCGATTCCGGCGGCACGATCGAACCGCTCATCGCGAAGGTCCGCATCCGGTACGCGCCGTTCGTGTCGCTCGCCGTGCCGGACGGGCGTCGAGCCCTTCCGATCGCCGACACGCTGCTGATCGCGGGGAAGCTGCATCCCAAGGATACCGATTCGACGGCCGATGATGTGGCGAAGGAGATGGCCGAGGCCGTTCCCCGATTGATGCGGTTGACCGATGCGAAGCCGCCCGCGCCGCTGCTCGCGTCGGTCTGTTCGCGGGCCGTCGTATTCGCGGAGATCGACATCGGGAAGGGCGGACCCTTCGGCGTCGCGCCGCTTCCGATCGAAGGCGCGAAAGGCGAATCGAAAGTCGACCCGAGCCTCGCGTCGTGGCTCGAATTGCCCTGGGGCGCGCCGCAGGAACTCATCCTGCCGGGATTCCACACAAGCGCCGAAAGCGCCCTCAAGAAGGGAGGCACGGGCGACGAGGTCTTCCTCGCGGTGAGCGGGTTGATGGCGTCGGGATGCCGTTCGGTGCTCATCAGCCGGTGGCGAGTCGGCGGAATGTCCGCTCGGAAACTCGTCCGCGAATACCTCCAGGAACTTCCCCACTCGGCGCCCGCGAACGCGTGGCAGCGGAGCGTCGAGCTGTTTCGATCGCAGGAACTGGACCTGACGAACGAGCCGCGCGTGAACCGGGGCACGTTTACCGAAGCCGTCCCAGGCGATTTCCCACTGTTCTGGGGCGGCTACATGCTGATCGACTCGGGCGATCCCGGCGTCCCACGCGCTCCCGCGGCCCCGCCCAAAGACTCGTGAGACCCGAAGCCGAGCGGGCCCGTTATCCTCCGGACTTCGGTCTTCCGATATCGTAGATCCGGTATTTCTTCGCGATCCGGGCGCCGCCGCGCTTGAGCGTGTTGAACGAAAGGTGGTTGCTCTCGAGAACCCAGGAAAACTCCGCCTCCTTGATCCCCCACTTGACCACGTCCGGAACCAATCGGGACATGGCGACCAGCCCCACGCCCCATCGCTGATACTCGGGCAACACGTTCGTGCTCAAGAGGCGAACGCGGCGGATCCCCTTCCGGTTCCAAAGCAGCTTCAGGAAACCGAACGGAAACAGCCGTCCGTCGATCTCCTTGATCCGGGGGTTGTAGTCCAAGAGCCCGAACACGGCGGCGATCGGCTTCCCGTCGACCTCGGCCACCGCCGTCAGCTCGGGCACGATCAAGTAGCGAAGGGACTTCGCCATGTTCCGGGCCTCGCCCTGCGACAGGGGAGTGAACCCCCACGTCCCGCCGAGCGACTGGTTGTAGATGTCAAGGAACATCAGCACTTCCTCGTGGAATCGCCGCTTGTCGATCTGCCTCAAGTGGATCTTGAACCTCCGTGTCGCTTCGCCGATCACGAAATGCAGTTTCTGATCGAGGTTGTCGAGCATGTCGACATGGCCTTCAAACGAATAGAGGTTCTGCGCCACCTCGACGCCGTAGTCGACCAACAGCCGTTCGTAGTACGGCTTGTTGTACGTCATCATGAACGTCGGAGGCGAATCGAACCCCTCGACCAGCAGACCGCATTCGTAGTTCAGCGACGGATTCACGGGCCCGCGCATGATCGGAAGGCCCTCGGACGACAGCCAGGCGCGCGCCGCGTCCAGCAGGCGCCCGGCGACCTCGGCGTCGTCGATCGTCTCGAGGAACCCGAAGAAGCCGACCGGTTCCTGGTAGCGCGTGACATGATCCGGGTTGATGATCGCGCCGATCCGTCCGCACGGCCGCCCGTCCCGCGTGGCGAGGAACGCGCGCACGCGGTTGCGCTCGTGGAAAGGATGCCGCACGAAGCCGACCATCTCCTTCTGGTTCCGGCGAAGGGGCGGAACCCAATGGGCGTCGCCCTGGTACAGCGTCCAGGGAAACTCCAGAAACCGGCGCCGCTCATCGCGCGTTTCCACCGGCTTGACGATAAGTTGGCTCATGAATCCGATTTCCCAAGTCCGACAAAGCGATTACTCTAGCACCAGGCATCCGTCAAGCAAACCACCGGCGCTCGGCGAGGACCCGCGATCGATGGGCAAGATTCTGGTCACAGGAGCGAGCGGCTTCATCGGCGGACATCTCGCTCGACAATTGGCCTCGGAAGGCCACGACGTGCGGTGCCTCGTCCGCTCATCGTCGCGGATCGAACGGCTCCGATCGCCGGGCATCGAACGGGTCGAGGGGGATGTGACCTCCGAATCGGGGCTCGCCGCCGCGCTCGAACGCGTCGATACGGTCTTTCATCTCGCCGGATTGACCTGCGCGCTGAACGATCGCGACTTGTTCCGCGTCAACGGCGAGGGGATGGACAAGCTGTTGCGGGCGTGTTCGGCGATCGAGTCGCCGCCCCGCGTCGTGGCCGCGTCGTCGATCGCCGCGGCGGGGCCGGTCGAGCCGAACGCGATGCGGTCCGAATCCGACCCGCCCGGCCCGGTCTCCCGGTACGGCGCCAGCAAGCTTGAAGGGGAACGCGCGGCCGCGCGCTGGGCCGACCGGCTTCCGATCACGATCGTGCGGCCGGGGATCGTCTTTGGCCCGTACGACGTCGGGATGCACCCGATCGCGCAAAGCCTCTATCGATGGCGGCTGCATGTGAATCCGGGATTCCGATCCCCGCGGCTTTCCTTCATCCACGTCGACGACCTCATCCGCGTGATGCGACTCGCCGCCGAACGCGGTGAACGGCTCGCCCCGCCCGGCGCGAACGCCGAACCCGGTCGCGGGATCTACTTCGGCGTCGTGCGCGAATACCTGACCTACGAGGAACTCGGGCATAAGCTCGCCGAAGGTATCGTCCCCGACCGCGCGATCCGCGTGGTTCGATTGCCCCGCGCCGTGCTTTGGTCCGCGGCCGCGGCGAATGAACTCGTCAGCCGCGCGCGGGGCCGCGCCCATCTCTTCAACCGGGACAAGATCCGCGAGGGAACGGCCCCCGGCTGGGTCTGCTCGGGCGAGAAGGCGCGGACCGGGCTCGGATTCGAGCCCGCCCATCCGCTCAGGGAACGACTCCGCGCGACGGGCGCGTGGTATCGCGAGGAACGGTGGGTCTGACCCCCCCGTTCTTTCCCCATCGTTTTTCCGGCTATGCGCCGGGCATCCGCAAACCGCCGTCGAGCCTCAGGACGGTGCCGTTGAGCATCGGGTTTTGAAAGACGTGCAGCACGAGTTCGGCGAATTCATCGGGGTGTCCGAACCGAGGCGGAAACGGGATCTGTTCGGCGAGCGATCGGCGCAGCGCATCGGAAGTCGCCCGCATCATGGGCGTCTCGAAGACGCCGGGCGCGATGGCGACGACACGGATTCCGAGCGGCCCGAGTTCGCGGGCGAGCGGCAAGGTCATGGCGGCGACGCCGCCTTTCGACGCGCTGTACGCGGCCTGACCGACCTGGCCCTCGAACGCCGCGATCGACGACGTGTGGATCAACACGCCCCGCTCGCCGTCCTCGTTCGGCGCATTCGCCTGAATCCGTTCGCACGCGAGCCGGGCGACGTTGAACGTGCCGATCAGGTTCACGCGAACGGTTTCGATGAATGCATCGAGCGGATGGGGGCCGCGGCGGGAGACCAACCTTCCGCCCCGAAGGATCCCCGCGCACTGGACGACGCCGTGCAGTCCACCCCACCGTACGGCCGCGTCGACGGCGCGCCGCGCGTCCGATTCATCGGCCACGTCGCCGGCGATCGGGATCAATCCGTCGCCTTCGATTGGGCCCTGTTCGGCGCGGTCGAACGCGACGACGCGGGCGCCGGCTTCGCGCAGTTTGCGGACGCACGCGGCGCCGAGCCCCGAAGCGGCGCCGGTCACAAGCACGCACCTGTCGCGCACGTTCATTCCTCGACTCCCGCTCGCGGACTTGCCGACTCCCGCACGCGGACCCGCGCGCCGTCCACGAGCGCGCTTTCGGGCGCGACGACGACGAGCTCTCCCGCATCGATGCCCCGCGTGATCTCCACCGATTCGTCGTTCATGATACCGATTTCGACCGAACACCGCCGGGCTCGACCCTCGCGCGCGACGAACAGGGCCCAACCTCCGGCATCGTCGCGGAACAGGGCCGAACGGGGAACGGCGAGGGCGGCGTCGCGCGACGCCGTGAAGACCCGCAACCGGACTCGGAACCCCGCGCCCAACCGACCTCGATCCGCCGGCCGTTCGGCGAGTCCGTCGCACACGGCGATCACGCGCGTGCGCTGTTCCTCGACGCCAAGCGAGCTGACCTTCGTGAATCCCTCGGGTTCGACGCGGAGCACACGGCCGTCGAACCCCTTGCCCGCGTCGCGTCCGACGGCCGGTCCGTAGATTTCGGCGGGATCGCCCGCGCGAACGCGCGCGGCTTCCTGCGTCAGCATTTCCGATTCGACCTCCAATTCGCCCAGGTCGCCGAGCACGAGCAGTTCCGCGCCGGACGCCAGATACCGCTCACCGTCGACGGCCCGCCGGAGCACGACTCCGTCGATCGGACTCCTCACCGCGGCCCGTTCGACGCGGACCCGCGCCTGATCGCACTTGACCTCGGCCTCGGCCAACTCCTGCCGGATGACGTCGCCTCGCAGCCGTTTCCTCCCCAGATAGTCGCGAATCATGCGCGGAGCCAGCTCGATCGCCTGGACCATGAAATTCTGGTATTCGACATTCTTGGTTTGCCGATCGAGATCGGATCGGCTTGCCTCGCGGTTGGTCTCGGCCAATTCGAGCGCGTCGCGCGATTCGGCCTCGGTCTGCGCGAGCGCCGCCGTTCGTTCGGCATTCGCCTGATAGTAGCGCATCCACGCGTCCATCGACCGTTTCTGCTCGGCGGCGGCCGCCGCCATCGCCTTCATCGCGGAGATCATCACATCGGTCTGGGTCAAGGCGGTCGATTCGAGCGAGACGTCGGCGTTTTCGGCGAGCGAGGCGCGGAGTCGGGCGACGACGGCCTCGGCCGCCGCCAGCTCAAGCTCGCCGTCGCGCGGAACGAGCCTCGCGAGTTCCTGCCCTTCGCGAACCTCGTCGCCGACCTCGAGCTCGATCCGTTCCGCTCGGCCATCATACGGCATGGCGATGACGATCCGGCGCGGCACGCGCGTCGTGCCTCGTTCATCCAGGTACGCGCGGATCGGCGCGGCCGAGACCCGTTCGACGAACACGTCGATCGGCGCCGCGCGGAACGACCGCCAGACCACGAACGCGCCCACCGCCGCGAGCCCGAGCGGAACGACCGCGATGCGCCATCCACGTTGCCTTGCCATGAGTGGTTCCCGTCGAGCCGATTGGAGGTGACGATCGAGCGAACGCGGCGACGCCTACTCCCGGACGTTCAGCGCCTCGCGGATCGGTAGGTCGGAAATGGAACGATGGATCAGCCCGTGCGCCAGCAGAGTGAATACGATGCCGACCGCGACCGTGGTCACGGGGATCCACGGCGCCGTGACGATCGGAAGCCGGAGGAACTCGTTGTCGTACGTTTGTGCGGTGAGCCACACGAGTCCGTGGGCGACCGGGATTCCGAGGAGCGAGCCGGTGACGTTCACGAGAAACGCCTCGCGAAGGAAGACGCCGCCGAGTTCCCGCGGAGTGTATCCGAGCGCGCGCAGGCTCGCGACCTCGCGGCGCCGCTCGTGGAAGCTCACGTACGACGCGTTGAGGATCCCGCCGAAGAACATCGAACCGGCGAAGACGACGAGCAGCGTGATGAAGACGCGTTGGTGCCGCAGGAGCGTGGCTCGGAGTGTCCGAGTCATGTCACGCCTGGACCGCACCGACTGGATGCCCGGCATCCGCTTGAGCTCGGCGTGGATCGATCGCAGCGTTCCGGGGTCGTCGGGTACGCGGAGCTGAGCTCCCGTCATGACGAACGACTCGCCGAGCACGCGGCTGAGGTAGTCGATGTTCGCGTAGGCGGCCATTCCCATGAAGCTGTCGGCGAGCCCGCCGACCACGGCGAGGCGCGGCTCGCGGTCGCCGCGCACCGGATGGATGGCGATCGGCTGGCCCGGCTCGACGCGCAGACGCCGCGCCAGCTCGCGGTTGACGATCAGACCCGATTCGGGGATCGCCAGGGGATTGCCGTCGGCATCGCGCGGCGTAAGGAGTTCGGAGCCGGGCACCAGGCCGGTCACCGCCATCAGCCGGCGCGCGTTGCCGTGGACGAGCGAGCAGGGGAGATCGAGTTGGGGTTCGACGCGCAGCACGCCGGGCACGCGCCGAAGCTCGTCGAGCGCCCCGACGCCTCGTTCGCTCGTGAACGTGACGTCCAGATCGCCGCGCAGCACCTTTTCGAATTGGAAATCGAGCAGGAAGTGGTGCGCCTCGAGGAACATGAATCCGTTGGCGAGCAGCGCGGCGCCGGCGAGCGAGGAGAACACGGTCACCGCCGTCCTCCATCGGCCGCGCAGGACATTGCGAACGGCCATGCGGGACGACGTGCCGAGCCGGCGCCATAGCCAGGGGATCCGTTCGAGCGCGACGGTGCCGCCTCGACCGGGCGGCTCGGGCCGCATCGCCTCGGCCGGGCGAAGGCCGACCATCGCCCGCGCCGCGCGGAGACTCCCCAGAAGGGCGCACGCGATACTCACCGTGATCCCGATCGCGTGCGTGCCCGGATAGTACCGCGCGCCCAGACTCGGGAATTCAAAGAACTGCCGGTACACCTGGGTCATGCCGAGCGCGGCGAGGTATCCGAGCGCGCTGCCCGCGACTCCGCCCGCGATTCCGACCGCCGCGCCGTACGCGAGGAAATGGCGCAAGACGATCCGATTCGGGCAGCCGAGGGCCTTGAGTGTTCCGACGACCGTCCGCTGCTGCCGCGCGATCCGGCCCAGGAGCACGTTGAGGACGAGCGCGGCCGTGACGAGAAATACGCCGGGCACGACCGTCGCGAACGCGCGGAGCCCCACGATTTCATTGCTCAGGAATTGATGCGACGCCTGCAACCGGCGCGGAATGGCGGCAAGCACGCCGAACGCGTCGAGGTTCGCTTCAAGCCGTCTCAGCACGCTCTCGGCCCGCGCGTGGCCCTCCGGCGTCAACGTCCCGATGATCTGGTTCGCCGCGCCCGACATGTCGTCGACGTCCTCGGCGAATCGCCGCTTCACATACACGACGCCGAACCGTTCCGGGTCGGGAAGCAGCGCCCCGGCGTCGAGCATATAGGTGAACTCGGCGGCGATCGCCGTTCCCACGACGCGCAGCGCGTGGCGGCGCCGGTTGATGATGAGCGGCACGGAGTCGCCCGGCTCGAGTTCGTGCTTCGCCGCGAACGCTGCGCTCAGAATGATCTCCTCGTCGCGATCGTCCGTGAAATACGTGCCCCTCCGGATCACGATGTCGTTGATCGCGGGCCGGGACCGGTCGGGAAGCGCGATGACGCGCGCGTTGATCGGAGCGTCCCGGCCCGGAAGGTCGATCATCGCCGGAAACACGATCCGGTCCCTCCAATCGGCGACGCCCGCCACGCGCATCGCGTCGTTCAGTTCGGCCACGGGAGCCTTGCGCAGATCGATCCAGAAGTCGGCCATTCGGCACTGCCGGTAGTAGTCCGACATGGCCGACCGCAAGTTGAAGTACGCCGATTGCATGGCGATGAAACAGACCACGCCGATCGTGATCATCGCGGCGACCGCGAGCAGCAAGAGGCCGGACGACCACAAATCGCGCCGCAGCTTTCGATGGAGAACGCTCACCAGACGATCTCCTCGGGCGGTTGCGGCACCGCGTTCGCTTCGATCGCGCGCACGGTTCCCGAGCCGAGCCGCACGACGCGATCGGCGACGCGCGACAAGGCCGCGTTGTGCGTGATGATGATGACCGTCTTGCCAAGCTCGCGGTTGAGATCGGCCAGGATCCGCAATACGGTGCGGCCCGTCGGCAGATCGAGCGCGCCGGTCGGTTCGTCGCAGAGCAGGAGTGTCGGGTTCTTCACGACGGCACGCGCGATGGCGACACGCTGCTGTTCACCGCCCGAAAGTTGCGACGGGAAATGGGCACCGCGATCCGACAGCCCGACCCGCCCCAAAACGCCGTCGACCTCAAGCGGGGTGTCGCTGAGTTCGGCGGCGACCATGACGTTCTCCCGAGCCGTCAGATTGGGAACAAGGTTGTAGAACTGGAAGACAAACCCGACGTGCGCGCGACGGTATTGCGTCAATCCCGACTCGGTCTCCGCCCCAAGATCCCGGCCGCGAAACCAGACGTGGCCCGAGCTCGGTTGATCGAGGCCGCCGATCAGGTTCAGGATGGTCGTCTTCCCCGATCCGCTCGGCCCCACGATCGACAGCAATTCACCGTCGCGGATGCGCAGGTCGACGCCGGTGAGCACCCGGACCGGCACCTCGCCCATCCAAAACGTACGGTCGACGTGATCGAGGTGGAGCAGCGTGTCCATCCCGTCGGGTTGGTCCATCCAAGCGAAACTCCGATGGCCGAGGTTCATTCCGATCGGCGCGCCGCACGCATCACGTACGCGGCCTCGACCGGCCTCCCATCCATTCTAATTGCCGACCGACGTCGCCGTTGCGGCCAAACGCGGCCGAACCGACCCACGGCCCAGCTCCGCCGCATGCGTCGAACCGGAGCGACGCGGCGTGCGGGAAGAGCCGTTGTCGCGTCGGACGCATGCGATTCGTGGTATGCTGGTGCCGGACCAGCGCCGTTTGGGGAACGGGAACGCCGGGCGAGCGTTTCCCACCGGAAGCGGCCAACGTCATCATCGTCCATGACGGAGGCGCGTGGTCGGCGGAGAAGGGATCGAGGGACGACGGCTCTGTTTGACGAGGGGTGCCGGTACGCGATGACTGCCGGACTGGGGGACTTTTCCTGGGAAAGAACGATCGCCGCCGTGGATGCCGTGCGGGAACGAACGCGTCGTTTGGCCGCCGCCCTCGATCGAGCCGGTATCCCGTATGCGGTGGTTGGCGGAAACGCCGTCGCGGCATGGGTCGCTCGAGTCGACGTCGAGGCGGTACGAAATACCAAGGATGTCGATATTCTGATCCGACGCGAGGATTTCGAACGCGTCATCCAGGCCGTGCGGTCGGCCGGTTTCGTCCATCGGAGTGTCGCGGGCGTCGAGATGTTCCTCGACGGACCTGAGGGATCGGTCCGGAGCGCGGTTTACGTCGTTTTCGCGCGCGAAAAGGCGCGGACCGATTACCTCTTGCCCGCTCCGGATGTTACCGAGTCGCAAGCGGGACCCGAATTCACCGTTGCCGCGCTCGACGCCCTGGTTCGCATGAAGCTGACCTCGTTTCGATTGCGAGACCGAGTCCATTTGCTGGATCTGCTCGGGGTGGGACTGATCGATGCAACCTGGTTCGACCGTTTCCCGCCCGAACTTGGCGCACGACTGATGGAGTTGATCGACTCGCGCGATCTGGAATAGGACTGGAATAGGACTGGAATAGGAACGGGAACGGGTGACCGGCGCGACCCACGTTTACGCGCGGGGTTGGCGTGCCGTAAGCTAGGCGGTGTGGGGGAGACGGCTTTGCGTCCGATGGCGCGGGCCGGTCGCCTGGATCATCGCGTTCGCGCCCGCCGGAGCCATCCCATGAATACGACTCGCCGCATCGTCCTACCGATCCTCGTTTCCGCCGGCATCCTGGCCTGCGCGGGTCCGAACGGCTATTCGGAACTTCGAGCCGAACCGCGATGGAAGGCTCTGATCGTCGACGGCCAAAACAACCACGGCAACTGGCCGCAAACGACGGACATGATGAAAGGGTACCTCAAAGCGACGGGCCTCTTCTCGGTCGACATCGCTCGGACGGCGCCGCAGGGCGAGGACCCGGCGTTTCGGCCCGAGTTCGCGAAGTACCAGGTCGTCGTCTCGAACTACAACGGCGCTCCGTGGCCCGCCGAAACGCGCAAGGCGTTTGTCGACTATGTCTCGGCGGGCGGCGGATTCGTCGTCGTCCACGCCGCGAACAACGCGTTCGGCGATTGGAGCGAATACAACACCATGATCGGGCTCGGCGGCTGGGGAGGCCGGAACGAGAAATCGGGGCCCTACGTGTTTGTCGACGAGCGAGGTCAGGTCGTCCGCGATGCCAAACCGGGTCCCGGCGGTCACCATGGTCCCCAGCATCCGTTCCTGATCGTCACGCGCGACGGCGACCACCCGATCACGCGCGGCATGCCGGCCGCATGGATGCACGTACAGGACGAGCTGTACGACTTTCTGCGCGGGCCGGGGGAAAATCTCAAGATCCTCGCGACCGCGTTCGCCGATCCCGCGAAGGGCGGAAGCGGACGCCACGAACCGATGTTGATGGTGCTCGAATACGGCAAGGGCCGCGTCTTCCACACACCGATGGGCCACGGCAACAACTCGCAGTCGTGCTCCGGCTTCATCGCGTGCCTCCAGCGCGGCGCCGAATGGGCGGCCTCCGGCGCCGTCACCCAAGAACTGCCCGAGGACTTCCCCACCGCCGACGGCGTCTCCGAACGGAAACCGTAACGGCCAAAGGCCGCCCGAGTTTCAGCGCGGGGCCTCACGAACCGGCCCTATTCGTGCCATTCGTGTGATTCGCGGTCGAATTCCCCGCGAGTTGGGCCGGAACTCCCGCCTGTGACAAAGTCCTAGCGCGGCGCGGCCGGTTTCTCGAATCGCCGAGCGAACTCGGCCATTTCGCGCGCCTTGTCGGATCGGCCCAGTTCGCCGTACATCAGAGCCAGGTTGTTGCACGCGACGCCTTGGGCGTCTTCGGGACATTCGCCCGCTTGGATCGACTCGCGGATGAGCGTCAATCCGCGTTCGGTGCACCGCGCGCCTTCCTCGCGGTCGCCGCTCTCCCACTGCGAAATGCCGATGCTCACCATCTGATCGCCCAGTTCGCGGCCCGGAATATCGGCGATCGACTCGCGCCGCGCGTCGAGCAGGGGGATGGCCTTGTCGTACCAGCGCGAGGCGGCCGTATGATCGCGCCGGCCCACGGCGTTGATCGAGCCGAGCAGGAAACAGGCTTGGCCGAGCCACGCTTCGCTCGGCGCGTGCGGCGGAACCTGCCGCGCCGTCGCCGCGAGGATGTCGGCCGCTCGATCGGCGAGCGTTTCCGCGATCGTCGCGTCGCCCGTCATGAGCAGCGATCGCGCGGCGAGGTGCAGGCCCTGTCCGTGCGACGCGCGCACGTAGCGTTCACCCAGGTCGTCTCGGACCGCTCCCAACCATCGATCGGCCGCGCGGGACAACCATGCTTCGACATCCCGCGACGAAGCTCGGCCGCCGAGCTCGACGTCGCATTCGAGTCGTACGAGCATGTGGTCCCAGTGGGATAACGAAAGACCATCGAGCGCGGGGTCGGCGGGTAGGAGCCGTTCGGCATTCGCCAGCCATTTCGCCACGGTCTCTTCCTTGTTGCGGAACGCGCTGCGCGCGATCACCCGCGCCGAATCCCAGTGGGCTTCGAGCAGAACGTCGTGCGCGTCGTGCGCTTCGAGCGGCGTGCCGCCCTTGAAGCACCGCTCGGCCGCGTCGATCGCCGCGAGGTAACGGTCGAGGACCCGCTTCGAGTCGACCGGAGGGCGTTGTCGAGCGAGAATGTCCGCGTCGACCAGCAAGGCGCGGCACTTCAGCGCCGGTTGGTCATCGAGACCTTGGGCGAGTTCGCCGAGCTCCGCGCGGGACTCGTCGGCGCGTCCGAGCATGCATGCCAAGCGGGCTCGTTCGATGCGGATCGCGGCCGGACGATCCCCGGCGGCCTCGGACGCCGATTCTCCGTTCGTCGCCGGCGCCGGCGTGGGGTTCGCCTTCGCCGCCGATGGGGTGGACGCGGCCAAGCGCCGTCGAGCGGGCTCGGCGTATCCCGCCCGAGACCAGATCCGCGCGATGGCGACGAGCGCGTCGGTCGAATCGGGTTCCATGACGAGAGCTTGTTCCAGATCGGCGAGCTGCTCGCGGAAGAGGATGCCGCCGTCAAAACGCGCGCGGCGGATGAAATCGCGGGCGGCGGGCGGCTCCAGCCGGATTTCAGTCACTAGGAGTTCCGGACCGTCGGCCAGACCGATGCGCAGTCCGCGGTCGGGGACCAACATGCCGCGCGGCGAGCCGGCGGGAACCGCGTCGGCGACCATCGCGAACCGACCGAGGTCGAGTTCCCGGACGAGCGCGTCGAGTTCCTTGGGGGATTCGAACACGGCGCGGATCGACGCGACGACAGCATCGCGCAGCGTGACGTCCACGCTCGAAAACGGCCCGACCTGGTAGGTGAGCCGCACGGTGCCTTGGTCGTCGGACCGCGATTTGGGCTCGCCCATCGCCTCATCGACCGCGGCGCGGGTCGTTTCGCCGGGGGTGATCCGCAGGAATGCGGCGGCGGCCGCATGGCGTTTCGGTACGGACATCAACCAGATCGTCGGATCCGCCTCGTTCGCGACCGTTTTTGGTGCTGGTGCGGGTGCGGGCGCTGGAACTGGCGTCGGCTGTGCGGCGGCGGAAAGTGTGGCGAGCACGATCGGAGCGAAAAGGCCGACGAACGAGGGTATTCGGAGCATGA
The DNA here is from genome assembly GCA_016872725.1 of Planctomycetota bacterium. GTDB lineage: Bacteria > Planctomycetota > Planctomycetia > Pirellulales > Pirellulaceae > VGZC01. The sequence continues at coordinate 119,043 of VGZC01000001.1, forward strand.
ACGGCGCCATGCGACGTCTCCTGGCTGGCCGAGGTCGGACCCGCGCCGCGCGGCCGCCTTCCCGCGCCGACCTCGCGCCACGCGCAATGTCCCCGGTTACTCACCGCGCGAACTTCAGAAGGGATGCGGAGTATAGGGAATCCGCGGGGCGCGTCCAGACCGAAATCCGCGCGGGAAGTGAGGGAAGTGACCACGAATGGCACGAATGGCCGGGAATGGAACAGAACGAAAGCGGAACACACCGATCTTGGCGCCGCGTCCCAGACAACTCGTAATGGGCGAGTGCATGGGCTCTTCAACCGAGACCAAACACGGCCTCCTTGCTCACACCTCTCGGGGAGTTATATTTAAGCATAACAACGGAGCCGCGGCGGATGCCTTTCTACCGCTATCAGTGGACGAGAGAGAGCGAAGTACATCTCGCGGAAAACGGGGTGACACCGGAAGATTTCGAAGAAGTGGTTGGAGATCCGGATTGGGTGCAATCAAGCCGAACGACGGGTCGCCCCATCGCGTTTGGTGCTACGACTACGGGCAAGTACTTGGCCTGTGTCTACGAACTGCTGGACGAAGTTACGGTACTGCCGATCACGGCCTACGAACCCGATGAGGGATAGCCCATGACCACGCGGAAATCGCAGCGACGCTACTTGGAATTGACGCCGGAACAGCAAGCCACGATCAACGAAGTGCGCCGCACGATCGAAACGGAGGAACGGGATGAGATCCTCTCTCTCGCCAAGCGACTCCGAAGCGCGAAGCGACGCGGCATGGCAACGCTGGAAAAGACGCTCCAGGTATTGAAACGCGAACGCGAGTCCCAGGGAGTCAGCTTGGCGACTATGGAAGAACGGACCGGAATGGCCAAGTCAAACCTTTCCAAACTGGAAAACGCCGCCGATTCCAATCCGACTGTCGCGACGCTGGTCACGTACGCGGACGCCTTGGGCAAGAAATTGGTCATTTCCTTGGTTGACAAATAGGCTCGCCGCCTCGGGCTCGGAGCCGGTTCAGAACGACAGAGGACTGTCGTCCTACAGAACGACCGTCCTCGGTCGTTCGCGCCGCAATCCGATTCAGGACGACAGAGTGTTCGCTTCGCCTTCAATTATCGACGATGGCTTGGCCACGTTTTGGCAGGTTCATGAACCAATCTTCCGTGGATGGATGTGCCTCCGCTCGCCTATTCCTTGTCGTCCTCGACCACCCCGTCGATGACGCGGTCGTCGTCGAGCGGTCGGCGGAAGCGGGTCGTGGTCGCGAATTTCCAGCGCGACCATTTTCCAAAAACGTACTTGCCGACCACTCGGCGCACCGGAGGGACCAGGAGCAGCGAGCCGGCTACGTCGGTGATCAGGCCCGGAGTGATCATGAGCAGGCCGGCCGCGAGCAGACCGATCATGTCCACCAGCGCATCGACGGTAAGCGGGCCCTCGTTCAGCTCGCGCGCCAACCGATGGGCGAGCCGCATCAATTGCCGCCGCACGACGAGGTAGCCGACGCCGCCCGACACAATGGTCAACAGGAGCGCGGAAAGGAAGCCGATGTGCTGCGACACATAGAGCAAGAGGGCCACTTCGGCGTAGAGCCAGACGAGCAACAGCGTCAATGCGACGACAATCACATGCCGACTCCCACCGCGCCCGGGCTCAGGAAAACGAACCGAGGATCTTGCAGAGATCGGCCGTCCGGCAACTGTAGCCCCACTCGTTGTCGTACCAGCTCACGATCTTCACGAGCTTCCCTTTCTCGCCGAGCACCTGCGTGAAATCGGCGGCGAAAATCGAGCTGTGCGGATCGTGGACGATGTCCGACGAAACGATCGGATCCTCGGTGTACTTCAAGATCCCCTTCAGCGAACCTTCGGCGGCCGCCTTCATCGCCGAGTTGATTTCGGCTTTCGTGACGTCGCGCGACAGGTTGACCGTCAGATCGATCACGCTGCCCGTCGGCACGGGAACGCGCAGCGCCACGCCCGTCAGCTTGCCCTTCAATTCGGGGATGACGTCGGACACCGCTTTCGCGGCGCCGGTCGTCGTGGGGATGATGTTGATCGCCGCCGCCCGAGCTCGATACGGATCCTTGTGCGGCAGGTCCTGCACGTTCTGGTCGTTCGTGTAGGCGTGGACGGTCGTCATCAGGCCCGATTCGATACCGAACGTCGTGTGCAGGACTTTCGCGACGGGGGCGAGACAGTTCGTCGTGCAGCTCGCGTTCGAAACGCACCGCATGGCGGGAGTCAGCCGGTCATGGTTGACGCCGAGCACGCACGTCAAATCGGGAGGGTCCTTCGCCGGAGCGCTCAGCACGACCCGCTTGGCGCCCGCCTCGATATGCGAGTCGTAACCGGGCTTGCCGCCCGCCGCCCGGCCCGTGAACACGCCCGTGCTCTCGATCACAATGTCGACGCCCAGCGCCTTCCAGGGGAGCTTGAGCGGATCCCGTTCCGACGCCGCCCGGATCGGCACGCCGTTGACGAAAAGATGCTCCGCGTCGTGGCCGACTTCTCCGTCAAAACGGCCGTGGACACTGTCGTACTTGAGCAGCGTGGCGAGCATCGCATTGTCGGTAAGGTCGTTGATGCCAACCACCTCGAACTCCGACTTGCGGCTCACCAGATTCCGAAACGTCAGCCGACCGATCCGTCCAAACCCGTTGATTGCCACTCGAATCGCCACGATCCGTCTCCTCTCTTCCAACCGAATTTCCGCGGAATCGCGTGATTATAATGGTCCTTTCGTCGACCGACAACCGAACGAACGCTTGGCGTTTTTCCCGGCGATCGGCTATGCTGGAGGGCGGACGCGCCGGGTGACCAGCCCCGGTCGCCGGATTTCGCCCGTTTCGCCAACTCCGGAAACGCCCGCCATGCCCGCATCACGCCCGTCCGCCGCGTCGTTCGCCGTCGCCTTCCTGCTGTGCGTTCCGCCTACCACCTCAGTCCGTGGACAGCAGGGCGAACGCGAAAACGTGAATCTCACCGGCACCGTCGCCGATCTGGGGCCCGGCCTCATGCAGATGACCGAGAAGTCGGGCACGTCCTGGCTGATCAAGGTCGAACCCGAGCGGACCGAAGTCCAATACCTGGGGACGGCGCTGGCCGATTGGGTCCGCCCGGGCACGTGGGTCCAGATCCGCGCCAACCTCAACCAAAAACTCCAGGCCGACGCCATCGTCACCGAAATGACCGTGTTCACGCCGAAAAAAGATATGCAGCTCGGCGTCGTCCAAGAGTTCTCGTTCAGCCAAGGCGGGTTTGGTGGGTTCGCCGCCGGGGAGTCCGATCCCAAAGCCGACAAGGACAAGGCCGACAAGGACAAGGCCGACAAGGACAAGGCCGACAAGGACAAGGCCGTCGCGTGCCTTGTGCGAGGCCGATTCCTCGGCATCAAGAAAAACAAAATGACCATCCAGGCCGGCCAACCGATCACGGTCGAGGTCGGCGACGATCTGAAAGTGCTCGTCGAAGTCTCCGACTACACGTTGGCTCGGCCAGGTGACAAGGTCGACGTGCGAGGCTGGAAATACGAATCGATCTCGGGCCGCGCGATCGCGACCGAACTCGTCATCACGTCCGAAACGCCGCTCGAATCGCCCAAACCCAAGGGCCGCGGCACATCCCGCCGCTCGTCGGCCAAAGACGCCGACAAAGAACCCCCCTCCGAAAAACCGGCGGATGAGGACAAGGACAAGGCGAAGGACAAGGCGAAGGACAAATAGGCTGTTCGCCGTCTTTTTTTGACAATCGCGTCCCATGACCTAGATTTTCGATGGCGAATCCCGCGGGCCTTGCTCCCCCCCGATTCGCCCCTCGCCGGGCCTTTCCCGACGGCCGGTTCCCTCATCTTGTCCAGGTGATGGTCATGGTGCGCGCATTCGTTGTCCTCGGTCTTGCCGTTTGCTGCCTGTTCCCTTCGCTCGCCGAGGCCCAGCAGCAGGGACGTTCGCTCCAACACCAGTACCGGAGCCACGCATACCAAGCTCATCAATTCGGATCCCATAAGTTCACGGCCCATCGGTTCGCGCCGCACCAATTCGGTCAACATCAGTTCGGACAACACCAGTTCGGACAACATGCGTTTGGCGTTCATGGGGCGAACCCGGGAGGCGGTAATCCGAGCGCCGACGGGTCCGGCGCGCCTGGAATGGGCGACGCGAGCGGCTTGGCTGACCTCGCCAATATGCTCGGCAATCCGGACGGTTCCATACCCGGCATGAGCGGTGGCGTACCCGGCATGAGCGGTGACGTACCCGGCATGAGCGGTGGATTGCCGGGCGGCGGTGGATTGCCAAAGCCTTGACCGTTGATCGATCCAAATCTCGGATCGCGCGAAGGACGTCGGCCTCTGTGACGCGAGGGATTCCAAGCGAGTCCCCGACGGGGGTGTATCAGGGCCGTTGCTTTTCCGGCTTGTTTCCCTGCGTCCCTGTTTCCCTGCTTCTCCGCGTCTCAGCGGCTCCGCGCGAGCCGTTTTTCTTTCGCGTAGGAGAAGACATCTCACGCGGAGGCGCGAAGACGCGGCGGGAACACTGGAACGAACGCGATCACCCGGGTCGCGGATATCGTTGGACACGCGGGAGGCCCTTCGTGTACAGTGACGGGGCATTACCCAATCCACGTCACTCCGATTCCCCAGCGGAAGGCAATGATCCGAAGAGCGAGATACCGCGTCGCGGTGATCGGCCACACGGGGCGCGGCAACTACGGCCACGATGTCGACACCGTATGGCTTGAATTGCCCGAGTGCGAGATCGTCGGAGTCGCCGACGCGGACGAAGGTGGTCTGTCGCAAGCCGTCGGTCGGCTGCGCGCGCCGCGCGGATTCCGCGACTACCGCGAAATGCTCGACAAGCTCCGACCCGATATCGCGGCGATCGGACCCCGGTGGCTCGACCAACATCGCGACATGATCGTCGCGGCCGCCGAACACGGTTGCCATGTGTTCATGGAGAAACCGTTCTGCCGAACGCTTGACGAGGCCGACCAGATCGTCGCGGCCTGCGAACGGAACCGAGTCAAGCTCGCGATCGCCCATCAAACGCGTTACAGCCCGAAATTGAAGGCCGTTCGCGACATGATCGGCGAAGGCGCGATCGGCGACGTCTTGGAATTGCGGGCGCGAGGCAAGGAAGACGCGCGGGGCGGAGGCGAGGACCTTTGGGTGCTCGGCAGCCATCTCTTCAACCTCATCCACGTCATCGGCGGCGAACCGAAATGGTGCTTCGCGGACGTGCGGGTCGACGGACGTACGGCCGGACCCGGCGATGTCCGCGAGGGGAACGAAGGTATCGGTCCGCTCGTCGGCGATTCCGTCCAGGCCATGTACGGACTCGCGCGGGGAGCCGTCGCCTATTTCGGATCGCGCAAGAACGCGAACGGCGGCCGGTTCGGCCTGCAAGTCTATGGCTCGAAGGGGGTCATCGAGATCCTCACGGGCCATCTTCCGGCCGCCCATTTCCTTGCCGATCCCGCATGGTCGCCGGGCCGTACCGGAGCGAATTGGATCCCCATCAGTTCGATGGGACCGGGGCGCGAGGAGCCGTTGGCCGACGGCGGCTTGCGAGCGGGTAATGTCATCGCATGCCGCGATCTCCTCGCCGCCATCGAAGGGGACCGGTTGCCCGAATGCAATGTGTACGAAGCCCGCGCGACGATCGAGATGATCCTGGCCGTATTCGCCTCCCACCGCGCCCGCGCGCCCGTTCCGATCCCACTCGCGCCGCGCGGCAATCCGCTCGCCGACTGGCGTTAACCGGACAGCGACGCCTTGCCCACCGTCGCGTTGAATGCGTAACCCGACGCGTACGCGAGGGAAGCTGGCATCCAGTCCACAACCAAGACCAAAACCACAACCAAGACCAAAACCACAACCAAAACCTTCCCATCACGTACGCATGAGTTATTTTGGGATACCGATCCGGGATGGCGCGGCGATGGTCCGAGCGGCAACCGTCGTCTGTTTGCTCACGGGGCTTGCGCGGGGCGACGAATTCGGCGAGCCGGTCCGCGCGCCCGGACTGCGGGCCGTGTTTCAATCGGCGACGGCCGTCTCGCCCGAACGGATCGACCCCGTGCTCTCGTTCGCATGGCGTGGCGGGCGGCCCGATGCGACGCTCGACACCGGCCCGTTTTCCGCGCGATGGAGCGGGTATCTCATGTCCGAATCGGACGGGGATTATCAACTCCATGTATTTGCGAGCGGCAAAGTCCGAGTCCGACTCAACGGAACCGCCGTGCTCGACGTCGATCACGGAGCGCCGGCCTGGTCGAGTTCCCAACCGATCACCTTGGCGTTCGCATGGCATCCGCTCGAAGTCGAATACGAGCGTGGCGGAACCGAGCCGAGACTCGGCCTCTACTGGAGCGGGCCTCAGTTCGGGTTGGAACGGATTGATGAACGGCACTTGGCGCACGACGGCGGATCGGATGTGTCGTCTTCCGCGGAACGTGGCCGCCGCTTGGCCCGCGCGCTGCGCTGCGACGCGTGCCACGGCGAATCCGAGCGACCCGGCGTCGGGATGCTCGCCGCGCCCGATCTCTCGATGGCGGGCCGATACGTGAAGCCCGGTTGGATCGCCGAGTCGCTGTCGCGTCGATCCCGCGCGGCGGGCGATGGGAATCCCTCATCGAGCACGGACGAAGCGAGATCCAGATCCAAGTCCAAATCCAATACCAATACCAACACCAATACCGAAACGGAGGCTGGCGAACCGAGCGGTTCGGAGCCGATCGAAAGCCCGCTCGACCGCGAAATGCCCTACTACGCGCTCAGCGCCGATGATACGGCCGCTCTGGTCGCCTTCCTATCCGGGACCGTGTCGAATGCATCCGGGAGAACGGGCGATGCGGCTCGGCAACGGCCCGAATCGCGCGAGGATCGTGATGAGGGCCGCCGCCTGTTCCTCACGACGGGGTGCCTCGCATGCCATTCGTTCGAACGGATGCGTAGTCCCGGACTGTTCGGCGGGGGAGACCTGACTCACATTGCGGAAAAGCGTCCCGAGGCTTTTTTTGATGAATGGCTTGCGCATCCCGAGACGATCAACGGCAGCCACCGGATGCCCGTTTTTGACTTGAAGGACGCGGAGCGGCGTCAACTCGCGTCGTTTCTCGCGACGTTGACAAACCGATCGGCGGGCGATTCCCTCGCTCCCGTTCCGCGCGGCGGCGACCCGCCGGGCCGGGCGGGAGACGGTGGAGGGAGCGACGAGGGAGGGGTCGCGACGGCGGGCCTCGCGCGGCGCGGCCGCGCTCGGTTCCTGGAACTGGGCTGCGCGCGTTGCCACGCGGCGCGCGGGATCGCGCCCGGCGAAGTCGCGGCGCGTGAACGCGCGCGAGGACTCGACGCCGAATCGCGGTGGGACGCGTCCTGCGCCGGGCCTCCTCGTGACGATCGACCGGGATATGATCTCGAATCGCGTGATGCCGACGCGCTCCGCGCTTACTATTCCTCGCGCCGATCGGAGCCGGGCGCGCTGGCCGATCGAGGCCGCTTGTGGATCGAGGAATACCGATGCGCGTCGTGCCATGCGCGCGGCGCGGCGGGCGGCCTTTCCGCTCGACTCGCGGAATTCGCCGAGGCGTATCCCGAATTCGCGCCGTCGGTCGCCGCGATGGCGCCGCCGTCCTTGAATCAGATCGGCGACAAACTGCACGACGACGCGCTGCGAAAAGCCATCCGCCGGGAAGGGCCCGCGCGCCGCCCGTGGCTTTCCGTCCGCATGCCTCGGTTCGCCATTCCCGATGCCTCGCGCGCCGATCTGACCGGGTTCCTCGTCGACCACGATCGGATCCCCGACGGCGCTCCCGCGACACCGCGCGGCGCGGACCCGCGTTTCGATGCCGTCGTGGGTGAACGGCTTGTCACACACGATGGCTTTGGTTGCACGAGCTGCCACACGGTCGGCAAGGTCGAGGCTCCGAACGGGCCGATCCATACGATGGGCCCCGACTTGTTGGGATTGGGCGAGCGGATTCGAAAGCCCTGGTTCGATCGCTGGGTGCGCGATCCCGCGCGGATCGTCCCGCGGATCGAGATGCCTTCGGTTCGGATCCCCGTGCAAGGCGTCTTGAACGAACATCTTGACGATCAGCTCGCCGCCGTCTGGCGCACGCTCAACCGGCCCGACTTCCGACCTCCCGAGCCGTATCCGGTCCGCGTCGTCGGTCGGTCGGGCCGTGCCGAGGATCGCGAACCGCCGATCGTGTTGACCGATGTCCTGCATACCGGCACGAAGTCGTACATCAAACCGTTGTTGATCGCCCTGCCGAGCCGCGACAACATCTTGTTGGATCTCGAAGAGGGCCGTTTGGCCGAATGGTGGACGGGCGACGCGGCTCGACAACGCACGCGAGGCAAGTCGTGGTTCTGGGAATCGGCGGGAATCGACTTGTTGCGCGGCGATCCGGCGGGGGCCGAGCTCGAGGTGGAATGGAACGGCAATCGCGTCGCGCCGCGGCGCGACGGCCAGTTCATCACGGAATTCGATGAACTGCGCATCGGGCCGGAAGGCGCGGTCGAAGTCGCGTTCCGACTGGGCTGGCCGGTCGATGCCGAGCACACGGTGGTCGCACGCGTGCGCCAATCGTTTCGCGCCGGCCCCGAGCCCGGCGCGGTGTCGCGCCGGATCGAGATCGACGGGATTCCCGAAGGAGCGCGAGTCGTCTTTCGATCGGTCCTGCCGCATCGCGCCGAAACGGCCGTGGGCGAAGGATCCGTCCGGTTCTCGAACGGCGATGATCCCGTGACGTGGACGATCGAGGACTCGGCCGGTTGGACGGTGTCCGAGGATCGATCGGCCGTCGTCGCCGACGGGCAAGGCGGCCGCTGCTCGTTGTCCCTGACGTATCATCGGCCGGCGACGCACGAGCCGCTCGCCGGTTCGACCGCGCGGGCCGACGTTCCGCGGCAAGCGGAAACCTTGCATGTCGCGCCGGGGTTCGACGCCGTTCGCCTTCCGCTCCCGACCGAATGGATGCCGATCTGCGCGGCGTGGGACGAGCGCGGCGAGATGCTGATCGGTACGCTCAAGGGCCGCGTCGCGCGCGTCCGCGACCGCGATGGGGACGGACTCGAGGAATCGGTCGAGTCCTTGGGAATCGAGTTGGCGTCACCGTGGGGCATGGCGACGGGGCCCGGGTATGTGGACGTGATCAACAAGTACGCTCTGTTGCGGCTGTTCGACGATAATGGCGATGGACGCGTCGATCGAATCGCGACGATCGCGTCGGGTTGGGGCCATACCGAGGACTATCACGATTGGGTGATCGGGCTCCCCTCGGATGAATCGGGCGCGTACTACATCGGATTGCCGTGCCAGCAGGACAAGCGAAGCCCGGAGGCCGCGCGTCATCGCGGCACTGTCGCGCGCTTGGCGCCCCGAACGCCGACGGAGGGCGATCCGCGGCTCTTCGCGATCGAGACGCTGAGCGCGGGGCACCGGTTCCCCACGGGTGTCGCGCGCAATCGGGCGGGCGATCTGGTGGTGACCGACAATCAGGGGAATTTTAATCCGTTCAATGAACTGAACCACGTGCGGCCCGGCGTTCATTTCGGGTTCATCAACGCGATCGATCGGGTACCCGGATACGCGCCTCCCCCGCTGACCGACCCGGCCATCAACATCCCGCACCCGTGGACGCGGAGCGTCAACGGGATCGGGTTTCTCGAACATCCCTCACCCGACGTCGAGGCCCGCGCGTTCGGCCCGTTCGCCGGGCATTTGATCGGCTGCGAATACGACACGCGTCGATTGATCCGCATGAGTCTCGAGCGTGTCGAAGGCGTTTTGCAGGGCGCCGCGTACCCGTTCACGGTGGACTTCCCTTCGACGGGTTCCGCGATGCTCGGCCCGATCGGCTGCGCCGTGTCGCCCAAGGGGGATCTCTACGTCGCGTCCATTCGCGACAGCGGGTGGGGTGGCGCGAACAACATCGGCGAATTGGTCCGCATGCGGCTGAACGCGGACGCGCTTCCCGCCGGCGTCGCGGAAGTGCGCGCGATTCCGCGCGGATTTGAGATTTCCTTTACGCGTCCGGTGGACCGGGCCAAGGCCGAGCGGGTCGACAACTATGTCATCGCCTCGTATCGTCGCGTTTCGACACCCAACTACGGCGGCCCCGACGTGGATCGACGGTCGGAAACGCCAAGCCGCGTGACGGCCGACGCCGCCGGCCGCCGCGTGCGGCTCGAATTCCCCGGGCTTCGCGAGGGCACGGTCTACGAGTTCCATATCCGCGACCTGGCGGTCGAACCCGACGCGTTGTTCTTTCCCGCCGAGGCGTACTACACGCTCCATCGAACTCCGGCGCCGTGACGGCGGCGCCGCTGACAGCCGATGAGGGATTCGATGTCCGCGCGATTATCCGCCGAACAGCCCGGTTCGATTACCGCGTGGATCGCGCGGCTCAAACAGGGTGACGCCGAAGCGGCGACGCGATTGTGGCGCCGATACGCGACGCGCGTCCTTCGGCTCGCCAAGAAGAAGCTGGGTCCTTCGATCGGCGGAGTGAGCGATGAAGAGGACGTCGCGGCCGTCGTGCTCGACGCCCTGCTGCGGGGCGTGGTCGGCGGTCGGTTCCCCGAGCTGACCGATCGGCGCGATCTCTGGGCCCTGTTGATCCGATTGACGGAACGCAAGGCCGTGGATGCGCGGCGGCACGCCGGACGCCGCAAGCGGGGCGGCGGCCGCGCGGCGCGGCTTTCCTTGGACAGCGGCGCCAGCTGGCGCGTCGGTCCGCATATCGTGGATCCGAATCCGACTCCGGAAGTCGCCGCGACGCTCGCCGACCAGATCCAAACGATGCTCGCCCGATTGGATGACGACGTCCAGCGCGCGATCGCCGTGCTCCGACTCCAGGGTTACGAGATCGCCGAAATCGCCGAGCGCCTTGGACGCGCCCGCCGAACCGTCGAGCGGAAGCTGGCCTTGGTTCGCCGTATCTGGAGCCATGCGTTCGGCGAAGGGTCGAAACCCGGCGATTCGGATCGCGCCGGGGCGTCGGGTATGCCATAATGTCGCAAGACGATCGCGGTTCCCACCTCAAGAACTTCCAACGCAATCGAACGCTCCATGTCCGATGCATCACGCGATCTGTCCCTCGCGCGCCGAATCGATTCGGCATGCGATCGATTCGAGGCCGGTTGGCTGAGCGGTTCGCGTCTCGCGATCGAACGGTTGCTTGAGGGCATGGCGGGCGACGAGCGCGGCGAATGTCTCGCCGCGCTCGTCGCGCTGGAAATCGAACTGCGCCGCGCGGCCGGCGAGTCGCCCTTACTCGATGAGTATCTCGCCCGGTTCCCCGACCACCGGTCCTTGCTGCGGTTCGCGTTCCACACCCGCCGCACGCCGCGCGATTCCCGGACCGACTGCGCGACAGTCGGGTTCGACACGAGGTCGCCGACCGAACGGCCGATCGTCGCGGGTTTTGAACTGCTCGAGGAATTGGGGCGGGGCGGGATGGGCGTCGTGTACAAGGCGCGCCAAACGGCCTTGGATCGGATCGTCGCGGTCAAAGTCCTGCGGGGCGCGGACTGGTCGAGCCCGGAGCGCGAGTCGGCATTTCTTGACGAGGCACGCGCGCTGGCCCGCCTGCATCATCCTCGGATCGTGTCGATTTTCGAGGTGGGGCGCCACGCGTCGGGACCGTTCATGGCCATGGAATTCGTCGACGGCAATTCGCTCGCGCGGCGTCTCGCCGGCGCGCCCATGCCGCCGCGCGACGCCGCATCTCTCGCCGTGCGCATCGCCGAAGGTGTCGAACACGCGCACGCGCAGGGCATCGTCCACCGCGATCTCAATCCGTCCAACGTGCTCGTGACGGCGGCCGGCGAGCCCAAGGTCGCGGATTTCGGATTGGTCAAGTGGTTCACGCGCGACGCCATGTCAACGGAAAGCGGGTTGGTGGTCGGCACGCCGAGCTACATGTCGCCGGAACAGGCGGCGGGCCGTCGCGACGTCGGCCCCGCCACCGACGTCTACGGACTCGGCGCCATCCTCTACGAACTGCTCACCGGCCGTCCGCCGTTCCGCGGCGCGTCGCCCTTGCTGACCATCGATCAGGTCCGCGATCTCGCGCCGGTCGCGCCGACGCGATTGCAACCGAACGTCCCGCGGGATCTTGAGAACATCTGTCTCCAATGCCTGGGCAAGGAACCGAGGCAGCGTTACGCCGGAGTCGGCGCGCTGCGCGAGGATTTGCAGCGGTTTCTCGACGGCCGATCGGTCTCGGCTCGACCCGTGGGACGGCTCGTTCGGGCGTGGAGATGGGCGCGCCGCAATCCGGTGGTCGCCAGCCTCGCGGCGGCCGTGGTCGCCGCGATCCTGCTCGGCTTCTCCGGCACGCTCTGGCAGTTGAATCGCGCGAACCGCCACCTTGCGTCGGCACAGGACGCGCAGCGATCCTTCGAACGCAACTACCGGCGCGCGTCGGAGCTGGTGGAACTCCTGACCACGATCAGCAGCAGCGACCTGGCACGCGTTCGCGAGGCCAACCCCGTGCGAAAACGCCTGCTCGCCGAAGCGGAGTCGTATTATCGCCTGTTCCTGACGGAAGAACATGCCGGGCCACAAACGTGGCGCGATCTCGCGCTCACCTTGCTCCGGCTCGGCGACGTCGAACGGGAAATGGGATCGGAGGACGCGGCATTGCGATGCTATCAAGAGGCGCTAGACCTCGAACGTCAAGCGTTCGCGGCGGATCCGACCGAGAAGCTCGCGCGAGCCCATGTCGCCGGAATGCTTCAAAACATGGCCGGTATCCTCCGATTCCGGGGTGAAGAAGGTTTTGTACGGGCGATCGCCGCGCAGCGCGAGTCCGTGGCGCTTTGGGAACAAGCCGCCTCGGAATCCGACCCGCGACCGGATACCCACGTCGAGTTCGCGAAGGCCGTCTTCTCGCTCGGTATGTATGTCAAGGACCAAGGCCGGCAATCGACGCCGCCGGACGATGCGCCGGCTCGCGCCTGTTTTCAGCGGGTCCTGACCATCCTCGAGACGCGCCCTGAGGCGGAACGCGCCCGGGAGAATTGGCAACTTGTCCTTGTCCGCGCTGTGTCGGCGCTCGCCGACCTCGACGAATCGGCGGGCCGACTCGCGGAAAGCCGAGCGGGCCACGAGCGGGCGATCGCCATGTGCCGCGCATGCGTGGAGACGAACGCGGAATCCAGAGGCGCTCTGCAAGAACTCGCGCTGACCGCGAACAACCTCGCCATCACCTGCAAACGGCTTGAGGATTACGATGCGGCGCTTGCCGCGTATGTGGAAGCGATCGAAATCACCCGCGGGCTATGTGCGATGCACGGCGACCAGATCGAATACATCGAGGACCTATCGAGATCGCTCTTGAATGTCGGGATCCTCGAACACGACCTCGGGCGCCGCGGGACGGCGGCCGACCGTTTTCAGGAGGCGGTGGACCTGCATCGGAAACTCGTCGCTGCGGCGCCGTCGAATCAAGACCGCGTTTCAAAACTGAGTCATCGTTTGAAGCGGCTTGTCGCAGCGCGCTTGGCGAACGGCGAATACGCGCGGGCCGTCGCCGCGATTCGGCTCCGAGCGGAATGGTGGCCCGACGACGCCGATCAGATGCGTCACACGGCGCGGGAGTTCGCGGCATGCGTGCGGTGGATCGACGAACGGGCGCCGCGGGCGTTCACGGAGCGGTACGCTTCCGAACGGACCCGATGCGTCGCCGAGGCGATCGGCGCGCTGCGCTCGGAAACGCGTCTTGGCATCCGCAACGCGCCCCCGCTCGCCGTCGATGAGGACCTCGCGCCCCTTTGGGACGAACTCGCATTCGTCGACCTCGTGGCCGGATCGCCGACACCGAGTTCGCCGGACGTTCCTTCGAAGTAGCTCACCATCCTCCCCATCGCGCGCTCTGAGCGGCGACGGCCGTTCCGGCGGCGCGGCGTCCCGTGCCCTGTTTCACGACTCGGAACCGAGAGCGACGCGTGCCGACTCGCCTTGTTCCGGACATGGCGACGAGCCGCGCCGCCTGCGCCATCGCACCAAGGCGCCGATTGTCGTCAAGCCGCCCACGAGTACGCCCGAAGTCGGCTCGGGTGTTTGCGAGCCTTGGACATAGAACCAAAGGTCCTTGGAAAACGACCCGTCCCAGACTCCATCGATACGGGCCATTTGGCGACCGTACCCGTAGTCCCCACCCCAGGTGTTGGCGAAGAACAACGACCGCTCAACGTCCGAGCCGTCAAGGGCCAGCATGATCGCATACGTGTGACCATGCTGGACCAGTACGTCGTCGAAATCGAATGTCCAATACGGGATGGCGGACGAGATCGCGCCACTGCCGGGAAGTGAGCCGCTTTGGGAACTCAACAAGACATTTCCCGACGCATCACTCGCATCCGTGACCGACCAGACCTCCAAATGGAAACCCGCGTCCGCAATCGTCCCCATCGCGCCCAGGGATCCCATGTGCAGTGTCAGTGTTTCGAGCCAGACGTCGTTCGGTTCGTCGACGCGGAACGACTGACCGATATCGCGGTGCCGTGGCGCCCAATGGGGCCAACCCGAGGATGTGCGCCACGAGAGGTCGGAATTGAAGCTCGTGGATCCCACCTCGAATTGCTCGATGACGCGCGTCGATGGAGCCGCCGCGCCGGTGGTGACGATCAGGCCCGCGCCGGCGTCGCGACTGGGGACCAGTGCTCCCAGCGCCGCGAGACAAACCGCCGAAAGCAATGGAGGAGGGGCGTATGCCCGTCGGCCGATCGTGAGCGCCCGGGCGCCGGTGTTGCGAGCCATCGTGGTCCTCATGGTTGGGTCCTCATGGATTGACGATACGACACGGTAATGGGCATTTGCCTTTCCCGAAATCTCCGCGACGCCATGCGCCGAAAAAGGCCATATTGGGGAAATCGCGGTCCGGGACGCCGGCCCGCCGCGAACCGGCCCGATTTGAAAAAAAGAAGAAAATAAGCGGCGTGGCGTGCCCGGTTCTTGTCCCTTTCGACGACTGGAATGAGTGGGGACACCCGTCCGCGGGCCGGACTCGCGCGCACGCCGGTCTCGGAGATTCCGCGGTTTCCGGGATGGTTTCGCAAGTGCGCGGGAACCGGCGGCGACGGCGACCGGAATTCGTGGTTCCGAAGGGGCAGCGGTCGCCTCGCCTTTCCCCATTTGTCGTTGATCGCTCCGCGATCAACGTGTGCTGGAATCCGAGTCAACCCGTGCTGGAATCCGAGTCAACCGTGATGCCGGTGGTTCGCGGAGCGAACCACGACTTTGGAATCCACGCCTGCTCGAACTACTATGGAACCAAGGCCCATTGATGGGCCGTTTCAGGATACCGGCCGCTCTCGTAATCAAGACCTGACGTATCCCGCCTGTCCGGTCCCGTCGAGCGCCGGGATGCTCCGCGCGATTCCCCATCCGAATCGCTTCGTGGTGGTTGTCGATCATCTATTCAGCCAAAGGAGTCGCCGCATGCAAGATCGCCTACGGACTCGCGGCCGAAAACTGGCCGTGGAATCGCTCGAATCCAGAGCCGTGCTCAGCGCCAACCCGATCCTCGACGCGGCTCCAATCCCCGCCGCGCCCGATCACGGTGTGCTTGGCTGCCCCGTCGTCCTCGCGGCGCCCGAATCGCTCGGCGACTCGGCTGTCAACGGAAACACCGGCGCGGAGGGTGAACCGATTTCCTTCAGCCGACCCTACGGACCCGCGTATCCCGCGCTGGTCGATACGGTGATGGCGCTGCGCGTCGCGCCGAGCCCCACCATCGCGAGTCGACTCGCGCGGCCCGCCATGGTCGAGGACGGCCCCGAGGGAGAACCGCCGGCTCCCGGAGATCCGCCGGTGGGCGAAGTTCCCGTCATCGAGAACTATCGAGCGGTTTGCACGGGCTACCACGAATGGACCGTCATGGGCGAGGTCGGCTATTCGAATCCCGTTGGACTCGTCGTCAAACTCAACGGCTTGCTTGACAATGTCACCGTCCCCGTCGGAGCCGATTCGTTTTTCGAGTACACGCACGTCTACGAACAGGGCACTATGGGTGAAGTGACCGCGCAAGCATTCACGCCAACCGGCGTTTTCTCGAACCTCGAATCGGTCTATATCATGGTGGACTAGACCAAACGAATGCCGACCTTGGATCGCTCAGCGCGATGTGAATTGCGAGCCGATCCGTTTGGCTTGGGAGCTGACTTCGTTGGGCGTCGGTTCGACGCCGAGCTCGGCGAGCTCGGGCGACGGCGCGATGAAGGCGTGTGATTCCATTTCGGCGCGCAAATCGAACGGCCCGCCGCGATCGTTGGAAGCCGCTGTTTCAACGAGCGAACGGAACCAAGGATCGTTCGCGAAGGATCGTGCGAACGGTTGCCCGGCGAGCATGCGCGAAGGGAAGCCGAGTTCCGCGGCGCGAATCACGTGTTGTTTCAACCGTTCGGCCAGGTCCGGTCCGTTCGCGCCGGACCGGCTGGCCGCCATATCGTAGAGGACGGCCGCCGCGCAGTGCAGGACCGGTCGGTCGGGCGCGGCGGCGATCGCCCGTTCGATCAGCGACGTGCCGTCATCGGCGTCCCGGAGCGGTTCGGGAATGAATGTGTTCAAGAACGCTCGATTGTGGAGCGGCACGAAATGCGTTGGAGCGAGGCGCACGGCGCGGTCCAAGTGGAATCGTGCCAGGCGATAATCGCCGCTTTGCAACGCACAGCGACCAAGGTTGTTCGCGATCGCCGCATCGTCCGGAAACTCGGCGGCGAGCTGGCGACCGATATGGATGGCGTCCCCGTATGCGTTGTGTTTGAACCGGCAATAGAGCAGGACGCGCCGCAGGTCGGCCGAATCGCGCACCGCGATCGCCTGTTCGAGGGCTGTCTCGGCGCTGGAATACGCGCCCGCGTTCCAGTGTGTTCGGAATGCGACCAGCCATTCGGCGAACGCTCGGTCCGCGTCGAAGGCGACCGCGCGCGGCGCGGCGGAGGCGTCGGGTCCGCGTTTGCCGACGATCGCATCGCCATTCGGCAACAGTGCGCCCAGGCGATCGGCCGCGCCGAGCGTGGCGGCGGCGGCCAGTGCGCCGACGAGAAGGATGCGCGCGGGGCGTCGGGACCGAGCGCAGGCGCGGAGCTCGTTGGCCAAGACGGAACCGTCGGGCGGACGATCGAGGATCGCCGTTTTCAAACAGCCGTCGATGG
Organism: Planctomycetota bacterium; assembly: GCA_016872725.1. Lineage (GTDB taxonomy): Bacteria > Planctomycetota > Planctomycetia > Pirellulales > Pirellulaceae > VGZC01. The sequence goes on from VGZC01000001.1 coordinate 136,208, forward strand.
CGGCCGCGAGGCGTCGCGGCACGTCGCGCCGGATCGACCGAACGGGAGGCGCGTCGACCAGGTAGGCCCGCGTCATGAACTTGACCGCCGCGCCCATGTCGCTCGGCGGAAGGCCGCGTGGCAACCGGCCCGTCGCGAGCTGGAAGAGGACGGCGCCGAGCGAATAGAGATCGGTGCGCGGATCGCTCGACGGCGCCGCGTCGCCCGTCGCAAGAAAGATCGCGTGGAACTGCTCGGGCGCCATGTACGGGAGCGTGCCACCCATCCGGGACCCCGCGCCGCGCGCGTCCCAGGCGAGGTTGAAGTCGAGCAGCATGGGGTGGCAGGCCGGCGTCAGCAGGACATTCGACGGCTTGAGATCGTGGTGCAGAATGCCCTGCGTGTGCGTGTAGGCCAGCCCGTCCGCCAGATCGGCACCGATCCGCGCGATCGCTTGCCAATAGGTCGTCTTCCTCGGCGGGGATTGTTCCGCGCGTTCGATCCACGCGCCGCGCGCGGGCCGTCCGGCTTCGCGATCCCTCGCGAAGTGGGACTCGCACTCGAACCGGTCGTCTCGACCGCTCACCGCCGAACCGGGCGCGTCGCCGCGCGTTCCCATCGTCGCGGCGGAAACGATGTGCTCCAAGGTCGGCCGCGCGCGGCGCGACCCTTCCGACCAAACGGCCTGGACGACATCCTGCAACGTCGCCGCTCCCAGATAGGGCATGCAGACGGCGGAAAGGCCGGTATCCGCGTCCTCGTGCACCGAAAACACGGGTACGACATGGGGGTGGTCGAGTTTGCCGAGGATTCCCGCCTCACCCGTTCCATAGGGTGTGACCTTGAGCGCGACGCGGCGATTCCCGATCGTCGTTTGCGACGCGAGATAGACCCGCGACGCGGCCCCCGTTCCGAGGAGATTCAGCAAATCGAATTCGAGGAACGCCGAGCCGCACGCCGGCCAGTCGGGGTCGTCGCACGAGGGCAACCCCCGCTCGACGCTCAGCATCCTCCGGATTTCCTCACGGTAGGTCGAGAACTGTTCGCAGAAACGGGTCGCTTCCACCGATTCACCGGCCGCCCGCCGCATGCGGTATTCGGCCAGCGCGAGGTCGAGCACGGCGCTCGCGTCCGCCCGAAGTTCGGGGTGATGCGAAAGCGCACCGGCGGCGCTCGGAGCCACGCCCCTACGCCATGTATCGACGACTCGATGGATCAGCGATTTCACAGGTGCGACCCGTGGTGTAACCCGAGTCCGTTCAGTCTTGGGAGTGGGTGGTGAGCAGGCGTTCGACGATGCGGCGAACGGTCCGTTCGTGGAGTCCGGTGCGCCGCGCGACCTCGTCGTAGGTCAAACCTTCGCAGCGCAGCCGCATGATCTCACGATCCCGTTCCGATTCGGTCGCCTCGAAGAATTCGTACGCCTCGCGCGCCATGGCGTGGTGGCTCGGCGTGGTTTCGTTCGCGGGCGGCAGGAGCGACAGGTTCTCGGCCATCGGTTGTTCGCGGTCGGTGCCGTTGCGGCGCCGCGTCCTCCGGCGCTGCTCGTCGGCCACCTTGTGCCGCGCCATGCCCGCAAGGTACGCGATCAATCGATCGGGCGATTCAAACCGGTCGAACCCGCCCGGATCGGAAAAAAACGACTTGCAGACCATCTGCACGAAGTCGAGCGAATCGAACTTGGAACGCAGTCGCGCATCGAGCCGGTGCCGAACGACGCGCCGGATGTAATCGCCGTATTCGTCGATCAAGGTGCGCAAATCGATCTCCGACCCGTCGCGGGCCCGTGCGAACACGTCTTGGAACCTCGGTGACTCGGACACGCCCACACCTCGCCGCCCAGGACTGGAAACCGGCCGTGTAGATTACCATGGGGTGCCCCCATCCCGCAAATGCACTCTTCAAGGGACCTCCCCCGAAATGGGGCGTTGTCGCGCGTGGATCGCGTCGAGCGGGCGGGGGATCGCGTCGGATCGCCGCGCGCCCCTTATCAGGATGCGCGGCCCGGAGTATAGTCGGGCATGGACATGATCGAGGCTCCCTGGGTGGAGACCCGAGGACTGAGCAAGCGATACGGCCCCGTGGCCGCGCTGGAGGATTGCACGTTGCGGGTCGAGCGGGGCGAGGTGTTGGGTTTGTTGGGTCCCAACGGCGCCGGCAAGACCACGCTCATCCGGCTCCTTCTGGGTTTCCTGCGCCCGACGTCGGGCGAGGCCCGCGTCCAAGGTCTCGATTGTCGCCGGGACAGCCTCGCGATCCGCCGCCGTACCGCCTATTTGCCGGGTGAGGCGTGTGTATTCCGAGGCTTGCGCGGGGCCGACGTGCTGCGGTTCTTCGCCGACGTGCGCGGCATTCCTCCCGACCCTTCGTTCCAACTCGCCGATCGCCTCGAACTCGACTTGGGACGGCGCGTCGGCGCCATGTCGACCGGCATGCGGCAAAAACTGGCCGTGGCCCTGACGATCGCGTCCGCCGCATCCCTCATGATCCTTGATGAGCCCACGGCGAATCTCGATCCCTCGGCGCGCGGCGTCGTGCTCGATCTGGTCCGCGAGACGCGCGCCCGGGGAAGCACGATCGTCTTCTCGTCGCATGTGCTTTCCGAAGTCGAGGAGACGTGCGACCGCGTGCTCATCCTAAGGCAAGGACGCGTCGCCCATTCCCAGAAGCTGAGCGAACTGCGCGACCAGTACCGCATTACCGCGCGCGTCGCGGGCGCCGTTTTGGAACCGCCGCGCGAATTGGCCGAACGCGTCCGCGTCGAACGGGACGCCGACGGCTCGGTGCGGTGCGATGCGTCGGGCGCCCTGGCCCCCGTCCTCACTTGGCTCGCCGCCCTCGATCTGAAGGACCTGCGCGTCGAATCGGCCAGCCTTCGGGCGGTCTACGATCGAATCCACGGCGAAGGCCGCCCGGAATTCAGGACGACCGCGACATGAACGGCTGGGCGCTTTGGAAGCGGTGGGTCGGCGAGGCCCGATGGTTGTGGTTGGCTTGCGCCGTCGGCCTGTTCGCGTTCTGCTGGATCCGAGTCTGGCTCGTGACACAGCTCACCACCGGCTCCTTCTCAATCATCCTCGAACAGGTCTGGGAGAAGTACGAAAAATTCTCGCCCGTCCCGTTGCGCCACCTGCTGACGTACCACGGTCGAGTCGGATTGGCGTTCGAGGAACCGATCATCCTGTTCGGCATCGCGGTCTGGGCCATCGCGCGAGGATCCGACGCCATCGCGGGCCAAATCCAACGCGGTGAGATGGAGTTGATCCTCGCGCAGCCGCTCAGCCGCCGAGCCGTATTCGCGACGCAGGCCGGCGTCACGTTGCTCGGACTCGTCCTGCTCGCGTCGACCGTGTGGGCGGGCATGGCATCGGGCATCGCCACGGTGCATGTCCGCGAAGAGCGTTTGCCGAGTTTCACGATCCCGGGGCTTGGCCTTGATGTCCCGGTGCCGATCGGCGAGAAGCGGATCGACCGTGTTCCCATGCGGGAACGCACGCGGTCGGCCTACTTCATGTATCCGACGATCAACTTGTTCTGCTTCGGAGTCTTGCTGAGCGGGCTGTCGACGCTGCTGTCCGCTTGCGACCGTCTGCGATGGCGGACGATCGGACTCGTGAGCGGATTTGTCGTCGTGCAAATGGTCCTGCGGATCGTCTCGATGGCGTCCGAATCGTTTGGATGGCTGCGTTACGCGACATGCTTCACGGCGTACCAACCGGAACTCATCGTGAGCATCGCGGTGGACTCGCCGAACGACGTCTGGTCCTTGGTCCTGCTCGACGGGTCGGGCCAGTACCGGCGCCTCGGTCCGCTCGCCTTCGACTTGATCCTGCTGGTACCCGGCGTCGGGTGTTACATTGCGGGGCTCGTCGTCTTCCTCCGCCGCGACCTGCCCGCCCCCGCCTGACGACGGTGGCTACGGGCGACTCGCAGAAAGCGGCCGATTGGGGACGCTTGACGGATCGGAATATTCCGATATATTAGTATGTCAATGTGGGGGGGGGAGAGCGGCCGCGCGGGACGCGCCCGAACGCCGCTCGGCATGGGCCGATTTCAAGGAGCTTGCCATGGCGATCGCCACGATTTCACCGAAACAGTTGTTCGAACAGATTCAATCGGGTGCCCAAGTCGAACTCATCGACGTCCGAACGCCCGTGGAGTACCGCGAGGTCCACGTCACGTTCGCGCGCAACGTTCCGCTCGACCAACTCAAACCGGACGATCTGATTCCGCGCGTCGGCGCCGACGGCGGGCCGCGTCCGGTGTACATCATCTGCCGGTCCGGCGGGCGAAGCAAACAGGCATGCGAGAAACTGGTTGCCGCCGGCTGCCCGCGGGTCGTGAACGTCGAGGGCGGCACGTTGGCGTGGGACAAGGATGGTCTGCCGGTGGTTCGAGGGGCGAAGGCCATGTCGCTCGAACGCCAGGTCCGCATCGCCGCGGGATCGCTCGTGCTGATCGGATCGACGCTCGGAGCATTCGTCCACCCCTACTGGATGGGCCTCGCGGCGTTCGTGGGAGCCGGGCTGATCTTCGCGGGAATCACCGATACGTGCGGCATGGGCATGTTGCTCGCCCGCATGCCCTGGAACCGCGTCCGCGGAACATCGGCCGGTCCGTCCTGTGGCGTCGGCTAGGGCGTTGTCGGAGCCAAGAACGGGGACTCGTCCTTTCGTCCATTCGCGTCGTTCGTGGACCCTCCTTGTTTGAAATCGGGCCAATCGCATGCGATCCAGGGTTGAGCGGTCGCCGTGCGCGACCGACAATCGTGTCGTGCGTGCGCGAGCGACGGACCTTCTTTGGCGGGAGAACCGACGATGGCCTGGACCACGTTCCACGAAGGATGGCTCCTCGGACTCGCCCTACTCGTCGCCGCGCCCGTCGGATCGCCCGTCAAGGCGCCCGTGACGCAAGACAATTCCATCGTGCTCGTCGATGGAGAATGGACGGACAACGCGGGAGGCCAAGGTCGGATTCGGATCAAGGGCAACCAGCACATCGTCGCCATGGCGTTTGATCTGTCGGCCGTGGCGGGCAAACGTGTCGAGCGCGCGACGCTCGTGTGCGGGCGAGCGGACGAGTCGATCGCCGGTGTGACGGTGTCGACCATTGCCGCGCCCTGGGACGAGATGCGATCGAACGGTCTGACCGGCGGAATGAACGGACGGGGTGGGCGGGACGGCTGGGGTTACGCGAACGCGCGGTTTCCGGCCGTCACGGGCGGCAACGCCTTTACGCTCGTCCACAGCCAATTGTCGCCGATCGACGGCGACACGTATCGCTGGGACGTGCCGCCGGACATGGTCCACGCAATGGCCGTGGGCGTCGCGTACGGATTGGCGATCCACGAACACGACGCGGATTACAGCCGCAACCCCACGATCTTTGCGCGCGACCAATCGGGCCGGCAGCCGTATCTGCTTATCGAGGCGAGCGACACGCCCGACGCCGCGCCGGAACCTCCGTCGCGCCTCGCGTTGCACGCGGTCGACAGCGAGTCGGCTCGCCTGACGCTGCAAGGTCCCGCAAGTGGTTTCGCGTACGAAATCCGGATCGACGGCGAACCGCTCGGACGGCACAATATCCCCCTCGTGCAACCGGGCGTCGAGCAATCGATCCCGATTCGCGACTTACCCGCATCGATCACCGTACGGGGACCGCATGAAGTGCGCGTGGTCACGCTGAACCGTACGGGTCAGCGTTCGGCGGCGGCCTCCGCGCGGGGCGATCTCTTCGAAGAGCAGTCGGTCGATGCGCCGCGGATTCCATCGGCTCCCCCCGCGTCGAACCCCATTCCCGATCTCTCGGTCGTGCCTCTCGCCGACAAGTACGATCGCGCGGGAACGCCGATCGGCGCGTTGCCCGACGACTATCGGTCGCATAACCCGATCTACAACGGGGAGCGGGTCGAGCTGATCGGGGCGGCGGGAGAAGTGCTCGGGTTCCAAATCGTGGCGAGGGGCGAGGGTGACGCATCGATCGGCGTACGTCTTGACGGGACACCGGCTCGCATCGACCTGTACCAGGCGATCTACGTGCCGGTGGGAGATCGCTGGATTCCCGATCCGCTCGTTCCCGTTCCTTCCAAAGTCACGTTGAAACGGGACGAGGATCAGGCGTTCTTCGCGGACATCCATCTTCCGTTCGACATTCGGCCGGGCGTTCTGCGCGGCGCGATCACCATTTCCGACGGGCGCGTCGTCCCGATCCAAATCACCGTGTTGCCGCTTACGCTGCCGCGCCGCGCGTCGTTCCTGTGTGAAATGAACGGATACGGTTTGCCCGACGAGGTGGCCGAATACGAGGCCATGCAGCAAGTCGCCTACGATCACCGGGTTCACGCGAACATCCTGCACTATTCGCATCACACGGCGGCGCCCGGCGCGCGCAAGAGCAATCTGGACATGCGCCTCCATTCGGGCCGCCGCATGGACAACCGACGGTACGACCAGGTATCGCCCGGGGCGCGGGAGGCGTATTGGGGTGATTTCGCCGAGGCGTTCGCGCCCCACCTCACGGGTTCATTGTTCGAGAGGGGGCACCGGGGGCCCGTCCCCGCGCCCGGGTTCTACCTGACGTTCCACGAGAGCTGGCCGCTCCATTGCCGAGCCTATTTCAACGGCGATCCCGACGCGTACCGCGCGTTCGCCGACGCGCCCGTCTACTCGGAGACCTACGTCCAAATCCTTCGGGACTTCATCCGCCGAGCCGGCTCGGAAGGGTGGCGCGAGGCGGGGTTCCAGGTCTACTTCAACAACAAGGGGAGTTTGGCCGAGAAGGCCAAGGCGCCTTGGATTCTCGATGAGCCGGCGTCGTATTGGGACTACCGCGCGCTGCGGTACTTCGGCGAATTGACCGATCGCGGCCGCGCGGGATCCGACAACGTGCGGGTCGATTTCCGCATCGACATTTCGCGACCGGAATTCTGCCGAGGCCAGCTCGACCGGCGAGGCGATCTGTGGGTCGTGTCGTCGTCGGCCTTCCAGCACTATCGGCGGCTCGTCACCGACCGGATCGAACGCGACGCGCTGAAGGTCTGGGTCTATGGATCGTCGAATCCGATCGAGTCGACCAATCGCGACGTGCAGGCGTGGGCACTCGACGCATGGCGATTCGGAGCGACGGGCGTTGTGCCGTGGCAGACGGTCGACAAGACGGGTGAGGCGATGAACCGTCCCGATACGCTGGGCCTTTTCATCTTCACCAAGGACGACGAGGGCCGAACGGTGATCCGACACTCGGCCCGCTTGAAAGCCTATCGCGAAGTCGAACAGCTCATCGAATACCTCGCGCAGCTCAAGGCGCGCCGGAACTGGTCGAGCGGATCGATGCGGCGATTTCTCGCCGAATACGTCGTACTCGACACGCGGATCGACCAACGGGGCGAAGCGGACGCGGGCACGGCCAAGGCGGACCGTATCGATCCGGCGGGTCTCGAACGGCTCAAACGGGCCGCCGCGAACCTGCTGAGCCGACCGGCGAGCCGATGATCGGTCGGTCTCCGACGCAATCGCGCGCCGCGCATTGCGGTCGAAGGCGTACTCAGGATAAACTTGCACTCTGGCTCGGGAAGTCGGACCCGGAATTCAGGACCATGCGCCGGTTCGAATTCGATGCGTTGCCCAGCGAAGGAACAGCAGGTATCCATGGCCCACAGCGCCGGTCGTTTCCCCAAAACCGGACTCGTCGCGAGGGCGGTCTGTCTCTTGTTCGCCGCCGTTTGGGGCCCGGCCGCGCGTGGTCAACCGCAACACGCGCCTCCCGAACATGTCACACCGGAAGCGGCCGCCGAACAACTCGGCGGAGTGACCCGTATCACGGTCCACGCGCGCGAGCAGTCGCCGACCACCGTGCTGCGCGAGATCGCTCGCCAGGCGGGCGTCGGCCTGGACGACTATGACGTTCGTGAAACGCTCGGCAAATCGCCCCCGCTGACGATCGATGTCGAAGATCAACCGTTTTGGCAAGTGATGCGCTCGGTGACGACGCGGCTGGGCATTCACGCAGCCTTCCGCGAACGACCGGACTTCTGGAGCCACGAAAGCGGATGGATGCTCGAGCTGCGTTCCGGCGCCGACACTCGCGTCCAAGGGCCTTCGCGCGTCGAGGGTCCGTTCGTGATCGTGGCGAGCCGTTCGGTCCGTTCCCGATACCTCACCGAACCTTCCGAGCCGCCGCGCGGTACCCAAGCGATGATCGATCTGATCATCCTGGTCGATCCAAGGGTCCGTTTGAGGGGCAGGCCGAGCGGTCGGGATCTGAAAGTGCTCGACGATCGCGGAAATCCGCTCACCGTTGTGGGCCCCGAGTATTCCTGGCCCCATGACGTGCAGATGTTGTCGCCGTTGATGTGGCGGCTCACGGCCGTCGTCGATCTTCCCGAACAAGGCGCGACGCGGATCGGGAAGATCCAAGGCGTGTTATCCGACTTGGTGGCCACGGTCGAGTCCGAGCGTTGGGAAGTTTCCGACCTTTCGGTGGTCCCGGGCGCGGACGCGTCCGACAAGGGATCGGCGCGCCGCGCGGGGGGAGCTCAGTTCGCGATCCGATCGCTCATCCCCGAACCCGATGGCGACGAGCGCCAATTCCGCCTTACGCTCGCGTCGTTCGGCCTCGGTGAAACGGCCGACTTCGGTTGGCCGGCGCGTACGGGCGACGATCGAGCCGCGGCGATCGAGCTCCTCGATGGCGCGGGAAGAAGGTATTTCGCCCAGTCGTGGGAGGAGGCGGAACGCGGCGTATGGCATGTTCGATTCCGGCCGCGCGTCGACAAGGAAAACGAACCGGTGGGCGACCCCGCGAAACTCATCTGGAAGCTGCCCACGAAGGTCGTCGAGATCGACGTCCCGTTCGAGTTCACCGACTTGCCGCTCCCCTAGGATCGTGGCCACGCTCGACAGAGCGTGGCGGAATCGGATTGGATCGTGGCCACGCTTGACAGAGCGTGGCGGAATCGGATTGGATCGTGGCCACGCTTGACAGAGCGTGGCGGAATCGGCGCGCGAGCCGACGGGCGCGCTTGGTATCAGGAATGATCGCATGCCATGTGCCATGGTCTCCTTGCTCGTCGCGGCCGCGATCGCGGCCGCCCCGCCGGTCCGCGTCGAGATCGTCGCGAAGGACCGCGTCATGACCGGGCTCTACAAGGTCTATGGATCGCCTCGGGAGTTCCCCGACCAGTGGCTCGCGGCGGCCGTGTGTACGCATCAGGGCAAAGAGAACGTGCGCGGTTTTCAGGTTCGGTTCCGTATCGCGGACCACACACCCTGGAGCGAGTGGTCCCGCGCCCAGGACTGCGAGCCGGGTCGGGAATTGGCCGTGCCTTACCATCCGCTCTTCGATGGCGACATCATCAATCTGCAGTCGAGCACGCCGGTGCAACTGGACGTTGAATGGAAGTACCGCGGTTCAAGTGGTTGGGTGCTCGATGACGCGACGCAGCGCATCACGCTGCTGGGCGGCCGCGAATTCGTGTTCAGTTCGGTCGAGGCCGGACGCTGGACCTTCAAGGAGGCGTTCAGCAACGCGCCGTTCCTCGCCGCATGGGTGTCGCGCGACGATCCGGTGATCAAACAATACGCGTCGCTCGTCAGCCGCCGCGCGGGAGGCGTGGCGGCGATCCAGGGGATCGAGGGCGGACTGGAAACGCTGCGGGCATCGTACGAGCTGATGTTGCTGAACGATTTCGTGTACAAGAGTCCCGTCGGATTGCAGGACACCCGACTCTCGTTCGACTCGAAACTCGTGCAGAACCTCAAGTACCCCCGTGACGTGCTCCGCGACAAGTCGGGAACGTGCATCGAATTGGCCATCCTCCACGCCGCCATCGCGCATCAGCTCGGCATCGACTGCAAGTTGGCGCTCGTCGAGGGCCATTGTTTTCCGATTTTCGAGCTGCGGGAGGGTGAAGGCGAAGACGGGAAGACGCTCCGCGTGCCGCTCGAAGCGACCGGCATTCGCGGCGGGCTGCGCGGTCAAGGCGTCACGCGCGTGGGTTTTGACGCGGCCGTTGGAATGGCCCGGGAGACCGAGGAAGCCGCAAAGAAGGACGGCGCGTTCATCGAGGTCGACGTGGCGGCCGAATGGGGGCGAGGCGTTTCGAGTCCGGAATTGCCGCCCCTTCCGACCGACATCCTCGAACGCTGGGGAATCCGACTCCAGGGCGTCCCGGGCGTGACGCTTCCCGAGCTCGGCAGCGGACCGGCGAAGGAGGATCGCTCGGGATTCGGAGGGCGATGGGAGGGAATTGTGGAAGGCCGGTTCGGAGAGCCCGACAAGGCCTCGTACCACGCGACGCTGGGAATCACCGTCCTGCGAGGCGCCCGATACCGCATCGCCGCGACGTTCACGCCGAAGGATGGCGGCCCCACGATCCAGGAAGATCTGGTCGGCGAGGATCAGGACGGACAGCTTGTCTTCCAAGGAACGAAACGCGCGAAACGCCTGGCCGACGGCGAGACGTCCGAACTCGCGCCCGGCCGCGGCGCCGCCACGGTCAAGGATGGTCGGCTTGTCGGAAAATACGGGGCCGACGGCGAGGGCTTTTCCTCGTTCGCGTTGGAACGAAAATAGGTTTCCCGCGGTTCGCGACGTCCGATCGTTCACGGAATCCGATTATTCCGACAGGCATTCCGACAGGTTAACATCCCGATTGCAAGAAGGCTCGACCCTACCCCGATGACCCGACCGCACCCGTCCTGGAGAACGACCATGCGCCGCATCCTCTTCGCCGTCCTTCTCGCCCTCGGTCTCGTCGGCGCGAACGAGGCCTACACCGTCGAGCCGCCCGACTACTCGGGCAAGAAACTCGAAAAGCACGACTTTCGCGGCCAGGATCTATCGGGCGCGTCGTTCGACAACGCGGAGCTTTATGGATCCGACTTCACGGGCGCGAACCTCGAAAACGCCTCGTTCGTCGGCGCCGACCTTTCGCAAGTGACTCTCGACCAAGCGAACTGCGCGTCTGCCGATTTCACCGACGCGAAATTCAGATCGACCATGGCGCGCGAGACCAACTTCGCCCGCGCGAAACTCGCCGGCTCCAATCTGGGAAACTACTCGTCCTTCCGAGGAAGCTCCTTCCGCGGCGCGGACCTCAAACACGCGCGCGGGATCACCGAGGTGACCTCGTGCGACTTTTCCGAAGCCGATGTGCGGGGAGCCAACTTGAAGGACGGCGAGGACTGGAAAACGCCGTCGACGAAGTGGACGAAAGCCAAATACGATGATGCGACGCGGTTCCCCAAGGGCGTGGATCCCGAGACGGCCGGCGCGGTGAGGTCGGCGGGTGACGAACCCAAGACCGCGGAACCACGGCTCGATGAACCGAGGCCCGAAGCGGAGCCGCGACCCGAGGGCGGCAAACGACGGACACCCGTCAAGGCGGACGGCGTGATTCGAACGACGCCGCCCAAGACGGCGCCGAAGCCCGAAAAACCACCCGAGCGTAAGCGGCGGCCGGTCGGGACCGGCCGGGACGAGAAAGGACAGGATTGGCGCAACCGGGACCTGCGCGACGAGGTCCTCGACGATGTCGATCTTTCGGGTGCCAACCTGACTGGCGCCCAATTGCAGAACGCGAGTCTGAAGTACGCGGATCTTCGAGGCGCCGACCTGTCGGGCGCCCGGCTCGACGGCGCCGACCTGACCGGCTGCGACTTGAGGGAGGCCGATCTGGAAGGGGCGCATTTCACCGACACGCGGCTCGACGACGCCAATCTCGATGGCCAGGACCTGCATGTCCTGTGGGGTCTCCAGGATTGTTCGTTTCGCGGAGCCGAATTGACGAATCTCAAGGGCGGCCTCCATATCACGGTGACGCGATGCGACTTCCGAAACGCGGACCTGCGCGGCGCGGCGCTCGCCGGACCCGGCGCGTCCTACTATCAGTCGTGCGAATTCCGGGGAGCGGTCTACGATCGAAAGACGCGATGGCCCAAGGGCTTCGATCTCCAAGGCGTCGGCGCCGTGAATGCCGATGAAGGCAAGCCCGATCGGATCGCCGACGGCGAGGACGGCGACGAACCGCCGCGCCTGTTCGCCCCCGATCGCGATCCCAACGCTCCGTCGGAAGCCGAGGTCAAGAAATCGTACAGCGAGAACTACCGCGTGCTCTGGCGGGCCGTCGTTTTCGGACTGCAAAATGAGAGCCGGACAATCGCGTTCATCGACTCAACGGCCCGATTCTCATTCCAGTTCAAGAAACTGACCTACCTTAAACCAGAGCCGGTTCATCTCGCCCCCGGCACGGGCCTGACGGTTCGCGCGTATCCCGTTCGGATCGAATGCGTCGTAACCTGCGAAGGGCGCGACGGCTCCGAGTCCACGCATGCGGCGGACTGGATCGTCCGATTCCACAAGACCGATGATGGCGTGTGGAAAGCCATCCACCCCGAAGGGAAGGGCGCGACCAAAAACGAAGAAAAGTGACGCTATCTTGGACGGGTCCGTCCCCCGCGCGATCCAACTCCCAACCGATAAGACGAAGGCGATGCAGACCGAGCTTGGCGACAAGCTGAAATAGGCCGCCTATCGGGCCCGCGCGGCGAGTCTCGCGGCTTCGTTGTCGTTCACTTCCGATTGCGGCCGCGATTGGGTTTTGCAACGTCGTCGGGAAGCGGGCCGGCGAGCGGCGGGGTTTCAAAGTACCGGCCGTCGTCCACGACCCGCGGGTCTCCGCTGCGACGCAGCTCGGCCATCAGACGTTCCCGCAGGTCCCGAACGACGCCCGCGTAGGCCGGATCGGCCGCCACGCTCCGCATCTGATGCGGATCGTCCTTCAGATCAAACAATTCCTCGCGAGGCCGCTTGCCGTAGGCATGGTCGAAGAGCGGCTTCCATTGCGGATCGCCGCGGTGCGCGACAAGCCACGCCTTGGCGGGCCCCGCGTCCTCGTCCGGCAACGTCACGAACGTGGTCCGGGCCACCTCGGTCGCGGTCGGCGGGCTCGGGCCATCGAGTTCATACGGATCGCCGAGCGGGTACCGGTCGGGCCGGAAATTGATGATGAACAGGTGATCGGCCGTGCGAATCGCGCGTTGAGGATAGGGCAAATAGCCGGTGCGCGCCATCTCGACATGCCGCTCGCGGCCGACATACACGGCCGAGCGTTCGGGGTCGACGCAACCGTCGCGATCGGCCGTCAGCACGGGCCACAGGCCTCGCGCCGTCATCGTTTCGGGAACGGCGATCCCCGCCGCGCCCAGGAAGGTCGGCGCGAGGTCGGGGAGGCTCACCAGATCGTCCACGACGCGCCCCCCGCGCACGTTCGGACCCGCGATCGCCAGCGGAACGCGCGTCCCGAAATCGTAGAGATTGCACTTGCCGTGCGGGAAGCCCGGCGGACCATGATCGCCGCTCACGACGATAAGCGTATTCGCGTATTGCCCTGAGTCCTTCAACGCATCGAGCAAGACGCCGAGCGCCGCGTCGAACGCCTGGACCTCTCCCAAATAGTCGGCCAGATCCTCGCGAACCTCCGGAACATCGGCCAGGAACGGAGGCATCTTGCCCTTCAGGTCGTCGGGCTCGATGCCCCAGAGTTTCTTTCCGGACCCTTGGAGCCATTGGCGGTGGACGTTCGTGGGACCGAACCAGTAGCAGAACGGACGGCCCTCGGCGCGTTCGGCCAAGAACGCCTGGAAGTTCGCCCGCACCTCGTCCAGGATCTCTTGCTTCGCCTGCTCGAACGTCTTGCCGTCCGCGATCAGCCGCGCGGCGTTCTGCGAAAACCGATTGATGCGTCCGCCCGCCTGTTGATACGCGTACTGTTGGCCGCCGAACGGCGCGTCGGCCGGTGTTCCGGGACTCCAGACTTTCCAGCTCTTTCCGATCCGATAACCTCCGTCGCGCAGCAACAAGGGCCATGTCGGAATCGACGGGTCCCAGACCGCTCCCTGCAGGATCGCGCCGCGCCCCGTGCGCCAGAAATACTGGCCGGAGAGGAGCGAACTGCGGCAGGGCGTGCATGACGGCGCATTGACGAACGCGTTTCGGAACAGGACGCCTTCGCGCGCGATCCGATCGAAATGCGGAGTGCGCGCCGCGTCGTGGATCGTGCCCGGTCCGTCGATGGCCGCATACGCCCCGGCCACGCGCCCCCAATCGTCGGCGAACGCGAAGACGATGTTCGGACGCGGCGGCGGGCCGTCCGCGCCGAGCGCCTTGCCATCGTCCGGGAACACGAGACATCCGACCAGGAACAACGCGAACTTCCGCATGACCATTCTCCTCCCCCCATTCCTTGCATGATCCGCCGTGCATGAGTCGATCGGGAGCCGGTCGGCGCGCGACGGGAACACCGTCGATGTGACGAGCGGCGCTTGCATGCGCTATCGCCATGGGTTACACCACGTCGAGTGGATTGTCAAAGGGAATCGAGTTCGCATCCGCGACGATCGGCAACGGTGATCGTCCGCGCGCGATCCGCCGCGCGCCTCGATCGGGAGTTCCTCCATGCCCTCGCGACCGGGTTCGCGCCCTCCGTCGTTCGAATGCGCCGCCGCGACGCTCATCCTCACGTGGGCTGTCGGGTTCGCGGCGCCGGTCCGCGCCGAGGAATCGGCTCGCGATCGCCACTGGCTTTGGTCGGTTCCGCATAAGATCCCCGACGAGACAACCAGCGAGCAGAGCGGGTACTTCTCGATCGTCGAGGGTCTCGACGGGCGCATCTACATCGGGACGGCCAAGTACGGCGACAACGCGTATCTTGTCGAGTTCGATCCCCGGTCGAAAGCGATGCGCGTCGTGGTGGACGCGGAAAAGGAAATCGGCGTCGATCGCAAGGGGTTCGCGGCCCAAGCCAAGATCCACACGAGGAACAACGTCGGAGCGAGCGGCAAGATCTATTTCGGAACCAAACAGGGCTATCCGAAGGAGGGCGAGCCGCGAACCGATTATCCGGGCGGACATCCGATGGTTTATGATCCGCGCGCGGGAACGACGCGCGTGTACGCCATGCCGATTCCGGGCCAGGGGGTCATCAGCGTGGCGCCCGACGAGTCGCGGGGCATCGCCTATGTCTCGACCTGCTCGGACGAGCGGCCGATCGAGAGCGCGCATTTCATGACGCTCGACCTGGAATCGGGCAAGTACAACGATCTGCTCGACTGCCGCCACATGTACGCATTCATCGTCGTGGACGATCGGGGCCGAGCGTACCATCCGATCCTGGGCGGCGGGATCGCGCGGTTCGATCCGCGAACCGGCGCGCTCGAACAACTGAAGCAGACCGTCGACGGGAAGGCGCCGAGCGAGTCGTCGATGCTCGCGCATCCCGAGAGCCATCCGATCAACTGGGAGATCGCGCCGGACCGCAGGACTCTTTACGCGGTGGCGATGAGCGTCAATCAGTTGATTGCGTACGACCTGTCGCGCGACGGAGACACGCTCGAAGGCCGCGCCCTTGGCCCTCTAGTGCCGACGGCCCAAAAGACGGATTGTCGCGCTCTGTGCGTCGGGCGCGACGGCACCGTCTGGGCCGGTGTCAACGCGACGTTTGAAGGTCGAGGCGACTTCCTGCATGTGGTCAGTTATCGGCCGGGCGACGCGGGGCCGACCGATCACGGACCGATCGCGGTCGGCGATCCCGATTATACGACATTTGTCGACGCGTCGGGAAAACCGAAGCCGTACCATCACGGCGTGCACCGTTTATCGGACGGAACCATGGTGCCGCGTTACGTCATCATGGGGATCTGCGCGGCGGGCGACGGGACGGTTTATGTCACGACCTTGTACCCGTTCACGCTGCACGCGATCCGCGTCCCGCGCGTGGCGGGCATCACGACGATCTATTATCACAACGCGCACGCGGACATGTTTTTCAGCCGGCTGATGCGGACCGATACGCTCGACGGGCGCGGCGCCGCGCCCGCGATGCGGCTCGCGTCGCTGTATTGCGAACAGACCCCGGCGAGCGATATCGGGGTCCGATTGGCGGAACGACACGCGGTTCCCCGATTCGATTCCGTTTCCGGCGCGCTGACGCTCGGCACCGGAAAGCTCGATGTCGACGGTGTCCTGCTGATCGCCGAACACGGCGACTATCCCGAATCGGATACTGGTCAGTTCATCTATCCCAAACGCCGGATGTTCGGCGCGATCGCGGCGGAGATTGAGCGGTCGGGACGCTCGGTTCCGGTCTTCCTGGACAAGCATCTCGCCGACAATTGGGCCGACGCCAAGTGGATCCACGACGAGGCGCGTCGACTGAGGATCCCGATGATGGCGGGCTCCTCGCTGCCCGTATTGTGGCGTTATCCGCCGACCGACGTGCCTCGCGGCGCGAAGCTCACGCAAATCGTCGCGACGACTTATGGGCGGCTCGATTCGTACGGCTTCCATGCGCTCGAAGTCGTGCAGTCGCTCGCCGAGCGCCGCGCGGGAGGCGAGACGGGCATCGCGCGCGTGCGATTCCTGAAAGGCCCGGAGGTTTGGGAGGCGGGTCGAGCCGGCCTCTTCGACCGCGCGCTGCTCGACGCCGCCACGTCGCGGCTCAAGGAACGCCCGCTCCCCGAGGGCGCCGACCTCGAACAGCTCGCCAAGGACCCGGACTTGATGATCGTCGAGTATTCCGATGGACTCAAGGCGTTTATCTTCCGGCTCAATGACGCGGTGGTCGAATGGTCGGTCGCCTGGCGGGACGCCTCGGGCCATGTCGACTCGACCGTTTTCTGGACGCAGGAGGCGCGCCCGTTCTTCCACTTCACATTCCTCACGCAGGACATCGCCCGCCTGATGCAGACGGGCCGGCCGGTATGGCCCGTCGAACGCACGTTGCTCACGACCGGCGCGCTCGACGCGCTCCTCGTCTCGCGCCGCGACGGCGGCCGAGTCATGGAAACACCTTGGCTGAACATCGCGTACCAGACCGATTGGAATTGGCGACAACCCCCGCCGCCTCCCCCCGGCAGGCCGATCCACGGAGAATGAGCGTCGAGGGAGAATCGCGGACCGCGCGGATACCGATCCAGGTCTTTCATTCCATGTGGGCGATTCGAGCCAATGAAGGGAGAATGCCGTGAGCGAACCCCAATTGCATGTCGTGACAGGCGCATTCGGGTACTCGGGCCGATACATCGCCTTTCGGCTTCTCGACCTCGGCCACCGCGTACGCACGTTGACCAACTCGGTCGATCGCGCGAATCCGTTCCGGGACCGCGTCGAGGCCGTTCGGTACCGTTTCGACGACGTCGACGCGATGGCTGATTCGCTGCGCGGCGCGGCCGTTCTCTACAACACCTACTGGGTGCGGTTCAACCATCGTACGTTCACGCACGCGGAAGCGGTCGAGAACACGCGTCGGCTCTTCGAGGCCGCTCGGCGCGGCGGCGTCGGTCGCATCGTGCACGTCAGCATCACGAACCCGTCCGAGGACTCCGACTTGGAGTATTTTCAAGGCAAGGCGGCCCTCGAACGGGCGCTCCGCGAAACGGGCATTCCCCACTCGATCCTGCGTCCCACGGTCTTGTTCGGCAAGGAAGACATCCTGATCAACAACATCGCGTGGATGCTCCGACGGCTCCCCTTCTTCGGGGTGTTTGGCGACGGCCAATACCAGCTCCAGCCGATCTACGTGGACGATCTCGCGAAACTCGCCGTTGACGAGGGGGCTTCGACCGGCTCGCGGACCATCGACGCGATCGGACCCGAGACGTTCACCTATCGGGAACTCGTCAAAACGATCGGCCGGATCATCGGCAAGCCGCGGCCGATCGTGTCCGTCCCGCCGTGGCTTGGTTATTGGGTCGGCTGCATCGTAGGCAAGTTGGTCGGCGACACGGTGGTCACGAAAGAGGAGATCGAGGGTCTCATGCGCAATCTGCTCGTCACGAAGTCGCCGCCGGCGGGACCAACGCGATTGACCGACTGGGCGCGCGAAAACGCGTCCACGTTGGGCGCGAAGTACGCGAGTGAACTCGCCAGACGCCGCGATCGTTCGGCCGCGTACGAACGGCTTTGATCGCGGCAAGCCGGAAGTCCTCCCCACGGGAACAGGGAGTTGAAACCATGATTCGGGTGAAATCGGTTCTTGCCGCGGTCGTCTTTCACACAGCCGCGCTGTGCGGTCCCCGACTCTGGAGCCTGGATGACGTCGAATGGACCCTCGAGCAGGCCCGCGCCTGCTGGCAACCGATGGTGCGTCCCGTGCAGCACGTCGGCGTTCCGGGGTATCAGTTCCAGGCGGGCGTCATGTGGGACGGCTCGCTCGTCTTCGGGCCCCTGGATTGGCTGCAGCTCCAGGTCATGCGGGCGGAACGCGCGCCGCTCGGCGAAACAAGGCTGCACCTATCGGTCGGGTTCGGCGATTCGATGCGGTTCGTGGACCGAAAGGGCACCGCCAATCCGCTCCTGCGACGGTGGCTTGAGGAAGGCCGGCTTCCGATTCCGCACGTGCTCACGCGGGACGGCGATCTCACGTGGGACGAGACGGTCTTCGCTCATCTCCTGGACGGCGAGTTTGACGACGGAATGAAGCTCGCCAAGAACGGAACGCTCGTGACCCACGCGGTCTTCCGCGTGAAAAACGAGGGGTTGGTTCACCGCACGGGCCATCTCTGGCTGCATTTCGGAACGACCGACAAGGTCCACTTCGGTTACAAGTGCGCTCAACTTCCCGATCTCGCGTCTTCGATCGAGCACACCTATCACGAGCCGAACGGCACGGTCGGGGACCTCGTGCGTTATGTCATGCCCGCGCCGGAGCGTGGGGAAATCCGTTGGCACGACGCGATCGACCCTCCACCGGACACATCGACGCCCGCGCAGCGACTCATCGAATGGCGAGTCGAACTCGCCCCGGGCGAGGAGGCGTCGGCGCGGCTGAGCTTGCCGTACGGTCATGTCGATGCGGCGACCGGGGCGCGGATCGCCGCCATCGACGTTGCGGCGGAGCTCGACAAGACCCGCGATTTCTGGCGTCGGATCGAACGGGGCGCCGGCCAGATCATCACGCCGGACCCTTTCGTCAATGACTATCTCGCCGCCGTGCCGGGCCAAATGGCGCAGCAAATCGCCCACCGCGCGCGGACGGGCGTCTGGATGTACAAGACGAGTCCGAATCACTACGAAGGCTATTGGCCGTGCAATGCGGCCAAGGCGCTACCCGCCCTGGACCTCCGCGGTCTCGATTCGATGGTCGAGCCCGTGCTTGGCGAGTTCGTCAGGCAGCAAACGGGCGACGTGCGCAACATGCACAAGGGCGCATTGGGCAACGAGCAAGGACTGCGGAGCGAGGGGTTCGAGGAACGTCATGGTTTCCTGGGCGCTTTCGGCGAATGGACCGCCAACCCGTTGCTGGTCAGCCATGGACTTGGACTTTGGGCGCTCGCGAGCCATTACCGCATCCTGCGCGATCGGGATTGGCTCGGCGAAGGGCCGGGATCGCCCCTGCAGGCCATGTTGGACGGTTTTGACTGGGTGAGCGCTCAGCGCCGGCGCACGATGCGCGAAGTCGACGGAGTGAAGGTCGAGCATTGGGGTCTCTTGCCCGCCGCGTCCGCGCACGATTGGTTGGCCGGCAACACGATCTTCAACGACGCGTATTGCATCTTCGGCATGGCCGAAGTGGCGCGCCTGCTGCGGGAAATCGAACACCCGAAGGCCGACGCGTTCGCGAAGGAAGTCGCCGACTATCGCGCGTGCCTTCGCGACCGGTATGTCGCGGCGCGGGACCGAGCGGAGCCGATACCCCTTCCGGACGGATCGAGCCTTCCGTACGTTCCGCGCATCGTGCAGGAACTGGATTGGCGCCGACTCGATTGGACCTACAGCGGGTACAGTCCCGTTCGCGCCGGCGCATGGGGCGCCTTGGATCCGCATGATGAACTTGTCACACAGTCGCTCGCGTTCCTCGAGGGCGGCATGCCCCGCGCGCAGGGCAGCTATTTCGGCGCGGCGCGCGCGGCGGCGAGCGAGGCGGTCGGCGCGCGGCCCGCGGCGGACATCAACTGGGCCGACGTGAGCGATCCCAACGCGCCGCGGCACCATATGTGGCGGCACTACGTCGAATATGAAACGATGTGGCCGATCGGCGGGCCGTTATTCCTCGCGCGCGACGACCTCCCCCGCTTCTTCGAATGGCTCTTCCATAACCTGGCCGTCACGATCCACCAGGATTGGCGCGTCGGTGTCGAGTCGCTCGACGGCGCGCCGAGCACGGCTCCGGGTGAGGGTGAACGGTGGCAGTATGTTCGAAGGATGTTCGTGAACGAGCGCGAAGGTTGGGACGGATCCGCGCAATCGCTCTGGTTCATGCAGGCCGTTCCCCGATGTTGGCTGCGCCCCAATGACCGCATCGCCGTGCGCGACATGCGAACGTGGTTTGGAGGACGCGTGGATCTGGAATCCCATGTCGCCGCGGACGGTGATTCGATCGACGTCCACCTTCGTTGGCGGGATCTGGCCGCGTCGCCGGCTCGGATCGTCATTCGACTGAGATCGGGTGATGGCCGTCCGCTCCGCGCGGCGCGAATCAATGACCAGCCAGTCGGCGTCCATTCCGGAGACCTCGTCGAACTGCCCCTGGAACGGGAAGCCGACCTGCGGATTTCCGGAATCTTCGCTCCATAAACGGTGAATCCTCGACCGGAGATCTTATGACGGAAACGGCAAACGCAAGGGAGACACAGCATGCGTTGCGAAGCGTTGAGTGCCGGCGCGACATGGATCGCGATCGTCGTCGCGTGGGCCGCCGCGCCGGCTCCTTCGACCCTGTTCGCGGCCGGTGGTCCGCCCGAATCGCAGCTCACCGTCGATCGAATCTTCCGAGCGAAGGAATTCGAGACGGAGTCGATACCCGCGATTCACTGGAGCAAGCGGACCTCGACCTATTTCACGCTCGAAAAGCCGGCGGAGGGCGAGGGGCGGGATCTCGTGCGAAACGACCCCGCCACGGGATCGAAGGAGACGGTGGTGCCCGCGTCGGCGTTCGCGCCGAAGGACGCGAAAGGACCGCTCCCCCTCGATGGATTCGAATTCTCGGCGGATGAGGCCCGGCTGCTCGTCTTCACGAACAGTCAGCGCGTGTGGCGGCGCAACACGCGAGGCGACTATTGGCTGCTCGACGTGTCCTCCCGTGAACTCCGAAAGCTCGGGGGCGACGCCGAGCCGTCGACGCTCCGGTTCGCCAAGTTTTCTCCGGACGCCACCCGCGTCGCCTTTGTGCGCGACAACAACCTCTACGTGCAGGATCTCGAGAGCCTGCGGATCACGCCGCTGACCACCGATGGCTCCAAGACGCGGATCAACGGGACATCCGATTGGGTCAACGAGGAGGAACTCGATCTGCGGGACTGTTTTCGATGGAGCCCCGACGGCCATTGGATCCTGTACTGGCAATTCGACACGACGGGCGTCTCCGAATTCCATTTGGTCAACAACGTCGTTTCCGGCTCGCCGCGGATCCAGTCGTTCGCGTATCCAAAGGTCGGCGAGACGAACTCGGCGACGCGGCTCGGCGTCATCGCGGCGACCGGCGGAGAGACGCGATGGATCGAACCGCCCGGCGACCCGCGCGAACACTACCTTCCGCACGCCGAATGGACTCGCGACGGTTCGCGGATCCTCGTCGAACAGTTCAATCGGCCGCAGACGGAATTGCGGGTGTGGCTCGTTGATCCGCGGGGCGGCGAACCGCGCGCGGTGGCGACCGAGACGGACGCGGCCTGGCTCGAAAACGAAAACCCGGTGCGCCGGCTTGATGGCGCCGACGACCTGCTCTGGCTCAGCGAGCGGTCGGGATGGCGCCACGCGTACCGAGTTCCCATCGATGGGTCGCCCGTTCTTCCGATCACGCAAGGGGCATGGGATGTGATCGACGTCGAGTTCATCGACGCGGCCGGAGGATGGGTGTATTACCACGCGTCTCCCGGAGACGCGACGCGGCAGTACCTTTATCGATCGCCATGGAGCGGCGGCGCGTCGGAACGCGTGACGCCTTCGGATCAAGCGGGTTGGCACGAATACGACATCGCGCCCGACGGGCGGTGGGCCGTTCATACGTGGTCGACGTTCACCACGCCTCCGATCGTCGAGATCGTTTGTTTGAAGGACCATTCGGTGGTTCGCGTGCGGTCCGACAACGCGGCTCTGCGGAGCAAGATCGCCGCACTGGAACGACCCGAAATCGAATTTTTCAAAGTCGATGTCGCGGGCATGGCGCTGGACGGCTGGTGCATCAGGCCTTCCACGATCGATGCGTCGTCCCGATTGCCGCTCGTCATGCACGTCTACGGAGAACCGCATGGCCAGACGGTGCGGGACGCGTGGCCCGGCCCGCGCGGTCTTTGGCACTGGATGCTCGCGCAACAGGGGTATGTCGTCGCGAGCGTCGACAACCGAGGCACCCAGGCGCCGCGCGGCCGGGAGTGGCGGAAGTCGGTCCATCGGCGGATCGGCATTCTCGCGCCCGAGGACCAGGCCGAAGCCGTTCGCGCCTTGCTGGGCCGTTGGCCGTTCGTCGACCCCACGCGCGTCGGCGTCTGGGGTTGGAGCGGCGGAGGCAGCATGAGCCTCAACGGACTCTTCCGCTTCCCCGACCGCTATCGCACGGCGATCGCAATCGCTCCCGTCCCCGATCAGCGGCTCTACGACACGATCTATCAGGAACGGTACATGGGGTTGCCGACGGACAACGCCGACGCCTATCGCGACGGTTCGCCGATCACGCACGCCCACAGGCTGCGCGGCAACCTGCTGCTGATCCACGGAACGGGCGACGACAACTGCCATTACCAGGGGACCGAACGGTTGATCGACGCGTTGATCGCGAAAGGGAAGCCGTTCACCGTACTCCCCTATCCGAACCGTACGCACGCGGTGAGTGAGGGCGAGAATACGGTGCCCCATCTTTGGAACACGATGACGCGGTATCTGCGGGACAATCTCCAGTCCCCGCACGCCCCCGCTCCCGAGCCGGAATCACCCGATTCGCCGTCCGGGCCGGTGGAACGCGAGACGCGCGTCGTGTCCGGGTGGACCGTGCACATCAACAAGACACTGCTCACGACCCGCGGGACCGAAACGGAACGCGCGGTCGAACTGCTCAAGACGATGCTCGACGAGATCGCGCGGGTCGTTCCGGATAACGCCGTCGCCGAATTGCGCAAGGTGCCCCTGTATTTCAATCCGGAGTATCCGGGTCAAGGTCCCCGAGCGGAATACCATCCGGGCGCCGATTGGCTGCGCGACAACGGCCGCGATCCGACGATGGTGAAGAGCGTGGAGTTCAGCAACATTGGCATCTTCGAGGCGGAGACGGCTCGCATGCCGAACTTCGCGCTGCACGAATTGGCCCACGCCTATCACGACCTCGTGTTGGCGGGCGGGTTCGCGAACGCCGACATTCAAGCCGCGTTCACACTCGCCAAGGAGTCGGGGCTCTACGACAACGTCGAGCGGCGTTTCGGAAACGGCGCGCCGAGCGTCTTCGAGAAGTCGTACGCGATGACGAATCCGCAGGAGTATTTTGCGGAGACGACCGAGTCGTTCTTCTCGCGCAACGACTTCTTTCCGTTCACGCGCGACGAACTGAAGCGTCACGATTCCGGCATGTTTGACCTGCTCGGCAAGCTCTGGAGCCATCGATGATCCGCTCCCGGGTTCATTTCGCGGCTCGTGGATCCGAAGGCCGGAAGACAAACTCATCCCGGAGGCGCCGACGGGACGGTTTGGATCGGACGGATCTATTTGGCGTCCAAGAGACGGACACGAAGCGAACAACGGAATCGCGGCCTATTCGGCCACGATCCAGCCTTTGACGATCATGGCTGCGATCATCGGGGCGGGTAGCCGGTCTAAACGTAAATCGTCAGCTCGGGATGGATCTCACGAAGCCGGTCGACCATTTCCTTGGAAACCCGCGATCCCAGGAGCCAGACCTCTTTAAGCCGAGGGAAACCGTGGATCTGCGCGAGCGCGTTGTCCTTGTTCCGCTCGTACAAGAATATCCGCCACACTCGGCCCCGCTCGTTCACGTCCACGCGCGCGCCAAGCTCGCGCAGCGCGCGGATCGCGTCCTGATTGTCGGGCGGCAAGAGCGAATCGTCGACTTCGGGCTCTTCCTCGATCGCGTCGACGGGATCGAGCTCGTCCGATTCGGGGATCCCCTCGTCGGCCATTTCGGCGTCGAGCCCTTCGAGCGGCTCGTCGTCGTCTTCGTCGTCCCGGTCGGAATCGTCGAACGCGGACCGGCCCGGCGGCTCGCGGCGCGGCCCGCGTTCGGGCGGCGCATTGCGCGCGCCGCGCCAACCCCCAGGTGTCGCTCCCGCGTCCCGTCCCGGTCCGCCCTCGGAAACCGGCGGGTCGGAGGGTTTCCCGTCCGGCGCTTCGGCGGATTCGGCCGGTGGTGGTTCCTTGCCGCCGCGGGAACGAGGCGACGGTCCGGCCGGTCGTCCGGGACGCGGCCGCCGACCTGGTTCCTTGCGTCGCGGTTCGGACATATCTGCGTTCGCCGATTGGCTTGCGCCGCCCGCTCGGCGTCGCGACCGACCCGGGCCGCTCGGACCCCGCGCCGCGTCATCCGCCTTTTCCGTATCCCCGGCCGAATCGCCCTCGCCCGCGGGCTCGTCGTCGCCCTCGTCGTCCACGAAATCAAACTCCTCGCGGATATCGTCGTCGTTATCGTCTTCCCAGCGAGGTCGTTGCCGGCCCATGATTGGCCTCCTACGGATGGATTCGTCGGATCGGGCCCCATTCTAAGCGAACGGCCGGCGTTCGGCGAGTCGGGTGCGCGCCCTCAACGGCGCCGTCCGGATCTCCTTGAACGCCGTCATGCTCGCCGGTATTGCCCCAAGAACGCGTTCGAACCGCCAAGGTTTCGCCTCAATAATGCGTCATCGCGTAGACCGCGATGTTCAGCGCCAGCTTCTTGCCATCCTCGGGACTCACGCCGTACCCGACGTTGCACTGGTTGTCCATGCTGAACGCGCAGCAAAGCCCCTCCTCGCAGATGACGGCGACGAGTCGGCCGTCGTGGACGAGGCCTTCGAGGCGGATCGCGCGGTTCTCATGGAGACTTCGGACCTCTTGGATCGTGTGGAACGCGCGGTAGATCGGATGGTCGTACTCGAGCGTCCGGACCGACTCGCCTGGGAAAAGGCGGCCGATCTCCCGGCGCCACGCCGCGGGGAACGCGGGGTTCGTGCAACATCCCGACGCGAACAGGAACCCGCCGTGATCCAGGTACGTTCGGAGCCGTTCGCATTCGCCGTCCTCCAGCACGAAATCGTCATGCCCGTTCATGAAGACGAACGGAATCGTGAAGATCACGTCGTCGGAAAGCGTCACCCGCCGCTCGTCGCGGATCGGCACGGTGGCGATCTGCGAGACCAGTTGCGCCAAGTTCCGACCGACGCCCGAACAGTCGTTTCCCGTGTTTCGGCTGTACCGCAGGCGTCCCATGAAGAACGACCCATGCGCGCCGTCGAACGGCTGGGCGGCGAGTCGCCACGTCCAACCGGCTGCCAGGGCGAGCAACACGATCCCCAACACGGCGCGTCGCATACCGATTCCTCCCGCGCGGCGACGCCGGGCTCGCCGCATGCGTCCTCGTTCTACGTCCAGTCCCATCGCCGCCTCAAGGTCCATTCGGCCGCGAGGACCGCCACCAGCGCGGCCATCGTCCACGGGTCGACACCCGCCGGCTTTTGGACGGGGCGTCGGACGTAGGCATCGGCCGCGCGGCCGCGCGCCGCCTCGACCAGTGCCCCGACGTCATCGCACTCCTCGATCGCGATCGCCTCACCTCGACTCAACCGAGCCCATTGGCGCAGGTGTTCCAGATCGCGGCCTGTCCGAGCGAATTCGCGGTCCGTCTTTCGGATGTCGACCGTACGCGATCCGACTTCGATTCGCTGCGCGTCCTGGACGCGCAGCGTGAACAGTCCGTCGGATGAAACCCGGAACACGATCTCGGCGGGCCGATCGGCGGCCAATTCGACCGGTTGTTCCGAAATCACGTTCGCCGCGGAATCCGCGACAACAAATCGAACCGTCTCGACGGCCCCTTCCGTCTCTTTCGGGCTCTTTCGGCGATTCAGGACGACTCGCAAATCGGTATCGGGCGAGAGCCAAGGGTCGACGAATTGCATGTCGACGGCGCGGGGGTCTCCGCCGCCGAGATACCGCAGCAGTTGTCTCCAGAACCGATCGAACTGCGAAGGGTCGCTGTCCCGCGCGAGCCTCCAGCGCCAGAGGTTGGGGACCAGGATCGCGGCGGTCCGTCCCGCGCCGAACGGTTGGGCGACGATCAACGGACGGCGGTCGCTGCGCGAACCTCCCTGTTCGGCCCATACCTGGGCGCCCGGTTTGAGCCGTTCGATTTCGGCGAACGCGTGGAAGGGCGGCAAGCGATTCCACGCGTCGCGGGGATTTCCGGAACCGCCGATCTGAAAGACCGGGTTCCCGAGCGCCGCATCGGTCGGTTGGATCGTGAACGGCTCGGACACGCTCGGCGCGGGCCGGCTCGGGAAACGGACGGGAAGGAGTTCCTCGAGCGGACTATCCCGCCACGCCGCGTGAAATGTCTCGCCCCCCCCGACCATCAACACGCTTCCGCCTTGCTCGGCACAGTACCGAACCAGCAGTTTCTGGTGGTGGATGGGAAGGTCGGACGGCCGGATATTGGCGAGCACCACGACGCGGTAGTCCGCGAATCGTTCGAGTGTTTCCGGCAAACCGGGCGCCTGCTCGCCGTCGATCGACGCGCTCTGGAAGAACCGCGATTCGTTCGAAGTCCGGCTGAAACCCGCGATCCGAATCGCGGGATCGCCCCGCAAGGCGAGCTGGATGAACTTATAGTCCCAGGTCAGTCCGCCTTGCACGAACAAGATGCGCCATTCGGCCTCGTCCGAGATCGTCACAAGGGTTGATGCCTGATGCTCGATGATCCGAACGTCCTGGCGGGCGTCGGCGAGCATCCGGACCGCGTACGTGTGCCGACCCGCCGACGTCTCCTTGACCTTGAACGACTCGCGGATCCACCGCGCGTCGCGGAACGCGGGGATTCGCTTGCGGTCCAGGAGCGCGCCGTCGCGAAACAAGATCAACTCGACCGGCGGAAACAAACCCTCGCCCGCCGCCCTCGCCTCGAACTCGACACGAAACTCGGTGTTCGGCGGCACGCGCCGGGGCGCGTGGACCGATCGCGGCGTGATGACCCGCGATCCCTGATCGTCGCCGACTCCGATGCCGATCAGCGGAACGCCGTCTTCCAGCAGGGCGGTCCCGGCGAGGTGGTTGTCGGACGTTCGGGTCGCGATGCCATCGGTGAGCGCGATGACGGCGAGCGGCGCGCGGTCGGTGGACGTGATGGCGGACACCACCGCGCCCGCGAGGTTGGTCTCCTTGCCTGTCGGCGTTCCGCCCGCGATCTCGGCACCCGATGCGAGCCTCGCCCCTTCCGAAAAGACCATGCCCTCGGCGCGCAAACCCGCCCGTTCGATCGCGGGCAGGAGCCGATCCCGCGCGAAAGCGACGGCTTGCGCATAGCGCGACGTCCGGCCGCCATCATCGAGCGACATGCTCTCGCTGTCGTCGACGAGCAACACGATTCGATCGCGCGGCGGGGCGGTCGGCGGAGACGAGGACCAGATGGGTCGCGCGGCGAGCAGAATCAGCAAGCCGAGCGCGGCGGCGCGCAGTCCGAGGAGGATCCCGGTCTGGCCCGGCCGGACCGCGTGGAACCGTCGATAGGTCCACCCGATCAGTCCGAGCAGCGCGGGGAAGCCGCACCAGAGCACCCATGGCGATTCAAACGACACGACCACGTCCGCGGCCCTCTCTATTCCTCCCGCGACAACCGCTCAAAATACCGTTCGATCGCGCGCCGGTATTCCGGCGGAATCCGCGCACGATCCACCTGCGAACGCTCCTTCGGTTCCCGACGCTCGGTCCCCATCGCCGCCGATTCGCGGCGCAGCGCGTCGAGCTCGGCGACCAGCGCGCGGATGGTCTCGTTGTCCACCGGATCCCTGGGCTCGTTCAGGTCCCGGTTCAGCCGTTCGACGATCGCTTGGGACCGCGCGTTGTGGCCGAACAGATTGGGGATCGCCTCCGCGAATTGGGAGGCGGCGTCCCGTTCGAGTTCCCGTCGCTGCTCGCCGGTCATCCGCCGCGACCGCGCTCCGTCCCGAGCCAAGCTGTCGAGTTCACGGAGGCCGCGCGCGAACGCGTCGTGCCCGGACTCGCGGAGCGACGTCCCTCGCGCGCCCTCTCCCGCGGACGTCGAGGTCGCCGTATTCCCACCCGTTGACGGCGCCCCTTCTGACGGGATGCCGCTTGAGGACGACCCACTCGACCCACCGGCCGAGGATCCGGCGGAACGGGCTTCCGTTGGCGCCGCGTTCGTCGATGAAGGGCCGTTGGCTTGCTCGCGATTGGGTTGCGAACGGCCGGGTCGGGCGGCGAGCGACGAGCCGGCGCCGTTGCGGAGCGCGTCGGCCATCGATTCGAGCGCGCGGCACACGCCGTCCGCGGCCTTGCGGCATTCGGCGCCATCGTTGGATTTCGCGGCATCCGCGAGCCGGCCGGCCTGCGATTCCAGTTCCTTGGTTGGCGGCGCCGGATTCGCCGGCCGATCGGAATGGGCCGCCGCGTTCGGCTCCCCGGCGGGCATCCGTTTCTCCATGCGTGTGCCGAGTTCCTTGGCGTCGCGCGCCGCTTCGGGGATGGTGCGCCGATCGAGGGGGTCGGGTTCGTGGGCGAGCGAGTCGAGTCGCCGCGCGTGCCGCATCGCCCATTCGGCGAGTTTGTTTCGGGCGCGGCGTTCGGCCGCGGCCCGCTGAATCAAGAGGGCCTGGTCCAATTCCTGGAGCGCGTTGCCCGCTTCGTCGAGCCGTTCGGACGCATCGGGTCGCCTCGATTCGGCGGCGTCGGCCGCGATCGCCATCGCCGCGCCCGCCTTGTTTCGAGGAGTCTCGACGGGCCGCATCGCCGGCATCGCATCGCCTTGTTGTTCGAACGAGCGATGCAGACCACGCTGGCGCCGCGCGATTTCGGCGAGGTCCGTGTGTTGGCGGTCCCTGTCGCGCTGGATCGTGCGTTGGGCGTGCAGCGTCTC
This sequence comes from Planctomycetota bacterium, assembly GCA_016872725.1. Classification (GTDB taxonomy): domain Bacteria; phylum Planctomycetota; class Planctomycetia; order Pirellulales; family Pirellulaceae; genus VGZC01. Next base: position 165,246 of record VGZC01000001.1, read on the forward strand.
CCGAACGAATTTCCTTGCCTCTTCGAATCCCGACGATTCGCGATCAATCGCCTCGAGTTCCCGCGTGAGCCGCTCATGATGCTCGGCGGTGTCGGCCCGCCGTTCCTCGGCGGTTCGCGCCGGATCGGACGTCCCGGCGTCGGCGCCGCCGCTCCCGAATTCCCTTTCCCATTGCGCGAACCACTCGGTCTGGTCGCGGACGAGCGACTCGGTCTGACGATGCGCGTCGATGAGTTCGCGCAGCGACTCGCGCATCGCTTCGGTCGCGTCGGCGCCGGGCTGTTGGACGCGATCGCGGATCGCGGCGAGTTTTTCGGCGGCGCGCCGCCATCGTTCGGCGAGCGGCGCGCCTTGCTCGCCGAGCTCGGCGTCGATCGCGTCGGCCAGCCCGCGCGCTTCCTCGGCGAGTGCGCTTTCGCTGTAGGCCAACGCGCCGAGCGGGCGGGCCGCACCGTCGAAATCGGGACCTCGCGACGGCGCCGGCGCGCCTGGGTCGGACGGAGCCGGATCCCGATCGGCTCGACGCGCGACGTCGAACGCGCCGCGCACGAGCGTGAGCTGCCGTTCCACCTTCGACCAGGTTGCGTCGATCAGACGGGCGGCCAGTCCGGACTCGCCGCCCGGCAATTCGGCAAGCCGGGCGCGCAGAGGGATCACTTCGACGAAGTACAGATCCGACACGGCCTCGATCCCTCCTTCGATCGACGCCTCGGCGTAATAGAGCACGACATCCCAATCGCGCGCGCCGAGCGCCGGGAGGTCGAGTTCGGCTTCGAGCACTCCGTAGCCGGAGTCGGCCGGTGTGGGGAGCGCGTGCGTCGAGGGCGAACCGCCGTTGATCGAGCTGATCCAGCGCGTTCCAGTCACCGGACGGCTCGAGACGACCTCCAGTTCGAGGTCGATGATCTCGAAGGAGGCGGCTCGCAAATCGCGGCCCGGCCGAACGAACCGGATCTCGCGCCACTCGCGCGCCGCGCCGGGCGGGGACGACTCGGCGTCCCACCCGGGAATGTCGAGCTTCGGCGCGGCCGGTTCCTCGCGTTGCCGGGAAGCCTCCCGCTCGGCCGCGACCAGCCGCTGCCACGGTTGATAGCGATTCCAATACCATTGGGCGAGCAGCAGCATGCACGCGGCGACCGCGAGATGCGCGGCGATCGGACGAAATGGGTAGGGGCGCGGCGGCGCCGATCGGCGCAGCTCGTTCGCCGCCTGCACCTGAATCGGTTCGACAAATTGCGATCGGGGCGCGCGCCGCGCGAGATACTCGAGCGTATTGAGCCGGTCCATCAGCGAGCCATGTGAAGCTTCGATCGCGCGCACGAGCGGTTCCCGGTCCAAGGGCGAACCCCAAGCCACGATCAACATGGCGAACCATGTGACGGCGGCGGCGACCAGTCCGATCAGCAGAACGGCGGCCGCTTGCTCCGTCGACGTCAACCAACCTCCGACCGCGGCCGCTCCGACCAGGAGCACGCCGAGCGCGACCACCGCGACAAGGACCGCGGAATGCCTCAGCGCGTAACGCATGCGGCGCATCCGGTCGGCGCGATCGATCTGCGTTTCAATCGAAGGAAAGAACGAACGACCCGCATTCATCGCCGCTCCCTCCGGATGGCCAGCCAAATCGTCTCCGCGGTCAATGCGCCGATACCGCCGAGCAACAACCACCACCAAATGCGCTGGCGGAGGATGGACGCCTCGGTTTGGGACAAAGGTCCGGCGGCCGCGCGCGACGGCTCGCGGACGTCCGAAACCACGCACCGGTCGACGACCGCCCCGCCGTCCGCGTACGCCAGGATCGACTCGAATCGCGACGGATTCACGCCGATCATCCCCACGGTTTCCCGCCGGTCGTCATAATGCACCGAATAGAGTCCCGGCGCCGCCGGAAGATCGAGCCGCGCGGCGCCTCCTTCCACGTTCGCTCGGGAGCGAATCTCCGAGCCGTCCCGCAACACGACGCGCGCCGCGGTCTCCGAGTTCGGCGGTCGCCAGACGCACCGTTCGCCCGGCTCGTACGCCTCCCAGGGCGGAGGCGGCGCGCGGCATGCGTCGAGGCACCGATCGACGAACGGCACGAACGAAACGGACAGTGGCCAATCGGTGTGCGTCTTCTCCATCCCGAACCCCAACACGAACATCTTTCCTTTCGCGGGGACGTCCCAACCGATCGGTTCCCCGTCGGCGGCGAACAAGCATGGGACGCCGTTCGGCGCGCGGGTGGTCGTGTATCGATGGACCCGAACGTCGGTCAGCGCGCCGAATTCGCCCGATGCGAACGGCGCGAACAACGGGTGGTCCGGATGGAAATATCGGATTGGCGATCCGTCATCGGGCAAGTCGCGCGTCGCGCCGCTCTCGATTCCCAGGTCCTCAAGAAATCCCACGACCGGATCGGGCACCGAGTCGACAAACAGCACGATCCCTCCGCCCGCCGCCCAGTGCGAGCGCAGACGTTCGCGGACAGGCCCGGCCGCAAGACGGCTTACCTCCACCATCATGACATCGAACGGATCCCGCGTCGCCTCGTCGCCGGGTTCCGTCGTTCGAACCGTCCATCGGCCGCTCAGGATATCCGGACGCACGGCCGCGCGCAGGTAGGGCGAATCGGCGATCAACTCGACCGAACCGGTCACCACGGGCGGAACGGCGAACCAAGCGCGGTTGTCGACGTCGAGCGAATCGGGCGTCCCGCGGACGCGGACCTCGCCGCGAATCCATGCGTCGCCCTTCCAGTCCCACTCGGCGGCCACGTTCACGACCTCGGGTTCATCGGCGAGCCGCACCGTGCGGCGGGCGACCGTTCGCCCATCCGCGATCCACTCGATTTCGGACTCGGATGCCGGTCCTTGGTGGAAGACCTGGACCGTGCCTTGGACCCCGGCCGCGTCCCCGATCCAGATCCGTCGCGCTTGGGGGTTCCAGACGGCGAGGTTGGCGCGCGATGCGTCGGGATCATGGGTGGCGCGGACTTCGGTGTCGAAGAGAAACGGAGGGGTGGAGTCGAGTTCGGACCACTGATTCGCCTGATCGTCGACATACAGTTCGAGGACGCGTCGGGAGCCGATCGATCCAGAGAGAAGCTCACCGGCCATCCGCAGCGCCGCGAGGTACGAACCGCGCGACGGCGACGGTTCGAGTTCCGCGACGCGCGCGGCGGCTTGTTCGGGTGGATCGCCGAATCGCGCGACGACGCGCGGCAGCGCCTCCAATACGACGACGGCCGCCTGTCGGCTTGGATCGACTTCCCGGACTCGATCGGCGAGCGAATCCCGGGCCGCCTCGAACCGGCCTCCGGCTTGGTGGCTCAGCGTATTGTCGAGCAGGAAAACGGTGCTTTGCGTCACCGTTCGCTCCGTTTCATCGCGACGCACATAGGGCCAGGTGAACGCGGTCACGAGCAGCGCGAGCGCGAGGAGGCGCAGCGCGAGGAGCGGGAGATCGCGCGGCCAGAGCGGTCGGCGGCGCGCGATCGGCTGGTCGTCGAGGAACCGGAGCGCGGAGAACAGGATTCGGTCCGACTCGCGCCGCCGATGGAGGTGCAGCCACAACGGCGCGGCGACGGCGAGCGCGCCGAGCCATGCGAGCGGATAGAGGAAGGCGATGCTCATGGGCGCCGCCCCCGCTCGGCGAGGAACGCCGATAGCGCCGGCCAGGGACTCGAATCGGTCCGAATCAGGCAATACGGAATGCCCATCGAACGCAGCCGCTCGCGGTGGTCGTCCATGAACGCGCCGAACCGCTCGAGATATCGGACGCGCGCCGCGCGCGGATCGACCTTCCGCCGCGCCCCGCTTTCCAAGTCCTCGAACACCGACGGACGGTCGAACGGGAATTCAAGTTCGTCGCGGTCCAGGATCTGGAACACGAGGCATTCATGGCCTTGGAATCGGAGCTGCTTGAGCGGTTCATCGAGCTGATCGGGGGATTCGAGCAGATCGGTGAGGATGACGAGCAGGCTCCTCCGATGGAAGAGCCGCTGGGCGTGTTCGAGCAGGACGGCGAGCCGCGCGTCGGGCGCGGGGCGCAGGAGGTCCAGCCGCCGCAGCAGCTCGCCGAGCTGGCTTGGTTTTTGCGAGGGTCGGATGAACTCGAGCTCGCCGCGCAGTCCGTGCGCGGTCAACATGCCGGCCGCGTCGTTCTGTCGGAGCATCAGCCAGACGATGGCCGCCCCGACGACGCGCGCGACATCCAGTTTCGAGCCCCAAGCGGCCGCGCCGCGGTACGCCATCGATGGACTCGCGTCGCAAACCAGATAGAACCGGACATTCGTTTCCTGGATGTACTTCTTGACGCAAAGCCGATCGCTCCGCGCGAACAACCGCCAATCGAGGTGGCGCAGGTCGTCGCCCGGCTGATAGTCCCGGTATTCGCTGAACTCGACGCTGAACCCGTGGAACGGACTCCGATGAAGGCCGGCCAAGTAGCCCTCGACGACATAACGGGCCTTGAGATCGAGCCCGCCGAGCGCCGCGAGCACGTCGGGTTCGAACGGTTGCCATCGTTGGCCGGCCGATTTCTCCGCACTCGCCGTCGACATGCCTCACGCCTCCGCCGGAGCGCGGCTCGGCCCAAAGTCCGCGCGTCACGCTGTTGCTTCGCGCATCGGAATGTCGTGCATCATGCGCCGCAGGATGTCGTCCGCCGAAAGGCCCTCGGCGTCCGCGTGGAATGTCCGGATGATGCGGTGCCTCAGGACAAGCGGCGCGATGGCCGCGACGTCCTCGCACGCGACGTTGAAACGGCCCTCGCACGCCGCCCTCGCGCGGCCCGCCAAAATCAGATTCTGACTCGCCCTCGGACTCGCCCCCCATCGGATCCACCGCGTGATGGAATCGAGGCTCTCCGAATGACCCGGACGCGTCGCCCGCACGAGACGCACCGCGTAATCGACGACGTTGGGCGCGGCCGGGATCCGACGCACGGCCTCGCGGAATTCGAGGATCTCCTCGCGAGTCAGCACGGGCTCCAAGTCGTCCAGAGGCGTGAAGGAATGCCGCGCGACGATTTGACGCTCCTCCTCGATCGTCGGGTAATCGACGCGAACCTGGAACAGGAACCGATCGAGCTGTGCCTCGGGCAACGGATATGTGCCCTCCTGCTCGATCGGATTCTGCGTGGCCAGCACAAGGAACGGGTCTTCGAGCGGAAAGGTCTGTCCCGATACGGTGACCGTCCGTTCCTGCATGGCTTCGAGCAGCGCGGCCTGCGTCTTCGGCGGCGTCCGGTTGATCTCGTCGGCCAGCAGCAGATGCGTGAAAATGGGACCCTGCTTGAATGCGAAATCGCGATTTCCACGTTCCTCTTGCAGGATGACCGTTCCCGTGATGTCGGCCGGCATCAGATCGGGCGTGAACTGCACGCGGCCGAATTTCAGGTCGAGCACGCGGCCGAGCGAGCGGACGAGGAGCGTCTTGCCAAGTCCGGGTACGCCTTCGATCAGGCAGTGTCCGCGCGAGAGGAGGGCGAAGAGGGCCGCGTCGATCGACTCGCGCTGGCCCACGATCGCCTTGCACAGCTCGTCGTGAACGCGTTTGACCCGTTCCCGGAGCCGTCGCAAGACCGTGGTGACCTCCGCCGCGTTCGGCGTCCGAACGGAACCGGCGACGGAGCGTTCGGCGGACGATGGATCCGTCATGAAACACCGAAATACGTACCCGCGTACCCTCGCAACGGGCCCATTGTCGCACCTTGAAAGAACGTACGCAAGCGCGTTACTTCCGGTGTCGCAACGACTTGCCGTCCCGAGCGGGCCAATTCAAGAAATGCGGTCGGAGCCTCCTGGCAAACGCGACCTATATTGCATAAGATGCGTCGCGGGTTCCGGTGGGTGGAACCTTGACGTTTGGGTTACCCAGTGAAGTCGCGAATTTTAGGAGACCCGAAAGATGCGACGTCTGATTGCCACGGTTGGATGTGCGTTTGTTCTGGCCGTCGCGCCGGCGTTTGTCCAGGCGCAGGAACAGAAGCCCGCTCAAGCACCGACCCAGGCCCCCGTTCAGAAAGTGACTCCGGCCCAGAAGCCGACGCAGGCTCCGACGCAGAAGGGCGGCAAGCAATGCCAGGCCCCGACGCAGAAGGGTTGCGGCTCGGCCCGCACCGGCTTGCTGGCTCGACGCTGCTGCCGCTAGGCACTGTTCGTTTCCGGTCGGGTTCGGGTATCCGCTCGAATTCGATCAAGTCGTCATCACGCCGATTGGCGCGAATGTGGATCGCCGCTCCCCCGCTCGACGCCGCGCGCGGTTGGGATCGGTAGGACGCGAAAAAAGACCTCCCTTGAGTTCGCTTCGGGGAGGTCTTTGTTTTTCCGTATCTATGCTATGTTCAAACGGGCCGTGTTCGTGCGGGGCCACGCGGATGCGGGGCCGTTCGCCGATCGAGGCCCCACGCCGCCTATTGACGCGCAATCCGAGGAGAACCAACGATGGGGACGTCCTTCACTGCGGCCGCTGTTCTGTTCGCCGCGCTGCTTCAGACCGACGGCACCGGCCGATTGTCGGGCTATCAAGAGGAATTGAAGTATCAGCAGGACGCCTTCCGCCAATGGTGGGAAATCGATCTCGAGACGCGGTTGGCCGAGCTTCCGCTCGCCGGCGCGGTTCCCGATTTCCGCGTTCCCTATTCGGGTCATGATTATCCGGACCGGGGCGGCGGAACGATCGATGCGCTTCGCAAGTACGACGCGGCCTTTCACAACGGCCGCTATGTCGCCACCGAATGGGAGCGGCAGGATGTCGGCGGGCATCGAGGCATGCTGCGCGGCGAACCGGTCGGCCTGTTCGCCCGGATCGCCGCCGCCCGCGCCGCGCGGCGCACGCCGGGCTGGTACGGACACTGCAACGGTTGGACCGCGGCCGCGATCCGGCACGCCGAACCGCAACGCAGCGTCGTGAAAAACGGAGTCGTCTTCACTCCGGCCGACATCAAAGGCCTGCTCGCCGAAATCTACATGTATTCGCAAACCGAGTTCCTCGGCGGCAACGACGCGGTCATCCATCCCGCGATCCTCCACCTTTCGCTCACCAACTGGCTCGGCCGCGGCGGACATCCCGTCGGCGTGGAAACGGCGGTTGGCGAGGTGGTCGTCAACTATCCGATCCACGCGTACAAGTCGGTCGTGAGGAAAATCGACGATCGCCAATCCGAGGTCCGCATGACCGTGACCTATGCGATGAACAGCAACCACGAGGCGGACAAATCGACGCCCATGCACCGGAGTCTGACGTTCCATTATGTGCTCGATGTCGATTCCGAAGGGCGCATCCAGGGCGGCCGCTATTACAACGATACGGCCTACGTCGACATGCTCTGGGTCCCCCGTCAGCCGGTTCCGGGCGGCAAGCCGGGCAATGAGCGGGGTTGTCCCCACGTCGACATCAAGGAAGTGCTCGCCATCTGGCGCGCGTCGGTCCCCGAGGATGTCCGCGCGAAGTGGCTCAATGTCGATCCCACCGACGAGGACCGTGTGCTGCCGGCCGGGACGCCCGACGCGGCGCCCGATTCGACTCCACCGGCATCGACTCCACCGGCATCGACTCCACCGGCATCGACTCCACCGGCATCGACTCCACCGGCATCGACTCCACCGGCATCGACTCCACCGGCATCGACTCCACCGGCCGGATCAGGCGAGCAAGGCGCCGGCGTAACCAACAACCCGTGACCGATCGCCGGTCGTGTCGGCGCTCGTGCCGTACGCGATCCGTTCGAACGTGTGCAGGCCGTCGAGCTTCCTCAGCGCGAGCATGACGATCACGGCGGGCAGCACGCCGCACATGCTGATGCCGTGGTCGATCACCGTATCGTAGAGGGCGCGCGGATCGAGGGTCGCCATCGCGGCGAGCGCCATTTCGTCGAGCCGGCGGTTTTCCGCATCGGTGGCGAAGTGGTTCATGTCGCTCGAGATGAGCAGCACGGGGCGGGGCGACATGCCGCGGAGCACGTCGGCCAGTTGGTCCGCGAACGACTCGGCCTCCGAGTAGTCGCATGGTCCGATCGCGATTCCGACGACCTTGCTGTTCGGCCAGAACCGCGCGATGAACGGGAGTTCCACCTCGATCGCGTGCTCGGCGCGATGGGCGGCCGCGTCGAGTTCGAGGCCTTGGATGCGAGCGGCGAGCGTTTCGGCGAGCCGTCGATCGGACGCGACCGACCGGCCCGGCAATTCCCAAACGTCGTGCGGCGCGACGGCCCAATCCACTCCGTTGCGTGTGTGTTTGGGGCCGAGGATCACGATCGTCGGCGAACCCTCGATGCGTTGCAGGACGCGCGCCGCGATCGACCCCGAATAGCGAAGGCCCGCGTGCGGCACCATGGCGGCGGGCCAAGGCCGCGGTGCCTCGGTCGGCTCGGGGATCAGCGCGTCGAGCATCCGGTCGAGCTCGCCGCTGTCGGCCGGGTAGAAAGCGCCCGCGACGGCCGGCGCGCGGGAAAGCGAACCCGCGAGTGGACGGGGCGTTTGCGCCGCGTCGATCCGCCGCGCGTTGGTCCGGATGCGGAGGCTGAACAGCCTCGCCGACTCGGGACGGCGGCCCTGGCCCGCTTCGACGAGCCTTCCGACCGATTCGTCGACCCGACACGCCGGATCGAACCGCCACGTCGATCGGTTTTGTTCGAGCAGGAGCAGGGCCCGTTCGCGCGGATCGAAACCCCGCAAATCGGATTGCGCGACCGTTCCGTGCATGGCGATTTCATCGAGCACGGCGACCGACACGTTCCAACCGCGCGGATCGGCCCGCGACGACCCCCGCAACGACTCGGCCGCCACCGCCGTCAATTCGAACAGCGTGGCCTGGAGCGGAAGGCCCGGTCGAAACAAGAGGCGCGACCACGTTCTCGAATCGCCGCTCCCGACTTCCACCTGCACGGCGACGCCGGCGACCGTCCGGTCGTGAAGATCGGGAAGATAATAGGTCGGCGTCGCTCCGCTGAGATGGGCCAGCAGGTTCCCTCGCACGAAGTCGGAAAGGCGCGTGATTTCAGCGTGACCGCACGCGGGCGGGCATTCCGCGATTCCGGCGGCGATGAGTTCGTCGGGGATCGGTCCTTCCAGCACGACGCCTTCAAAGGTCCTCAACTCGGTGTCGGGCCATTGCCAGGCGTCGAGCGGAAGATCGGCCTTGCGGCAGACTTGACACAGGAAACCTTCGGCGTCAAGCCCGTGTTCGACGGCGACGATCGGCAGCAGAAGACCGCCTTGTTCGCCGTGCCGGATATGCAGGCCATGCCGTCCGATCTCGATCGCCCCGCGCCGCGCTCGAGGTTCCGCGGGGAGCGAACGGAATCGGTGCAACAGGGTGACATCGAGTTCCAGAAAGGGCAGTTCGGAGATCGCGATCGGCGGAAGGCGCACGTCCTGCGAGGCGGTCCGCGCCGCCGCTTGCCGCACGGCGGCATCGAGTTGCATGGTCCGGCCGAGCGTTCCGCAGCAGGCGCGCAAATCGCCGCTCCGTTTCAGCGTGACGAACGCGCCTTCGACGCGCATCGCGGCGGCGCCGCGCAGCGTCGGATCGGGCCACCGGACTTTGCGGCCCAGCAGCTCGGCAATGATGACCCGACTCGCCGCGCGATGCACGACCGACTGTTGCTCCGCGCTCAATTCCGGCGCCTCGCCGCCCCCACGGCGTTTCGGGTCGTCGGATTCCGGGCGGCTCGGCGCGAAATCGGACATGTTGACCGGTTGTCGCCGAGCTCCCCATGTGCCGGGCCGATCGTCGAATCGGCCCGCGATCGGAGCGTCGCACCGCGCGCAGCGTCCGCCCCGCACGTGGTATTCGGCGATCTCATACCCGCGCCGCGCGATCAGCACGGCGCCGCATTGCGGACACGATGTCGTTTGACGGCTGAAATCGCTGACGTTCCCGACATAGACATGCTTGATTCCCGCCGCCCGCGCGATGTCGTACGCGCGGATGAGCGTCGCGAGGGGAGTCGGCGGGCGGTCCCGCAGCCGAAAGTCGGGATGAAACGCCGAGAAATGCACCGGACGCTCGTCGCCCAGCCGGTCGACGATCCAATCGCACATGCGCCGCATGCCGTCGGCGTCGTCGTTCGCGCCGGGGATCACGAGGTTCGTGATCTCGAACCAGACATCCGTTTCGCGGGCGAGGTATTCGAGCGTATCGAGCACGGGCGCGAGGTGCGACGACGTGTAATGGAAGTAGAAATCCTCGTCGAATCCCTTCAAATCGACATTGGCCGCGTCCATCCAGGAAAAGAACGTCTCGCGCGGCCGCGGCAAGATGTACCCCGCCGTCACGGCGACCGTGTGGATGCCCTCGGCTCGGCACGCCCGCGCCGCGTCGATCGCGTACTCGGCCCAAATCACCGGATCGTTGTAGGTGAAGGCGACGCTCGGGCAGTTCCAATGTCGAGCCGCCGCGACGATCGCCGCCGGATCGGCGCGATCGCTGAGCCTCGCCGTTTCGCGGGACTTGGATATGTCCCAGTTCTGGCAGAACCGGCATCCCAAGTTGCATCCCGCCGTTCCGAACGACAGAACGCTCGTTCCCGGATGGAAATGATGGAGCGGTTTCTTTTCGATCGGGTCGATGCAGAACCCCGTGCTGCGGCCGTAGGTCGCGAGCACCATCCGGCCCCCGCGGTTTTCGCGAACGAAGCAGAACCCGGCGTCGCCGGCGGCGAGCCGGCACGCGCGCGGACAGAGTTCGCACGCGATGCGCCCGTCCTCGACCTCGCGCCACCAGCCGCCGAGCACGGCTCCGTCGTCGAGCGGCGGGGATTCGGGTGGCTCTATGACTGATTCGTGAACCATGCGGACAACACCGCGGTCATCGCCCGGGCGGGTCCTTGGGTGGAGGTTCGCCCTCCTCCGAAGGCCGGCGCTGCTGGGCGATCCGTTGTTGGAACTGGACGAAAGTCGCGTGGAGCGAATCGATCAAGCGGGGAATCTGGAGCGCGGAAAGGAAAACGCGGCACGAAACGGCCGAGTGCGGATACATGTTGGTCAGGAAATCGAGCTTGAACTCGCACGCGTTGTGCGCGATCATCAGGCCGTTCGAATAGGCGCCGCTGAGCAGCTCGTCGGGAATCTTGAGCTCGTCATAGAGCTCTTGCACGGTCGGCCGACGTTGGTTCGGATCGGGCGCTCCGCGCGGCGGCTCGGCCGGAACGCCGAACCGCTGCACGTACAGATCCCAATTCGATCGGAGCGCGTCGATCAATTGGGGCATGACCGGGTGCGGGACAATGGCCCGCGCGACGATCGTCGCGGGCGCTCCGATGTTCTGCACGAAATCGACGACGAATTCGGCCGGACCCGTGATGACGATCGCCCCCGTTCCAAAAACGCCCCGCCGAACCGATTCCGGCACGCGGGCCGACAGATGACGTGACTGCACCTCGTGGAAGCTCGGGTCGTCCGGGTGCGATGGACCGTTGGAGTCCTGCATGGATTAAGATCTCGGTGGTTTCGGACCGGTGTTCGCCTTGCGGCTAGGGAACGAGCACGATTTTTCCGGCGAGCGTTCCGGACTTGCGGAGCGTATTCTCTTCCTGCAATCGATGGGCTTCGGCGGCTTCGGCGAGCCGCATGCGGCGGTCGATTTTCGGCCGGATGCGCCGTTCGGCGAGCCAGCCGTTGAGGGCGTCGGCGGCCGATCGCTGTTCGTCGGCCGTCGCCTTGAACATGACAAAGCCGCGCAGCGAACACCCTTTGACATAGAAAGGGCCGACCGGGAACGGAGGCCGCGCGTCGCGCCCCGCCATCAAAAGGATCCGCCCTCGATCGGCGAGCAGCGGGATGATGCGATCGAAATCGGGATCGCGGGTCGTTTCCCAATAGACGTTGGCGCCGAGCGGAGCGAAGGGTCGGGCCGCGTCGGCGACGGATTCGGATCGATAGTCGATCGCCAGATCGGCGCCCAGTTCGCGGCAGGCCTTGGCTTTTTCCGGCCCGCCCGCCGTCGCGATGACCCGCGCGCCGGCCGCCTTGGCCATCTGCACGACCATCGAACCGACGCCTCCCGACCCGCCGTTGACGAAGACCGTCTCGCCCGCTTGGATCCGCGCTTCGCGAAAGAGGCCCAGATGGGCCGTGATGCCGACCAGCGCGCTCGCCGCCGCCGTCGCGTCGTCGACGTCGGGCGGCGTCGGATAGAGCCAGCATTCGTCCGGTGAGCAGAATTCGGCGAACGTGCCTTGCCGACCGAGGAGTCCTTGATTGCTACCCCAAACGCGATCCCCCACGCGGAACCGGCGCGCTTCGGGACCGACCGCCTCGATCTCACCCGCGAGGTCGCATCCGACAATGAACGGCTTGGGAAGCTCCCAGTAGTTCGCTCCGTTGCGGATATACGTGTCGATCGGATTCACGGCGACGGCCCGCACGCGGACAAGCACCTCGGATCCGCGCGGCGCGGGTCGCGGCAGATCGCCGTATTGGATGACCTCGGGTCCGCCCGTTCGTTCGATATACGCCGCTTTCATCGTCGCCATGACCGCCACCATCCCCAACCCGCGCGATCCCCGCGATTCCCCCGAACCCGATCGCGCGCCGCCCGGGTCACGTGCCCGAAACGCGCGCGGCGAGGCGATCCGTCGTTCCCAACAACCGGACCGCCTTACGCAAATAGACCGTTTTTCGGAGCGCGCCACAAGTCGACCGTCCGCACCGACCCTTGACGGTGGCTCCACCCTGGATGGATGATAGACTCGATCCGGAAGCGGGTCTCGGAGTGCTCGCATGAATGTCCGCTGCCCGAATTGCCAGCGCGAAGTCCAAGTCGGCGTGAACGCGGCGCTGAGCGACCTGTCGTGCCCGTCGTGCGGAAGCCGATTCAATCTGATCGATCTCTCCGAGGAGACGGTGACCCTCGCGCCGGAAGTCGAACAGCTCAGCCATTTCCGGTTCCACGAAAGAGTGGGGGCCGGCCAATTCGGTTCGGTCTGGCGAGCCACCGACGAAACGCTCGATCGGGTCGTGGCGGTCAAGATCCCCCATCGGCACCAGCTCTCCGCGATGGAGGTCGAGTTCTTCTTCCGCGAGGCGCGTGCGGCGGCCCAGCTCAAACATCCGAATATCGTCCCGATCCATGAAATCGGTCGTGACGGCGAGTTGATCTTCATCATCCGCGACTACATCGAAGGCAGTTCGCTCCGCGACTGGATGCGGTCGGGGGACCATACGTTCCGCGAAAAGGCCTTGCTGTGCGCCACGATCGGCCGCGCGCTCGACCACGCCCACGAACGGGGCGTGGTGCATCGCGACCTGAAGCCGTCGAACGTCATCATCGACGCGGCCGGCCGACCGCATCTGCTCGATTTCGGGCTCGCCAAACGCGAGGGTGTCGAACTCTCGATCGCCATGGATGGCCATCCGCTCGGCACGCCCGCGTACATGCCTCCCGAGCAGGCGCGTGGCGAGGGCAGCAGCGCCGACGGACGCAGCGACGTCTATTCGCTCGGCGTCATTCTCTATGAAATGCTCGTCGGCGAACGTCCGTTCCTGGGCGGGAAGACGAGCATCCTGTATCAAGTGCTGCATGAATCGCCGCGCGCTCCCCGATCGAGGAACGCGTCCGTTCCCCGCGATCTGGACACGATCTGTCTCAAGGCGATCGCCAAATCGCCCAGCGATCGGTTCGCGACGGCGCGGGAGATGGCCGAGGAGCTCGAGGCGTTCGCCGCCGGCCTTCCGATCCGAACGCGTCGAGCGGGGATTGTCGAGCGGGCATGGCGATGGAGCCGCCGGCATCCGTCGCGCGTCGCCGTGATCGTTCTGCTCCTTCTGCTGACCGCCGCCGTTCCGCTCATCCTCCGGCGGCCTCCGCCGGGCGATCTGGATCTGCGGCGCGTGCGCATCGTGACCGATCCGCCGGGCGCCCGGGTCGTCACCGTGCGGCTCGACCCGGTCCACGGCCGGCCCCGCGTCGAGGAAATCCGCGCGCTGGGCGCGACGCCCGCGCGCACCGAGTTGATTCCCGGCGACTATGTCGTGGTAGCCTATTTCGATGACGATCTGTTCCACGAAGTCCAACGGCACGTGCCGGGCACGCACGAGGAGTTGGACGCGGAGTTTCCGCACAAACACTGGTGGCGCGATCCGGCCACGGGGGAAATCGTCCTGCCGCTCATCCGCCTGCACCGCTCGTCCGATATCGTCCCGCACATGGCGCGCGTGCGCGGCGGACGGTTCGTCTTGCCGAGCTTCGATCTGGGAGTCAAAGCCGACGTCCGGATCCCGGCGTATTACATCGACCGCACGGAAGTATGTTATCGCGACATGGCGAACAAGGAGGTCGCCTTCGGCTCGAGCGAAGATACGCCGCCGGACGAGAACCACCCCGTGTCGCGCGTTTCCTGGGACATGGCCGTCTGGTGCGCCGAACTGCTCGGAAAACGACTCATGACCGACGAGGAATACGCGTATCTGGCGACGGCCGGAGGAACGCGCCAATATCCGTGGGGCGACGCCGCGCCGCCCGAGGACAATTGGAAAACCCGTTCGGTCCACGAGCATCGCCAGGACGTGATCGAGTCCGATCCGGCCGAACGTCCCGTTTACAACCTCTTCTCGAACGCGCGGGAATGGACGTCGTCCTGGTGGGCCGGAACGGCGACGGGCATCGATCGGCGCGTGGTGCGCGGCGGGCCGGGCGCCGGCGATCCGTCGCCGGCGAATCTCATGGGCGCTTCGTTCTGCGGCATCTACACGCGACCGCTCAAATTCGATTTCCTCGGGTTCCGCTGCGCGCGGAGCGCCACGCCGCGGATCCGACGCGACGACTTCATCCGCCTCACCCCGCGGTCCACCATGCAATCCGCCGGGGAAAAAAGTTCCACGAGCGGTCCGAATTAGCGCACGAAGCCGAAATACACGCGCGATTGATTCGGTGCCGCCGTTCGAATCTCGATTCCCGTCTTGCCAACCCTCTGAAACGAAAGAGGGGGCAGGGTCGGCATCGGAGCGTCATTGTCCGCGTCGAGCGCGGCACCGAATGTGAAGCCGCCGCGCGTTCGAATCCAATAGAGGTGGAACGACCGGACTTGACCGGGTTTGAGTTCGATCGGGATGACGCCAACGTCCTCCACCTGCGCGCCATTCTTGGGCTTAATGCTCACGGCCCGTTTCGGAATCCCCGAATCGACAAGTGCCTTCTTGCAATGATGCAATCCCTGAGCCCCTTTTTCCGCCGACGCCACCTGAGCAAGGGATCCGACATCGAGGCAATGCAGGCAGGTTTGGGCATTCTCACACGTTCCCTGCGGAAGAGTGAAGACGTCTTCACATGCGGCGTCGTATGTGGCCGGACCGTGAAGACAGCGCGTGCCTCCGTACGTCTTGTATAGGCAATTGCCGTCGATGTCGACGAACTCGGCGATGAAGACTTCCAGGCAGAGCTTTCCGTCGCAGGGGTGCTTCGAGGCCGCGCCCTTGGTTGAGCCCGACTCGCACGCGCACGGCGGCGCCGCCGAGCACGGACCGCACGGATCGCACGGCGAACAGGCGGCGCGGAGCGCGCGGCGAGGAAACAAGGGGCGTCGTCCACACCGGCCGAATCCACCGGCCTCGGCGATTTCCGGCGCGACGGCGATCACGATCCCGAACAGGGTGGCGAACACGAGCGTACGGCGACTCATCATGGCAGGAACTCCTGGCGAGTTGGAGGGTCGACCGAGGCGGCATCGGACACCGCCCCCACCACGGGACGTTCGCCATCCTATTTCGGCTGGCTGCGCGGGGCAATCGTCGGGGTGGAACTTCCGCATTCACGGCTTCGTTCGATGGGGCGCGCGGAGGCGTGAGGCGGCCGTTTCGGGAAGGAGGGGGTTGATGAAGCAACCCGTTCCCCATTCGAAGCCGGCGGCGCGGGTCAGGCGAGGCAGGATCTCGATGTGCCAGTGGAAATGGTCGTGGGGGCCCGCGTCGAACGGCGCGGTATGGATGATCAGATTGTACGCCGCCCGCGCCGACGCCCGTTCGATCCGCCGCACGACGTCGCGGAGGAGCGAAGCGAGTTCGCCAAGCCATCCGGCGGGTATCGCCTCGTAGTAGGGCATCGGTTCGAGCGGCGCGATCCGCACCTCATACGGAACGCGGCTCGCGAACGGACAGACGGCCGCGAAATGCCGTGTCTCCGCGACGACCCGCGCGCCGTCGCGCCGTTCGTCGTCAAGCCATCGGGAGACAACCGTCCTACCCGCCTCGTGGTAGCCCTCGCGCCAATGCGCGAGGCGGACGGCGATCGGCGGCGGAAGGAGAGCCGTCGCGAGCACCTGGCCATGCACGTGCTCGATCGAAGCGCCGGCCGCCGGACCCACGTTCTTGAATACGACGCCGTACACAAGGTCGCCGCGGCGGCGCAGGTGGGCAAGCCGTTCCTGGTAGGCGCGGCACGTGAGCCGAACGCCTTCGATCGGCATCTCGCTCCAACTGACCAGGTGCCTCGGCGATTCGATGACGACTTCATGCACGCCGTACCCTTCGAGCGCTTCGAGGGGGGGAGGCCGTCCGATCGGAGGCCGGGCGCCGGGCGCCACGGCGGGGTACTTGTTCGGCACGACGCGCGCCAGCCACGTCCGCCCGCGCCGCGGCGCGTACCGCGCGATCTCGGGCGGCGTCTCGCCTTCATTCCCCTCGCAGAACGGACACGCCTCCGAAATCCGCTCCCACCCCGTCTCGATGTACTCGTCCGGCCGATCGCTTCGATTGTCGGCGAGGATCACCCAGTGTCCGTTCACGGGATCATGGCGGTATTCGGACATGCTCGTCGGGACTCCCGCAAGCGGGCCTCACACGGACGCCGGAACCCGTTTGGCGGCGAGCGCTTCATCATAGAGCTGAACGTATTGCGACGCGCTCTCGTCCCAGGACCAATCCTGCCGCATGCCGATTTCGACGAGCCTTCTCCACGACGGGCGATCGGTCCGATAGACGCCGCACGCGCGGGTGAGCGTCTCGTCCAGCGACGCGACGTCGTACGGTTCGAACGAAAAACCATTGGCGATGCCCGCCTCGAGATGCTCGGGCGCCGCGTCGGTGATCGTGTCGGCGAGTCCGCCGGTCGCCCGGACGATCGGCACCGTTCCGTATTTCAGGCTGTACAGTTGATTCAGCCCGCACGGTTCGAATCGGCTCGGCATCAAGAACATGTCCGCGCCCGCCTCGATCCGGTGCGCGAGGGGTTCGGAGAACGCGAACCGAGCGGCGATCCTGCCGGGGTACTCGGCGGCGAGCTGTCCGAGCAGGTCGACATAGGCGCGCTCACCCGTGCCCAGGATGACCCACTGGGCGTCCTCGCGCGACGCCCATCGGCCGATCACGTCGGCGATCAGATCCCAGCCTTTTTGGTCGGCGAGCCGTCCGATCACTCCGATGAGCGGCACATCGGCGAGGGTCGGCAGGCCCAGTTCCTCCTGAAGGCGGCGTTTGTTCTCCGCCTTGCCGCTCGCCCAATCGTCGATCGAGTAGCGGCGCGCGAGGCGCGGGTCGGTTTCGGGGTTCCAATCGTCGTAGTTGACCCCGTTCAGGATGCCGTGCAGGACGTGTTTGCGGTGCTGAAGGACGCCTTCGAGCCCGCATCCAAGGGGCGATTCGCAGATCTCCTCCGCATAGCGCCGGCTTACGGTCGTGATCCGGTCGGCGAAGACGAGGCCCGTCTTGAGCAGGTTCAACTGGCCGTAGAACTCCATCTGTTTCCAATTGAAATACCGCCAGTCGATGCCGGTCAGCAGCATGTCCCAGTGCCAGAACGTGCCCTGGTACGCCATGTTGTGGATTGTGAAGATCGACGCGATCGATTCGTAGCCTCGCGTATGGGCGTATTCGAGCCGCAGGTAGGCCGGGATCAATCCGCATTGCCAATCATTCGCGTGCACGACGTCGAAGTGGCCGCCGAGCAATCGGGCGCTTTCGAGAACGGCTCGGCAGAAGAACGTGAACCGTTCGCAGTTGTCGTCGTAGTCGCGGCCCGCCTCCCGATAGAGTTCGGCGCGATCGAAATACTCGGGCTGGTCCACGAAGTACGTCGGAACGCCCGATTCGGACCGTGCCCGAAGGAGGCGGCCCGAGACGATCTTGTTGCCGATCGGAACATCGAACGGAATGCCCGTCGGTTCGATCGGATGATCGGTAAGGAAGACGGAGCGGTGGGCGGGGGTGATCACGGAGACGTCGTGGCCGAGCCGATGCAAGGCGTCGGGGAGCGACTGGGCGACGTCGGCCAAACCGCCGGACTTGGAGAACGGTGTGACCTCGCTGCCGGCGAACAGGATTCTCACGATCGGTCCTCCCGATGGGCAACACGTCCGCCATCCAAGGTATCGGGATGGGGACCTCGAAAACATACCCCATCGCGGCCTTGATGGATGGAGCGGACGGTCGGCGCTTGGCGTGCTTGACCCGCTTGCGACAGCGCCGGGCCGGGTGATCGGCACAATCCTCCCGCGCGCCGTTTCGTCCCGTCGATCGTCGATCGCGCCGCGCGTCGTCGGCGCAACCGCGACAATCGATTCGCGCGGCGGAGCGCGGGAGCGGGTCAAGGCGGGGCGGCGCGGCGTCCGAAGAACGGTCGAGGGAATGGGAGCCATGACGATGGAAGGCCGACCGGCGTATTGGCGGGAATCGTCGCAGCCGCTGACGAGCCTCGTTTTCGTCGCGCCGATGTTGGTTGTCTACGAGGCGGGCGTGCTGCTCGTCGACGAGCGTTCGGCGCGGAACGGCGCCGAATTGTGGCTCCGCGGATGGCTCGACCAACTCGGGTTCAGCGCGTGCCTTTCCTATTTCCTGCTCCCCGCGCTGACGTGCGGCCTGTTGCTCGCGTGGCATCACACGCGGAACGAACCGTGGCGGCTGCGCTGGGACGTGCTTTCGGGCATGGCGTTCGAATCGACGGTCCTCGCGATCGGCCTGCTGTTGTTCGCGCAGTGGCAGCAGGAGTGGATCGCGGGACTCGCGCGCGGAACGCCGGCCGCGACCCGCGGGGCGGCGACCGATTCGGCCGCGGCGCTGATCGCCTATCTCGGCGCGGGGATCTACGAGGAACTCCTGTTCCGGCTCGCCCTGCTGCCGGCGGCCGTGATCGGACTGCGCTGGTGCGGCCTGGATCGGCGGACAAGTCTCGCGGCGGCCATCGTGCTGACGAGCGCGCTGTTCGCCCTCGCGCACTATCGGCTCGACGTCCCGCTCGGCGCCTGGCGCCTCCATCTCCCGTACGGAGACGCGTTCGCGTGGTCGAGCTTCTCGTTCCGATTTCTCGCGGGCGTCTTCTTCGCGTCGCTCTTCGCGGCGCGCGGATTCGGAATCGCCGCCGGATCGCACGCGCTCTACGACATCTTCGCCGTGCTGCTCTGAGCCGATGAAGGGGAGTCGGCGAACCTGAGTCCGCGCCGTTTGTCAAGCCCGTTCGCGGCGTTCCGCGCGCGGAAAAAAAAGTGCCTTTGTTCCCGTTTTCCGCGGCGCGTATAATGAGCCCGTGACCGGCCGCGTGATCGGCCGTCATCGCTCGAAGCAATACCTTCCCATAAGGAAGTGAACGCCGTGTTGTCCGTAAGACCCAAGGTTGCGGAACTCGCTTTCCAGCTCTATGGCCGCGCGTTGCACCCCGAACTGTTCAAGGTCTTTCGATCGTGCCGCGCGCAGCGGGGCGATCACGAGGCGCGGCTCGACATCACCAGCGCGGGCCACGTCATCACATGGCGTTACCGGGGACTCACGCTGACGGAGGTCGCGGCCGCCGCGAACCACCCGCTCCCCAAGCGGCGTCGATTGCTCAATTATCGGCTGCGCGACGAACGTTCGGACCGGGTCGAATGCCGGGGAGGGATCGTCTACGAGACGACGTTCCAGCTCGACACGATCGCCCCCGAGCTGTTTTGGGTTCTCCAGCAGGAGCTCGCCCGCGAAGGCGAACGATCGGGCCTCATGCATCAGTTCGATTCGAGCGGACGCATGGCGCTCGGCGCGCTGAGCTACATGCACGTCGAAACGCGCTCGCGCAGCATGCGCGTCCAGGCCTTCCACACGTTCCCCGATGATTTCGCCATCGTGCGCAGCCGATCGACGTTCGAGCTGCCGTAGGGCCCGCGGCACGGGAAGGGCTCTTCAAGAAACGCGCGGATCGCCCCGTTGACGGCGTCGGGCGCTTCGAGGGGCGCCATATGTCCCGCGTCGGCGATTTCCGTGAATCGCGCGCGGGGCATCGCGCCGGCCATCGCGCGCATCTCGGCGACCGGCGCCAGGACCAACGCTCGACCGGATTGCCGTCGTTGAGCCTCCCATGCGGCCGAATCGACGTGCTATAATCCGGGTGCCACGTATCGAGTCGAGGATGCGCCAATGAACGTCGTGACAGCCATCTATCGAAATGGGCGTCTCGAATTGACCTCGCCGGTTGATTGGCCCGATGGCACGCCGGTCGAAGTCAAGCCGGTTCATATTTCCGGGCAGCGACCGAGTTGGCGATCACTTCAACCGGTTGACGTTGGCCGATTTCAGGAAACGTCGCGAGACGACGACCCGCTTGGAGAGATGTTGGATGATTCACGGGATTGATACGTCATTCTTGGTCGCCGTGGAACTTTCATCGCATTCTCAGCACGTAGCCGCCCGCCAACTACTGCTTTCGCTCCATCAAATCGGCGATCGATTTGGACTCGCGCCGCAGGTGCTTGCGGAATTCGTTCACATCGTGACCGACTCAAGGAGATGTGCGAAACCCTTGACCATGGGCGATGCTCTTGATCGCGCGTCGCAACTCTGGAACGCTGTGGAAACCGTACGACTCTTGCCGAGTGACGCCGGCGTCGCGTGTTTCTTCACCTGGATGCGCCGACACCGCCTCGGCCGAAAGCGCTTATTGGACACGCAGCTCGCGGCAACATTCCACGCGGCGGGGATCGGTTCGGTCTTGTCGTTGAACCGACCGGATTTTGAGTTATTCGGCTGTTTCTCGATTCAGGGATCCTGATCTCGATCGAGTGCCGGTTCTTCTCGCCTTGAATTCGCCGCCATGGTCCCACGGGAGCAAACCACGATAACCAAGAGAGGCGCCGAGGGAAAAGTCTCGGCGTGGCATCCCCACCCGGCCCTCCGCTCATGCCGGCGGCCCTAGAAGGGCTCTTCAAGAAACGCGCGGATCGCCCCGTTGACGGCGTCGGGCGCTTCGAGGGGCGCCATATGTCCCGCGTCGGCGATTTCCGTGAATCGCGCGCGGGGCATCGCGCCGGCCATCGCGCGCATCTCGGCGACCGGGGTCAGGATGTCGTGCCGGCCGCATACGACGAGCGTGGGCACGTCGATTCGCACAAGGCGGTCCTGGTACGACGCGCGGGCGGCCATCCCGCGGAGCGCGGCGGCGGCCGTTTCGCGCGGAGTGGCCGACATGACCGAACGCGTCGCGCCGACGATCGGCGGACCCTCCTCCATCGTCCGCGGCGCGAATAGCCGAGCCAACCATCCGTCCACGAACGGCTCGACCCCGTCCCGCTCGACGGCATCCGCCGTCCGCAACCGGATCGCGGCCGCGTCCGGGGAATCCGATGCGGCGCGCGTGTCGCACAATACGAGCCGGGCGAGCCGGTCCGCGTGCCGTTTCCAAAACTCGAACGCCACGTAGCCGCCCATCGAGAGCCCGACGAGCGCGATCGGTCGGGTGATGCGGAGCGCGTCGAGCCGGTCGGCCAGATCGTCGGCAAGCCGCTCCATCGCCAGGCCGCGCGGGTCGTTCCGCGACCGTTCATCCAACGCGGGACCGTTCCCGAATCCGCGCTGATCGGGCGCGAGCACGGGTCCGACCCGCGCGAACGCGTCGACCTGATGACTCCACATCGAATGGTCGAGCGGGAATCCGTGGACGAACACGAGCGGTCCGTCGAATGGCCCTTCAAGAAGTTCCGGCGCGTCCGACGCGCGTTGTCCGTCCCCCGCCATTCCGATTTCCTCTCCCCTGGTCGCTTTGCCTCAAGTCGGTTCCGCCGCGTTCGGCCCCTCGCGTTCGGCCCCTCGCGTCGGGTGCTTCGCGACGGTTGCCGTTAGGGAGCCGCTTTGCCGCGCGATTCGGCGAGCGCCTTCTCGAACCGTTCGAGTTGCCTTCGCATCTGGCCGGCGTGGGGATCGAGGCGAACGGCGCGGGTCTGGTATTTCACCGCGTTCTCGTAGTCCCCTTTCGCGTAATAGCAACAGCCAAGCGTGTCCAGATATCCGGCCGTATCGGGGAGGTATTCGAGGGAGAGTTGGCTGCAGCGGACCGCTTCATCGAAATCGCCCTCGGTATTCGCGATGAGCCACGCGAGTTGGTTGTTGAATCGGGCGATCCAGGAACGCAGCGTGTCTTCGAGCGCGGGCTCGGTGTTCTGCTGGAGCCGATCGGCCAGCGCGCGGATCTGCTCGCGGTAGAATCCGGCCGTATCATCGAGGCATCGCCTCGTTTGCGCGCGCCATTTCTCGTCGGTGTCGGGAAACGCGTGCATCGCGATGATCAGGTCGATCTCGCGGGGGTACGCTTCGATGCCCTTGAGCAAGTGCTCTTTCTGCTTGGCGCGGTCGGTCTCCGCGAACTGCTCGGACCGGAAGAAGTGTAGACGGGCCACGACCTCGCCCGGCTCGGTCCTCAGGTTCTTGACGCGGTTCAGGTAGTCGGCGTTGGTCGACATCGTGTCGACCACGACCTGGAGCGTATCGGCCGCGTCGCCGTTCCGAAGCAAGTCGTGCCGCATTTCGGCGAGCAGGAAACGGGCGCGGAGGTTGGGCGAGGTTCCTTCCCCGGCGCGCTCGATGACGGTCTTCCATTCCCGTTCGGACCAGTCGAACAACCCGCGTTCCTGAAGGACGGTCGCGGCCTCGATATGTTCCTCGTGCTGGTCGGCCTTCGCGGCCACCGCACGCTCGGCCGCGCGTTCCGCGGATTCCGGGTCCCCTCGCTTGATCATCACCTCGGCCACGCGGTATTGCAGCAGGAGGTTCTCGGAAAACGCGTCGCCAAACCGGTTCGCCAGCGTATCCACCTGCTCCCAGTACGCGTGCTGGATCAGCCAGTCGACGGCGGTCAAGAGCGATTCGCGCCGCCCGCCCAGCATGTCGACCGAGTCGGCGACGAGCGGCGGCGTCTCGTCGCGGCGGCCCACGTCGAGCAGCCGTTCGCACCGCCATCGCAGCAGGTCGATGACAAGCTCGGCCGACGTCTGGTCGGGAAACTGCGCGAACGTCGTCCGCTCCTCGTCGATCAACCGGACCCAAAGCGCGTCGGTCGCCGCGGGATCGTCGAGCGACTGGGCGAAGGCCCTCACCCACTGCGAGGCCTTGTTGCGGCTGAGGGCGATCGAATCGCGCAGCAACTCGGCGCGGCGCGGCCGTTCCTCGCCAGGACCCGGATCGCCCTGTTTGAGGATCAACAGGGCGGCGTGTTTGGCGAGCCGCAATTCGGACTCGAATCGGACGAGCCGGCAGAGCGCCGGAATGCCCTCGCCGTCGCGCAGCATGGCGAGCCGATCCATGCGCGACCGGCGGTCGACTTCGGTTTGCCGAGCGTAATCGCGCAGCACGCGGCGCACTTCGGGAGGATCCTGATCGGAATACCAGCGCACCTGGAGTCGGCGGACGAGGTATCGCGCCCGAAGCGCGACCTCGATGTCCTCATGCTGCTGCGCCTCGCGCAGCGCGTCGAACGCCTCCAGGCCGAGCTGTTCGAGCTCGCTTTGCGCGCGTTCGCGCCGCGCGAAGTCGGGGTCGCCGAGCTGTTCGATGAGCGCGCGGACGCGGTGGTCGCGGTCGGTGAACGCCGATTCGTCGTCGGCTCGAACGGCTCGCGTCGGCGCGATTCCGACGAGGAGCGCGGCCGTCGCCGCAGCGAGCGCGGGCAACGCGGGCGCGAACCACCGGCGCCGATCCGGACGCTGCGACGCGGCTCTCCGTACCATGGCCGATCCCCGATCCGACCCCGATCCGAACGGACGATGCGTGACGATCCGTTCAGGATACTCGACGCCCGTTGTTCGCGGCAACGTGAAAATCCCGCGCCCGAGGGCCGGGCGTGCGCGAGCCGAGTCTCCTGGGCGGCTTGCGGATCGAAAGAAAACAACGGTTCTCGCGCGACCGGGTGATCGAGTCGTACGGCTCTTTCGTCCGCGTCTTCGCCCCTTCGCCTACGAAGGCCCGGAGGCCTCCTCCATGCTCGATATGTAGCGACGAAGCCGCTCGAGCTCGTCGGTAACATCCTTCAGTTTGAGCATGTTCTCGACGCGTTTGGTCAATTCGACCTTGTTGATCGGCTTGGAGAGGAAGTCGTCGGTCTTCGCGGCGACGGCGCGCTCGATATCCCCGTGCTCGTTCAGCGCGGTGACCATCAGGATCATGATGCGGCTTGTTTCGGGCGCGCCCTTCAACTTCTTACAGACTTCGAAGCCGCTGAGTTTGGGCATCATGACGTCGAGCAGAACGAGATCGGGCCGGAAGGAGGCGACCTTATCGAGTGTATCCTTGCCGTCGACCGCGAACGCGATCTCGCACTCGATGTCGGTCAAGTACGCTTCCAACAACTCGCTGTTGGCCTGATTGTCGTCCGCGATCAGAATGCGGCTCTTGCGCGCCATCGTCGCTCCTCCCATGCGTGCCGAAACCCCGTCCCCCCCGCTCGGCGCGGATCCCGCTCGCCGACCAACCTCCGCGCCCACGCGAGCCGCCCCTAGGCCCGCGCGAGCCGCCACTAGGCCCGCGCGAGCCGCCCCTAGGCCCGCGCGAGCCGCCACTAGGGTTGTATGGGGGGCCACGGCGCGCCGGGCGCCGGGAAATGACCGCATAACTCGCGCACGTCGCCCCGGATCCGCGCGAGCGTGACGGGATCGTCGGCGTTTCGCAGCGCGCCGAGGATCCAGTCGCCGATGCGTTTCATTTCGGAAGGCCCCATGCCGCGCGTCGTGAGCGCGGGCGTGCCGATGCGGACCCCCGAGGGATCGACCGGCTTGCGCGTGTCGAACGGAATCATGTTCTTATTGACCGTGACGCCGCATTCGCCCAACACCGACTCGGCCCGTTTTCCGCCCAGGCCGACCGACGTGACGTCAACGAGCATCAAGTGGTTCTCGGTTCCGCCGCTGACGAGTTTCAGGCCGCCGGCGAGCAGCGTGTCGGCGAGCGTTTTGGCGTTGTCGAGCACGGCGCGGGCGTACGTCTTGAATTCGGGTCGCCGAGCCTCCCCGAAACAGACGGCCTTGCCTGCGATGACGTGCATGAGCGGCCCGCCCTGAATCCCAGGAAAGACGGACCGGTTGACCTCGGCCTCGTATGCCTCGCGCGCGAGGATCAAGCCGCCCCTCGGTCCGCGCAGCGTCTTGTGCGTGGTCGATGTGACGAAATCGGCGACGGGCGTCGGATTGTCGTGCAGGCCCGCCGCGACGAGCCCCGCGTAGTGGGCCATGTCGACGAACAACTTCGCGCCGACGGTCGCCGCGATCTCCGCGAACCGAGCGTGGGGGATCTCCCGGGGGTACGCGCTCGCCCCCGCCACGATCATCTTGGGTTTGTGTTCCCGCGCCAGTCGAGCGACCTGGTCGAAATCGATCCGGTGCGTGTCGGGCGTCACGCCATAGCTGATGAAGTGGTACAGCCGGCCGGACACGTTGAGCTTCATCCCGTGGGTGAGGTGTCCGCCGTGCGCCAGGTCGAGCCCAAGGACCTTGTCGCCCGGCTCGAGCGCCGCGAGATAGACCGCCTGATTGGCCTGGGATCCGGAGTGGGGTTGGACGTTGGCGAACGCCGCGCCGAACAGGGCCTTCGCGCGGTCCCGCGCCACGTTTTCGACGACGTCGACGTATTCGCACCCGCCGTAATACCGCCGGCCGGGATATCCCTCGGCGTACTTGTTCGTCAACACACTTCCCACCGCCTGAAGGACGGCGGGGCTCGTGTAATTCTCACTGGCGATCATCTCGAGCCCGTCCTGTTGGCGGCGGGACTCGTCGACAATCGCCGACCAAATGACGGGGTCGTCTTGCGCGAGGGGATGGATCATGGGGAACATTGTGGGAACGCCCCGCGCGCGCGTCAATGCGCCTGACGGCTTCGGCACGCATCGGTTGCGGGTCCCAATCCGTCACCTATAATCGGAACGCATGCCGCGGATCGCTCCGCGATCAACGGGCCCTACGCATCCGGACCGTGGGCGATTCGGGCGATTCGGGTGGTTCGCGGAGCGAACCACGACTTTGCGAGACAGCTCGCCATTACCGGGCTGAACGCCTCATGACGCCATACCTGGATATCGCGGAACGCGCGGCGCGCGCGGCGGGCGATCTGCTCTTGGATATGCAATCGAGCATCTCGGCCCGCGAAAAAGGGCCGAAAGATCTGGTCACGCAAGCCGACCTCGCGGCCCAGCGGACGATTCGCGACATGGTGCTCGGCGCGTTCCCCGACCACGCGTTTCTGGGCGAGGAGGACGTCGGCGTCGACGCGGCGACCCTCCTATCGCATCGAAACGCCGTCCCCTGCTGGGTCGTGGATCCGCTCGACGGAACCGCCAACTACGTCCACGGATTGCCCTCGTACGCCGTATCCGTCGCGCTCGTCCAACATGGCCAATCGGTCGCGGGCGTCGTCTTCGATCCGACGATGAACGAGTGTTTCCGGGCGGCCTCGGGAAAAGGGGCCGAACGGAACGGCCAGGCGATCCGGCCGAGCCGATGCGTGGCGATGCGCGAGGCGATGGTGGCGGCGAGTTTCGCGCCGAACGTTCCGCGCGGGTCGCTCGAAGTGGCCCGGTTCGTGGAAGCCGTCCACGAAGCGCAGGGCGTCCGCCGCATGGGATCGGCCGCGCTCAATCTCGCGTACGTCGCCTGCGGGCGTCTCGACGCCTATTGGGCGACGAGCGTGAAGGCGTGGGATGTCGCGGCGGGCGCTTTGATCCTGCACGAGGCGGGCGCGGTCGTGAAAGGGCTCGACGGAAGCCGGTTCCAACTGGCTCGCCCCGAACTGATCAGCGCGGCCACACCCGAACTCTATCGCGCGCTCGCCACACTCCTCAAACGGGCCGAGAGCGATTGACGCGATCGAATCGCCGAGAAAACCGTCGTACGCGCGATCCGACCCGGAGGACCGGGACCGCTTTCTTGGATCGTCCGAGGCTTCAATTCCGGGACGGCCGAGCCTAGACTGGAGGGTAGGCGTCGCGACGCCTTCCTCCGCTTGACCTCGTCCCGAAGTCCTTTGATCCCGAAGCGTGGCATTGACCGCAGGCAACCACAGCCCGGTGCGATGGTTCACCATCGCCGCGATGTTCTCGTTGGCGGTCCATGCTCGGGGCCAGCCACCGGTGCCCGCCGAGGGTCCCGGAACGCCGCCCCGCGCCGAAGCCGCGAAGCCGGACATCTATTATCTGCGGGACGCGGACGGGAATCTGGTCCTGGTCCCCGACGTCTCGCTCGACGATCTCGAGCGTTCGGCGAACCGGGCGGCGGGCGCGGACGGCGCCTTGCCTTCGTATTCGATGGGGAGCGCCCGCCTCTCGGGTACGGTTTCGGCGGATCGCGGCGAATTCGAATCGCGGGTCGAAATCAAGGTGGACCGAGCGCGGTCCGGCCCGATTCGCGTGCCGCTCGGACTCGCCCCCGCCATCCTGCGCGGCGTGCGGTATGAAGGTCCCGGACAAGGGGCCGTGACGCTCGACCGGGAAAGCGGCGCGTACGTCGCGTGGATCGAGGGGGAACTCGGGTCACGGCACGCGCTGACGCTCGATCTCCTGGTCGCGATCCGGCACGTGGGCGAGACAACCCGCCTGGACCTGGCCCTTCCGGAAGTCCTGTCGCACATCGACCTGACGCTGGCGCCGGAACGCGCCGAGCCGATCGTGGAAGGGGACCAGTTCCTGATCCATCCCCGAACGCCGCTCGCCAACGGCGGAGCCCGGCTCGAACTGGACGGATACGGCGGTCGGCTCAACCTGCGATGGACGACGGTCGAGGAATCGTCCGGAAACCGTCCGTCCTTGCACGCGAATGTGGCGACCGTGCTCACGGTCGAGGATCCGACCTATTTGCGCGCGGAGATCACGTTGCACGTGCGATCGGAGCACGGCGCGTTCCGGACGTTCCATGTCCGTTTTCCGCCGGGCATGGCGCTGGTGGCGCGCGAGACGGCCGGTTATGCGGCGCGCGTGGTCGAAGCCGGGGACGGAGGACGAGGTGCTTGGGTGCGGGTCGACCTGGACGAACCGACCGACGCGCCGGCGACAGTGCGTTTGTACGCGGAGCTTTCGCGGGACGCGGGCGATTCCGGCGCCGTCGAGACGGTCGGCTACGAAGTTCGGGAAGCTTTCTATCAACGCACGGAACTCCTGTTGGCCGTCGCCGGCGAATGGTCGGTGCGCGCCGAGCCTTCGGTCAATGTCCGCCGCGTCGGAACGCTCACCGACGCCGAACGGGATCTCGGGGGGATCGCGAAATATACGTTCTACGCGAATCGAACCCAGCCCGCGTCGCACCGCGTTACGGTCCAGGCCCAGGAGTCGCGCATCGCCGTCGAGCCGCTCTACGCGGTGCGAATGGCCGAGTCCCGCGTCCTCCTTGATGTGACGCTCCGATGCAAAGTCCGCGGCGCGCCCGCGCGGGAATTCGATCTCTGGCTGGGGGATTGGACGCTGCGCGACGTGGGTCCGAGCGACTATCTCGAAGGGGACGGGGCCGTGCGGAGTTCCGAGGCCGGATCGCTCACCGTGGCTCTCGCGCCCGAGCGTCTTCCGTCGGGCGGCGAATTCGAGCTGCGGATCCGCGCCGACCGGCCGATCGCGCCGAACGCCAATGAACCCACGGCCCTCGAATTGATCCGCCCGCGCGGCACAGGCCAGGCGCCCGACGAATCGCTCGTCATCGCCCCCGCCTCTGTGATCGTCATTCCGTCGGATTCCGTCGAGTTCATTCCGGCGTTGACCTCGATGCCCGAACTGACGCCTTCGTCGATCGATTCCTCCGAGTGGGTCCTTCCGGAACCGGAAACCGGAACCGCGGGCCGTCGTCCGCTCACGTTTCGCGCGTCGTCGGGTTCCGACCCGATCCGACTGGTGGGGCTCGTCCGATCGCGGCCGCGTTCGATCGAATCGCGTTCGGAAATCGCGGCCCGGTTTGACGGCACGCAATTCGACGTCGTTCAGACGATCACGTTGACGATCCGCCATCAGCCGTTGACGACCCTTGTGCTAGAGGGCCCATCGTCGCTGGCCGCCGGTCCGCTCTCGGTTCGCTGCAATGAGGAGCCGCTCGCGACGACACCGGTTCCACTCGAAGGTCCGATCGATCGAGTCCAGTGGCATTGC
Source organism: Planctomycetota bacterium (assembly GCA_016872725.1). Lineage (GTDB taxonomy): Bacteria > Planctomycetota > Planctomycetia > Pirellulales > Pirellulaceae > VGZC01. Next base: position 194,504 of record VGZC01000001.1, read on the forward strand.
GCGCTGCCGGTCCCGCTTAGCGGTTCGGCCATTGTTCGCGTGGCCTACCGCGTCCCGCTGTCCGGTGCGTCGCCCGATCGCCGCTCGGGCGTGCTTCCGGCGGCGTCGGTCACCGCGGTCGACGCCGAAGTCCTGGGAACGGAAACGCGCCTCGTCCTGCGATCCGACGCATCGCAGTGGCAGTTTGGTCCGTTATCCGGCGAATGGCGGCTCGAAGCCCAGGAGACCGCGGGAGCGACCTACACGACGGCGGGCCAGGTCGCGTCGATTCCGATCGAGGTGATGGCCGAAGGAATCGGAGAAGGGCCGATCGACGTTCGTCGCGTCTGGCATCAAACGGTTCTGACCGGTTCGAGTCGCGTGGACCGATCGGTCTTTCGGATCCAGACCCGGCAACCGCGCGTCGAGATCCAGCTTCCGCGGGGCGCCTCGCCGCGCGCCTCCGACCTGACGGTGGCGGTCAACGGCCACGAACCGTCCTCGGTCGGCCTCACTCCCGACCGCCGACTCTCCATTCCGCTTGACAATCCCGCCGTCGTCACGGACACGGTGGTCGAGGTGTGGTACACGTTCGAGCCGGAAGCGGCGGGCGGATCACCGACGGAGTTCGAGTTCGCGAGGGTGCGCGGCGCATCGGAGTTGTCGGTCGTCTACTGGCGGTTGATCATGCCCGCGCATTGGCACCTGCTCGATGAACCGGCGGGGATGACCGCCGAGCATTCGTGGCGATGGAGATTTCCGTTCCTGGCGCGGAGTTGCCACCTGGATCAGCGCGGGCTCGAGGACTGGAGCAGCGCCGTCCGCGCGGATCCCGTGGGTCCCGGGGCGAACGAGTATCTCTTTTCGCGATTGGGCGATTCGGGTCCCGTCCGCGCGCGTATCGTGAGCCGGGCGCTTCTGGTGCTTGCCGGTTCCGGCGTCTTCCTCGCGTGGTCGTTCCTCGGTTTGCATTTCCGCGCGGCGCGAGGCCTGCCCGAGCTCGTCGTCTTGGGAACGGGCCTCCTTGCGGGAGCGATCGCCTATCCGAGTCTCGGCATTCTGCTCACCCAGGCTTCGGCGGCCGGCGTCGCGCTCGGGATGCTCGCGAGGTTGGCGAGCCGACTTGTTCCGCCCGCTGCGCGTCCGCTCGCGTCCCCGCGCGCGGCGGGCGTTCCGGCCGCGCCGGCCGAGTCGGGTCGAAGTGACAGTATTGTGTCAGTACAAGCGGTCAGCTCGACGCGCGCCGCCGGCGTGCCGCTCGAGATGTCGTCGAGCGAGTCGAGGCCATGAGCGGGACGCGTTGGTTTCGGTGCGCGTCGGCGCGATCGGTTCGGTCGATCCCGGGCGCCTGGATCGCCGCCGCGATCGCGCTCGGCGCCGCGCCGTTCGCGAACGTCGCCGCGTTCGGCCAGACGACGACGTCCGAATCGCCCGAAATCGCGGCCGACGCGGCGCCGGGAGACGCGGCGACCGGGCGGGGGACGATCCGGTTCCGACGCTATCTTATCCCGGATCGGGACAAGGCCGAACTGACGCGTGGGTTGGTGCCCTTCCGTCGGGACCGATTCGAGGAGTGGGCCGCGCCGCGCCAGTCGAGCGGATCGGTGTGGCCCATGGTCGTCCGCGCCCGCTATTTCGCCGTGCTCGACCACGACGCGCTGCGCGACGGCGTCGCGCTTGTCGACTTCCAATCGGGACCGAGTGCGGCAGGCGGGTCCGATGCGGGTGGGAACGCGGAGTCGAGCGATCGCGCCGAGCCCGCCGCGCCGGTGCCGCTCGACGCCGACCCCGCGCAAATCGCCGCCTTCGATCGGCTGGACCTGGCGATCGGCGCGCCGGTTTGGCGAACGATGTCCGAGCCCGCCCGGTGCGGAACCGACGCCCTCGGCCGATTCCGGATCCTCGTGCCGAACTCGGATCAACTCATCGTTCCGTGGACGATTCGGGGAGCGGCCGACGGCGCGGGTCGCATCGCGTTCGGCTTCGCGGGTTTCCCATGCCCCACGAGCGCCTTGTTCGTGGCGGTTCCCAAATCGACCCGCGCGCGCACCGATCGCGGCGTGGTGTCGATCGGACCGTGGAAGGAGGAACCGTGGTCCGATCTGGATTCCAACGCGCCGTTTCGGGCCGCCGTCACCCGAGGCGCGGAGGTCGTGCGGATCGATATCGAGGGGGACGGCGCGTGCGGGCTGGTCATGGAAAGGCTGTCCGCCGACGAAGGGCCGCCCGGGATCCGCGTGCGCCAGAATCAACGGTTCACCATGCTCCCCTCGCGGCTGGAACTGCAAGAGGACCTCCACTTCGATTGCCTCGGCCCACCCTGCGACACGTTCGCGATCACGGCGTCCGCCGAACTGCGGCTGATCGAGGCGCGCTCCGGCGAATCGGTCTTGGATTGGTCGGTCGAACCGGTGGCCGGAGGATGGGACCGCTACACGTTCCGCCCGCCCCAACCGATGACCGGCGCCGATCGGATCGTGCGGCTCGTGTTCCACGGTGATCTTGTCATCGATCGGCCTTGGCAGCTTCCGACGGTCAAGGTGGTCGAATCGTGGTGGAGCGAGGGGCGGGCCGAGCTGGTATTCGCCGATTCGCTCGTCCTGCGGGACATCGAATCCCGATCGGCGCAGTGCACGCGCCGCGGCGTCGCCGCGCCGGGGGTCGAGACGCTGGAGTTCCAGGCGCTTTCCGCGGACGCCGGCCATGAACTTCGGATCGAAGGCCGCTCCCCGGCCGTGCGCGTGGACGCGGGGACCGCGATCCACATGGATCGCGATACGGTTACGGCGCGGATCGCGGCGGATCTCTCGGCGACCTGGGGTGAGGCGTTCCACGTGCGAATGCGCGTGACGCGCCCTTGGTCGATCGATCGCGTGGAACTCGATCCGCCATCGGCCCTCGATACGCGGGCCGGGTCGTGGAGATTCGAGAATGGGATCCTGGATATCCCGCTGACCCAACCGGTCACCGTCGGCCGGCGGCTCGTCCTGACTGTCGAAGGCCATCGTCCCGCGCCTCCCGAACGCACGGGCCTCGACGGAAATCAACTGAAGTTCTGGGAGTTCCTGGATGTCGAGCATGTCGACGAGCTGTTGCGACTCGAATCGGCGGCGCCCCATCAGGTCCGGCTGATCCGCGACCGCGATGTGGAACGGATCGATCCGGCCTCGCTGAACGCCGATCAACGCGCGCGGCTCGGCGACCTCACTCAAGGATCTGTCATCCGGATCCAAACGCCGTCGTCGGTCATGGCCCTGGTCGCGCGGGACGAACCCACCTTCACTTCCGACGCGGAACTCGATGTCACGCTCGACGGGCAGGACTGCGTCGAGACATATCGCATCCGGTGCGTTCCCGAGTCGAATCCGCTCCGCCAACTCCGCGTTCAATTGTCCCGGTCGCGCGACGTTCCGCTCGTGTGGAAGGTCAACGACGGCGACGAGCCTCTGGCCATTCGCCGGATCACCGATTCGGAACGGGCGGAAGGGGAGGCGGGCGACGAGCTCTGGGAGGTGGACCTGCCGGACGCGATGGGCGGCCCCTTTTCGATCACCGCGTCGCGGCGATGGAATTCGAACGGATCGATCGACGTCGCGTTCGTGTCCGTTCCGCAGGCCTTGTCGCAAACCGGGCGCCTGGTCCTACGTTCGCGCTTTGCCGTCCGGTGGGACGCGACCGGCCTCGAAGCCGTTCCGCCGGATCGCGCGTCGCTGACCGGTTCGCCGCCCGCGCGAGGCCTCTTCCGGTATTCGCCCTCGCACGCGCCGCGACTCGTGATCCACAGACTTCCGCCCGTTCCCGCTGGCGGACTTTGGGTATGGCGAAACCAGCTCACGACCCGCGTCTTCTCCGACGGCCGCGCGATGCATGAAGCGACCTATTTCCTGGAGAATCCGGGCGCCGATCCGATGGTCGTCCGGTTCGCGGATCCGGTCCTCGTCGCGGGGATCTGGTTGGATTCGGAGCCCGTGCCCTTCGCGCGGGGTCCGGTGCGCGAGGCGCGGATTCCGCTTGCGGCGGCGCCGAGACACGTGGTGGTTACGCTGCGATACGGAACGAGCATTCCGCCGCTGGGTGTCCGCGCGTCGATCGCGGCGCCGTGGCCCGAGTTGGACGCGCCCGTGTCGATCGGCCGTTGGACCGTGGTCATGCCCGGTGATTACGGGGCGATGATCCAAGGGAGCGGCCTTGCGACGCGAGGCGAGCGTGAGCCGGGCCTGTTCGCGCGTCTGTTTGGCGACGCGGTTCGGTTGCGTTCGATCCCGCGAGACGCATCCGATCCTCGCGAACCCCTGGTTGACGCGGATCCGGACGGCGCGCATCCCCATTCCCCTTCGGTGTCGGGGCCGTGGAAAGTGGATAGCGTTCCGCCATGGGACGCATTGCCGGAAACGGGCTGGTACTCGGTTGAGGTCGAGGTCGCGCCGAACGCGGCGGACGGCGGCGCGCGGGTCATCGTCTATCACCGTCATGCGTGGCGCGCGGCATCCTGGGCCGCGTTCTTCCTCGTCGCCGCCGCCGCGATGGTCGTTCGTTCCGCTCGGCCGTCCGCGGGCATGGTGATGGCGGGCGCCGCGGCGGCCATCGCCTGGCTTGTCCCGGCGTCCTGGACCCCGATGGGCGCGGCCGTGTTTCTCGGTGTTTGTGCGGGCCTCGCGGCGGCGGCGGTCCGGCCTGTCGCGGGCGGAGCGCGAGTCGTCCGGCGGCCGAGCATTCGGTCGGCGGCGGCGAGCGGCGCGGCGGGACTCATCGCCGTCGCCGCCCTCTCGAGCCGAGGACAGGAATCCGATGCCACGGTCCCGCCCCAAGAGCCGGCGAGCGTGTTCCGAGTTCTCGTGCCCGTCGACGACCAGCGCGATCCGGTCGGCGAGTATGTCTATGTCCCGCCCATGCTCCGGGACCGAATCGAGTCACCAAGCGTCGACTCGGAGCCCGACGCGGTCTGGATCCGCTCGGCCCATTACACGGCGCGTCCGCTCGATACGGCCGGCGGCGGCGGTGATCGAATCGAAATCCGCGCGGCGCTCACGCTGGAGACCCGAGGCGCGGGAGCGATCGGTTTGCCGTTCGCGCGATCCGAGGCGCGTCTGCTCGATGCCGCCCTCGACGGAACACCCGCCGGAGCGCGGTGGAGCCCCTCGGGAACCACGCTCATCGTCGAGCCCGGATCGCCCGGCGCGCACCGATTGGAGCTGACGTTCGGCGCGCCGCGCCCGCCGCGCGGCGCGGATCTGGTGATCGCGATTCCCGCCGCGCATCTTGCGACCGCGACGTGGGAATCCGGCGACGGCGCGGAGACCGGCGAATTCCCCGAGCGCCTGGGCCGGCTCGATCCCGATTCCCATGCGTCTCCCTCCATCCTCGGCTCGACCCGCCGACTCGCCGTCCGAATCGGGTCGACCGCGCCGGGAGTCGCCGAGCAGGCGGCGACCGGCGAACAGCTCAACTGGCTGCGCATTCGTCCCGACTCCGTCGTGCTCGACGTCCGCGCGCGGATCCGTTCGACCGAACGAAAACTCGACGTCCTCGAATGCGTGGTCGACCCGAGGCTTCGGCTGTTGCCGATCGGGGGCGCGGGTCCATTCGATGGCGAACCGGAAATCGTACCCGGCGAGGCGACGCGCATCCGGTGGAAGTTGAAACCGACGAGCGGCAATCGAATCGACGTGACGATTCCGTTCCACTGGGTCGACTCGACGGGTGTCGGCCGACTGGATACGCCGCGCGTGGCGTTTTCCGGTGTCCGGATGACTCGATCGTGGCTTGCCGTCGGCGCCGCTCCGACGTTGCGGTTGACGGCGATCGGCGGGGCGGCCGACGCGCCGCGCGCGTCGATTGACGCGTTCATGACTCTCTGGGGCGACGACGCCGAACCCCCGTCATTCGTCGTCGACGTGACCTTCGACGAAGCGAAGGGGCCAGCGATTCCCGATGTTCGATGGGACTCCCGATTCCGCGCGGTGACGTCGCGTTGGACCGATACGACGCGTGTCGAGGCGCGGGCCGATTCATTGCGAGTCACCTGGGACGCCGTCGTCGATTCCACGGTCGGGCCCACGTTCCTCCATCACATTCGCATTCCACCCGACTTCCGCGTCGAATCGGTGCTCATGATGCGCGACGGAGAACCTCAACCCCTTCGATTCGCGGCGGGAAGGGACGGAGTGCTCAATGTCTTTGTCGGCGCGTCGCCCGAGGGGCGGAGGCAATGGACGGTCCAGGGCGAGATGCCGATGCCTCGAACGGGCGAAGCCGAATTCCCGCGCATCGAATGGGCCGAAGGCGTGTGCGACGGCTCGCTGGTCCAGGTCTATCGCCGACCCACGGCCGGCATCGTGACCGTGGAACATGGCGAGTCATGGCAAAGCGCGGATGTTCCGCCCGAGGATCCGCTCGCCATCGATTCGGCGCGGCCTGTCGGTGTTTGGCAGGTTTCGCCCGATTCCTGGAGGAACACGAAGGCCAAGCTGCGCGTCCGGCGCAATGCGGTTCGAGCCGACGCGTTCGTCGCCACGCGGCTCGTGCGGGACAAATCGCAATCGTTTGCGGAGATCGAATTGCTCCTGCGCGTATCGGACGGCCTGTTCGATACGGTTCGGATCGAGTTGCCGGTCGATTGGGATGGACCGTTCGATCTGCAACCGGCCCATGCGTTCGAGCGGCGCCCGCGCCCCGGCCGGAATCGGCAGGAACTTGTCATTCGCCCTCCCGAACCGATCACGGGCGAATTCCGGTGGCGGATCCGCGCGCCGTGGTCCCTTTCGAGTGAACGGATGCGCCGGGTTCCCGACGTCCTGCCGCTCGATGCGCAGCGAACCGTCCGGTTCCTCGTCCTGCCCACGCAATGGGATACCCAACGACTCATTTGGTCGACGAGCGGCGCGGTGGCGCGCCCCTTGCCTCGGTTCTTCCCGATGTCCGAGTCGATTTCGGATCGATGGGAATCGTACCAGATTCTTGGCTCGACGTTCCGAGTGGACTTGCAGCGGGTCGAGCGCGCGGCCGGTTCCCCGCGAATCTCGCTCGCCGATCATGTCATCCAACCGATCGGCGCCGCGCGGTTTCTGGGCGTTTCTCGATATGATCTCGAACCGGGCGGGACCGTCGCATGCCGTGTCCGGCTTCCGCACGGCGGTACGCTGCGCCGAGCGATGATCGACGGCTTGCCGATCGACTCCGTGTCATCGCCGGATGGGATCGCGACCATTCCGCTCGGCTCGCCGCAATGGCCTCAACAGCTCGAGTTGCTGTACGAATTCGGACACGATGGGTTGGCCGACGACCCCATGGAGGGGCCAAGGATCGGCGATTTTCCCGTGGATCAAACGCTCTGGACGATCGTGGGTCGCCGACCCACCGGGACGGAGCGGGAGCGGCGGGACGAGGCGCCGCGTGCCGAACAGGACGTGATCCGGCTCGAGAGCGCCCGCCGAGCGGTGGACGCCGGCCTTGAATTGGCGACCGAGGCCGGGCTCACGACGGCGGCCGACTGGCTACGTCTCTGGGCGTCGAGGACCGCTCGTATCCGCGCGGACCTTCGACATCGGCTCGAACGCATCGACGAGCCGACATCGCGGGCGGTTGCGCGACGGCTTGCGGACGTCGAGCGGGCATGGCGCGACGACGGCCGGCCGCCGGCCGCCCAAGCCGCCTCGATCGCGTTCGAGGGCGACCCAGCCGGGGCCGAAGGGTTGCGGGCGGCATGGGATCAGAGCCGGTTCTCAAGCGATTCGCTCACCGCGTTCGGGCCATCGGCCGACGGCCGTTCGGCCGACGGGCCATCGCTCAAGGATGCGGCCATCGAGTCGAACGTGACGCCGTGGCCCCGCGCGTTCGCCTCGCTCGCCGCCCTGCTCGCCGGCGTCCTCGCCGCGCGCCTTCGATGGTCGTATCCATCCGCCGCGCGGCTGCGCGAATACCCGCCGACGGCGCTCGCCGTCGCGGGAGTCGTCTGCCTCGTGGTCCTCGAACCGCCCCTTCTCGGCTGGTTCGTGTTGGTCGCGGCGGCCATCTCGGCGTGGCTGAGCCCCTGGCGAACCGAACCGGCGCGGCGAACGCGACGCCGCACGCCCGGACGCGCGTAGGCGCTGATGGGAATCGGCGGCGGGAGCCATCGGTTCTTGGACCTTGGTTCCCGGTCCTTGGGTTCTTGGTTCTTGCGGCCCGGACCGCATCGATCTTGGCATGGATCGGCCGATTTGTTACCTTTCCGCCCGAAACGCACGGAGAGCCGTGGGCGGCGCGAGCCTGTCCCGATCGGGACCGAAGTCCGATCGATCGCCCGTTCGCGGTGACGCGGGGACCGCAGCAAGGGATTCGGCATGAGCGACACCGTTCGGCAAGAGCTGTTTGTCCATATCCGGTGGATGATCCGGCGCGACATGCCGGAGGTCACGGCGATCGAATCGGCGAGTTTCGAATTCCCGTGGTCGGAAGACGATTTCGTGCGTTGCCTGCGCCAACGGAACTGCATCGGCATGGTCGCGGAATCCGAGGAGCGGATCGTCGGGTTCATGATCTATGAGCTCCACCGGTCCCGCCTCCACGTGCTCAATTTCGCGGTCAATCCCGCGTGCCGCCGTCGAGGCGTCGGCGGCAAGATGATCCAGAAACTCACCGGGAAACTCACGACCGAGCGTCGCGACCGCATCCTGCTCGAAGTCCGCGAAACGAACCTGAGCGCCCAGCTCTTTTTCCGCGATCTCGGCTTCCGAGCGATTTCGGTGCTGCGCGATTTCTACGATGACACGGTCGAGGACGCGTACCTCATGCAGTACCGTCACGTCGATCCGGCGGCCGCGGAGGCGAGCCAGCGGATCCGGAGGCTCGCGGGGTGAGTCGTTCGAGCGGGCCGGGTCGGCCATCCGGAACCAGCATGACGGCGAACGGCGATGCAAACCACGGCGAGGATCTTGGGCGGAATCGCGGCTCTCGTCGCCGCCGTCGCCGCGACCGCCTGGATCGGCCTGCGGATCGCCGTGCCGGGCCGCTTCACGACCGTGCAGCGCGTCCTGATGGTGCTCGCGACAGGTCTCGTTCGCCTGCGATGGGGCGCTCGGTACGCGCGCCGCATGCCCTGCCCGCGCGGGTCGGGAGCCGTCTACATCGCGAACCACCGCAGCAGCATTGATCCGTTCTTCCTGCAGGTCCGTTCGGATCGTCCGATGCACTGGATGGTCGCGAAGGAATTCTGCGAGCATCGTCGGTTCCGATGGTTCCTCCGGCAGTGCGAGGTCATTCCGACGAATCGCGGCGGAACCGATACGGCGGCGACCAAATCGGCCATACGTTTCGCCGCCGAAGGCGATTACGTCGGCATGTTCCCCGAGGGCCGCATCAACGCGACCGACGATCTGTTGCTGCCATGCCGGCCTGGCGCGATCGTCGTGGCGCTTCGCGCCCGCGTGCCCGTGATTCCGTGCTACATCGAAGGCAGCCCCTACGGAGGAACGGCGGGAAGCCCGATCCGGATGCGGGCGCGGGTCCGCGTGCATTTCGGCGAACCGATCGACTTGGCCGAGTATTACGAGCGGTGCAACGACGCCGACGCGGTGAGGGAAGCCGCGATCAAGTGCCTCAAGGAAATCGCTCGCCTCGCCGGGCGCGACGACTTCGAACCGACGCTCGCGGGCCGGCGCTGGTTGCCCGAGGGCGAGTAGCCGCGCGCGGGCCCTCGGATGCCATTGGTCGGACGACACCCGTCCGAATTCAGCGGACGTAACCGTGCGATCGGAACCACGACCACGCGTCGCCGACCGTTTGTTCCGCCGGACGCATCGGATAACCCAGTTCGCGGACCGCTCGGTCGCTTCGGTAGAAGCTCTTCAGCGCGGCCATGCGGACGGCGGCCGAGTTGATTTCCGATTCGCGCCCCGACGCCAACGACCACAGGTCGCCGAAGACGCTCGCGCCGATCCGGATGAGCGGCCCCATCGGGAACCGGGGAGCTCGCGAGCGGGCGGCGCGGGCGAAGAGCGTCCAAATCGCGCGGAACGAGAGGTTCTCACCGGCCATCACATAGCTTCGGCCTGATTCGCCCCGCTCGAATGCCGCGCCGATACCCGTCGCCACATCCCGAACGTCGCACAGACTCGCGCCTCCCACGGGCGCCACGAGCGGCTGGAATCGGGTCACCTGGATCATCATGCGCCCCGAACTCGGCTTCCAGTCCCACGGCCCCATCATGAATCCCGGGTTGACGATCACCGCCCACAATCCTCTTTCGATCTCGCTCCGCACGACCTCTTCGCCCTCGCGTTTGGTCAGCACGTACGGGCAAGGCCATTTGACGATGCGAGGCGTGTCCTCGTCGGCCGGTTCGCCCCGTTTGCCCAAACCAAGCGCGTCGACGCTCGACACGTGCACCATGCGAGCGCCTTCGGCTCGCGCGGCGCGGCAGACGTTTTGGGTTCCCGTCACGTTGATCGCGCGGGCCAACGCGCCTTCGGAACGGCCGATCCGAACATGGGCCGCGCAGTGAACGACGCGATCGACGCCCCGCATCGCGCGCATCACGTCATCCTCGTTCCGGACGTCGCCTTGAGCGACTTCGACCGGAAGGCCGTCGATGGCCCGCGCGTCGCTCGACGCGCGCACCAACACACGGACCGCGTCACCCTGCTCGATCCATCGTCGAACGACGTTGTTGCCGAGAAGTCCGGTCGAGCCGGTGACGAGTGTCTTCATGGAACGGTTTCCGGACATGGCCGCGCGAGGAATCGCCGTTCCGAACCCGGCGCCGCGGATCGACGGACCGGAACGAGGTCGTCGGAAGCCGCCGTCATCCGTCACGGAAAAGCGGGTGAAGGGAATCGAACCCTCGTGTTTGGCTTGGGAAGCCAACGCTCTACCATTGAGCTACACCCGCGCGGCGTCGTTCGTAGGGGCGAATCGCCGGCCACTCGGTTCTCCGATCGGCTGCCCGGATTATGAAGACCCCGTCGAACCCTGGCAAGACGCCCGGTCCGCCGACGCCGAGCCGGACTCGGAGGAAGGCTCCGCGGTTCGGCGCGTCACCTGCAGGATGACGCTTTCCCATTCCGCGCCGGGAGCCCCATACGTCGCGATCCGCCGCAGATCGCATGCGCGCAGCAGGCCGACATGCCGCGCGGCTCCCCGCTCCTCCACCCACTTCGGACCCTTGATCGCCAGCAACCGGCGGACGCGCTCCCATCCCGAGCCGATCATGCCGAGCAGGTCGGAGAGCGAACCGACTCCCCGAGCCACGACCGAATCGTAGACCGGCCCGGGTCGCGCGAGGATACGCTCGATCTTGTCGGCATGCACCATTCGCTCGATACCGAGCTCGTCGCACATCGCGGCCAAGATCCGCGCCTTCTTCCCGACACACTCGCACAATTCCACTCGAACGTCCGGACGCAGGATGGCGATCAGGATTCCCGGCACGCCGCCTCCCGACCCCAAATCGACGATACGCTCGTCCTTGGCAAGGCATTCGGCAAGCCGCACGGAGTCGAGCAGGTCCCGGCCGACGAACCGGTCAAGCGTCGTGTGGCGCGTGAGGTTGATCCGCTCGTTCCATTCCCAAAGTCGCCGCGCGTATTCCGCGACGCGTCCGAGCGGCTCGTCCGCCAGATCGAGTCCGCATCGGCCGAGCGCCTCGCGCCATTCGGAGAGTCCCACGAACACACCCATTTGCCGCCCCTGTCGCCGTGCGCCGGGTGAACCAAGACAAAACGGTTCGCCACGGGAATTATGGCCGTCGATCGTTCCCGGCACAACGGGAAGCGTATGGCGGGACGGCCTGAGGCATTGATCGGAAGGCGTCGGGCGTCTATATTCCTGGATTCCGCGAAGCCGACGCTTGCTTCGCCCTCCGCAGTCCGTGACGCCAGGTGGACCGATGACCATCGACAAGACGCTGAAAGTTCGAGCCGGCATGATCCGCAACCGGAATGTGCTCACGCGCGGAGAACGGCTCGCCAAGTTGCAGGAGGCCGAGCGTTGGAAGGACGGAGATCCGGTCATCGGGTTGCCCAAAGTGCGCGTCGTGAAGGTCTCGCTCAAGAAGAAGAAAAAGACCAAGAAGGAAGAGGGTGAGGAGGCGGCGGCCCCCGCCAAGCCGGCGGCGGCAAAGGCCTCGCCTGGCAAGAAGTAGGCGGTCGGCCCTCTTCGTTGACAGGCGGGACCGCGCGGCTACAATTCGCTACGTTTCCAAACTCTCCGAGGGGCGTCGCGCATGGCGAACACGGCGGAATTCACCGACGGCAATTTTGAAAACGAAGTCCTGCGATCGGACGTTCCCGTCCTGGTAGATTTTTGGGCTCCCTGGTGCGGGCCTTGCCGCCAAATCGGACCCATGATCGAACAGCTCGCCGCGGAGAACGCGGGAGCGGTCAAGGTCGGCAAACTCAATATCGACGACAGTCCGGGTGCCGCTCAGACGTACGGCGTCCACAGCATCCCGACGCTGCTGATCTTCAAGGGCGGCGAAGTGGCGCAGCGGTTTGTCGGCATTCAGCCCAAATCCAAGCTCCAGGAAGCCCTCGATTCGGCGGCCGGCTGAGCGGCGTCGAGGGTCTCGACCCGTGCGTGGCAGGGCCCGATTCTTGTGGGCCCGATGAAGGCGGGTCCGTTCCAGCCGGGTGGCCGCATGAAGGCCCGTTCAAGCGGTGTCCATGGCCGCGAGATCGGGCGCGATCCGCTTGAGCTGCTCGGACATGAACCGTTTCACGTTGGCGGTCGTCTTGAGCTGCAGGGCGTGGGCGAGCATGTCGCGGCACCGAGGGATGTCCAGGTGTGCGGCGAGGTCTTTGATCGAGGGCACAAACGCCGGGCTCATGCTGAAACTGCGAAGGCCCATTCCCAGTAGCAGGGGAAAGGCGCGGGGCTGACCGGCCATTTCCCCGCAGAGCGTGACCGGCCGGTTCGCGCGACCGCACGCTCGAATGACTTGATGCAGGGTGCGCAGCACGGCGGGCGCGAGCGGTTGGCAAAGGTGGCTGACCTTCGGATTGTCCCGGTCGGCCGCCATGAGGTACTGGACGAGATCGTTCGAGCCGATCGATACGAAGTCGACGGCCGGAAGGAGGACGTCGATCGCGACGGCTGCGGCTGGAACTTCGAGCATCATGCCGAACGGAACGACCGCGTATTCCTCGCGGCGGGCTTCGAGCTGTTTGCAGGCGCGGCGCATCATGCCGCGCACGCGATGGAGCTCCTCGAGCGTCGTGATCATGGGAAACATGACGCGGATCTGCCCGCCCCGCGAACGCGCGTACGCGCCCGCCCGCAGGATCGCCCGCAGCTGGGTCGCGAAGAACTCGGGATGCTCGAACGATAGGCGGATGCTCCGCCAACCCATGAACGGATTCGCTTCCTGGTGGTGGTGGCCAAGATAGGGAACCGTCTTGTCGCCTCCGATGTCGAGCGTGCGGACGGTAACCGTTCGGTCGGGCGCCGCATCGACGATTTCCCGGTAGCGCGCGAGCTGTTCCTGCTCGTCCGGAACGCTCGGATGCGTCAAATAGATGTACTCCGTGCGGAACAGGCCGACTCCCGTCGCTCCCATCGCGGCGGCCGCCTGCGCGTCCTGGACGTTGTTGATATTGGCGAGCAGGCTCAGCGCGACACCGTCGAGCGTCGTCGCGGGCCGGTCGCGATTCGCCGCCCACTGATCGCGCAGCAGGAAGAACTCACGCTCCAGCTTCCGATATGCGCTCCGGGTTTCCGCGTCGGGGTTGATGAGCACGTGGCCGTGCCGCCCATCGACGACCACCGTATCGCCGGAACGGGTCTGGCGCAGGATGCCGGCGACGCCCGAGACGGCCGGGATGCCGCGACTCCGCGCAATGATCGCGGCGTGGCTCGTCTGACTTCCCGCTTGCGTCACGATCCCGCGCACCTCGATGTTGCCGAGCGCCACGACCTGGGAAGGCAGGAGTTCCTCGGCGACGACGATGAGCGGGCCTTCGAGGGCGTCCGAATTCGGTTTCAGGACGTCGGAGAGGTGGGCGCTGAGTCGCACGACGACGTCCTGAACATCGTGAAGCCGTTCCTTCAGGTATTCGTCGTGTGTGCGGGAGAAGAGGGCCGTGTATTCGTCGAGGAGCCGGCTGAGCGCGGCGGGAGCCGTCATCCGATCGTGCGCGATCCAGGACCGGATCCGGTGCGTGAACGCGGAATCACCCAGAATCGACGCGTGCATCGCGAAAATGGCCGCCTCACGCTCGCCCACCTGCATGGCCACCTTGTCCTGCAACGCCAGCAGATCGGCGGCCGTGCGTTCCCGAGCCGCCTCGTACCTCGCGAGCTCCGACGCGACCTCCCCTTCCGCGACGCTGCCTTTCTCGGGGTTCACGAAGATGGCGTGGATGCAATAGGCCGTGCCGATGGCCACCCCCGGAGATACTGGAATTCCCTTCCTCATGTCGGGCAAATGTACCATCGGTCGCCTCGCATCGCCACCAAACCCCCGAGTGGCGGCCGAGGCAAGATGCCCGTTGTACCGATAAGCGGGGACAATTATACTGCTCCCTTTCCCGTACCCGGTTCCGTTTGGATAGGGTGACATGGGATCATGGGCGACACGGGTTCCCGCCGGTCATCGGGCCATGGGTGACCTGGGGCCATGGGGAACCTGGGACGGCATGACCATGTCCACCATGCGGTTTCGTCAACTCGATCGAATCGTGGAACTTTCCGCGGGTCGTTCGATATGCGCGCAAAAGCGCCTGATGGGAACCGAAGATTACCTGCGGGACCATTTTCCGAAATTCCCGGTCATGCCGGGCGTGCTCATGCTGGAGGCCCTCTTTCAGGCTTCGATGTGGCTCGTCCTCGCCACCGACGAATTCACGAAACCGGCCGTGATGCTCAAGGAAGCCCGCAACGTCAAGTTCGCCGACTTTGTCGAACCCGGAGAAGTATTGATGGTGACGGCTCACCTTCAGCGTCGGGACGGCGATCTCGCGACGCTGAAAGTTCAAGGCGCGGTCGGAGATTCGACGGCTGTCTCCGGACGCATGGTGATCGAGTCGTATCAGGTCGCGGACCGATATCCGGACCGGATCGACGTCGATGGTTTCTTGCGCCGGGAAATGCGGCGATTGTTGAACGGCCTTCAAATGGCGCCCGCGCCCTGCTGATCGAACCCGTCCGCGCCGATCCGAGCCGCTCACGATCGAGCCGCACCATATCGAATGGGAACTGAAATTGGGAGGTACCAACGCAATGCCGCCGACATCGGATGAGATCTTCGCGAAAGTCCGCGATGTGCTTGTGGACGCCCTGGCGGTCGACGACGATCAGGTAGCGCCCGAAGCGACGATCGTCGGCGACCTGGGCGCCGAATCGATCGACTTCCTCGACATGACGTACAAACTCGAAAAACTCTTCGGTGTCGAAATCCAACGTTCGGAGCTGTTCCCGGACGACATCCTGACGAACGCCGTGTTCGTCAAGGACGGCGTGCTCACCGCGGACGGCATCGCCGAATTGAGGAAGCGGATGCCGTTCGCGGACCTCTCGCGTTTTGAAAGCGAACCCCAGATCCACAACCTCGGGAACCTGCTGACCGTCTCCAATCTTTGCCGATTGATCGAGAACAAATTGGCGGCCGCGCGGCCGTAATCCGCTGGACACGGGTGGTTGTCCGAGCGCGCGGTTCGGTTGTCCGGCGCCGGCCGCGTGTCGGATTGCGATCGGCGCGCGGCGCGGGTCGAAACGCGCCGATGCGCGAGACGGTTCTTTGTGGCGAAGCGGGACGAGGCGGTTCCCATGCGTTGGTATTGGCTGGATCGGTTCCTGGAATTCACGAGCGGGCGGCGGGCCGTCGCCATCAAGAACGTGACGCTCGGCGAGGAATCGCTCGACGATTACTACCCCGGGTTTCCGGTCCTGCCGCCGTCGTTGATCGTCGAGGGCCTTGCGCAGGCCGGCGGATTGCTCGTCGGCGAATTGAGCCAGTTTCGGGAACGCGTGGTGCTCGCGAAGATCAACCGAGTCGTCTTTTTTCGTCCGGTGTTTCCCGGCGACCGGCTCACCTATTCCGCCGATATGCTCGATTGCAACCCGCAAGGCGCGATCGTGCAGGGCCAGGCCGCCGTCGATGGCGATCCGGTCGCCGACATGGAGCTGGTCTTCGCCCACCTGGATGACCGGTTTCCTCGCGAGCTGTTCGGGCCCGACGAACTCCGCGAGTTTGTCGACAAGTTTCGACTGTACGACGTCGCTCGGGACGAAGAGGGAAACCGGATCCCATTCCCCGCCTATCTGCGGCGCGCGTAGAATGGCGTCGTACGGCGGGACGGCCTGGTCGCGCGATCAAACGGGGTGACGGCACATGCGACGTCGGGTGGTGATTACGGGATATGGCGTGGTGAACCCGATGGGACACGACGTCGAATCGGTTTGGAACGGATTGCGGGAAGGCCGTTCGGGCGTGGCTCCCACCACCGTCTTTGACGCGTCGGGATTCCCGACGCGGTTCAGCGCCGAGGTCAAGGCGTGGGATGTGGACAAGGTCGGCCTCGAACCGCGCGAGTGGAACGAGCGGGGGCGGCACACGCGGTTCGCCATCGGGGCCGCCCGCCAGGCCGTTCACGCCTCCGGAATTCTCGACGCGAATCTCGACCCGACGCGCCTCGGCGTTTATCTCGGATCGGGCGAGGGCAGTCAGGAATTCGTCTCCTTCGCCGCGATGATGGTCGCCGGACTCGATGGCGAGACGTTCGACCTCGAACGGTTCATGCGGAAAGGATTCGAGATCCTGCGACCCACGGTCGAGCTCGAACAAGAACCGAACATGCCCGCCGGTTACGTCGCCGCCATGTTCAACGCGCAGGGACCCAACAGCAACTGCCTGACCGCGTGCGCGGCGAGCAGCCAGGCGGTGGGAGAGGCGGTCGAGATCATTCGAAGGGGCGATGCCGACGCGATGATCTCCGGCGGCGCGCACTGCATGATCCACCCGCTCGGAGTCACCGGTTTCAATCTGTTGACCGCCCTATCGACCCGCAATGACGAACCGACCAAAGCGTCGCGTCCGTTCGATCGGCGGCGCGACGGCTTTGTGCTCGGCGAAGGCGCGGCAATGGTCGTCCTCGAGGAACTCGAACACGCGAGGCGGCGCGGCGCTCCGATCCACGGCGAACTCCTTGGATACGGTTCGACGGCCGATGCCTACCGCGTCACCGACATCCACCCGCAAGGTCGCGGCGCCATCGCCTGCATGCGGATGGCGATCAACGACGCGCGCCGTTCGCCCTCCGACGTTCATTACGTGAACGCGCATGGCACGAGTACGCAGGTCAACGACCGCGTCGAAACGGTCGCCGCGAAAGCCGTATTCGGCGAGCACGCGAAACGGGTGCCCATGTCGAGCACCAAGAGCATGATGGGGCACTTGATCGCGGCGGCGGGCGTCACCGAGTTGATCGTCTGCCTGATGGCGATCCGGGACAACGTGCTCCCGCCGACCATCAACTACGAATTCCCCGATCCCGACTGTGATTTGGACTACGTGCCGAACGTCGCGCGCGAGGCGCGCTGCGATCTGGCCCTGAACAACAGCTTCGGCTTCGGCGGCCAAAACGTGACGCTCGCCGTCGGACGGTTCACCGGGTGACGCCAAACAATCAGAGACCGATCGACGGTGGGTCGTTTTGGAGAAAATCGCGGGGTCCACGCACCGTGTAATAGGGATACGCCGTCGCGGCGGACGGAGGACCGGGCGGGCAAATCTCGCGCTGATAGCCGACCGGAAGTCCCTCCGGAATCGACGGACGGCTCGCCATGCCACCACACCGGCCGCAATACGGGCTGCCGCAGTTTCCGGCCAGATTGTGGTGGCGGCATCCGGCCGCGACGAACGAAACGGCCGCGACGGCCAATACCAACAGCGTGCGCTTCATGGTCGATTGCTTCCTGGGTCGTGGGACGGCGTCGGGAATCGAACGGCGCGGCGGGCCCGCAACGTCCGACGGACCCTCCCGTCCGTCGTGCGCGCCCGGAACGCCATCGCTTCTGTAGTCATCATCGGACGCATTCCAGGAAATATTCAGCCATTCGGAATATCCGGACCGCGTGAATCGGGGGCTCGGTTTCCGGTCATCACTCGATGATCACTCGGTCGGATCGCTCGATGGGAATCATGGCCGCGACACCTCAAACCGCTTCCGCGACGATCGACGATTGCCGGCGCGCCGCTCGAATCCTGCGGGAGACTCCCGGTCGATTGGGATCGGTCGTGCATCTCGACTCGGAACGCGCCGATGACGTCGTGATTTCCGCCGACCTGCACGGCCATCGCATCAACTTCACCCGCATCCTGCGGACGGCCGAACTCCGACTCCGTCCGCGCCGCCATCTGATCCTCCAGGAGGTTTGCCATGGGGGGCCCGAATATCCGGGCGACGGGGGATGCATGTCGCACCTGCTGCTGGAGGACGTTGCGAGGCGCGTCATCGAGTTCCCGGGCCGAGTCCACTTCATTCTGGGGAATCACGAATTCGCCGAGTTGACCGATTTTCCGATCCGCAAGGGGCATCAGATGCTGAACCTGATGTTCCGACGCGGTACGGAGACGTTCTATGGCCCCGCTGCCTCGTCGGTCCGCTCGGCCTACCTCGATTTTCTCCGCGCGTGCCCGCTCGCCGTGCGTCTCGCCAACGGAGTCCTCATCAGCCACAGCTTGCCCGAACCGCTCAGCGCGCCGATCGATCGCAAACGCCTGGAGCAACCGCTCGAAGAACTCGATCTGACTCCGGCCGGACCCGTGTTCAGCATGCTCTGGGGACGCGACTATCGTCCTGGAACGGCGGAGGCCTTCGCTCGAGCGGTCGACGCGCGCGTCTTGATCCACGGGCACGAACCGTGCGACGCCGGATTCCTGGTTCCCAACGCGATGCAGATCATCTTGGATTCCAGCCATCATGCGGCCTGCTGCCTTACCGTGCGCGTCGATGAAGTGGCCAACCACCGCGCCATGGTCGAACGTATCCAACACCTGGATGCGCCGGAACCATCGAACGGGTCGGGACGCCCTCGCGGCGGATGACCCCGTTCTTTCCAAGACGTGCAAAGGCTCCCCGGCGATTGGAACGGAAGTTGCTACCTTCCCCGTCGACTGCGAGGGCTCCCGCGAATGACCGATCCTGGCGATAGGCGAGCGTGACCGGCTCGCCCGTCGAGAGGATCGGTTTCTTGTTGCGACGGTGACCGCCTCGGATTCCGAGCCTCCCCTTGCGGATGGCGTCCCATCCCGGACTGCGGTGGTCAGGCCTCTTGCGACGGTCGCCCTGGGTCGTCCGTATCGCGCATCAAGTCACGTCAGGTGGAGCGGAACGATACACGGTTTCCCGGAGGTTCGCGTAATGGGATCTCTTGACGCGATCGGCTAGAATGGAAGGCGTCGAGCTTTCGATCGTTGGTCGGCACCGACGAGCGGAACCACTTCGGGCGCGAGATGCGCCACAGGAAATGGGGGGGTGGTCCATCGAGTACATTTTCGCCTCGGATTCGCTGTAATGGTAGAAATGAAGCCGGCGGGTTTGCCGAGCACCATGGGCTTTGATCCGTTGAAGCTGATCCAGGACCATCAACTGGGCCTGTGGCGGTATTTGCGGGCCCTGGGTTGTGCTCGCGAGGTGGCGGACGATTTGGCTCAAGAGACGTTCTTGATCGTATTGCAGCGGCCGTTCCAGGACTACAGCGAGGTTGCGACGCGAGCGTACCTGCGCAAGGTCGCGTATAATCTGCTCGTGACGCAGCAGCGTCGTGCCGGCCGGGTCGTGGCGGTGGAGAACATCGAGCAATACGAGCGGGATTGGAATCGATGGGCGGGGGACGGGGACGGTGAGGATGCGTTGCGGGCGCTGCGGGGCTGCCTCAAGGTGCTCGGCCCCCGCGCGTTGCATGCGTTGAAGATGCGGTTTGAGGAGCGTCGTTCGCGGCAGGAGATCGCCGACGCGTTGCAGATGACCGAACATGGAGCCAAGAACCTGATGCAGCGCGCGAAGAAGAAGCTCCGCGATTGCGTCGAGGGGAAAATCAGTGAATCCGCGGATGCCTGACGACGATCGAGATCCCGTGCTCGACGCGTGTCTCGAGGAAGTGCTGGGCGTGGTCCAGCCTCCCGATCTCGCGCCCGGCATCCTGCGCGCGCTCGCGCGGCATCCGATCGAGATCGAGCCGGGCGCGGCCGAATCAGGCGGGTTATGGATTCGTAGCCTGGGCGACGCGGTGGATGCGGCGTGCCCCGACTTGTCGGGCGACGGAGACGTCGCATGGCCCGCGCCGGCCATCCCGATTGCCAACGGCCGATCGCACGCGGGAGGTCCGGCGCGATCCACCGAATCCGACCGTATGTCGGCGGCGGGGCGCGGGATTCCGTCGCCCACCACGGAACGCCGCACGCGGTCCTGGGTCGGATATGCCGCCGCGCTGACGGTCTTTGTCGTGGCGAGCGTCGGGATCGTGGCATGGCATGGCCGGTCGTGGGACGCGTCTCCGGATCGAGTCGCGGCGGGGGGCGGTGATTCGACGGAGGCGAGCGGCGGGGACGGCGCGCGGGCCGGTTCCAGTGGGGCGCGCCCCTTGCGCCGGAGGATGCCCGACGGGGTCCGTCCGGCGCGCGCCGCCGATCCGAATCTTGCGGCAACGCCGCCGGCCGACGCCGATTCCGGAAACCCACCGCTCGATACGCCGTTCGGAAAGACGACCGAACCGAGTCTCCCAGCCTCGGCGACCGCATCGAGTCGGCCGCTCGACGCGCCGCCGCTCGACGCGCCGAGTGGTTCCGAAGTGCTTCCCGCCGAGGCCGTGATTGCGGGAATCGACGCGGGTCTGCGCGAGTCGTGGTCGAGGCACGCCCTGGTTCCGTCGGAACGGGCATCGGACGACGCGTGGTGTCGCCGCGCGTTCGTTGGCCTGCTGGGACGTACTCCCAAGGATGCGGAATGGGCGGCGTTCCGCGCCGCGCCGCCCGAAACGCGCCGCGCAGCGCTCGTTGAACGGCTCGTTCGGGGCGCCGAGTATGCCGACGAGTTTGCTCGCCATTGGGCGACGTTTTGGGCTGAGTCATGGATTGGGCGTCCATCGGGTGCTCGATCGAGCGAGTTGGCGAGTCGCGATGGATTCGAGGCGTATTTGCGCGAGGCGTTTGCGGCGGACCGCCCATTTGACGCGATCGTGCGGGAGGTGATCGCGGCGAACGGAACGTCGTCGCCGGGTTCACCGTCGTTCAACGGCGCGGTGAATTTCCTTCTCGCGCATCACAACGCGGACGGAACGGAGGCCACGAGCGCGATGACGCGTCTCTTGCTTGGACGCCGCTTCCAGTGCATTCAATGCCATGATGCGAAATCGGATGGTTCCTCGGATGGACGGACGCTGCTGACCCAGCGCGCTTTCTGGGAACTGAACGCGTTTTTCGGGCAGATCGGCATCGATCGGGACCCCGTGTCGAAAGTTGTGCGTCTCGAGGACCGCGATATGGCGTCGGACGCGACCTTCTTCGAGCAATCCGATGGTGTGAAACGGGTCGCCTATCCGGTGCTGCCTGGCGGAACACCCATCGCGCGTTCGGGACGCGTGGCGGACGGACGCCGCCGTGAAACGCTCGCCCAATGGGTCGCGCGTTCCGACGACCTGCCGCGAACCGTCGTGAATCGCGTTTGGGCGCATCTTTTCGGATACGGGTTGACGCAGCCGATCGATGATTGGGGACCTCATAATCCGGCGACGCATCCCGAACTGCTGAACATGGTGTCGAGCCAATTCGCCGCACACGGAAGCCATTTGAAGGACCTCGTCGAGTGGCTCGCGCTTTGCGACGCGTTCCAGCGGTCGGAGGAGCCCTCGGAAGGCAATCTGGCCGACGCGCCCGAGCGGGGTGAACTGCCGTGGTTCAGCCGATATTATCCCAAGCCCGCGCGGCCCGCGACGGCCCTCGATTCGCTTCGATGGGTGGCCGAGGCGCGCCGTCGGGGCGGCAACCAGGTCGATCGTTCGACGTTCCTCGCTCAATTCGCCGTCCAAATGGGGCGCCCTCACGCGGCGAGGCTCATACCCGCCGACGAACGGCGTCTTCCGCAAAGCGACCGTGTCGAACACCACGCGATGCTTCGGAGATTGCTTGACGCCGCGCTCGATCCGGCCGAGAAGATCCGCCACTTGCATCTCGCCGCGCTCGGCCGGCGACCCAGCAAGGCCGAGCTCGACCAATGCCTCGCCATGCTCGGCGACGCACGCCAACCCGACATCGTCCTGAACGACATCTGGTGGGCCCTGCTCAATAGCCAGGAAACGGGCGTCTTGGCCTATTGGAGCGGCGAGTAATCGGTCGGCGCGAGGAACTCCGATTTCACGCCGCCTTCGGTCGTGAGCGATCCGCCGGCCTTCTCTTCGGAGGCCTTGCGCGCGGCGATCCAATCGGGGTCCTTTCGGAACGCATCAAACGATGCCTTGGCGGCGTCGGCCGACGCATGGGCGAGGACATAGACGAGCGTATTGTCGGCGCCGAGCTGGCCGGAGATCGGCGACCAGTAGGCGATGTTCGCGATGCCGTGTTTGGCGAACAACTTGACCGTGTGGTCGCGAAAACGAGCGTGCAAGTGGTTCAGGTTTCCGGGCGTCGCGGTGTAGGTGCGCATTTCAAAGACGCGGTGCCCCTTCGCCTCAACGGCGATTGGCGGCGAATAGTCCGTGGCGGCCATCAAGAGGGACTCGACTTTCGACACGATCGGCCCATTCGCCTCGGTCTTCTTGCGCACTTCGGCCCAATCAGGATCGGCCATGAACGCCTTCCATGATTTCTCACGCGCTTCGGCGTTGGGATAGGAGAGCACATAGACGAGCTTATTGGCCGAATTCTCGACAGGCACAAAGTAGCCGACGTTCGTCATTCCGTGCTTTTCAAAGAGCTTGATCGTGTGGTCCCGGAACCGCGCGTGCAGGTCATTGAGTCGCCCCTCAGGCGAATAGTACACGCGCAGCTCGTACAAACGGACGTCTCCTTCAGAGGCGACGGCCGCCGAGCATGCCAGCATGATCAGAGCGGAACTCAGCAGCGATCGGGTCAACATGAGTCGGTTCCTCACCAGATGGAATCGCGCATCGGCACAACGGAAACGCTATCGACGGGGACTTGAGTCCCCGCGGCTGATCCCCCATTGTCCGCGTGGAGGATCGGTTCGCAAGACGGCTGAGGAAAGAGCTTGGCGGTTCACACGAAACGGGTCGGAACGCGTTGGGCGCCAGGCGCCCCGCCCTCGAATCGCCGGTGGATGGCTTGTAACGTGCGAGCCGATCGAAGATAGTCGGCGTTTCCCGACCCCGCATTCCATGGGAAGCCCATGATTCGAAACGCACTCCATCGCGGCGCCGTTCTGGTAACGGGAGCGAGCGGCTACGTCGGCAGCTTGATCGTCGCAAAGCTCCTTTGCGAATCGCCGGACGTCGTGGTGCTCCCCGTGCGACCGGGACGCGATCCCGAAAGTGTTCGGCGGCGGATCGCGACCGAAATGACGGTCGCCGGGCGCCCGGCGACGAAGTCGGATCTCGGACGACTCGTGATCACGTCGTTGCCCCCCGAACCGGATATCGGCGGCCTCCTGGAGTTCGCTCGCGACTATCGTGTGCGCGAGATCATTCACTGCGCTGGGAGCGCCGACTATTTGGACGCTCGGAAGTTGACGGCCGGCAACGTCGAACTGACTCGTCGGTTCGTGGAAATGGGCAAGCGCCTTGGGGTGAGCCGGTTCGTATTGGTTTCCACCGCGTTCTCCTCGGGATGCCGCGACGGGCTGATTCGCGAGACGTTGCATGAGGATCCCGGACCTGATCCGACTCCCTACACCCGAACCAAGCGTGAGGCCGAGTGGATCGTGGCGGAAAGCGGCCTGCCGTATTTGATCGTGAGGCCGTCGATTGTCGTTGGCGACAGTCGCGACGGACACTACCGCGGGCCGCAATTCGGGCTCTATCAGTTGTGGCAGGCGGCTGAGCGGTTCCTGTGCGCCGAATATCTTCCTCGGATTCACTCCATCGCTCCAAAGAGGGCCTTGCCGCTCGTCCACCAGAACGCACTTCAGGATGGTTTCCTCGCGGCGTATCGCCATCTGACCGACGGCGCCGTCGTCCATCTCGTTTCGCGTGATGATACGCTGCCGACGGTGCGCGAAACCCACGATCTCTGGATCGAGCAGTGCCTGCGGCCCCAGGACGTGCATTACTACGAGACTCCTTCGGATGTCCCCATGGATCGCGTCAGCCCACAGGAACGGTGTTTCATCGAATTCGCCAACGTGAATCTGCGGATTTCCGCCTATCGATGGCGTTTCGAAACGGCTGCCCTCGACCGACTTCGTGCCGATGGACTGGAATATCCCGACGCCACACGCGAAACCGTCGCGATCTGTCAATCGCGATTCATGAGGGATTCGGATCGTGTTCAACGGTTCATGAGGGACTTCGGCGCGGAACGCCATGCGGCGGCCGTGCGCCGGCATGAAGTGGCGGAAGGCGGAACGCAGGTCGTCCGACGGAAATCGTGAAACGCGAAGCCGAGTCGTGCGAGCCGTCAGGCTCGCACGGCGGAGGCGATGGTGCGCGGTCCCCGACTCCCCGCGCCTCGTCCTGTTCAACGACACCACACACGATTCACGCGGGAGTTGGGTTCGATTCCACCAACGGCCTGCTCACGCAGCGGCCCTACGGCCTTTCAGGCTTTTTTGGGCGGGGCCGTTCCGAATCGCGAGAGATGGCGACCGATCAGAACGAGAGTTCCCCGATGGATGAGACGGTGAGCGCCTGCTGATGCAAGGCGCGCAGCGCCGCCGCATCCCGGCACTGTTCGATCTTCGATAGCACCGAATCGGGTGGCGCGCCGAACCGCACCTCGAGCGCCTGCCGCAACAAGTCACGCACGCCCTGGAGAATCCCCTCCTGTTGACCCTGCTGCATTCCCTGTTGGAGCCCTTCCTGGATTCCCTGTTGGAGTCCTTCCTGGCGCGCGCGTCGTTCGATGCTGGTCACATAAGGCATATTCAAGACCTCCTCGATATCCTCCACCTCCCGGTCAAACCGACAGGCCAATGAATCGGGCAATGTCAGCACATAGTCCAGGA
>VGZC01000002.1 GCA_016872725.1 Planctomycetota bacterium
AACGCGGATATCATATGTTGAATACGCGGCGTCGCTCATCGTGAGCGACTTTTCCCAGAAACTCAACAACTACGCAATATCAGTGTTGCAGAACTTTTGGTCCGGGCCATATTCGGGCAACGAGGGGCGGACGCTCATCGGCTCCCCATCCGACGCGGCTCCGTGCGCGAAGCGATCCGACACCGGCGGCGATTCGGGTTTATCCTCGCGCGCGCTTGGCCGCGATTCCACGACCTCGCTCTTACCCCGCACGCGGCTCATCAATCGACTCATGTAGACTTCGATCGCGTCGTCCGCGTCATCCGACCCACGAGGGGATCCGAGGCCGATCGACATCGGGTCCTTCGCCCGCGCCGCGCCGCGGCCGGACGGCGCGTTCCGTGTCGAATCACCCAGCGGGCGATACGAGTCGTGTCCCACGCGTTCGGTCGTCGGTCCACCGCCCACCGGCGATGGCGAAGCCCGCTCAACGCTTGAATCGGCCGCCGTCGGTTCGGCATCGTCCGATTCCGGCCCGAGCTCAAAATCCCTCCAACTGGTCACTTCATTCCGCCAAACGCCCGCATTGCGAAGGCGCGACAAGACGTCACGCTCCGTCGCCGCCGCGGATTCAGCGGTGGGTTCCGGATGGGAAGGCGATTCGGAGCCGGGGGGCTCGCAAGGAACCCGGTTCGGTTCATTCCGCCCGTGTTCGCTGGGCTCAAGCGGATCGAGATCGGCCTCCGGTTCGCGCGTGGCCGACCGCTCGGCGTTCGCCGCGCGGCGTTCGAGCTCGGCGCGCTCCGCGTCCCACGCAAGGCTGCGATCGGCCCATTCGGCGTTCGCCGTTTCGAGTTCGCGTCGAGCCTCCTGGTCTTGGCCGAGCCGATCTTCGAGCATGCTGAGTGACGCCTGGAGTTCGTCGAGCCGTTCGAGCAGGCGTTCGATCCGATGGTCCGCCGATTCGGGACCTTCAAGGCATGCGATGTCGATTTCGTACGGCCCGAGGGAAAGGCGATCGCCGTCGACGAGTGGAGCGTCGCGGAATACGAATCCGTTCAACCGGCCGTCACGCGACCAGCGCCGGGCGACGACCCGTTCGCTCCCGCGCAGGATCAGGCAGTGGAGCGGATCCAGTTCGGGCAGCCGGATCCCACACTGATCGGAGGATCCGATCGCGAGTTTGGACGCCGGGACGCGGTACTCGCGTCCGCGGAGTTCGGTATTGGCGACGCGCAGAACGAGCGTTCCCGTCGGGCAGCCCAGCAGGCTCATCGTGGATGGTTCGTCGGTGATCATCGGAGAGCATCGGCCCCGGATGGCGGCAACGGTCGATGGAACGGTACTAAGGCGCAGTCGGCCAAAGAGATGTAGCTTGCCGTTTCCTCTCCGTCAAAACGGTCGCTGGGAATGCCTCCCGATCGGCGGGGAACGAGCGATCTGGCAGGATTTGCCGAAAATCGGGGAAAATCGGCTGCATCCACCGGCAAGATCTGTCGATTATCGAAAGGCGATCGAGACAGGCACGGTGGGAGCGGCCTGCCGGAATGCGCGCGGAGGGACCCAAATGTCCCGCCCACGCACCGGCAAGAAATCCGCCGAACCTTTCCGGAGACATGTCGCTGGAAACCGTTGGGAATCCACAACTTCCAACCCGAAGCCGGAAATCGACCACGTCGTTCGCGGCGGGTTGGCGGCGGAGGACTCTTCCATCGGCGTCGGCGCACTATAGTTGTTGTGCTCCGCGGAAGGAGCGGGCCCCCATGGCCCGCGGAGTTCGGCCTCCCCGATCGCCATACGTGTTGGATTGGACTGGGCGATCGGTCGGGAACGAGGGAGCGACCTCGCATCGCGGGTCGTGACGGATGGTCGAGCGGCGTCGGGACGAAGAAGGTGAAGAGACAATGACCAACAGCAAGCGCAAAGAGGCCGTTTTGAAGCTCCGCCAGATCCTCATTCGCCGGCGCGACGCGCTGCGGAAGGCGCTCGCCGGCGATCTCAGTTCCCTGAAGGAGCTGAGGGAACAAACGGGCGGTGACCTGATCGACTTCGCCCTCGATTCGGCGCAGGACGAGATCAGCTCGCAGTTGGCCGAGGTCGAAAGCCGCGAACTGGCTCAAATCGAAGGCGCGCTCGAGCGCATGCGACTGGGTACGTACGGCATGTGCGAGATGACGGGGCGCCCCATTCCCCTGGCCCGCCTTCAGGCGTTGCCCTATGCGACGATGTGCATCGAAGCCCAGCGGGAAGCCGAGAAACAGGGCAAGTTCGGCCGCAACTCGACCGATTGGAGCCGCATCGAGGTGGAAACGGACGCGGACGACAGCGACAGCGACAGCGACGCGGTGCTCAACGATATCGATCTGGACGTCGGATAAGCGCGCCGCGCGCCGGTGACTCGTCCCCCAACGTCGGCCCTCGCGTCGCCTTCGGATCGCGATGGACGAAGGGTGTACCCCGGTCAAGGTTCCTTCGCAGCGAGGACCCGATGGTGCCATCAACGTCCTTGGTCTTGGAATGGAATGGGCCGACGGCCGCGCGGCGTGTGGGGTCACGGAGTGCGTGCCACGCGCCCGTCGGATGGCCGGCCGTCGCGGGCCTGCTCGCCGTGCTCGCCCTGTCCTGGCCCCATGCGCGAACGCTCGACGCGCAGGATACGATTCCGACGGCCAGCGTATCCGACTCGCCGGATGACGCCGATTTCCGCAATCGGTCGCTCGCCGACCCGTCGGCCGATATTGAATTCCTCGAGCGGAAAGCGAACATCCTCAAGCATGTCGTGCGGCTCGTGCAGCCGACCGTCGTGCACATCGAGGCCGAACGCGAATCCCGCACGGCCCGTTACGATCATCGCACGGTCGAGGAAGCCGGATCGGGCGTCGTCGTTCGGCTCAAGAGCCGTTGGTGCGTCGTCACGAACTGGCACGTCATCAAGGAATCATCGCTCGACAAGATCACGTTGCGCATGGCCGACGGATCGCGGCTCGAACCAATCCAGCTTTGGTCGGACCGAGGCACGGATATCGCCGTGATCGAGGTGCGCGACGGGTCGCTCGCCGGCGCTCGGCTCGGAGACAGCGACCGCGTGGAAATCGGCGATTTCGTGCTGGCCGTAGGAAGCCCGTTCGGACTGAGCCACTCGGTGACATTCGGCATCATCAGCGCCAAGGGACGGCGCGATCTGGAATTGGGTGACGACGGAGTCCGGTTCCAGGATTTCCTGCAGACCGATGCCGCGATCAATCCCGGAAACAGCGGCGGCCCCCTTCTGAACCTGCGGGGCGAGGTGATCGGTATCAACACGGCGATCGCGAGCTCCTCGGGCGGCAGCGAAGGCATCGGTTTCGCGATCCCGATCAAGATGGCGATCGAAGTGGCTCGGCAATTGATCGAGACGGGCAAGGTGACCCGGGCGTACATGGGAGTCCATCTCGATTCGCAGTTCACGGCGGAAAAAGCCGTCGAATTCGGCCTTCCGCGGCGCATGGGCGCCCATGTCTCGGGAATTACGCCCCGAAGCCCTGCCGAGGACGCCCAATTGCGAATCGACGACGTCATCCTCGAATTCGACGGAACGCCGATCGAGGACGACAATCACCTGATCAACCGCGTCAGTCTCACTCCGATCGGCAAGGAAGTGCGGTTGCTCGTCAAACGGGGCGGCGAGACGATCGAAACCCGCATGAAGGTCTCGGCTCGACAACAGTTCGAGAACGACGAGTAGGCTTGAAGACGCGGTCCGCGGGAAGCGATGGTCCGCGCGGCGGCGAACGGAATGCGCGGGTCCATTCGCGTGGGCTCAGCCCATGCGATGGAATGTCGCATAGAGAAAATCGCGGACGGACGGGGCGCGCACGTCGACGACGACTTCCATGTTCGCGCGCCATGCCGCGGCCTGCCTCCGATCGAAGATTGTCGCGCCCGTCGTCAACTCGCCGCATGGCTCGACATCTCCCGCCATTTCGCGCGTCCCAAACCAGTCGGGATGCAACACGGCGACGATCGTGAGGGCGCGATGCAGGAGCAGATGTTCCAAGCCGTGGTGTTGCCGGAACGCGCGGAAAAAGGCGGGAATGAGATGCCGGACGAGACGCCCGGCGGGCGTCGAATCGTTGGGCAAATGGTTCAGGACGTCGGGGGGCAACGGGACCTTCCTCGCCGCGCACAAGGGTAACAGGGTCTTCGTCGTCGGAGACCGAAACACGGTGCGGGCCGCGTCCGGATCGTAGTACATATTGAGCTCGGAGACCGGCGCGACGTCGCCGATTCCGTCCAGTGTGCCTCCGGCAATCACGATCCGGTGGACGAGCCGCGCCAGATCGGGCTCCCTTTTCAGGGCCCCCGCGAGATTGGTGAGCGGGCCCAGGCAGACGACGGTCACTTCCCCCGGCGCCGCCCGGATCTCGTCGCACAGGATCTTCTCGGACGGATGCTCCTGATGGAGCCGGGCGACGGGAATTCCCGCGTTGCCCAGCCCATCGTCCCCGTAGATCCTCCGGAGATCCAAATGAGGACGGTCTTCGAGGGTCGACGCCGTGCCGATTCGGGGGAGCCGCAACGGATCGACCGTTTCAATGATCGCCCGCACGTTCCGGTTGGCCGTTTCGGCCGGAACGGAACCCTCGGTCGCCGTGACCGCCACGACATCCAGTTCGGGCTCCAACAAGGCGATCATCAGCGCCAGGGCGTCGTCGATGCCCGGAGCGCAGTCGATAACGAGCTTCCGTGTCATGCGTTCGATTCTAGCCCGTCGCGCGCGGACAAAGTAGAGGACGCGGGCGCGGAGTCGGATACCGTCCTGTTGCGTTGAACGGAGGGGCGGCATACAGTGCGGAGGCGCCTTCCAACCGCCCATGGGAGTCTCCGATGAACACACCGATTCGAACGCGCCCTCCGCTCGGCTTGCCCGAAGGCAGTGTTCGCGCCCTCTTGTCGCTCATGATCGTCAGCGTTGTGGTCCTCGAAACGGCGCGCGGGCAACGTGAATTGGCACTGTCGATGATGGAGTGCCTGATGATGGTGCTGGCGCTCTATTTTTCGAATCGCCGCTTCGTTCGTCTTCCAAAGTCGACCATGGAGCAACTGGAGAAAGACGCATCGATTCCCTCGGACCGCCATCCTCTCTTCTTGCCGCGGTACTCGATCCGCATCCTGATCCTCGCCTCGTTCATCGGGCTCGCCGTGTATCTCCATCGGGAAGAGCGTCTTTTCACGGACAAGACGCTGCTCAATCTCGGATTGGTCGCCTCCTATTTGCTCGGCGCGCTGCTGCGGCCGATCGGAGTCCTCCTAAGACACTGGGAGTTCCCGGCCGCGTTGCTCGAACGGTTCGCCGACGCGCGGGCGCTCGTTATCCTCGTCGCGGTCGGCATTGTTTCGGCGGGCTACTGGTTCGACTTCGGGGCGCAGCTCCCGAAGTGGTTCGAGCCGGCGGCACTCCACCTGCTCCTGTTTTATTTTGGAGCGAGATAGGCGATCGGACCGACGGAAGTCGATCGCCGCCGAGCGATCCGCGGCCGTCCGGCCCGCCACCCGGCCCGCCGAAATCCACGTCCATGCAGCTCAACGATCTCATCGCACGCATCCGAGTCGGCCGCAATCTGTCGTTCGACGAATCGCGTGCGGCCATCGATGCGATGCTCGACGGTACCTGCTCCGAACTCGAAATGGGCGAATTCCTACTCGCCTTGCGCGCGAAGGGAGAGACGGTCGACGAGATTGCCGGAGCCGCCTCCGCGCTTCGGGCGCACATGACGCCGATCCGCACGTCGCGCCCCGGGCTGGTCGATACGTGCGGCACCGGGGGCGACGGATCCCGGACCTTCAATATCAGCACGGCCGCGGCGCTCGTCGCGGCCGCGGCCGGAGTGCCCGTCGCCAAGCACGGCAACCGCAAGATCACGAGCGCGACGGGTTCCGCCGATGTGCTCGCCGCGCTCGGCGTCAACATCGACGCCGACGTGACGGTTGTCGAACGTTGTCTCGACGCATTGGGGATCGGCTTCTGTTTCGCGCCGCGACTGCATCCCGCGATGAAACGCGTCGCGCCGGTTCGAAGCAAGCTGGGCGTCCCGACGATCTTCAACCTGCTCGGGCCGCTCAGCAACCCGGCGGGAGCGCCGTACCAGCTCTTGGGCACGGGCCGGCGCGCCGTCCACGATCGGTTGGCTCGCGCCCTGCGACGGCTCGGCACCCTCCGCTCGGCCGTCGTGTCCGGTCAGGACGGACTCGATGAAGTCACGTTGGCGACGAACACGGAAGTGACGCTGGTCGCAGATCCGGTCCGCGAGTTTTGGTGGCATCCCCGCGACTTCGGGCTGACCTCGGCCCCCATCGGTTCGCTCACCGCGGAAACACCCTCGGAAAGCGCGGCGATCATCCGCCGCGTCCTGGCAAACGAGCCGGGCCCCGCACGCGACATCGTCGTTCTGAACGCCGCCGCCGCGATCTGGGTGGCGGGCGCCGAATCGACGACCACCGCGGCGGCCGAGCGGGCGGCGGAAGCGATCGCCTCACGCCGCGCGCTCCAATTGCTCGAACGACTCGCGGACCTCAGCAGGCAATAAGGGGATCTAACCCCCCAAGAGTCCGCCCATTCCCATACCCATCGCGCCCCCGATCCCACCTCCGAACGCCATGCCGGCGGCCGCGCCGACGTTCTTTCCGGCGGTCACCAGTTCGAGTTCCAGATCGGAGAGGCCCTGGTCACTGGACTGCCAGTTCTCGGGGATTTCAACCCCGTTCCGACGCGCCGCTTGGACGGCCGCGTCAAGACCACCCGTCGCCAGCGCCTGCTCCAGCTCAAAACGCAGCGCTGCGTCCACCGTCACGCGATCACTCAAGATCCGAAGGGCATTCTGAACCGACGACATCGTGTAACTCCTGCCGACAGAGAAAAGGGAACCCATCCCGCCACGCGGCGGGAATCCACCTGCGATCGAGGCTCGACCGATCGCGATCCGCGGCGTGACGGCAAGGCCCGTCGCCAACCGCCCTTTTTCGATCGTCGATGCCGACAGACTATTCAACGAAGGCGCACTTCGGACCGGACACCTTTTCTTGGGATTCACGGAACCGAGGCTCGTACGCGTGTCATGTTTCGCGCGTTTTCCGCGGACTACGACTGAAGTCCTCACGCGGACCCAGTCGAACTACGCAAGCAGCAGTCGCTCCGCGCCAAGCCCGGCCGGTCATCGGAGCGACGATGGATGTCTCGATCTTGACTGGTTCAACCACCCCGCGCCATGCTCCGAATCCACCCATCCCGCGCGTTCCCGCCAAATCGACGTCGCGACCGTCGAGGTTTGGCTCGCGGGAGCGGCTCGAGTCGTTTGGGATGCGTCGCGGCCGTGTGGTTCGCCGCGTGCCTGATCGTCGGCCCTCCGACGGTCCTCGGCCAGCCGCCCGTGACCGACCCGGGGCCTGTAGGGTGGATCTGGCACCGCGAATCGGTTCGGCAAGCGCCGACCCCGTATGTTCCCCAGGAAGGCGACCTTCTGTTCTTCAGCGCGCGCGCGCCGCTGCAGACGGCCGGCTATGTGCTGATCGGGAGCGGCCATCCGCTCCACTGCGGCGTGGTCCTGCGGCAATCGGACGGCGAACTGGGCATCCTGGAATCCGGCGGCGGCGACGACATGCGAGTCATCATCCGCCCCGTCGACTGGCGGCTCTTGCAATACAACCGGGAGTTCAAGGGATCGGTGATTTGGGTCCGCCCCATCCGGCGCAGGCTGGACGCCGACGAATCATTCCGGCTGACGCAATTCGCTGAGTCTCAGATCGGGAAACCGTTCGTTTCCAACCTGCGATTCGCGCTGTTCGCCCTGCCCGGCCGTCCCTTGCCTCCGACAAGGACCGATCAATCGAAGTGGTTCTGTTCCGAAATCGTGGCGGCCACGCTGCGCGAGGCGGGCATTCTGGCACCGGGTACGCGAACGAGCGCTCTTGTGCCGACCGATTTGTTCGAGGATAAAACGCTGGACCTGAGCGATCAGTGGCAATCGCCGCATGAATGGACGGCGGGCCCCGAGCTGCCCGAGAAGCGGCCCTGGTTGGCTCCGAAGCGACCGCGTTGATCCTTCCGAACGGCATCGGCCCCGAACGGCATCGGTCATGAACGACGGCGACCTCCACGTGCGACGCCTCGCGTCGGCCGCCGACGCGCTCCCCTTCGCGCCGCTCACCTTCCCCACATTCCACCGCACGCTGTTCGCGTTGGGACACGAGTCGGGCCCGGTCATGCTCGGCGCGTCGCGACGCGGCGAACCGGTGGGGCTCGCCCTCGCGATCGTGAAGTCGGATACGGCTCAACTGCTGTCGTTGGCCGTCGCGACGCATGCCCGAGGAACGGGCATTGGCGGGAAACTGATGGTCGAGTTGGAGTCGATCCTGCGCGGCGAGGGCGTCGCGCGCATGGAGCTCAACTTCACCGATCCCAACGCCACATCGGAGGCGTGGCGCCGGCTGTTGCGTCGCGCGGGCTGGAGTGAACCGACGCCCCGCATGCGGTTGTTTACGCTTGGACGAGGCTCGCTCGAAACGGTCGCCCGGGCTCGGTGGATGAGCCGCCAAGAGCCGCCGGTCGATTGCGCGCTATTTCCGTGGACGGATCTGACATCGGCGGAGGAAGGTGAACTTCGGGCCGAGGTCGGACCCGATTCCTGGTTTCCGCCCGTGCTCTCCCCGTTCGCGATGGCCGATCCGATCGACGCGCGTCTCAGCGTGGGATTGCGCTATCAGGGGCGCGTCGCCGGTTGGTTGATCGCGCACCGGATTGCCGAGGGCACCGTGCGCTACACGAGCCTCTTCGTACGTCAAGTGTCCGGACTGCGCGGCGCGGGACTCGTACTGCTCGCCGAGAGCATACGCCGGCAACTGTCCGATCCGGGCCGCGATGTGGCGGCGACGTTCGGCATCGAGATCCAGAATCCTCTTCTGGCGTTCGCCGAACGGCGTCTGATTCCGCACGTCGAGGTCGTGGCGCTGCGGACGTCGTTCACGAGCGGGAAGTGGATCGAGCCCGGACATGCGTCATGACGGCGTGACGGCGCGACGCCCCCGCATCACCCAGTGCACGGTGCCTCGTCAAGAAACGAACACGCCGCCGAACCAAGGCGGCCCGGCGGCGCGTCGCTGTTTGCCATTCCCTCGGGAGAAGCGCCCGGCGCCCCGTAACGGATGGACGGCTAACCTCCCAAGAGTCCGCCGATTCCCGTGCCGATCGCGCCTGCGAGCCCGTAGAACGCCTTGCCGGCCGTCACCAGTTCGAGCTCGGTGTCGGACAATTCGTTCGAATGCGATCTCCAATCGTTGGGGACTTCGATTCCGTTTCGGCGAGCGACTTCGACCGCCGCGTCGATACCGCCGCTCGACAGCGCGGATTCGATCTCACAGCGGAAACCGGGTTCCACATCCATCCGAGCGCGAACCGAACACAGACAATCTTGAACCGTTGCCATGCGATGCAACTCCTCGACTAGGCACGCCCTCCCTCGCGACGCGCGGCGGTCGCCGAGATCGGGCGTCGAAAACCGGTTACGATCCACTTCGCAGGTCCCGATGCCGCAACGACGCAACGTCTCCGCCGAACTCGGGCGCCTCCACCACCTCGAACCCGATCCGGGCGCGCGGTAGTCGTACGCCAGTATAGGCCGATTCTGTCGGCGACGCAAATTGCGACGGCGACAGGCGCGAACCGGCGTGGGGCCGGACGGCCCGTTCGTTGATCGGCAAGGACCCCAAAGCTAGACTTGACCGCCCGCCGCGCGACGAGGACCGCCGCGGCGGCGCGCGGCCATGCACGCGCGCGAACGGCCCGGCTTCGACCGTGGGTGCGGATCCTCTTGGAGAATGCGGCTCGAGCCGAGCGTTCCATGAGTACCAATCGTAGCGACCGCGCTATGTTTCGCAGGACGGCCCTGATGGACGTCGCGGGCGCGGCGCGCGAGGACGCGCCGCTCGCGTTGATGGCCGGCCGCGCCTGGATCGCGCTCGGAGCCCTTCTCCTTCTGTGCGGCACCGCCGTTGTCTGGTCGCTGATTGGAGCCGTTCCCGTCACGGTCCGGGGCTCCGCCCTATTGTCGCATCCCGGTTCGATCGTCGCGATCGAATCGGCGACGGCCGGCCCGGTCACGTCGGTCCATGCGCGGCCGGGTGACACGGTCGCGTCAGGCGACCTGCTCGCGCGCGTCGATCAACCGGCTCTCCGCGAGGAACGAAACCAGGCCCGGATTGTGCTCGACGAATTGCGATCCGCCGACGCGAACCACGCGAAACTCGAAGACGAACAGCTCGACGGCGAAACGCGTTGGCGCGATAGTCAAACGGCCCTGCTGCTTTCGAGCTCGACGGAGATGGAACGGCTCGCGGACGACTCCGCGGCGCGGAGCGCCGACTGGGCGGCGCGGCAACGTGAACGATTCGGCCGCATCGAGGAAATGACGAACCGGCTCGTCGCCTCGCTCGATGCGCGTCTTGACGAACTGCGGCGGCTCGCCGATCGCGGGTTGGCGACGCGCGAGCAGATCGTCGCGGCCGAGTCCGCCGCGATCGACGCGGACCGTTCCCGTTCCGCGTACGAATCGCAAGCCTCGGATACGGCGATCCAGGAACAGGAATCCCGGCAATTCGTATTCGACCGAAGGAACCGGGCCGCCGAATTGCGTCTGGAATCAAGCCAGGTGGAACTGCGTTGGAAGAAACTCCAACAGGAGATCGTTCTCGCGCGGAATGAACGCTCGCGGCAAATCGAACTGCGGCGGGAACGCGTCGCGTCGCTCGACCGGAGGCTCGCCGAATCGTCCGAGATCCGCGCCGCGCACTCGGGACGCGTGCTCGAATGGCATGTGGAAGTCGGCCGAACAGTCGGGCCGGGCATGGCGCTTGGCTCGCTGGCCCGCGACCGCGGCCCGGCGGCCGAGTCGGAACGCCTTCGCGCGCTTGCCTATTTCCCATTGAGCGATGGAAAGCGGATCGCGCCGGGAATGGACGTGCTCGTGACGCCGAGCACGGAGAAGCGCGAACGGTACGGCGGCATTCGAGGAACGGTATGGAAGGTCGCCGAGTTCCCGACGACGCGGGCCGCCGCGTCCGCCGCGCTGGGCAGCGACGACGTCGTCCAGGGGCTCGCCGCGCCCGGCGGCATGCTCGAAGTGGAAATCGCATTGCGGACGGCCTCCACCCAAAGCGGCTACGACTGGACGACGAGCGGGCCTCCCGCGCCGCCAACCGCCGGTACGATGGCGTCGGCCCGCGTGGTGGTCGAACGCCGGACTCCGTTGTCGTTCCTGGTGCCGCATGTCCGCGCGTGGTTGCTCGGTCCCGATCCCGACGCGGCGCGCGACGAAAACGCCCGTTCGAGCGGAACCTCTTACTGAAGGCGGACGAACGCGATGCGGACCCGTCGGAACGTCCGAACGCCGACCCTCCTGCAGCTCGACGCCGCCGAATGCGGCGCCGCGTGCCTCGGGATCGTCCTCGCGCATTACGGGCGCCATGTACCACTCGCCGAACTGCGCCGCGACTGCGGCGTATCGCGGGACGGAAGCCGCGCGAGCAATGTCGTGCGCGCCGCTCGCTTGCACGGGCTCGACGCGCGCGGCATGAAACGCGATGTGGACGAACTGCGGGGCGTCCACAAACCGCTCATCGCGCACTGGCAATTCAATCATTTCGTCGTCGTCGAATCGATCGGGGGGCGCCATGTTCGATTGAATGACCCGCGATTCGGCCATGTGCGGGTGTCGCGGGACGAGTTCGATCGGTCGTTTACCGGCGTGGCGCTCGAATTCGCGCCGAACGCCGCATTCGAACGCCGCGGGAAGCCGGTCCGCCTGCTCCGATCGCTCGCCCCGCGCATCTGGACGCATCGACGATCGCTCGCCTTCGGCACACTCGCCGGATGGCTGCTCGTCATCCCCTCGCTCGTCCTTTCGGGGTGCGCGGGCGCGTTCATCGACGGCGTCTTGATCGAAGGCCAACGAAGCTGGATGCGGCCCCTGGTCTGGATTCTGCTCGCGGCGGCGGCCGTCCAATGGGTCGTTCTCGGCCTGCAGCGCCGCGGCCTTCGGCTCGCCTATCGCTCGGCGATCCGAACCGAAACGGCCGAACTCGTCGATCGTCTGCTCCGGTTGCCGCTCGCCTTTTTCACGCAGCGGCAATCCGGCGAGATCGCCAACCGGATCCAGTACGCGGAACATGTCGGCGAGTTGTTGACGCACCGGGTCGCCGACTCGGGGATCGAGTTCGGTTCGATGGTGGCCTACTTCGCGGCCATGTCATGGATCGCGCCGCCGCTCGCGGCCGCCACCGGCGTTCTGGCCGCGTTCAACGCCCTCGCGCTGCTCGTCGCGTTCCGGAAACGCACCGAGGTCAGTCAGCGCATCGCGCGCGCGGAGGGCCGCTGGGTCGGCGCGTCGCTGATCGGTGTTCAGATGATCGAACCGATGAAGGCGGGCGGCATGGAGTCGGGCTATGTCGCCAAGTGGAGCGGCTACCAGCGGGAATCCGCCGGCGCGAGGCAGGAGCTCGAACGGTCCGTCATCGGATTGGAAACGCTGCCCGGATTGACCGAACGGCTCGCCCTCACGACGCTGCTGTGCCTTGGCGGCTATTTCGTCATGCGGGGTTCGATGACGGTCGGATCGCTCGTCGCCTTCCAGATCCTCCTCGCGCGGTTCTCGGCTCCCCTCCAGTCGCTCGTCGCGCTCGCCGCGGAGTGGCAGACAGCGCACGCCGACTTCCTGCGCCTCGACGATGTCCGGAACAGCGCGACGGACCCGCTTTCCGAGGACGATCGACGGGAATCGCGGTCCGACGCGGCGGCATCAACGGCCGCATCCGCCGACTCGTTCGGCTCGCCCGGGCACGCGGTCGCGCTGTCCGACGTGACGTTCGGCTACGGGCCCCTCGATCCACCCCTTCTCGACGGCATCCAACTTGCCCTTCGACCGGGCGAGTGCCTTGCGGTCGTGGGGGGCAGCGGTTCGGGCAAATCGACCCTCGCGCGGCTCGTGTGCGGGCTGCACGCGCCATGGAAAGGCAAGATCCTCCACGACGGACGGGCGCTGTCCGACATGGCGAGGTCCGAGCGCGTCCGGCGCATCGCGTACGTCGATCAGGACGTGATGCTGTTCGCCGGTTCGATCCGCGACAATCTCTCGCTTTGGAACGGCGGGTTTTCGGACGAGGCTCTCTGGGAGGCGTGCGACGACGCGTGCATCGGCGACGTCGTGCGCGGCGTTCCCGGCCAACTCGATGCGCCGCTCCGCGAGAACGGCGCCAATCTCAGCGGAGGCGAACGGCAGCGGATCGAGCTCGCCCGCGCGTTCGCGTGCCGACCGTCGCTGCTGGTGCTGGATGAAGCCATGAGCGCGCTCGACGGGCCCACCGAGGCGCGCGTGATCGAGTCGATCCGGCGCCGCGGCTGCACGACGATCCTGATCACGCACCGCATCGAAGCCGCGCAAACATGCGACGCGATCCTCGTACTGGAGCAAGGCCGCATCCGAGGCCTGGGCACGCACGACCGGTTGCGGGCGGCGTGCGCCGAGTACGGGCGGCTTCTCGGAACCGCGTCTCCCTCCCCTCGCACGGACTGACCGTTTTATGTCATCCCATTCCGAACCGACGCCCGAGATGCCCGCGAGTTTGCGGGCGCGAGCCGCGCCGACGGAAGGCGATGCGCCCGCGGCGCGCGATTGGAACCGGGTCACGAACGACGATCTCGCGGGCGCCCTCGCGGGGCTTTCCAGGCCACTCGGCGTTCCGGTCCGGCGCCCCCGCGCGGCGCCCGGCCCGGTCGACGTCGATCCGGTCTCGCTCGCCGAATCGATCGGCCTGATCGCGCGGCGCGTCGAGCTACCCGATCGCTGGTGGCGAGCGGACCGCGGACCACTCGTCGTGCTCGCGGGCGACTCCGATCCGCCGCGGCCCGTTGCCTTGATTCGGAGGGGCGGGCGGTACCGGATCGTCGGTCCCGACGGTCGCCCGTCGCGCGCGATCCGCGGGCGCGAGGCGCGGAGCGTACGGGCGAGCGCGCTGAGCCTCGCGGCGCCGCTTCCCGAATCGCCGGTCACCCTCGTTCGGGCCGCACGGTTCGCGATTCGGCCTTGGCGGGCCGACACCGCGCGGCTCGCCCTGTTCCTCGCCATCTTCGGCGCGCTCGGATTGTCGGTTCCGATCGCCAATCGGCGGATCATCGATCAGGCGATACCCGACGCCGACTGGGCGCTTGTCGTTCAAATCGCCGGATTGCTGGTCGCCGTGAATCTCGCGCAGGCCGCGTGCCATCTCGTCGCGCGGCGCCACCACGTTCGAGTCATCACGGGCGCGATCGTCCGGTTGCAACTGGCCACGTGGCACCGATTGATCCAGTTGCCCGGCGGTTTTTTCCGCGATCAAAGCGGCGGGGATCTCGTCCATCGGGGTCTCGCGGTCACCGCGATGGGCCAGCAGCTCGGCTCCGTCGTCATCCACTCGGCGGTCGCCGCCGCGATCGGATTCGGCGCGGCCGCCATGCTCGTCTGGATCCAGCCCATGCTCGCTCTCGTGGCGTTCGCATTCGGCGCGCTCGAGGCGGGAATCACCGCGCTCGTTTCATGGCGCGTGCATGGCGCGACGATGCGGCTGGAGCGATTGCGGGCCGAGCTGCTTGGCACGCTCGTTCCGATTGTGCAAGGCATCGCCAAACTGCGGGTCGCGGGCGCGGAGTCCCGCGCCGCGTCGCAGTGGTGGCCGACCTTCGAACGGCACTTGGCCCTGCTCGACAATCGCCAGTGGTGGCTCGACCAGCTTCGCATCGCGGCGTCGACGGTTCCCGCGGTGGCGAGCGTCGCGATCTACAGCGCGGTCCACCGACGGTCGAACGCCGGACCCGATCCGGCCATGTCGCTCGGAGGTCTGATGGCGTTCTTGACCACGTATGGACTCTTCGCGCACGGCCTGGCGTCAATCGGCAAATTGGCGACGACCGCGACCCAGGCCCTTTCGCTCGAACGGCTCGTCCGACCCATCTGGCATGGCGAACCGGAAGTCACGGCCGGCAGCGCGGCGCCGGGTCGATTGCGGGGCCGAGTCCGACTCCACGACGTTGCGTTCCGATATCACGACGAGGGGCCGCGGGTACTTGAGAACGTGTCATTCGAGATCGCGCCGGGCGAGTTTGTGGCCATCACCGGCCCGTCCGGCGGCGGCAAGTCGTCACTGATCCGCCTCCTGCTCGGCCTCGCGCGGCCCGTCGAGGGGATCGTCTCGTACGACGGCCATGACTTGTCGCGGCTTGACGCGCGGGCCGTGCGCCGCCAGATCGGAAGCGTGCTGCAACAGTCGGCCGTGTTCGCCGGCACGCTTTTCGACAACATCGCGGGAGGCCGCGCGATCACGATGGATGAGGCATGGGCGGCCTGCGTTGAAGCGGAACTCGCCGACGATATCGCGGCGTTCCCCATGGGGATGTACACGCTGGTGGCCGATCGCGGAGCCAACCTATCGGGCGGGCAGCGCCAGCGCCTGCTCATCGCCAGGGCCTTGGTCGGAGCTCCCGCCGTCGTCGTGTTTGACGAGGCGACCAGCGCGCTCAGCCCCGATGCGCAGCAACGCATCATGGACCGGCTCGCGCGCCGCAACGTGACGCGAGTCGTCGTCGCCCATCGTATGGACGCCGTCCGCGACGCCGACCGAATGCTCGTCGTGGACCATGGCCGAGTCGTCGAATCGAAGGAGCACCCAGCACCCTTTGGCCGAAGGCCAAATTCACCGTAGCCAGGGGCAACGCCCCAGGAATCGTTTGGCCCCACGGCACCCTTTGGCCGAAGGCCAAATTCACCGTAGCCTGGGGCAACGCCCCAGGCGGCGCTCATGCCCACGGACTACCTCGGGAGCCGATTGACCCATGCCACAGTCCCTGACGAAACTCTATGCCCATTTGGTTTTCAGCACGAAGTACCGCGAACCATTTCTGGATGAGAGAATTCGGTCTCGTGTCCATGGCTATCTCGCGACCGTGATCCGCGACTTGGATTCACCCTGGGTCGTCGTCGGTGGCGTGGTCGATCACGTTCCTATCTTGTTTGACATGGGCAAAATGGTGGCACCCGTCAAGTTCGTTGAGCAAGTGAAACGCGAGTCGTCCAAGTTCGTCAAGACGCTTGGCACCCCGTACACGAAGTTCTACTGGCAACGTGGTTACGGGATGTTTTCGGTTGGCCCCATGGATCGCGACCAAGCAGAACATTATGTTCGCAATCAGGAGGAGCACCATCGACGAACGACCTTTCAGGACGAATATCGGTCGATGCTGACGCGCTACGGCATTGAGTTCGACGAACAGTACGTCTGGGATTAGTCGCGCTGGACGGCAGCGGTTGAATATGGCCTTCGGCCAAACCATCGCTTATCGCGTTACCAGCCTGGGGCGAGGCCCCAGGCTACGGTGATGATTGGCCTTCGGCCAATTGCGCGCCCGATCGCGCTCCACGTCTGGGCTTGCCCGATCCGGCCGATTGGCATAGCATTGAATGAGCATCGAATTCAGTCGGTCGTGATCCTGCGCGTCTGGCACGGGTCGCGTGATTCGATCACACGCGAAGACCTGTCCCGTTGAGTGTTCCGTCATTCGCCTTGAGGCGGCGTTCGTCGATGCGGAGTTACGTCTCATCGTCGACGCGCAGATTCAGAACCGTCCTCGCCATTTCCGCCGTGAACGCGTCCGTTACCTCGGCTTTGGCCGGCCGTTGATCGTCTTGAGCGTCGGAATCGCGCGCAGGATAGGGAGATTGACTTGACGTTACCGCTCGTGGGGATAGGTGAGCGATTCCAATGGAAGATTGTTCCACCTGGTAAATGGGAACGACGTGGTCATGTTCGATCGCGGCGGCGACCCGGGCCTCGCGCAAGAAGCGATTCTTGGCCTGTGTATTGGCGGCGACGCTCGGCAGCATGACCTTGAGCGCCACTTTGCGGCGGAGTTTTGTGTCTTCGGCCTCGAACGCCATGCCCATGCCGCCGTGTCCCAACACGCGCAGGATGCGGTAATCGCCAAGCTGGACGACGTGTCGGGCATGGGCGTCCATTCTAGGCTGCCCGAACGGGGCATACCGCTCGCCCCACCTTCAGAATCCGAATTCCCGCTTTGTACGCGTATTCGGGTTTCGCACGAAGCCGGACGCCGATTTCATCGCGACCTGAGGGGACCGGACCTCCGGAGTCGGCGGAAGCTCAATTCGTCGGCGTATCCTCGCTCGCGGGTGGGCTCAGCGGCGTTACCGTCGGTTCGGTCGGCCCGGACGGTATCGTTTCGCCCGGCTCGGCGCCGGGCGGTGCGATCGGTTCCGCGGCAATTGGCTCCATTTCAACGCTCTTGGGACCAAACCGCATTTCGATCGGCGTGGTGTCGAGCACGATGGCGGGCGCGTTGATTTCGTTATAGAGGACGATGCCGGCGCTGATCAAACCGGTTCCCTTTCGCCATTCGTATTCCGCGATCGCGATCTGATGTTCGTCCCGCGCGATGCGGTGTTCATACGTTGCCTGGTGGACCTTCTTGTTCGCCTCGATCACCTGATCGTCGTCGGCCCATCGTTCGGACTTCGCATCGATCACAGCCTGAAGCGCGCGGCTCGCCGTATCGAGCGACCGCTCGGTGATCCGCACGACGTCGAGGGTCGTGTTCACTCGGCGGCGAACCTCATACAACTCGATCCGCGCGCGTTCCTCACCGCGGCGCACGGCATCGACGGTCTCGATGACGTTCGGTTCGGGAGCCGCCGTCCGCCGCGCGGCGTTTTCCAATAGCGTTCGCCAAGCTCCGGTTCGCTCGATCATCGGCCGTTCGAATACAAGGCCGGGTGTCCGATCGGCCAGCAGGTCGGGTTTGGAGCGGCACGCGGTCGCGAGGTCCGACTCCCACGATTCCGGGCCCAATTGGAGTTCGTGCGAGGGATCGGCGGGGCGGAGCGTGTGCGTGCTGTCGGGTGGCCAAGCGCACGCGGCGCGTAGGACGAGGTTCGCCTGCAGGAGGCCGGGCGTATTGGCCGACCCGACTCGAGCGAGCGCCACGCGCTGGTTCCACGACTCCCATTCAGCCTCTTTCGCCGCGACATCCGGATCGGTCGCCGCGCCGACAGCTCGCCGCGCGCGCGTGTTATCGAGTTGTCTCTTGGCGGAATCCCGCATCGCTTCGGACCACGCCACGGCCGCACGCGCCTTGTCGAGGGACCAGTAGGCGGTCTCGACTTCACGGGCTCGATCGGCGATTTGATCCTGGTAGCGCCAGTGTTTTTCCGTCGGCAGTCCGGCGGGGAGAACGACGAGACATCCGATCCACGGACGATACTCGGGCCCCGCGCAGCGCGCGGCCAGTTCCGGCGACATACCGAACGTCAATCGCGCATTGCCCTCGGGAAACTGCAGATCGGCCAGTGCGTGGATGAGACAATCGACTCGAGAAACGGAAACCTCGTCGCCCTCAACGACCAGCTCGCCGCGCTGTTCGACGTCGGACCAGGGCCGCTTGAGATGGGCGGCGGGCTTCCGCCACGCGGGATCGACCGTCGTCGATTCGGGGCCATGGAACGAGGCGCACCCCGCGAGGAGGGTCCAGACGATCCAGCAAACGGCTCGGATCCGTCGGCGGCGCACGCGGATGGCCTTTCTCCGCGATTGGCAAAGCGCGCGGCGGCGAGCGGCCGGCGCGGCGGCGGGCCGCGGATACCCGGAAAAGGCCGTCGGAGGAACGGGCCCTGTCCACACCATCGACGCCGGGCGGGGAGACCTTGAGAAGAAATAGGGATTCCGTCGAGTTTTCCGATCGAAACGGGTGGATCGGCCATGCCGAGTCCGACGGGGGCCGATGTCCGCCCGTTTGCCGCGCGGCGCGGCACGAGCTACGTTTCAGTTGGCCGACGGATCGCGTCGCGCGGGACACCCATGTTGGAACACACGAGAATCCGAGGTGCCCCGCTCGTTCCAGGAGTCCCCACCATGCGCGCGACGATGACGACGTGGCGAGAGGCCCGTTTGAACGACCAGGGCGCGACATCGGTCGAATACGCCGTGATGCTGGCGATGATCCTGCTCGCGTGCTTCGCGACGGTGCAGGCGTTTGGGATCGTGGTCGGCGACAGCTTCGACCAGACGTCGGACCAGATCGAGACGTACGTGACGGCGGGATCGTAGGTCGCCGGCCCGTTCCCGCCTCGACGGACCGTCAGATAGGGACGCCGTCCCAGCGCACGAACGCCTCCATCGCGAAATACTCGGGCAGGCCGATCTGAT
Source organism: Planctomycetota bacterium (assembly GCA_016872725.1). Classification (GTDB taxonomy): domain Bacteria; phylum Planctomycetota; class Planctomycetia; order Pirellulales; family Pirellulaceae; genus VGZC01. The sequence continues at coordinate 19,252 of VGZC01000002.1, forward strand.
TGAACCGATCGGCCGTCGCCTTGTTGCGGTCCTCGGCTCGCTGCCAGAACTCGCGGGGATCGTTACCGGGAAAGAGGGCTTCGTCTTTCTGGCTTTCGTGCATGAAGATCGCCTCGCGTTTCAGCAGGATATCGCTCGGGCTGAGCGGAACGGCGATTTCAAGTTCGTGAAGTTCGTATTCCTGCCATGCGCCCCGATAGAGGAGGACCTCGGGCGTCGGACCGGATTGCGCGCGGAGTTGTTCGAGCGCGCCGAAGACGGCCTCGGCGCACATGCGGTGCGTTCCGTGCGGATCGGAGAGATCGCCGGCGACATACACCTGGTGGGGTGACACGCGGCGAATCAAATCGGCGATGATCTCGATATCGGCCTGGCTGACCGGCCGCTTGGCGACGGTGCCCGTCCGGTAGAACGGCAGATTGAGGAAATGCAGGTGGTCCTCGCGGCAGCCGACCGTGATCGCCGCGGCTTTCGCCTCGCTCCAACGGATCAGGCCTTTGATTCGCAGAACGGCATCGACATCCGGCTGGCCGGGAGACTTGCGCGACATCCAGGCGTCGACCTCCTCGCACACTTTCCGCGACTTGTCCTGATCGATGCCGAAGAGCCGATTGTATTCGGTGACCAGATCGGCGACGCGCCGCGCATCGTGATCGAAGACGGCGATGTTGCCGCTGGTCATGTAGGCGACGTGGACCTCGTGGCCGTCCTCGACGAGTCGGATCAATGTCCCGCCCATGCTGATCACGTCGTCATCGGGGTGCGGGCTGCAGCAAACGACGCGTTTCCGGTTCCTTCCCGCCGGATGGTACTCGATGGTGTTCATCATCAAGCGGAAGACGCGGTGGGCCAGTTTCTGCGCGGGTCCGCGATGGCGGAGCAGTTGGTGCAGATTGTGATTGCGGAAGTCGTCGTCGTCGAGTTTGAGCAGGGCTTTGCCGGTCTGTTCGCAGAGCCAGAGGACGGCCCGTTTGACGAGCGGTTCGGTCCACTCGACGTTTTCGAGGATCCACGGCGTGGCCCATCCGGTCAGTTCGCGCGCGGAGGCGGCGTCGAGCAGAACGGCCGCGTCGCCGTGTTCCTGGAGGTAGGAGGCGGGGACCCGCGGCGTGATCGGCCCTTCACACGTTTGACGGACGATCGACGCCTTGTGTTCGCCGAGCGCCATCAAGACGATCTTGCGCGATTCGAGGATGGTCGCGAGCCCCATCGTGATCGCTTGGGCGGGCACGTTCTCCTCGGAAAAAAACGAACTCGCCGCCGCGCGGCGCGTGACGGGATCGAGCGTGCAGAGCCGCGTGCGAGCGCGCCGGTTGCTGAACGGCTCGTTGAATCCGATATGCCCGTTGCCGCCGATCCCGAGCAACATGACGTCGATTCCGCCCGCCTGCTGCAATTGCACCTCGTATTCGCGGCAATAGGCTTCGAGCCGATCGATGGGCACCGTTCCGTCGGGAATATGGATGTTCCCGGTCGGAATGTTGACGTGTCGAAAGAAGTGCTCGCGCATCCACCCCGCATAGCTCTGCAGCGATTCCGGGGAGAGGCCGTAGTATTCGTCGAGGTTGAACGTGATCACGCGCGAGAAATCGAGTCCCTCCTCGCCGTGCATGCGGATCAGCTCGCGGTAGACGCCGACGGGCGTCGAGCCGGTGGGAAGGCCGAGCACGGCGTGCTGGCCGAGCGCGTTCCGGTCGCGGACGACCTGCGCGACGATTTGCGCGACGTGCCGCGCCAGGTCCTTGCCGTTTTCGAAAACCCAAGTCGGCAACGTCGTACCGCGGACCGAGTGAGGCCCAGCCGGCGTTTTCCCGTTCATTCCCATCATCCCAGCGTCCATCGGGCGTATCCGCCCGTCAATTCGGCTCCTGGCCCGTCAGCAACACCAGATTATCACGGTGGATGAGTTCTTCGTAGGGACGGTGCCCCAGAACGTCGCCGATGCGCCGCGATTGAACGCCTTGAATGCGTCGGACATCCTCGGCCGCGTAGTTGGTCAATCCCCGCGCGATCTCGACGCCTTCGGGATCACGGACGGACACGACGTCCCCTTTGCGGAACTCGCCTTCGGACGCGACGACGCCGATCGCGAGCAGACTGCGTCCGCGCTCGACGATCGCGTCGCACGCGCCGCGGTCCGCGACGATGCGCCCGCGCGGCCGGGCGGAGAACCCGATCCACCGTTTCCACGGGCTGATGACTCGGCCGCTCGCCGCGAAGAGCGTTCCGACCGTTTCACCCCTCAGGATGGCGGCCAGCGCGTCGGACCGCCGACCGCTCGCGATGATCAGGTTCTCGCCCGCCGCGGTCACCGCCTTCGCCGCCCTCAGTTTGCCGACCATGCCTCCCTTGCTGAGCCCCGACTTCCGGTCGCGCACGTAGGCTTCGATCCGCGAGTCGATTCGAGCGACGCGCGACACGAGCCGGGACTCGGGGGATGATGGGTCCCCGTCGTAGAGCCCCTCGATATCGGAGAGGATGACGAGCAGCGGCGCCCGGATCAGATGGGTCACACGCGCGGCGAGCGCGTCGTTGTCGCCGAAGGTGAGCATGAGCTCGTCGACGGCGACCGTGTCGTTCTCGTTGATGATCGGAATCGCGCCGTATTCGAGCAGACAGCGCAGCGTGTTGCGGACATTGAGATACCGCGTTCGATGATCGAGATCGTCGGCGGTCAAGAGGACCTGCGCGGCGCATTGGCCGAGTCGCCGGAGGGTCCTGTCGTACGCCTCGATCAGACGAGCCTGTCCGATGGCGGCGACCGCCTGGAGGCGGGCAATATCGGCGGGCCGCTTGGTCAGACCCAACTGACTCATGCCCGCGCCGACGGCGCCGGAGCTCACGAGCAGGACGCGTCGTCCCGACTCGCGCACGGCGTGCAATTCCCGCGAGAGCCGCTCGATCCGATCGTGATTGAGCCCGCCGTCGGCGTGGGTCAGGACGCGAGTGCCCACTTTGACCACGACGGTGTGGGCCGATGCCGCGATCTCCTTCCGGACCGATTCCTCTTCCCCGTTCGTCATCGCTGGGCGTCCCAACCCCCTCTCGTGAAGGAATCCTCAAGCGCCGGGTCCGATCCCCGTCCCCCCCCCCCAGCGCCGCGCCTCGACCTCGCGTCGGCGACGACGTACCATGGTCTCGGTGCGAATGGACGAGCCATCCCCGGGGGGAATGATCGGCGATGAGTGAACTTCACCATGAATGCGGCATCGCGGCAGTGTATCATCTGGCCGGTCCGGACGTCAGTCCGCTCTGTCCCAACGGCGATCCGGATCAGGCGAGTCGTCTGCTTCCCCGCATGCTGCTCGACATCCAGAATCGCGGCCAACTGGCCGCCGGGCTCACATCGTACCACCCGCACCGCGAGCAGTTGATCGACACGCACAAGGACATCGGCACGGTGACCGAGGTATTCCGATTGTCGCATCGCGGCAAGTGCGAGAGTCTGATGCGGGAATACTCGGGATGCGCCGGGATCGGGCACGTCCGGTACGCGACCTGCGGACTTGACGACCGCAGCTACGCGCAGCCGTTCGAGCGTCATCACATCGAGAAACGCAAGTGGTTCAGCTTCGCGTTCAACGGGCAACTGGCGAACTACCAGGACCTTCGCCACCGGATCCTGAGCGACGACGACCACCATCTGGCTCGGGAGAACGACACCGAGATCATCATGCACGAGTTGAGTCGGGAGATGTCGGGCGACCGCCGACCGAGCCTGGTGGAGGTGATGCGTTCGCTTTCCGCGCGATTCGACGGCGCCTACAGCCTCGTTCTGCTCAACGCGCAAGGCCAGATGCTGGTCGCCCGCGATCCGCTCGGCATCAAGCCGCTTTGTTTCGCTGTGGAGGGGCCGTTGTTCGCGGCGGCGAGCGAGAGCGTCGCCTTGCTCAATCTCGGATTCCAGCCCGAGAACATCCGATCGCTCGAACCGGGGACGGCGATCACGGTTTCACCCGATCGGATCGCCCTCGAACGGTTCGCGGCGGCGGACCGCCGCGCGCATTGTTTCTTCGAGTGGGTCTATTTCGCAAACGTCGCGAGCACGCTCGACGGGCGCAGCGTCTACCTTTCGCGCACGGCGCTCGGCTGTGAATTGGCCCGCCGCGAGGCGGCGGAGGGTCTCGTCCCGATCGACGGCGACACGATCGTCGTTCCCGTGCCAGACACGAGCAAGGCGGCCGCCGACGCGATGGCCTACGAATTGGGGATTCCGTCGAGGGAAGGCCTGATCCGGAATCGGTACACGGGCCGCACGTTCATCGAGAGCGGAGCCGGCCGGCGCCAGAAAGCGGCGGCCAAATACACGCCGCTCCGCGAAGTCCTTGAGGGCAAGCGCGTGTTCCTCGTCGAGGACTCGATCGTGCGTTCGACTACGATGGCCGTTCTCCTCGACCGCATCCGCGGTCTGGGCGGGGCCCGCGAAATCCATGTGCGCGTCGCCTGTCCGCCGATCATCGCCCCCTGTTTTTACGGCATCGACATGTCGACGGTCGATGAACTGTTCGCGCCCCAGTTCCTGAAGGGCCGCTCCCTTTCGACCGAAGTGCAGGACGAGATGGCCCGCGCGCTCGGAGCCAACTCGCTCCGGTATCTTTCCGTCTCGGCCGTGGCCCGCGCCATCGGTTTTCCGCGCGAGGAGCTATGCGAGGCTTGCATTACGGGCGAGTATCCGACGGCCCGCGGGCAGGAACTGTATCGGATCGCCGTCGAGAACCACGGCCGCACGGCGACCGCGCGCACCTACGAACAATCGTCCGCGCGCTGATCGGCCGACGCGTCCGGACCGTCGCCCGCCTTGCCGTACCAACATCGATGGACACGTTGTCCGCCGAGTCGCGTTCGCCGCTCGAAGTGCGTTCGGTAATCCAGGTCGTGCTCCGCCGGACGCTCGTCGACCGGATGCGGACCTTCGAGGCCCGTTTCGAGCCTCACCAGATCGAGTGTGGAATCGAAGTATTCACGGACATCGGTCCAGAAATGGAATCGTCCGCGCGGGGCGAGCACGCGTTCGACATCGCGAAGGAAGGCGACATCGAGCACGCGACGTTTCTTGTGGCGTTTCTTCCACCATGGATCGGGAAAGTAGACATGCACGGCGGCGATCGTATCGCTCGGCACGCAATCGCGCAGGAACCGTTTTGCGTCGCCCTGCACGATCCGGCCGTTGTCGAGACCGGCGGCCGCCAGGCGGCCCGCCGCATGCCGAGCGTAACGGGCGGCAAGCTCGATGCCCAGGAACTGCCCGTGCGGCGCCCTCCGCGCCGCCGACACGAGGAACAGACCCTTCCCGCTGCCGACTTCGATTTCCAGCGGCGCGGGACCCGAAATCCAGTCCGTTACCGAACACGGCCGGTCCCCGTCGACTGGAGCCCATTCGTCCAAGACGCGAAGGTGGTGGCTGAGATCGAGCGTTGGGTCGGGCGAACGGACCGATCGGCGTCCCATGGTGATTCGCGATTTCCAATAACGGTCACCGCGGGGCGGACGACGTCGGCGCGTCCTCGCTCGGACGCAACGCGTCGACGGGGATCGGGATCCCCTTCAATTCGCCCTCGACGACCAGCGCTTGCCCTACCCAACCCGCGAACCGGCTGAAAATGATCCGGCCCCTCCGAACCTTGAGGAGCCGGCACGCGAGAACCAGCCGATCGCCCGGAATGACCGGATCCCGGAACCGAACGGAGTCCAAACCGCCGAACCCCACCATGTCGGCGCCGAGCAGATCGTATTTCTGAGTAAAGTAGCTGCAAAGCTGGGCGGCGCATTCGAGCATGATCACGCCGGGCATCAAGGGCATGCCCGGCATGTGACCCCGCGTCCAGAATTCGTCCCGCGTCACGTCCTTGTAGCCGACGCAAACATGCCGGTCGAGGTCGACATGCACGATCGCGGTGAGCTGTTCCATTTCGAACCGTTGCGGATTGCAACGGCGGATCGCGTCGATATCCGCGATGACATGATTCAGGTCGACCTGCGTGATGTCGATAATCGCGTCGTGAACCCGCACCGACTCAACCTCCGAGACGCCATTCCTTGCACGCGAACGGGCCGCGTCCCGCAAGGTTCAGGTCTTCACCTTCCATCGCTTGATGCGACGGGCCTTCGAATTGGCCGGCCGTTTTCCGTGATTGGCCTTCTTCAAATTGCGATGCGGCTTTGCCATCGGTCCCGGTCCCCTTCCCGCTCCCAAAAGTCACTCGGCGAACGCATCCCAAGGGTAACACGCCGTTCGCGGATTGAGAAGGCGTCCCGATAGGGCGCCGCTCTCCCGTCCCGCGTTCCCGTCGCGTATTCTAGCGAGTCGGCGGATGCGGGGCCAACGGCGAAAACCGAGCTCGGCGGCCGATTGTCCCACCCATGCCGGATGGATAGAATCCGGCATCGATCGGTCGGGAACCTGGCGTTGGTCGCCGTTGCCGGAATGCCCGGCGGACCCCGTGATTCGAGCGGCACAGAAATGCGACTCATCCCGTTGGCCCTCGTTGCGTGTTCCTTGGTCTCGACAGGTTTCCGGCCCGGATCGCCGTCCGCGTCGGGCGCCGACAGCGTTCAGTATCCGCTCGCGGTCGCCGTTTCGCCCCAGGGCGACGTCTTTCTCGCCGATCGCAACCTACCCGGCATCTGGAGACTGAGGGACGGGGTGCCGGAGATCTTCTTTCGCGGCGACAAGAAGTTCCGAACGCCGCTCAACGCCGTCCGCTGCCTGGCCGTTGAACTCGACGGATCGGTGCTTGCCGGCGACAGTGCCACGCGTCAAGTGTACCGACTCAAGGCCGACGGCCCTCCCGTTCCCCTCGCGCTGCCCGTCGACGGACCGTCGGGTTTGGGACCGCTTGGCATTCCGATGGGGATCGCGATCAACAGCAAGCGCGAGATTTTCGTTTCGGATCTCGAATTCCATTGCGTTTGGATGATCCCGCCCGAGGGTGGACCGCCTCGAAAATTCGCCGAGTTCCAGGCTCCGATCGGTTTGGCGTGCGGAAAGGATGACACGCTCTTGGCCGTGTCGCGCGTCGAAGGCCCCGTGCGACGGATTCGCGGGGACGGACAGGTCGAGACGGTCGTGGAAGGCCGTCCATTCGAGTTCCCTCACAACCTCGCGATCGACGACGACGGCGCGATCTACGTCGTCGACGGGTACAAGAAGGCCGTCTGGCGCATCGCGGCGGGCAAGCCGCCCGAGGTGTGGTTCACGCACGATCGGTTCGTCAATCCGGTCGATATCAAGCGATGGGGTGACGCGTGGGCCGTGATCGATCCCCGGGCCAAAGCCCTCTTCCGCGTCGGAGCCGATCGATCGGTCGAAATCACCGACCTCGCCAAACGACCTTGACTCTGTACGCCCGTATATTATAGTGAACGCCCGGTGACATCCGCTTGACACGCGGCGCGGACCCCGACGGACGGGCCCGCCGCGCCATGAGGCCGGCGGCGTGAGGCACCGGTCGTGCGGAACGGGCATTCGAAGGGGGTCGACTATGGGCCTGGATCAATTGACCGAGCGACAACACGCGGTCTTCGCATTCATTCGGGACAAGATCCAGAATCGCGGATATGGCCCCACGGTACGTGAGATCGGCGAAGCGTTCGGGATCCAATCCCCCAACGGCGTCATGTGCCACCTCCGCGCACTCGAAAAGAAAGGACTCATCCATCGGAGCCCCAACAAGTCCCGCGCGATCGAGCTCACCCGCGAGGCGATTGACGCCGAGCGGGGCCTCCCGATGGTCGGCGTGGTCGCGGCGGGCTCCACGACACTCGCCTTCGAACAAGCGGAGCGGATCGACTTCGACGAACTCTTCGCGCGGCCCGATCTGTTCGTGCTTCGGGTGAGCGGCGAGTCGATGATCGAGGCGCAGATCGCGGACGGCGACTACGTCGTCGTCCGGAAACAGGACACGGCGAGGCCAGGCCAGATCGTCGTCGCGCAAACGGGCGAGGGCGAAGCGACGCTGAAATATTGGTTTCCCGAAACCAATCGGATTCGGTTGCAACCGGCCAACGCGTCGATGGCGCCGATCTATGTGCGGAACGCCGCCGTCCTGGGCGTCGTCGTCGGCTTGGTTCGCGATCTGAAATGAAGCCGACGCGACGGGCCGCCCTATGCCGAGATCGCATCGGCTGCCGTCACATTCCCGTCTCGAACAAGACCCATCCGCGCCGGCCTCCCCATGCCGACTTCGCCCTATGCCGACTTATCGAGTGTTCCGATCTGGTTGAGCCGGTTATAGAGCGTCTTGAGGCTGATGCCGAGCTCTTCGGCGGCGGCGGGCTTGTTGCCGTTATGCCGTTCGATCGCCTCGTGAATCGCCTGAAGCTCCAGGTCGCGGAGCGTGGTCGGCCCGATCGACCTGAGCCGGAGGCGGAGCCGGTTGCTGCCGAAATTCCCCGGCAGATGCTCGGGCGTGATCGGCGGCCCATCGCACAGGATGGTCGCATGCTCGATCACGTTCGCCAATTCCCTCACGTTGCCGGGCCATACGTGGGACTGCAGGAGTTCGATCGCCTCGTCGGTGAAGAGCCGATCATCGCCGCGCGCGGCGGGCCGAAAGCGCCGGACCAGGTGTTTGGCGAGTTCGGGGATGTCGTCGATCCGGGATCGGAGGGGCGGCAACCAGATTTCGAACGTATTGACGCGGAATATGAGGTCCTCGCGGAAGTCGCCTTCCTCGACCATCTCCTGCAGATTGCGGTGCGTGGCGCAAACGACGCGCACGTCGACCTGAAACGACGCGTTATCGCCGACGCGGCGGATTTCGCCGCTTTCCAGGACGCGGAGCAGTTTCGCCTGCAGGCCCCGCGGAAGCTCGCCGATCTCGTCGAGAAAAAGGGTGCCGCCGTCCGCGACCTCGAACAGGCCGACTCGATGTTCGTCGGCTCCCGTGAACGCGCCCTTGCGGTGCCCGAACAACTCGCTTTCGATGAGCGTCTCGGGGAGGGCTCCGGCGTTCACCGCGACGAATGGTCCGTCGCAACGCGGGCTCTGTTCGTGGAGCGAGCGGGCGACTAGTTCCTTTCCGGTGCCCGTTTCGCCGCGGATGAGCACGGTGGAACCGGTGGGAGCGACCTTGGCGATCCGTTCCCGGACGTGTTCCATGGCCGGGCTGGACCCGACGAGTTGCGTCTTGCCTTCGACGCGTTCGAGCTGGCGTTTGACGGCGTGGTATTTCTTGGCGAACGCCCGTTTTTCCGCGACGCGTTCGAGGAGCGATTTGATTTCGATCAGCCGGCAAGGTTTCGTGAGATAGTCGAACGCGCCGTGCCTCAGGGCGGCGACGGCCGTATCGAGCGATGACTTGCCGGTGAGCACGACCGCGTCGGTGTCGGGACTGACCTCCCGCGCCCGCGCGATCAGTTCGATGCCCGACATGCCGGGCATGTCGAGATCGGCGATCAGGCAATCGTACGCGTTGATTTCGAGCGCGGCCGACGCGGTCAGGCCATCGGGGCAGACGGTCACCTCGTGCCCCATGCGAGGCAACTCGTGGCTCATCAGTTCCTGCAACGAGCCTTCATCGTCGGCGAACAGGATTTTCAGCCGGCTACGCGGCTTGCAGTCGTCTTTCGGATTTCGCTTCATACTGCACCAAGGGAAGACTGACCTGGAATTCCGATCCATGACCGGGGCCGTCGCTTCGCGCCGAGATGGCGCCGCCGTGGTCCTGGATGATACGGTAGGTGATCGACAGTCCGAGTCCGGTGCCCTGCCCATCGCGCCGACGCGTGAAGAACGGCTCGAACAGGTGCTGTTTGACCTCGTCGGTCATGCCGCACCCGTGGTCCCGCACCATGAGGACCGCTTGGTCCCCTCGACGTTGGACCCGCACCTCGACACGCCCGCCCGCGTCGACGCTATCGAGCGCGTTGGTGAGCAGATTGAGCACGACCTGTTTCATTTCCTGGGCATTGACCGATGCGACGACCGACGCCTCGCAATCCCGCTCGATCGTCTTGTTCTTGTTGCCGCCCACGTGCTGGACGATGTCGACGACCGCCTCGACGATGTCCCGGAGATCGACCGGCCGCCGTTCGGAGTGGCCGAGGCGCGAGAAGTCGAGCAGACCCTCGGTGATTTCCTTGCATCGGAACGCCTCGTCCTGAATCCGCCGCACGTACTGAAGGGCCACGCGTCCCGATTCGGAACCGGCCGTCTCGTCGTCGAGCAGTTCGTCGAGTCGCGATTCAAGACCTTCGGCCGACCAGGCGATCGACGCCAGCGGATTGTTGATCTCGTGCGCGACGCCGGCCGCGAGGAATCCGACGCTGGCGAGTTGTTCGCCGCGCACAACCTCCTTGGTCCGCTCGCGAACCTGCCGATTCAGGTCGTCGCGAATCTGAACGAACCGATCGGTCATCGCGTTCAAAGCGTGCGCCAATTCGGCCATCTCGTCGCGCGTGCTCGCGGGTATCCGATAGGCGAAATCGCCGGAGGCGACCCGGCGCGATCCGTTGATCAGGACCTTCAGCGGCCGAAAAACCCACGCGTGGAATGCATGGACGAGCAGCGCGAGGAGGACGACGCCGGCGATCGAGCTCCCCCATGCCAGCACGATGAACGTCCGGTACTCGATCCGCACGACGCTCTGCAGGTCCCGCATCCGCGAATACATCTCGGCGAGCAGTTTCGTTGTTGACTCGTGGATCCGCTCGACCTCGGGCGCGAGGCCTTCGAGGTGCGCCTGGCGGCGAAGATGCCATTCGGCACTCGAGTCGGCGATCGAGATCCGGTCGAGCGATTCGGCGATCCCCGTCAACATGTCCGCCTCGTGCGCCCGGTCCCCGATCGGACCTCCGAAGTCGTCGACCGCCCTCGCAAGCTCCTGGTAGGCGCGCAGCGAACCGATCGCTTCGTTGAGATGGAATCGGAATTCGAGTGGAAGCGACTCCGAACCGACGACGCCGGGCAGGTACGGCAGGATCAGGCCTTGGGATACGACGAACCGCATGCCCTCGATATGGTGGGCCAATTCGCCGATCTTGGGGAGTTCCGCCGCGCGATGGCTGATGCTCCGCGCCAACTGCCGGTATTGATACCCTCCCCAGAAACCGCTGATCGACAGAAGGGCCACGATCGCCAGGAGCAACAGCGTGCCGATACACAGTTTGTAACGGATCGGCCAATGGTCCAACATGAGCGACCTCCTGTCGCGACGTCCGGAATCCTCCCGATTCCGGCTCCCTCCAGGGCGACGGGCGGCAGTGTAGCCCGGTTGGCCCGGTCGGGACAAGAGCGATCCGTGTTCCCTGTTTTGGGAAAACGTGTTAGATTCCCGCCCTCGAACGGGAAGGATGGGAGGCGCCCGGTGACGCGAGATCCCGGTGACGTTGCGAGCGTCGACCGTTTCCGCCCGCGTCCCGCATGCACACGGTACCCGCAATGATCCGGATCACGCGATACGTCGTGAGCGAGCTCATGAAGGTTTTTGTGGCGACGCTGTTCGCCATGACGGCGTTCGTGATCCTGGCGGTGGTGGGCGCCGAGGCGGTCCGGGAGGGGTTGGGCGTCGAGGCCGTCGCGCGACTCCTGCCCTATTCACTGCCGATGGCCCTTCGGTTCACCGTGCCGGGGACCATCCTGTTCGCGTGTTGCAGCGTTTTTGGTCGGATGTCCGCGTCGAACGAGATCGTCGCCATCAAATCGCTCGGCGTTTCCCCGATGGCCGTCATCCGCCCCGCCCTCATACTCGCCATCATCGTGAGCTGCCTTGCCGTGTGGGTCAATGACGTGGCCGTCTCGTGGGGAACGGCGGGCGTCCATCGCGTGATCCTCCAATCGATCGAACAGATCGTCTATGGGCGGCTGCGAACGCAGCGGTCCTACAGCAACCAGCGCGGCTTGGCGATTCAAGTGAAGGACGTCGACGGGGACCGTCTGATCCGTCCGACGCTCTCGTATCAACCCAACGACGGATCGCGGCCGGTCAGCATCACGGCCGACGAAGCGCAAATGAAGCTCAACGCCGACAACTCGGCGCTCGTCGTCGTCTTCGACAACATGCGGATCGACGGGGACAAGCTGCGGGGCGACATGCCGGGCCGGTTCGAATACGAGATCCCCCTATCGATCGCCGCCCGGAAGGGTCGGGATATGGCCAGTCCGTCGGACATTCCGATGAGCGACCTGCGCCGCACGGTCGAGGAAACTCGGCGCGACATCGACGACCGCACCACGCGGCTCGCCGTCGACGCCGCCTACCAGATGGCGTCCGGGAATTTCGATCGGCTCCGCGCGCCGCACTGGCGACCGGAGTACCAGGCGATCGAGAACCAGCACGGCCGTCTGAATCGGCTCCACATGGAGCCGTGGCGTCGATGGGCGGCGGGCTTCAGTTGCCTGTTCTTCGCCATGGTGGGCGTTCCTCTCGCCATCCTGCTGCGAAACGCCGATTTCTGGACCAGTTTCGGAGCCTGCTTCCTGCCGATCCTCATCCTGTACTACCCGCTCTTCATGGCGGGGATGGACCGCGCGAAGGCGGGCGCCGTTCCTCCGTTCGCCGTCTGGGCGGGCAACATCGTCCTCTTGGTCGTCGGGACGTTCCTTCTGAGGCGCGTCCTTCGCCACTGAGGCGCGGAACGGAAGCCGACGGTTCCGCTCGGAGTCGGAACGCGCGCACGGAGCCGCCGCGCGATGCGGACGAGGCACGGACGGGGCTTGCCCCCATGCCCGGATCGCGGCCCGCCGCCGGTTGCCGCATCTCATGCGCGCCGCGCATGCTGGATCCGAAGACGCTCGGAAAGCTCCCGCGCCAGTTGATAGTGGAGATCGAGCGATTCGCGCAGAGCCCTTTTTCGCGATGCCGATTCGGCGGCGACGAGCATTTCGTCGAGCGACTCGATGTCGCCTTCCCACCCGTTGACTCGGGCCGCTTCACGGACCTGCGCCAGGGCGATCGTCAGCATGCGGGCCGTCTCGGCGGCCGTCTTCACGTGGACCGTGACGTAAGGCCCCTTCCCCGCGCGGATGCCGTCCCCCCGCACGCGTTCCGAGGTTCGGTATCGGCGGAAGAAGCCGGCAACCGCCGTTCCGAGGGCCGCGATGGCGACCGCGAGCGCGGCGAGGTTCTGGTCGACGATGAGGAGGACGGCCGAGGCAAGTGCCAACACGCTCGCCATCAGCCATGCGACTGGCAAGCGACCGGGTTGGGTCCCCAGGGGCCGCCCCTCCGGCTTTCCCCTGGCGGTCGGCGAGCCTCCGGCGTCTCGACCGGTTTCGTTCGCCTTAGGCCAGTCCGCCTGAACCCGCGCCACGACGATCGACGTGTTGTCCGGACCGCCTCGCATGTTCGCGAGGTCGAGCAACAACTGGACGGCCGAAGCGGGCGGATAGTGGGCGAGGACCGCCGCGATTTCCTCATCGGTGACCCGCGCCACCAAACCGTCCGTGCAAAGCATGTACAGATCGCCCGCCTCGATCGGCAAGGGGCCTTCGATATCCGGATCGACTTCGGGGTAGGGTCCGATGGAACGCGTGATCACGTTCTTGGGAATCGCGTTCGTGCGTTCCTGTTCCTTCGTGAGCCCGCCGAGGCGCCGCAAATCCCAAAGCAGGCTGTGGTCGCACGTCCACTGTTCGCACGTTCCGCCCCGCAGGCGATAGATCCGGCTGTCCCCGATATGGCCGATGACCGCTCCGATCGGCGCGAACACTAGCACGCTCGCCGTCGTGCCCATGTTGTTGAATTCGAGATTGGCCTGGCCGCGCCGATGGACTTCGGCGTTCGTTTCGCGCATGGAACGGGTGATCGCGTCGGCCGCCGGCAGCGCGGCGTACTTGTAGAACAAGTGCGGGATGTTTTCCACGGCGAGCCGGCTCGCCAACTCACCGGCCGCGTGCGCGCCCATCCCGTCCGCCACCATCAGCACATGGCCGCCTTGCCTCCATGCGTCCCGGTCGGAAGCGAGATTCACGGCGATCGAATCCTGATTGGACTCGCGCCGCATCCCGACGTCCGTGACCGAGGCGTACTCGATGCGGTTTTCCCAGACGCCCTTCTTGACTGCCATGGGCTTCGACTACCGGCGACCTCCCGCGGAATCTCGACGCGATTCTCATTCTAGCCCACGGGATTCCCGGACCGATAGCCCGGGGGGCGCATGTCGCGAGTCGCGCATTGATCTCGGCCTTGTTGGAATCGAGCCCTGTGGCGTGAGCTCCAGCTTGCGGTCCCGAAGATCGTTCGGGTGACGGGCGTGTAACCGGCGTTCCGCAGGCCCGGCGGCGGGAGGCTGGGGGTCGCCCTCTTGCAGGGCCATCGGTGATTAGGGCGAATCGACCACGACGGAGATCCTGGACATCGTGCACGTCTCGGGCTACGTCTGGGAGGCTTCCAACCTCTTGTGCGACACCCAGACTGAACGGGAAGCGTTCACCCGGGCGCGATTGCTCGCGATTCTCCGGGGTGGAGCCAACTCGGTCATCCGGGGCCTGCGACGCGTATCCACCGTCCGGAAACGACGCGGCGAGCGTCGCAAGAGGATTTCCACGATCGCCAAATACCTTGAGGCTCACGCGGCACGGATGCGTTACGACGAATACCTCGCCGCGGGATTCCCGATCGCCACGGGCGTCATCGAAGGCGCTTGCCGCCATTGGGTCAAGGACCGGATGGAGCGTAGCGGCATGCGTTGGAACCTGGCCGGCGCCAAAGCGATGCTCAACGTTCGCGCCATCCACGAATCGGACTGCTGGAAAACCTCCCAAGAGCATCGACGCGAGGACAAATCGAAACGGTACCATCCCCACCGGGGGCCGCTGGCCGACTATCAGCCACTCGCCCTGGCCATCTAGGCGTGCCGAACTCCGGTTACACCCCTGCTGGACGACGAACTGCTGCCCGAGCAATTCATGATCCGACTTCCAGGTCCATCCGATCCGCCCCTGAATTCACGAAGGATGTCGGAGGAGAGTCCCTGGCATGACAACATCGCCATTCCCACTCCCCTTCTTCATTCGAGTGATTCGTGTCATTCGTGGTTGGTTCCTATGCGCCCCGCCGGACGCAAGTCAACCACGAATTACACGAATTACACGAATTACACGAATCCGACGAAGAGAGAGGAGGCCGGGACGGAAGTGTCGTCGGGATCCGAGTTCCCGGTAGCTGTCCAATCTACAAGAACGGGCGTTGGTGGAAATCGACGGGTCGGTTATCAAGTGGGGCATGGATGAGAAGGCACTGGACAATCTGCGGGAGGAGATTCGGCAAGGTCGGCTTGACGCCGAGCACCTTCTGTCGGTGATTGGTTCATTGAATCGGCGGCTCTTGGCGGCCCTGCGACGGATCGAGGATCGTCCTATTCGGCGCGCCGCTCACGGCCGGCCGTCGTCCATGCTGCCTCTTGGCGTGGGAAGTCCTGCAATTGCTGCTGCGGCGCGCATCGGCGGCGGTCACGATCCCGGACCCATGGGACGGCGCGTGGGCGGCACGAGACCCGCCTTGCCGTCGTTGACCTCCGCCGTTGAGATCCCGAGGATCGGGCGGGCGTGCCGATGGAGTGGGCGTTGCGGCAGTAGCTGTCCCAGCGGGAGCCGAAAAGACAATGGTCTGGCGGTGATTCCTGATCGTCCCTATACTCCGCACCCCGCGTGTCCGCTACCCGATGCACGTCTCGAATCATGCGAAATGCCCCTTTCCCTGGTCGTCCTTTCCAACCACGATCGCCCGTACCGCGGGGGGGTCGGTGGTTTTTCGTCGCCATCGTGCTGCTCGGGGCGGCGACAGGATGCGTACGTCGCCGCATGACGATCCGTAGCGATCCCCCCGGCGCGATGATCGCCGTCGATCAGCGCGAACTGGGGACCACTCCCCTTTCGGTTCCGTTCACCTACTACGGCACGCGGAATTTCGTCGTGACGAAGGACGACCACGAAACGGTGATGGCGAGCCGCACATTCCGGCCGCCTTGGTACGAATACCCCCCGCTCGATTTCATCGCCGAGAATCTATGGCCGTTTGAGATTCGCGACGAGCGGCTCATCGAATTCCAGCTCACCCCTAAGGCGAACGTCGCTCCCGAGCCGTTGATTGGCCGAGCCCAGGACCTTCGAGCGGGCTCGCGGAGCGGGCTCGTCACACCCCTGCCCTCGGTCGCCGTACCCGGCGACGCTCCAGGACCGGCCAACGCGTCGGTCCCCCTTTCCCGCCCATTCCCGCCGTCGCCCTTGCCCTCGGTCACGCCACGCGGTTCGGCCGAAACGCGCGGACCGATTCGCCCCCCTGGACCGCCGACAGGCCCCTAGCGGGGACCCCTAGTAGGGCAGGGTGGCTTTCAGACCGGTTGGTTGGCGGTCGATCGCGCCGCGGACCCCAAGACGGCTCGGATCCCGCGCGATCTTGTCGGTGAAGACGCGAACATCATTGAGAATGGGTTCGAGCTTGCGCGTCATGGCGTCGATGTTACCGACCGCCGAGTTGAGCTTGCGGTACAGGTCGTCCTCGTAAACGAGTTTGCCCAAGGATCCCTGACGCTCGTTGATCCCCTCGCTCAGATGGACGAGTTGTTTGAGCAGTTCGTCGAGACTCTGGGCGCTGCCTTCGATGCTCGCGATGATCCGCTCGCCCCGTTCTCCGAGCGGTTGGGTGAATTTTTCGAGGTGGGCGAGATTAGCATCGGCGCGGCGAGTGACCTCGTCGAATCCGTTCAGCGTCTTTCGCGTATCCTCGAGCGTCGCTTTCGCCTGTTCGAAAACACGAGGCAGTTCGCCGAGCGTTTCGCGGAGTTGCGTCCGAAGTTGCTCGTCGCCGAGCACCTGATCGATCGAGTGCATCGCCTTGTCGAAACTCGTGATGGCCGATTCCGTCTTCGTCAGGAGGGCGTCGAAACGGGAACGGTCCGACCCGAGCCACCGCAGATTCTCGAGGATATTCGACGCCTTGGTCGCGGCGTCCTCGATCGACAGGAAGGCGCTTGCCATCTTGTCTTCGAGGCCGACCATCACCTCGAACGGATCATGGACGACGACGCCGTTGGGCAGGAAGTCGCCCTCCTTGAGCAGGTCCATTTTCGGGTCGTTCTCGTTCCGGACGAATTCGATGACCGCGTCCCCCGTCACGAGTGAGCCCGTACTGATCCGAGGGTATTCGCTCATCCGAATCGGTTTGTCCTCGTCGAGGCGCAAGGTCAAGAGGACTCCGCCTTCCGGAAGGAGTTCGACACGCGACACGCGGCCGATCGGCACGCCGCTCTTGCGGACCGGTGTGTTGACCGCCACTCCCGGCGCGCGGGGGAATCGGATGCGGACCGAGTAGGTCGGAACGAGCAGTTGGGGCGCCGCGCCGAACAGGATCACCAGGATCACGGTGATCGTCGCGGCGGCGACCACGACGACTCCAACCCGAAAACTCAGGACTCTCTCGTCCATGACACCGCTCCGCTGCCCATCTCGCGCAGCTCCATCAGCCGTTCACCGGCTTCCCCGCGCACAAACTGGCGGACGCGCCGATCGTCGGCACGGTCCAATTGACTTGGCGGCCCGTCGAAGATGATCTGCCGTTCGTTCTCCCGCAGCCGCTGTACCGGATAGAGCATGATGACGCGGTCAGCGACCTTGCGGGCGGTGAGCATGTCGTGGGTCACGATCACGCTGGTCACTCCGTGCCGCATCCGGGTCCGCATCATGAGCTCATTGATCACGTCGCTCATGATCGGATCGAGGCCGGTCGTCGGCTCGTCGTAAAGGAGCAACTCGGGATCCATCACCAGGGCGCGGGCGAGCCCGACTCGTTTTCGCATTCCGCCGGACAGTTCGGCTGGTTTCTTTCCCGCGACCGCGTCGGGGAGGCCGACATCGGCGAGGCTCGACAGCACGAGTTCGCGGATCCGTTTGAGACTGTGGTTGGTATGTTCGGCGAGCGGAAACGCGATGTTCTGACCAACGGTCAAACTGTCGAAGAGGGCGGCGTTCTGGAAGACGAATCCGAATCGGATGCGTTGGCGAGTCAGTTCGCGATCGTTCAGCGCGGTCAAGTCGGCGCCGTCGAACCGGACCGAGCCGGCGGCGGGTTGCACAAGACCGATCAGGCATTTGAGCATCACGGTCTTGCCGCAGCCGCTTTCGCCGATGATCGCCACCGTTTCCCCGCGTTCGATCCGGAACGACAGATCGCGGAGCACAAGTTGTTTTCCGAATCGAACGCTCAACCCGTCGACGTCCACGAGCGGTGGGGCGGGCGTTGCCATGTCGTCGGCGGTCATGGGTCGAACTCCTCCATCATGGTCCCCTCCCCTTTTCCGCGGAGCGTGTCCCACGCGTCTTTTCCGCGGGAAGCCGAACGCGTCAGAACAGTTTGGCGCCCTCGGGCCACAGGGCGTAGTAAACGGCGTCGGACAGGATGTTGAGCACGAGGTCGAGGATCAGGATGATTACGAAGGAATAGACGAATGCGGCGGTCGCCGCGCGGCCCACGCCTTCGGCGCCCGGCGCGCAGTGGAAGCCCCGATAGCAACTCACGAGCGAAATGGTGCCTCCAAAGAAGAGGCTCTTGAAGAGCCCCATGAGCAGGTCGAAGACCCCGACGAACTGCTCGCTGTTGTATCGGTAATGGTGGAAGTCGATTCCCAGGATGATGACGCTGTAGAAATACCCGCCGACAACGCCCATGAAATCCGCCATGACGGTGAGTGCCGGAATCAGGAAGACGCTCGCCAGGAAGCGAGGAACAACGAGATGGAAAACGGGATTCGCGCCCATCGACGCAAGCGCGTCGATCTGCTCGGTCACGCGCATCGTGCCCAATTCGGCGGCCATTGCGCTCCCGACGCGACCGGCCAGCATGGTCGCCGCGAGAACCGGCCCGAGCTCGCGCACCAGGGACATGTTGATCACGGCCCCCAATCGGGTTTCGAGGCCCAGTTGTTTGAATTGGAAGTAGCTCTGGACAGACAGGACCATTCCGATGAACGTGCCGGTCAGTGCGATGACGGGAAGGCTGCGGACCCCAACCTGGTAGAAGTTCGGCAAGAGAACGGATCGGCGAGGAAACCGGACAAGCAGCCACATCCAGGTGCGCGCCACGAAGAACGTGAAATCGCCGACGGCGACGAGCCCATCGATGACGAACTCGCCCCACTCGCGGAACCACTGCGCGATCCACGCGCGGAATCGGTCCCACGAACCGGATGATCGAATGGCTTCAATAGTCGCCGGCACGTCGCGGTTTCCTCGACGGGTTCCGAAGCGCAGCCCGGACCCTGCGCGGCCCGGGAGCGCCGCGTTCCCACTTTTCGGCGCGGGAAGGCGGTGAACTTGAGCGAGGTTTGCTGGTTGCGACGAATCTTCGGCCCGCCCACCGAATCGGGGGCGGCTCGCATCAGACGGGCGGCAGCGCGGGAGGCGATTCCGGGGGTACGGTCACGGCGTGGCCGGGAGCCGGCGCGCCGGACGAACCCCGGAAATTGAGACGCACGACCTTGTCGGTGTCGTCCTTGATGCCCTCGATCACGATCGTGTCAAAACCCTGGAACTCGCCGCGGAGCAATTCCTCGGACAACGGGTCCTCGACGAAATTCTCGATGGCCCTCCGAAGGGGTCGCGCGCCGTAGTCCGTATTCGATCCCTTGCGGATCAGGAATTCCTTGGCCTCGTCCGACAGCACCAACGTGAAACCGCGTTCGGACAACCGCTCGCGGACCTTCGCCAGTTCGAGGTCGATCACGGCCTTGAGGTCGTCCTTGTTCAGGTGCCGGAAGACGATCACGTCGTCGAGCCGGTTCAGGAACTCGGGTCGGAAGACCTTTTCGATGACGTCGGTGACGCGTTGCTTCATCGATTCGTAGGACGAATCCGCGTCCTGCACCTGAAAACCGAAATGGGCCTCATTCTTGATCGCTTCGGCCCCGGCGTTCGTCGTCATGATGATGATCGTATTGCGGAAGTCGACCTTTCGTCCGAAGCTGTCGGTCAGCCGACCCTCTTCCATGACCTGCAGAAGCATGTTGAAGACGTCGGGGTGCGCCTTTTCGATTTCATCGAGCAGGACCACAGCGTAGGGGCGTCGACGGATCTTTTCGGTGAGCTGTCCGCCTTCCTCATAGCCGACATAGCCCGGCGGAGCTCCGATCAGGCGGCTGACGTTGTGCTTCTCCATGTACTCGCTCATGTCGATATGCACGAGCGCGTCGGAATCCCCGAACATGAACTCGGCGAGCGCTTTGGCCAGGAGCGTCTTTCCGACACCGGTGGGTCCGGCGAAGATAAAACACCCCGTGGGCCGCCTGGGGTCCTTCAACCCGCTCCGGCTCCGGCGAACGGCCTTGGCGATCGCTTTCACCGCTTGATCCTGACTGACGACCCGCTTATGGAGATCGTCCTCCATCTTCATCAACCGCAAGCTGTCCTCGGTCGACATGCGGGTGAGCGGAATGCCGGTCATCTTGGAAACGACCTCGGCGATCACCTCCTCGTCGACGACACCATCGCTCACGCGCGACTTTTCCCGCCATTCCCGGGTGATCGTCTCCTTCTTCCGTTTCAACTTGTCGGCCTGATCCCGGAGCGCGGCGGCCTTCTCGAAATCCTGGTTGGCAACCGCTTCCTCCTTCTCGCGATTGAGTCGTTCGACTTCGTCGTCGATATCCTTGAGGTCGGGCGGCCGGGTCATCGCCCGAAGCCGCACGCGGGCTCCCGATTCGTCGATCACGTCGATGGCCTTATCCGGCAGGCACCGGGCCGTGATGTACCGTTCGGAGAATTCGACGGCGGCCCGGATCGCGTCGTCGGTGATCTGGACGCGGTGATGCTCCTCGTACCGTTCCCTCAACCCCTTGAGAATCTCGACCGTCTCCTCCTTCGACGTGGGTTCGACGATGATCTCTTGGAACCGACGGGCCAGCGCGCTGTCCTTCTCGATGTATTTGCGATACTCGTCGAGCGTCGTCGCGCCGATGCACTGGATCTCACCCCGAGCGAGGGCCGGCTTGAGCACATTGGCCGCATCGATGGCGCCTTCCGCGCCACCCGCGCCGACGAGCGTATGGAGTTCATCGATGAAGAGGATCGTGTTTCGAGCTCGGCGGACCTCGTTCATCACGGCCTTGATCCGTTCCTCGAACTGACCGCGGTATTTCGTTCCGGCGACCATCATCGCCAGGTCCAGGACCACGATCCGCTTATCCGCGAGCAGCTCGGGCACGTTGCCGTTCACCACGCGCTGCGCGAAGCCCTCGACGATCGCCGTCTTGCCGACACCGGCCTCGCCGAGCAACACGGGGTTGTTCTTCGTCCTGCGGCAAAGGACCTGGATGGCCCGCTCGATCTCGCGCTCGCGGCCGATGACCGGATCGAGCTTGCCCTGTCGGGCGAGTTCGGTGAGGTCACGACCGAAACTGTCGAGTGCGGGAGTCTTGGACTTGCTCGCCTTCGCCGATCCCTGCCCTTCCCCAGCCGCGCCCAGGTCGCGCCCGCCCCGCCCACTCGTTTCATCGCCTTCCAGTCCGTGCCCGAGGAGATTGAGCACTTCCTCGCGGACGTCGTCGAGCTTGAGTCCGAGGTTCATGAGCACCTGAGCGGCGACGCCCTCCTGTTCCCGGAGCAACCCCAACAGGATGTGCTCGGTGCCGACATAATTATGGTTGAGGTTGCGGGCCTCCTCCATCGAGTATTCGATTACCTTCTTCGCGCGCGGTGTTTGAGGGAGCTTTCCCATCGTCACCATTTCAGGCCCGCTCTGCACGAGCTTTTCCACCTCGAGCCGGATCTTTCGCAGATCGACATCGAGGTTCTTGAGCACATTGGCGGCGACACCACTGCCTTCCTTGACCAACCCGAGGAGGATATGCTCCGTGCCGATGTACTCGTGGTTGAATCGCTGGGCTTCCTGATTCGCCAGTTGCATGACTTTCCGAGCGCGGTCCGTGAATCGTTCGTACATGGATCTTACCTCTTCGGCTGCCGGCTTCTGACCGACCACTCGTCGAATATACGCTGGCAATCGCGCGACACCCCGGTCCGTCTCGGCTTCCCCGCTCCCCCGCGCGCCTCCGGGCCGGCGACGCGTCGGACTTTCGCGATTATTCGGAGAAGAACAGGTCTACGCGGCCCACGGTCGGCCCCCGCACTCGCCCTCGGTTCCAACCGTGCGCCGGCCCGTTTCTCCTCCGACCGAGCCGTCGTCCGACCGAGCCGAGCCGTTCCGAGGTCGGTCGGCGACGTCGGGATTCGACGGGGCGTCGGTCGGCCGAACGGAGCGGATCCGCTCTCGTTCCCGCTCGATCTCCCAAGCCCAGTGTTTGGCACCCGGCTGGTTTCTTAACCGGTCCAGCTCGACCTCAGCGTCCCGCGCCCGCCCCGCCCGTCTCAGCACGGAAACGAGCAGCAATCGGCTCTCGAGGTCCTCGGAACGCGCGTCGAGCGCGGATCGGATCAGGGTCTCGGCCTTATTCCAACGACCCCTTAAGTATTCCGCTTGCGCTTGAAGAAACAACCCCTCGTCCCGATCGGCCACGGGATCGGCCACGGGATCGGCCACGGGATCGGCCACGGGATCGGCCACGGGATCGGCCATTCGAGGGTCGATGGGGGGGCGGCCCGCCGCGTCCGGTTCGGCCGATCTCGCGCGCCATGCCGCACCAGCCCAAAACGCGAATACCGCGATGACGGCACCGGACCGCGCGGAGGTGGAAAAACGACCGGGTTGAATGACGGTCGCGAAGACGGCGACATTCAGGACCAGTGCGAAACCGAATGCGATTCCCAGCGCGCGCCACGATCCGCGCCGCCAAACCGACGGCAAACCGGGCCAAACCAGCAGCACACGGGACCCACGTCGCATTTCGCCTCGACTCCGGTATCCGTACCCAGGCGCGGCACGACCGACCCAACGACTCCCCAGACGTGGCCGGGCCGCAACGGCGAAAATCGCCTCGGCATTCTAGCTCGTCTTCGACTTGGCTTCAAGGCAAGTAAATATGCGGACAGGGTTTAGATCCGACCGCGTACTTCGCGACCCGCCGAGCCTATCCAACCCGTCGGCGACCACTCCCCACGGCCGCCCCTCAGCATCTAAGATGCGATGGTCGGACCGTCGCGACGTCAACGTACGTGGATCCGACGCCCTTTCCGATCCAAACCCACCATGAGCAAAGGAGCCGCATGTGGACCCATCGGAACGGACATCCGATCCGTCGAGCGCATCCCACGCCCATGACCCGAGTCCCGTCACGCATGGGTCGCCGCTCGACCCGATGGAACGCCGGCGCATCGTCCGACTACTCGACGCCAACGCGAACCGAGTCGGCGAGGGCCTTCGGGTGCTCGAAGACCACGCGCGATTTGTTCTCGATGATGGGGTCGGTGTCGCGGCGATCAAGGCCCTTCGCCACGCATTGGTGGGCGCGCTCGGTGTCGTCTCCGTCGCCGAACGGATCGGCGCGCGCGACACGAACGGCGATGTCGGCACGGATGCGGTGGGATCGGCGGAATTCGACCGCGCCGGTCTCGATTCGGTGGTCACGGCCAATTGGAAGCGCGTGCAGCAGGCGATGCGTTCGATCGAGGAATTCCTGAAGTTGATCGACGCCGAGTCGGCGGTCCGGATCGAGCGACTGCGGTACGATTCCTACACGCTCGAGGCCCGCACAACGCGTTCCGAATCCCGCCTCGCGCGGCTGGCCCGCGCCTCGCTCTATCTGCTCGCCGACGGTGGCGGGAGCGCCGCCGATTTCGAGCGTCGTGTACTGGGTCTGCTCGCATGCGAAGCGACCGTCGACGTGATCCAACTCCGCGATAAACAACTCGACGACCGCCAACTCCTTGACCGCGCGCGGCGCTTGCGTTCGCTGACGCGGGGCCATCCGGTACTTGTGATGGTGAACGACCGAGCCGATATCGCGGTCGCATCGGACGCGGACGGCGTCCATGTGGGGCAAACCGAATTGCCGGTCCGCGACGCGCGGCGCGTGATCGGGCCCGGCGCGCTGGTTGGCGTCTCAACGCATGACGTGGCCCAGCTTCGGCGGGCGATCGACGACGGGGCCGACTACGTGGGCTGCGGTCCGGTGTTCCCTTCGGAAACCAAGACCTTCGATTCGTTCGGGGGAACCGAGTACCTTATCGCGGCCGCACCGATCGCGACACTACCCGCGTTCGCGATCGGCGGGATCCGCGAGGAAGCGATCGGTCGCGTGCGTTCGGCCGGTTTCACGCGAGTGGCCGTTCGCGACGCGGTTTGGAACGCACCCGATCCGGCCGCCGCGCTCCGGCGCATCCGAGCGGCCCTCGTTGCGAACACCGACCGGGCGCCGCGCTAGCCGCCTGGAATGGGCCGCGGGGAACACCCTAATTCTTGTCGGTCCTCGGTGTCCCACCCGATGTCGCGGCGGAGGTGTCCGGAACGGGCGCCGAGCCGTCCGGCACGGCCACGACGTTGATCTCGCCACCGTTCCCGGCGCGCGCGGCGTTCACCGGAGTCCTGCCGGGAATTCCGTAGCGGCCTTCTCGGATTCCGTCGAGGACCGGTTTGAGCGCTCCGACCGGAATCGCGTAACTCTCGACGCGTCCCGCTCGCGCGATGTTGATCCCGACAACACGCCCCTCAAGATCCACGATCGGGCCTCCGCAGTCGTTGGGTCTCAGGACCGTGTCGTGCTGCAGGACGCTCGGAAACCCCCAGCGCCGTTCGCTGAGGGGACCGCCGAGCGAATTCTGAAAGTCGACTCGACGACCCTGCGCGAGGCTATGGACGTCGGCAAGCCGAGCTTCGACGTCGATCGTCGACTGGCCCCGTTTGACCACGAGCGCGACGCGATCTCCAGGCCGCATCGTGCGGATCCGCTGGACGAGCGACTCCTGATCTCCGACGTCGTTTCCGTTGACCCGAACCACGACATCGTTGACTTCGATACCCGCGTCCTGCGCGGGGCTGTCGGGCACGACACTCGTCACGCGGGCGCCCCCTTCGGCCGTTTCGAGCATGACGCCGAGGACGGGTCGGGGAGTCGGGATTTCCCGCGGCTCCACACTGACAACGCCGACCGACGTTGGGATTTCACCGGATCCGACCGACGCCAACCAACTTCCGGCCGACGGCGCGTCGCCTTCGCGCCACGATACGGGAGTCAGATCGGTCGCTTCGACATGGAGCACGGCGACGTCGAGTTTTTCATCGGTTGTGACGAGTGTCGCCGCGAGGTTCCTGCCGTCGGCGAGCCGGCATTCCATGGGTTCTTCGAGTTCACTGGCCTTGGTGAGCACGAAGCCATTGGCGTCCACGACGGTCCCGTAGGCGACCCTCCGCTTGCCGCTCATGACCTGAACCGTGCTCAAGCGCGCTCCGCTCACAACCGACCGAAAGGCCTCGCGCACGCTCGCGTGATTGCGTTCGTTTTCGCCGACCGCCCGCCACCGGGGCCAGAACCGGCGAAACATGCCCCGCGTGCCGGCGTCGTCGCTTTCCGCATTCCCCGGAACGCTCGGCGGACCTTCCTGCCACGCGATCATCGCTTGCCCGTTCGATCGTGGCCGCTCCCCCGCGCGGCTCAAAGGGCCGTTCCACGCGACGGCGATCACGACGAACGTTCCTAGCAACCCGATTCCCATCCGGCGTGCGGTCCGAATGCCCATGTTGCGGCTCCCGATTCCATCGTCCCGGCATCACCCTAGCGGCGCCGGCCAATGACAAGATCCAGCTTCAACGTTTCGTCCCCGCGTTCCACTTCGAGAACGACCTTCCGGCCGGGCTCGCTGTCGGACACGATCGCGGCCAAACTCGAAAAATCCGTGATGGGCGTGTCGTCGCAACGCGTCACGACGTCACCCGCCTTGAGTCCCGCGCGATCGGCGGGTTGGCTCGGCTCAACATACACGATCTTCGCTCGATCGTTGTCCGGATCGCCCTGGACGCCGATATACGGCGAGCCTCGCGGCACATCGCCCCACATTTCACCGGCGGCCAATCGATCCCACGCATCCCGAAACGCCTGCGAGGGAACGTGCATATTCGCCGTAAGCGATCCGCCGATGCGGCTGTGAATACCGACGACCTTGCCGCTCATGTCGATCAGCGGTCCTCCGCTGTCTCCGCCGACGAGCGGACCGTCCGTGACGACGAGATCGCCTTCGAGGGAAAGGATCCGTCCGACGCGCACGACCGGATTGCGCCCGCGCTGGTAACCGCCGGGATGCCCCAGGGTCACGATCCACTGTCCGACCGCCAGTTTTTCGGAACCGCCGACTTCCAGGAACGGCCAGCCGCCCGGCTTCGGTTCGGCGCCGTTGGCTCCACCGCCGCCACCGTCGCTCGGCGGCGGCCCGTTGATCCTCACCATGCCGGCGTCGCTGGCCCGATCGAGGCCCAGGGTCCGTCCGCGGACGATCGTGCCGTCGGGAAAGATGACGTTCACCGACTGGTTCGGGCGCTGGACGACGTGCGCGGCGGTGAGGATCAAGCCGTTGGCGTCCACGATCACGCCGCTTCCCTGCGCCTGGCCGATCTGAAGACCGACGATGCACGGCATGGCCTTGGCGACCAGTTGTCTTTGGTGGGCTTCCATCTCGCGAAGCTGCTCGACGGACACAGGCGCCGCGCCGCGGTACACGGCCTCGATTCCGGGCGGAATCGGATCGATCCGCGCCGTGACCGACGTCGCCGACTCGGAGGCGGCCGCGGCCGGAGCCGGATCGTCGGCTCGCGCGGCGCCGGGCGCGAAACACGCCGCCCAGGCGACGACGACGAGCGGGGCCCACGCGAGCGGGGCCCTTACGAGCGGGGCCCTTACGAGCGGGGCCCTTACGAACGGGGCCCTTACGAACGGGGCCCTTACGAACGGGGCCGTGCGCCGGTCGTGGGCGGTCCGACGCGGCGACTCGCGCGGCATCGCGCCTCGCGAATGCCGCGATCGAATCGATGTCTGATTCCGCGCCACCGTCGTCGTCATCCGAAAACGCGCTTTCCGTGATTCCGAGTTCCCCGATCGAGCCTGGTCCCGACGCCGTCGGCGGCGCGCCGCGCGCGGGGTTCGCGGGGCACCTTTATAATAGGGTGGCAACCGGGCCCATGGCAATCATTCGGCGGGCCCTTCGGAGATATTGTCTTTCGAGCCAAGTGCATGAACGGTCACCGCGAGCCAAGGCATCGCGTCCGAGGCGGTATTTTTCCGAAACATGAGGATTTCCCGCACAATCGTGCCACAATGGACG
This sequence comes from Planctomycetota bacterium, assembly GCA_016872725.1. Classification (GTDB taxonomy): domain Bacteria; phylum Planctomycetota; class Planctomycetia; order Pirellulales; family Pirellulaceae; genus VGZC01. The sequence continues at coordinate 46,388 of VGZC01000002.1, forward strand.
GCGCGGGCATCGACATGGACCGGTTGTAGGGGGAACACGACGTGCGCGCGTTGATCCTGGGCTGCGGGTATTTGGGGTCGCGAGTCGCCAATCGGTGGCTCGCGGCGGGCGACGAGGTCTGGGGCCTCACGCGATCCGACGCGAGAGGCTCGCGGCTCGTCGAACTGGGGATCCGGCCGATCGTCGGAGATGTGACGCGCAGGGAGACGCTCCCCGCGCTGACCGGGTTCGACGTGGTGTTGTCGTCGTTCGGTTTCGATCGTGCGAGCGGCCATTCGGCACACGATCTCTACGTGGGCGGTCTCCAAAATGTTCTCGATCGCATCGGCGCGGGCGGCAACGACGGATCGCGTTTCATCCAGATCAGTTCAACGGGCGTTTTTGGAGAGCAGATCGACGCGTGGGTCGACGAAAACACGCCCTGCTCGCCGCGCCGCGCCGGCGGCGTCGCCTGTCTCGCCGCCGAACGCCTGCTCGCAACCAGCGCCCTCGCCGATCGATCGATTGTCCTTCGGCTCGCCGGAATCTACGGCCCGGGCCGGCTTCCGCGCCGGCGCGAACTGGCCGCATCGGAACCGATCGCGGCGGATCCGAGCGGCTATCTGAATCTGATCCATGTCGACGACGCGACCGACGTGGTCGTGGCCGCCGAGCGTCGAGCGCCGCTTCCCGGTCTTTACGTCGTGTCCGACGGCGCGCCGGCGCGCCGCGCCGCGTTCTACGCGGAAATCGCCCGTCTGCTGCGTCTGCCCGCGCCAAGATTCCTCGAACCCGGCCGGCCCCCGCCTGGCACCGAACGCGCGTTCGGAAGCAAACGGATCGACAACAGCAAGCTCCGCGCGGAACTCGGCGTTCGCCTTCGATACCCGTCCTACCGCGAGGGCCTTCAAGCGATCGTCGCGGAGGAGCTGCATTCGGGAGGAATCGCGCCGTCATGTTGACCCGCAGGCCCATCGTTCCGAACGTGATCGAGATCAACTTCCAGGCGGGCCACCTGCTCGGCTGCAATGTCTACCTCGTGTTCGACGATTCGGAGTGGATCTTGATCGACATCGGGTACGAGGAGACGGTGGACGAGATCCTCGAACTCGTCCGGCAACTCGACTTCCCGCTGGCCAAGTGCAAGATGATCCTGACGACCCACGCCGACGTCGACCATGCCCAGGGTCTGGCCGCCGCGAAACGCAGGCTGCGGACGCGCATCGGCGCCCATCCCAAAGCGGCGGACCTGTTGCGCCGAGGCGACGCGCTCCAGACCTTCGCGGAGATCGAGCCGCAGGGGATTCGACTTGCGATGCCGCCGGTCGAGGTCGACATCGAGTTATCCGAAGGGGACACGATCGACGTGGGCCGGATGCGGCTCGACGTCTGGCACGCGCCCGGCCACACCGACCATCAGCTCGCATTCCGGCTCGACAACGTCCTTTTCTGCGCCGACGCGATTTTCCGCGACGGGTGCGTCGGCGCGATCGACGCGCATCACGGCAGCAATCTGGTCGACTGCGCCGCGACGCTGCGGCGGATCCGCGACAGCGACGTCGAATGGCTCCTTCCGAGCCACGGGCCGATCTTCCGCAAGGACCCCGAGCTGCTCGGCGCGACGATCGGGCGGATCGAGCAATACCAACACATGGCCGATTTCGGCACGTGCGCCGTGGATTGGCCGTTGATCGACGAATGGGAACGGGAGATCGCGGAAGGCCGCCTTCCGCCGTGATCACGGCCACGCACCGGCGCGCCTCGCGTCTTGTGGCGTAGCCGTCGTTCGAAACGTATCGGCGTTCGACCGACCGGCTCACTCCCACTCGATGGTGGCCGGCGGCTTCGAGCTGATATCGTAGCAAACGCGATTGACGCCTTTCACCTCGTTGATGATGCGGGTCGAGATGCGCGCGAGGAGTTCATAGGGGAGCCGAGTCCAGTCGGCGGTCATGAAGTCGTCGGTATCGACGCATCGCACGGCGATCGCATGGTCGTAGGTTCGCGAATCGCCCATGACCCCGACGCTTCGCACGGGGAGCAGAACGGCGAACGCCTGGGCCGTCATGCGGTAGAGTCCCCCGCGCCGAATTTCCTCGACGACGATCGCGTCGGCCGACCTCAGGACGGCGAGCCGTTCGCGGGTCACTTCGCCGAGGCAGCGGACGGCGAGCCCGGGTCCGGGAAACGGGTGCCGCCAGACGAGTTCCTCGGGGAGGCCGAGTTCGAGGCCGAGTTTGCGGACCTCGTCCTTGAAGAGATCGCGCAACGGCTCGATCAGCGCGAACCCGAGTTCCTCGGGAAGTCCGCCGACGTTGTGATGGAGCTTGATCGTGGCCGCCGGGCCGTCCGGCGCGGCGCCGCTCTCGATGACGTCGGGATACAAGGTCCCTTGGGCAAGATACCGCGCGCCGGCAACCTTGGCCGACGCCTCCTTGAAACACGCGATAAAGGCGTGGCCTATGCGCCTCCGTTTCTCTTGCGGTTCGCGGATGCCGGCGAGCGCGCCCAGGAAACGGTCCTCGGCATCGATCACATGCAGATCGGTTCGAAAATGATCGGTGAATTCGCGAATGACCGACGCTTGTTCGTCCCGGCGCAGGAGACCGTTATTGACGAGGATGCAGGTGAGGTTCGAGCCGATCGCCTGGTAGAGCAACGCGGCGGTGACCGACGAATCGACTCCGCCCGAAAGGCCGCAGATGACGCGGTCGCCGCCGACCCGCTCGCGGATCGCTTCGACCGTTTCGCGGGCGAAATCACCCAGCTTCCAGCGGCCATGGCATCCGCAGATCTGTTTCAGGAAGTTCCCCAGCATGGCTCCGCCAAGCGGCGTGTGCGTGACCTCGGGATGGAACTGCAACCCGAGGACGGGGAGCCGCTGGTGCCGCACGGCCGCGATCGGACAGGTGTCCGTGCCGGCGATCGGAACAAACGCGTCGGAGACCCGCGTGACCTGATCGCCGTGGCTCATCCAGACCTCGAAACGATCGGGCAGGCCGTCGAAGAGCGGGTGGTCGGCCGTCCGGCCGCAGAGGGCCCGGCCGTATTCGCGGGCCGGCGCGTTTTCGACGCGGCCGCCGAGCGCCTGGCAGGCGAGCTGCATCCCGTAGCAGATGCCGAGCACGGGGACGCCGAGTTCAAAGAGTTTCGGATCGCAGCGCGGCGCGCCGGGATCGTAAACGCTGGACGGCCCGCCCGAGAGAATCAGGCCCATGGGACGCCTCGCCGCGATCTGCGCGGCGGGCAGATCGTGCCGCACGATTTCGCAGTACACCTGCTGTTCGCGCACGCGCCGGGCGATGAGCTGCGCGTATTGCGATCCGAAGTCGAGCACCAGCACGAGTTCCTCCGCGGTGCGCCGCGGAGTCGGCTCGGTCGCGTTCATGCGGATCGGTCCTTCCTGCCGCCCGCGTCCCGCCGGTGACGGCATGCGGCGAAAAAAAGAAGTCCCCGCCTTCTCAGGGCGGGGAGGAAACCGCACATTGTAGGAATCGGGGAGATGGAAACCAAGGGACCACCGAGGACCACCGCGTGCGGATCCTGCTGACGAACGACGACGGCATCTACGCGCCGGGGCTTGCCGCCCTCGAACACGAACTGGAGTCGCTGGGCGATGTCGATATCGTCGCGCCCGCCGCGGAACAGAGCGGCGTCGCGCACTCCATTACGTTCCTCAGCCCGCTCATCTGCAAGGAAATCTACGACGGGAACCGGCGGAGAGGCTGGGCCGTCGAAGGCAGTCCGGCCGACTGCGTGAAGCTCGCCGTCTTCGAATTCGTCCGCCCGATGCCCGATCTGGTCGTCAGCGGCATCAATGGGGGCCTGAACGCGGGAATCAACGTGCTCTATTCGGGGACGGTCGCGGCGGCGATCGAGGGCGCGTTTTTCGGAATACCCAGCATCGCCGTTTCGCTCGAATACGACGAACAGGCCGATTTCCGGCGCGCCGCCCGGTTCGCTCGACGGATCATCGATCAGATCCTCGAACGGCAACCGTCGGGCGCGAAACTGTTCAACGTCAACATCCCGCAACAAGCGATCCGGGACGCGGCGCCGAGGGGCGTGAAGGTCGTGCCGATGGGGGTCGGCCGCTACGGCGAGCAATTCCTGCGGAGGCAAGACCCGAGGGGCCGCACCTATTACTGGGCGACAAACGATCCGCCGCCGCACCGGACGGACGTCGAGACCGATCTGTCGGCGCTCGACGAGGGCTGGGCCACCGTCACGCCGCTGCAGTTCGACATGACGCAATGGCCGACGTTGAGCCAAATGAAGGACTGGACCTGGACGCTCGACGAAGGCCGCGCATGAACCGCCAGTACATTTTCACGATGGAACGGCTCACGCGCAAGCACGGGCCGCGCGAGGTGCTCAGCAACGTCTGGCTCGCCTTCTACCCCGGCGCCAAGATCGGCGTGCTCGGCCGCAACGGAGCGGGCAAGAGCACGATCCTCAGGATCATGGCCGGACTCGACACGCAGCACGAGGGCGAGGCGCGATTGACGGCCGGATTCACCCGCGGCTATCTCCCCCAAGAGCCCCGGCTCGATCCGTCGCTCGACGTCTGGGGCAACCTCCAGCAAGCGATCGCCCCGCGGCGCGCGCTCGTCGAACGCTACCACGCCATCAGCGCGAAGCTCGGCGAGCCGATGGACGATCGTCACATGGAGAGGCTCTGCGACGAAATGGCCCGGCTCCAGGATCAGATCGAAGCGACGCGCGGTTGGGAACTCGACCGCGAAATCGAAGTCGCCATGGACGTCATGAACCTGCCTCCGCCCGACGCCGACGTGACGCGGCTCTCCGGCGGCGAACGCCGTCGAGTCGCCTTGTGCAAACTCCTTCTCGAACGGCCCGACCTGCTCCTGCTCGATGAACCCACCAACCATCTCGACGCCGACGCCGTCGCGTGGCTCGAACGCCATCTGGCCGAATACGCGGGCACGGTCGTCGCCGTGACGCACGACCGGTATTTCCTCGACAACGTCGCGCAGTGGATCCTTGAACTCGATCGAGGCCAGGGCATCCCCTGGGAAGGCAACTACTCGTCGTGGCTCGAACAGAAACAACAGCGGCTCGCCCGCGAGGAACGCGCGTCGGCCGCGCGGACCAAGACGCTGGCGCGCGAATTCGAGTGGGTGCGGATGGCGCCCCGAGCCCGCCAAGCGAAGAACAAGGCGAGGCTCAAGGCGTACGAGTCGCTCTCGCGCGAACCGTTCGAGGACCGCCCGGACGAACTCGAAATCCAGATCCCGCCCGGAAGGCATCTCGGCGATCTCGTCGTCGAGGCGAAGGGGATCTCGAAGGCGTACGCCGACCAACAGCTCATCGATAACCTCTCCTTCCGGTTGCCTCCCGGCGGAATCGTGGGTGTCATCGGTCCCAACGGAGCCGGCAAGACGACCTTGTTCCGCATGATCACCGGCCAGGAAACGGCCGACTCGGGCGCGATTCGGATCGGCGAAACGGTCGAATGGGGATATGTCGATCAGAATCGCGACGCGCTGGACGACGCGAAGACGGTCTACGAGGAAATCTCGGGAGGCCATGACCATCTGGAAATGGGCGGCCGCCGCGTCAACGCGCGGGCATACGTGTCGCGGTTCAATTTCCGAGGCCCCGATCAGGAAAAGAAGGTCGGAACGCTCTCGGGCGGGGAGCGGAACCGCGTGCACCTGGCGAAATTGCTCCGCCGCGGCTCCAACGTCCTGCTGCTCGACGAACCCACGAACGACCTCGACGTCGACACGCTGCGCGCGCTCGAGGAGGCGATCCTGGATTTCGCGGGCTGCGTCGTCGTGATCAGCCACGACCGATGGTTCCTCGACCGCATCGCGACGCACATCCTGGCGTTCGAGGGGGAAGGCCGCGTGCACTGGTGCGAGGGGAACTACGCCGAGTACGAGGAGCAGCGCCGACAGCGGCTCGGCATCGCGGCCGAAACGCCGCGTCGCTTCCGCTACAAACGGCTCGCCACCTGAGTCCCTCGTCCCTTTGGCCCGCGGCGAACGACGGCCGTCACTCCGTCGCGGCCGTCCTTGACCACTCGGCTGCGCGCCGCTATCACTGAGTGCGCGGACCGTCCGGCGGGTCGAAACACACCGTGTGATGGACGCTTTTCCGCGGGACGCCGCGCGACCGCGCGGACCGACTGGCATCCGGGGACGTCGAGGAGATACGACCGTGGCAATCACGCGTGTGGGTGCGAATTCGAGCTACGCCGATGGTTGGGATCGCGCGTTCGGAGGAAAAGGCCGAAAGGGCGCGGCAGGCTCCGGCGCGCCGAAAACCGCGCCCGCGAAACGCACCGGCAAGTGCGCGTCCAAGAAATGCAAGACGCCCGGCGCCCGGAAAAAAGCGGCGAAGAAGAAATAACCGCGCGCTCCAACCCGCGCGAATACGCTCGGCCCCGAAACGCGAATACGCTCGGCCCGACCGCTCACGCCCGCGAGAGGTACTCGCCCGATCGCGTGTCGACCTTGATCCGCTCCCCGGACGACAGGTACTCGGGGACCTGGACGATGAGCCCCGTCTCGACCGTCGCCGGCTTGGTCCGGCCGGTCGCCGAGTTGCCTTTCACGCCGGGATCGCATTCGGTGACCGTCAGTTCGACGGCGGCCGGCAACTGGATTCCGACGCATTCGCCGTTGTAGACCAGGGCGAACATGCCGTCGAGCGATTCGGTCACGTAGGGCCGTTCCTCCTCGACGTCCTCGAGCGCGATCGCGTAGGCGTTGAAATCGGTCTGATCGAGCAGATGCATGTGCGTCGGGTCGGCGTACATCAGTTTGACGGGCCGCTTTTCGAAGTCGGCGACGGGCAGCGCGTCGGCGCCCTTCAGCGTGAAATCGGCCTTTTGTCGAGTGACCAGATTGCGGCCGCGGAACTTGTAGAGCGTCGCGGCGCCTCGGGCCGACGGCGTCTGCACGAAAACGCTCGCGACCATGATCGGGTTCCCGCCGTACACCACGACGACGCCCGGCTTGATCTCCTTCGCCAGCATTCCGCGAACTCCCCCCATGCGAAAAAACGTCAACCGATTCACTCGACACTACAAGAACGCGCCCGACTGCGGATCGACGACGATGCCGTCGCACGATGCGGCGAGTCGTTCGAGGACGAGCAAGAGCCCGCCGGGATCCAGATAATCGTCGTCGGCCTCGTCCGCCTCCTCGGCGACCTGCTCGAAATGGAACACCTCGAAACGAGCCGTGGCCCGTTTGACGATCGCCAACTTGCGGCGATCGTCGGCCGTCAACACGCCTCGACCAAGCTCCTCCGTCAGTTCCTCGATCTGAGCGGCCACGTCCTCTCCCGAGTTGAGGATGATGTCCATGCCCGCGTAGTCGGTGGGGGAAAGGAGCGTGAGCGACTCGAACACGCCGTCCTCATTCGAACCGATCTCCTCGAATTGGTAGCGATCGCCGAGCGCCCGCAGCGCGCGGCCAAGGTCATCCGCCTTGACGGACTCCCGTTCCTCGAACAGCACGAAATAGGTATCGCGCCATCGGTATCCCGACCGTTCGAAGAGCGACATGCCTGGGTCCTTCATTGCCAGTCGTCGTCGATTCCGCGTTGCCATGCTTCGAGCGCGGTCAGAACGCGGTCCCGGTCCTCTCGGGTGCCCCACACCGACTCGCCCGCTTCGAGACGGACCTCGTATTGCCCCTCGCACAGGCAGTCCTCCTCGCCGCAGTAGTGAGGCACTTCGGAGACCCAGAGGATGCGAAAGAGGGGCACGTGCTTGTCATCGATCAGGCATAGGTACGGACCCATGATCCTACTGCCTCTCAAACAAGATCCCAAAACCAGGAAGTCATTCTCGAAAGACCCGCGCGAGGGCGTCCCGCACCGGACCAGGCCCCTGTGATTCTAGCCGATGAACGGAGGGTCCGTCACGGGCGCGGCGGCATCCCCAATTCGGTGGCCCGACGCGTCGCTTCCTCGACGGCGGCCAGCACGGCGCCTCGGAACGCGCGAACCTCGAGCGCCTTGAGCCCGGCGATCGTGGTCCCTCCCGGACTCGCCACCCGATCCTTGATCTCGGCCGGATGGCACCCCGCGCGGGCCATCCACTCGCTCGTGCCCCGAACGGTTTGGACGGCGAGCCGAGTGGCGACGTCGCGGGGCAGCCCCATGAGCACGCCGCCGTCGATCATCGCTTCGAGGAATGCGGCGACGAAGGCGGGGCCCGAACCCGAGAGGCCGGTGACGGCGTCGAGCTGGCTTTCGGGGACGCGCTCGCACATTCCGACCGCTTCGAGCATGGACTCGATGCGCCGCGCATCGACGTCGTCGACGTCCGCGCCGCACGCGTAGCCCGCCGCTCCGAATCCCACCAGACAAGGCGCGTTCGGCATGACCCGCACGATCCGCCGCGTTCCCAGCCGATCGGCCAGATCATCGAGCCGCGCGCCGGCCACGATCGACATCACGAGCTTTCCGACGACCGGTGGATCGCAGGCTCGGGTCGCTTCATCGAGATGCGCCGGCTTGACGGCGAGCACCAGTACGTCGGCGTCCCGCGCGAGGCTTCCATTGTCGGGCACGATGCGGCATCCGGACACCTGGTCTTCGAAAGCGCGCCGCGCTGCGGCGTTCGGATCCGACGCGAGGATTCGATCGGCCGTCACGAGGCCCGCCGTCACCAGTCCCCGCGCGAGGGCCGTCGCCATCCGCCCCGATCCGATGAACCCGATCGAAATCCGCTCCATTTTCCGATTCCAACGTGCAATGCCGGCTCGCTCGCCTCGAGATCGTCAACGCGTCCCTTATAACGTCCCCAACGCGATATTGACTAGGGATCCCGGGAAATTCGTCTTGCTCCGTTGCGCCGAGCCCGCTATGCTCCGCGACCCATCGGATCGGGGGCAGCGCGGCCGCCCCCGACCGATCGCGGTCGCCTGCACAGGGATGCGCCATGAACGGTCGATTGGGTTGGATCCGGGGAGTCTGGTTGATCCTGTTGGCCTTCACCCTGGCCGGTTCGGCGGGCTGCATGGGATTCTCGAACTGGATCCTGTGGGGCATTTTTGGGCAAAAAGTGCCCGCGGAATACGACGGCCTGGTCAACCAGCGCGTCGCCATCGTCTGCGCGACGAAGAGCACACCGTTCGAACCGGGCGGGATCACCGGGTCGATCGCGCGGTCGGTGTCCGATATCCTGCAACGCGAGGTGCGCGGGATCGACGTCGTGAACATGGACGAGGTCGCCGACTGGATTGACCGGAACGACTGGTCCGAGATGGACTATCGCGAAGTGGGGCGCGGCGTGCGCGCCGATCAGATCGTGGCGATCGAGTTCCAGCAGCTCTCCTTCCAGGACAACTCGACGACCGTTCGAGGCCGCGCCGATTTCACAGTCTCCGTGTACGACCTCAAGACGGGCCAGCGCGTCTTTTTCCGTGAGACGCCCGAGCACGTCTTCCCGACGCAAGGCCCCGCATCGGTCTCGCTGCGCAAATTCCAGGTGATCTACGTGAGTCGTCTCGCTTCGCACATCGCCCAGTACTTCTACAATCACGACTTCACCGAGGATTTCGGTAGCGACGCGCTGGCGCACTGACTCCCGCGGTCTCCGAAGTCCATCACCGGTGAACGGTCGCGATCAACCGTTCGAATCCGACGGAGCGTCTGATCGATCGGCCGGTCCGTCCCCATCCGAAGTCGCATCGATGTCCTGGGACGCGTGAAGGGCGAGTCGGCGAATGCCCGTCGCCTTGCCGGATGCCGGATCGACATCGACGAGCGTGCCGCAGAGACGCACGTCGCCCGAGGCGACATCGAACTTGGTGGGCCGGAACGAGCGGGTGGTTTCGAGCACGCGGTCGATGCGGCGCCCGAGGATGCTCTCGTGCGGGCCGGTCATCCCGACATCGCATTGGAATGCCGTTCCCCCGGGCAGAATGCACTCGTCGGCCGTGGCGACGTGGGTGTGCGTTCCGAGCACGGCCGTGACGCGGCCGTCGAGATACCGCCCCATCAGTTGCTTGTCGCTGGTCGCCTCACCGTGGAAATCAACCACCCGCACGAGGCAATCGGGCGCCATGGCGTCGAGCGCGACGTCGGCGGCTTCCCAGGGACAATCGACGGGACGCATGAAAACCCGCCCCAGCAGGCTGACGACACCCACGCGGACTCCCGATACGGACGATAGGACGGTCCATCCGCGTCCCGGAGCCGAAGCGGGATAGTTCGCCGGCTTGAGGATCCGATCGTCCGATTCGAGTACCCCGCAGATCTCGCGGCGACGATAGATGTGGTCGCCCAGCGTGACACAGTCCACGCCCGCGGAACGCAGCGTTTTGTAGAGGGCCGGAGTGATGCCCGAGCCGCCGGCCGCGTTCTCGCCGTTGGCGATGACGAAATCGATCGACTCCCCGGCGCGCAGCGCCGGCAGTCGCGCCGCGACAATGCCCACTCCCGGGCTCCCCACGATGTCGCCGATCAGCAGGATACGCATGGAGGATCATGGACGAGGGAATAAGGGGCGTCGCGGACGGTCGTTCAAGGCCGTTCGAACGGGGCGCCGAGCGGCGACGCGGATCAACGGACCTCACCGAGCGACATCCGAGAACCGCGACTCGCGAACCACGGTGACCTTGATTTCACCCGGATAGGTCAACTGCTCCTCGAACGCGCGGGCGATGTCGTGGCAGATCTTGGCCGCCTTGGTGTCATCGGTTTCCCGCGCGTTGGCGATGACCCGCAGCTCGCGGCCCGCCTGGATCGCGAACGCCTGATCGACGCCCGGGAATCCGCCGGCGATCGATTCGAGTTCCTCCATCCGTTTGATGTACCGTTCGAGCGATTCGCGCCGAGCTCCGGGGCGCGACGCGCTGCACGCGTCGGCCGTCGCCACCAACATCGTATAGGGGTACTCCGTCACGATCTCGTCGTGGTGGCCGAGCGCGGCATGAACGACCTCTCGGTTCTCTCCGTGCCGCTTCAGGATGTCGGCCCCGATCTTGGGGTGTCCTCCTTCGAGTTCATGGTCGGCGGCCTTTCCGATGTCGTGCAACAGTCCGGCCCGCCGGCCAAGATCGCCGTTGAGCCCGATCATTTCGGCGAGCATGCCGGCGAGGAAAGCGACCTCGACGCTGTGCCGGAGCACGTTCTGGCTGTAGCTGGTGCGGAAATGGAGTCGGCCCAGCATGTGGAGGACGCGCGCGTGCAGGCCCTGCACGTTCGCCTCCTGGGCCGCCTCCTCTCCCTTCCGCTGGATGAACTTCTCGATTTCCTTTTGCGTGTCCGCGACCACTTCCTCGATCCGCGAAGGATGGATGCGGCCGTCGGCGATGAGCTTATCGAGCGCCTGCCGAGCGATTTCGCGCCGCACCGGATCGAACCCGCTCACGATGACGACACCCGGCGTGTCGTCGATGATCACGTCGACGCCCGTCGCCTTCTCGAACGCGCGGATGTTGCGGCCCTCGCGCCCGATGATGCGCCCCTTCATTTCGTCGCTCGGAATGTCCACCGTGCTCGTCGTCGATTCGGCCGTGTGCGCCGCGGCGAAACGCTGCATGGCGGTGAGCAGCATCTCGCGCGATTTCTGCTCGCACATCTCCTGCACCCGCTTCTCGTGGCGCAGGATCATCGATCCGATCTCCTTTTGCAGGTCGTCCTCGATCCCCTTGAGCAACCGTCGAGTCGCCTCGTCACGGCTGAGCCCGCTCAGCTCGTGCAAGGTCTGCCGTTGGATATCGAGCACCTTCGCGAGCTCCTCGGAACGCCGGTTCGTTTCCTCGAGCCGCTCCGTCAACCGCCGCTGCGTGCCCTCGACGATCCTCTCCTGTTTGCGCAGATCGTCGGTCTGCTGTTCGACGACTTCCTGGCGTTTGTCCAAATGCCGTTCGCGGTCCCGCAATTCATCGCGGACGCGGGCGAGTTCCTTTTCCGTGGACGCCTTGTGCTGTAGGGTCTTTTCCTTGATTTCGAGTTCGGCCTCCTTGAGTCGGCTGGCCGCATCGCGTTCGGCCCGTTCGCGGATCTCGCGCGCCGCCGTCTCGCCATCCCGCTTGGTACGCCGATCCAGCCAACGCACGCCAAGGAATCCGCCGATCACGCCGGCGATCGCCCCCACGAGGGCCGCTACGACAGGGTGGTTCACGCGTCAGTCCCTTCAAGCGCCGCCGGTGTGGGATCCGTGCGAACGACCGATGCGGTGCGCCGAGTCCCATTCGGCGCCATGCGACGCGTTGGTCAATCGTTCAACAGATTGGCGGAACCGACGGATTCGACGGCATCGACGAGCGATCGCTGAGCCGGGCGAGGGCGGGTTGGCCCGCCCCCCGCGCGACTCGATCCGCCGCTCGCCCCGCCGACCGATCCCCATGCCGGTCGCGCGGAAAAAACGCCCGCGACGAACGGCCATCGCCCGCAGGCGCCGTGCATCGGCTGCCCGAGCGTACGCCCATCGGAACGGGCAACCAACGCGCACCACCACGGAGGCGTCGTCGCGACGTTCCAAATACGAAGAAGGAGTACCACCGCGTACATGAGGAATCTGTTGCCATTGACCCGGCTCACGCCTTCCCCGCCAACGACCCATGCGTCGGAAGGAAACACGTCGTCATGATCCGGATCCGTCGCTTGCGCACCAACCAAATCCCTGGTGGACCGCAGGCGCGTGTTTCGAAAATGGTCTGAAAAAAAAGAACCCGTTCGACCCAATTGAAAATAGGCGCTCAAATCCAATGCCGCCAAGTGGTATGGTAACAGATCCAACGTGAACCGCAACTAGCCGAAAACACTCCACGGAAGCGAACGGCGACGCCCGGGCGCGCTTGCCGAACAGGGTCGATTGCCATGGCGGACGACTTTCTCGAGTGCCTCTCGCGGGATTGGCCCGCGGCCCGATGGATGCGGCATCGCGTCCTGATCGGCGTATCCGGCGGGCCCGACAGTGTCGCCCTCCTCCGAGGGCTTGTCGCATTGGCCGACGACGGGGCGCCCCGACGACTGGTGGTCGGGCACTTCAACCACGGCTGGCGCGGCGCTCAATCGGACGACGACGCGTCGTTTGTTCGGAAACTCGGCGAAGGCATGCGGGTCCCCGTCCACGTCGGTCGAGGAATCCCAACCGGCTCCAGTCGCGGCGAAGGTCCGGAATCGTTGGCCCGACGCGCGCGGTACGCGTTCCTTCGCGAGGTCGCGCGAACCGTCAACGCCCGCTACATCGCCGTGGCCCACAACCGGGACGATCAAGTCGAAACGATCCTGGCCCAAGTCGTTCGCGGGACCGGCGCGCGCGGCTTGGCCGGTATTCCCCGCGTACGGCCGGTCTCGCCCCATCTCGCCATCATCCGTCCCATGCTCGGCGTCCCCCGCAAGACCGTCCTCGATTATCTCACCGCCCTGGGCCAACCGTTTCGCATCGATGCCACGAATAGCGACCCCCGATTCCTCCGAGCACGACTGCGGCATCGCATCCTGCCCGTCCTGCGCGAGGAACTTCACGAGTCGATCGACGCGAGCCTCCTGCATCTGGCCGATTCGGCCCGGGACGTTCGGGTGATGACCGACGATCTGGTCGACCGCTTGCAGACCGAATGCCATTGTTCACCAACCGATCGGGGATATGAACTGCAATGCGGCCCGCTTGCGACGATCTCCGAGCCGTCGGGACGCGAGCTGCTGCGTCATCTGTGGCGGACGCGCGGTTGGCCCGAACGGAACATGAATCGGAACCAGTGGACTCGGCTCTGGTCGGCCGTCGCCACTCCCTCCACACCCAGAACCGTCTTCCCGGGCGGCATCACCGTTTCGCACGCGAACGGCCAAGTCCGCCTCGAACGGCCCCCTCGATTCGGCCAAGGCCTCGATCTTGGCCAAGTCACCTGAAAGCGCGCTTTGGGCAAGAATGCGGGAACTGGCTGGACGGCGCAAACAAAGAAGTATGGGAGGACTTGACTGTGGCCCGGGGGCACCGACTGTGGCCCCGGGGGCAACCGGTCACTCGCGTCCGGTCAATCCGCGTCATTCGGGAGCGCATCGTTTTCACCTTGACGCCGTTTTTGGTGTCGGCCTACGATGCCCTGGGATGGTGTCGCCTGGCCGGGACCCCGTTTGGGGATGAGGACGGGGTTGCTCGGCCCGTGACGACGCAGGCTAGGTCCCGGGTTGCAAAGGAGTGCGCGGGTGGCGAATCGGTGGTGGCCTTGGATCGTATTGCTTGCGGCGGCATTCACCGTGCGATTGGCCGCCGCAGTCTGGTGGCAATCCCGCCTGCCTGCCGATCGGCCGTTTGTTTTTGGCGATAGTGAGAGCTATTGGTTTTTGGGTCAGGCGATCGCCGAAGGGCGGCCTTTCGCATTCGGTGGGCCGGACCTCAAGGTCTTTCGGACACCCGGATATCCGCTGATCTTGGCCGCCGTGATGCGACTCGCGGGAGCCGATCACTCGGCCGTCCTTCCGGCGCGCTGCGTCGGTGCCGTTCTGGGAACCGTATGCGTCGGGCTCACCGTGTGGTGGGCGCGGTCGCTCTTTGGGCCCTCGATCGCGTGGTGGTCGGGGTGGCTCATAGTGGCGTATCCGGGCGCGGTCGTGATGAGTGTCCTCGTATTGAGCGAGGCGGCTTTTTGCCCGGCCATGCTGGGACAACTGGCCTGTTGGACGCGCGCCGCCGCGTCGCGTTCGCGCGCGGAATCCGGCCTTTGGTCGGTTGGAACGGGGATCTGCGCGGGGCTCGCCGCCCTTTGTCGGCCAAGCTGGCTTCTCTTCCTTCCGTTCGCGGGCGTGGTGAGCCTCATCGGCGGCTCGCGGCGCCGGGGTATTGAATGGGGCCTCGCGTTGGTGGCGTGCGCCGCTGTGATGGCGCCTTGGTGGTGGCGGAACTACCGCGAGATCGGTCGTTTCGTACCGACGACGCTTCAAGTGGGGGCGAGCTTGTACGACGGTTGGAATCCACGAGCGGACGGCGCGAGTCGTATGGATTTTGTGCCGTCGTTCACGCGCGACTTGGCGAACGAACGCGGCGTGCGACCGGACGCGTCGCGAACACCATTCGAGGTTGAGCTGGACCGCCGGATGGCGGGCGCCGCGATCGATTGGGCACGCCGCCATCCGCGGCGCGTCGTCGAGCTGGCCTGGATCAAGGCGGGTCGGATGTGGAGCCCTTGGCCCAATGACGAGCGGTTCGGATCGTTCGGTCTGCGATCGCTCGTCGCACTCACCTACGTTCCGCTCGTCGCAGGCGCGTGCATCGGCCTATGGCGATTCGCCTCGCGAGGCTGGCCTGTCACGCTCTGCCTTCTTCCCGCCGTGTACCTGACGCTCCTCCATATCGTCTTCGTCAGCTCGCTGCGTTACCGCGAACCGGCGATGTTCGGACTTGCGATCCTCGCGACGGCCGGAGCGGCCGGGCGGACCGGACCGGCCGAATCGCGGGAGCCGCCTTGCCCAACGCTGACGTCGTAAAGGGTACGTCGCGGCCGAACGGACCGCGTCTTATGAACGAACACAACGCGACGCGATACGACACACGCCACCCATGACGACTTTGGTCAACAAGCCGAGCTGGACGAAGAGGACCCTGCGAAGCGTCCGACGGCTCGCCTGGTTGACGCTCGGCGCCGTCGCGCTCGGGTTCGGCGGATGGCGGATGGCGAATGAATACGTCAACGAACAGATCCGCATCCGAGCCCGCGAGCTGCTGGCGCAGCGTTATCCGGGACTCCGAGTCGAAATCCGCGCGGCGCGGCGCGAACCGGGAACGGGTATCGAGCTATCGGGGATCACGATTCGGGAGCCGGGCTCCGAGGGCTACTCGGAGCTCATCGACATCGACCGAGCACTGGTGCGGTGCGACGCGGGCCTT
Source organism: Planctomycetota bacterium (assembly GCA_016872725.1). Taxonomy (GTDB): domain Bacteria; phylum Planctomycetota; class Planctomycetia; order Pirellulales; family Pirellulaceae; genus VGZC01. The sequence goes on from VGZC01000002.1 coordinate 62,190, forward strand.
GAGTCGATCGGAACGCGGCCCACGGTTCCCGAGTCGATCCTCATTCAACGTCCCCGCGTACGGATCGCCCGTCGGGCGAATGGGGAATGGAACATCGCCCGGCTCATCGCCGCGTCCGACCGGCCATGGGGTGGTGGCGGCGTGCCCCCGATCACCATCGAAGGCGGCGCGGTCGAGTTCGTCGAACGGGCCTCGTCGTCGTCCGCGCCGATCGAGCTGCGCGAGGTGAACGTGTCGATCGGCGGTCGGGAAAACGCCGTTCGCCGTGAACAGTCCGCGTCGGCCGAAGTGGTGTGGGAGGGTACCTGCATCGGCGAGGGGTTTCCCCGCGCGTCGTTCCGCGGCCAATGGAATCCGGAAACGGGCGACTGGGCCCTCGACGGCCGGCTCGACGGACTCCAAGTCGCGCCCGAACTCGCGGCGAGGCTCCCCGAGTCATGGGTCGGCCGGCTCGAGCCCATCGCGGCGCTCCGCGGCCGATCGGACGTCTCGTTCCGCGCGGGTGTCCGGGGCGGCGAATCGAGCTATTCGATTCGAGGCTCGCTGCGCGACGGATGGCTCAGCGACGCCGCGCTCCCCTATGCGCTGACCGATTTGAATGCCGACTTCACGTTCGACGCCTCGGGCCTTCGGATCGAGAACGCGACGGGCCGTTCCGGCGCCGCCGAATTCGAACTCGACCTGATCCGCGAAGGGTTCGCCGCATCGAGCCCGCTCGTCCTGCGGGCACGCACTCGCCAATTCCCGCTCGACGGTCGATTGCCCCTCTTGTTGACACCCTCGCTCCGAACGCTCTGGGAGCGATTCGCTCCGTCGGGAACGGCCGACGTGACGCTCGCCCTGACCTTCGACGGCGCGCGATTCCGGAGCGATGCCCGCATCACATGCCGCGACCTCGCGTTCACCTACGAAAAATTTCCGTACCGCGTACACGGGGCGGCGGGCACGTTCACTTTGAGGCACGGCGAGCTTGCGATCGATTTGCGCATCCCGACCGGGGGAAGGACCACGTCGCTGCGCGGCATGCTCGCGGTCGTTGGTGAAAAGCCGACCGGGTGGATCGAGATCGAAACGGACGGATCCGTTCCGATGGACGACGAACTGATCGCGGCCCTGCCCGACCGCACCGAGGATTTCCTTCGCACGTTGCATCCACAAGGCATGCTCGACTTGTTTGGCCGATTCGAACGGGCGGAGGGAGACACGAAATTCCATCACCGGCTGGAGCTCCGCGTGCACGGCGGCTCGATGCGCTACGACGGGTTCCCATATCCGCTCGACAAGATCGAAGGCCTGATCCATGTCGCCGACGACCGGTGTTGGTTCGATGAATTGACGGGCCGCAATGGAAGCGGCCATATCGTCGCGCGAGGCGACTGGGATCCCGGCTCGACCGACAGCCGCCACCTCAAGCTTGAATTGCGGTGCGCCGACATCCCGCTCGAAGAGTCGCTGCGCGGCGCGCTGCGCGACGACGCGCGCCAGTTCTGGACGCGACTCCAACCACAAGGCACGGTCGATCATGTCGAAGTGCGTCTTGGATACGACCGCGCGCGGCGCGACCTCGATGTCGAAGTGACCGGACAGAAATGGCCCCCGACCCAGAACATCGAAGGTCGATCGATCACCATGCGGCCCATCGCGTTCCCCTACAAGCTCGACAACGTGACCGGCTCGTTCCACTATCATGACGGAGTCGTTTCCATGCGGGACGTGCGGGCCGAGCATTCGACCGTGCGTCTCAGAAAGCTCGCGGGCCGCTGCGCGTCGCGGCCCGAAGGCGGATGGAACGTCCGGTTCGACGAATTCGATGTCGAACATCTGATTCTCGACTCCGACTTCCTCGGCGCGTTTCCCCGTAGGCTCGGCCAAGCGCTCGGTCGGCTGCATTTCCGAGGGACCGTGAACGCGCGCGGCGCGATGGAATTCTCCGGAACGTCGACCGGGGGCCTCGATGCGGCCGGATGGAACATCGACGTCGATACGGAGGACGGGCAGCTCGACTGCGGCGCGGTCGTCGAGCATATCCGGGGCGGCGCGCGGCTCGACGGGCGTCTCGAGGAAGGATGGCCCGTTTGCGGCGGTGAAATGCGGATCGATTCGCTGGTCTTCCGCGGCCTGCACGTGACGCGGATCCGCGGTCCCCTTCGCATCGAACCCGACGGAATCACGCTCGGCGCCTGGGCTCGCGCGGAAACCAATCGAGTCGGCCTTCCCCGCAGCGTCACGGCGCGGGCCTTGGACGGCGATCTGACCGTCGACGCGCGATTCAGCCTCTCGGGCGATGGCCGATTCGATTTGCTGACGCGTCTGGCCGACGCCGATTTGGGCGAGGCCGCGGCTTCGACGGCCGTCGCGACGGCCCCTGTCTCCGGCAAACTGTTCGCCGACCTGCGGCTCGCCGGACAAGCCGGAATCCCCGAATCATGGCGCGGCGCGGGCACCGCAAGACTGCTCGACGCCGACATCTACCAATTGCCGCTCATGGTCGCCATGCTCAAACTGCTCAACGTCCGCCCTCCCGACACGACGGCCTTCACGCAGGGAGACACCCAATTTCGCGTCGAGGGCGATCGGGTCCATTTCGATCGCATCGGTTTGCAAGGCGACGCGATCAGCCTGATCGGCAACGGACGGATGAACCACCTGCAGAGGCAGCTCGATCTCGACTTCTACAGCGTGGTCGGACGCGAGGACGCGCAGCTCCCGCTCTTCCGACCGCTTTTCAAACAGGCGGCGCGCAGCGTCCTGCTCATCAAGGTCACGGGCCCGCTCAACCAGCCGAACGTGACGCCCCATCCGTTCCCCGAACTGAACGAAACGTTGCAGCAACTCTTCCCGGAAACATCCAAGGACGGAATTCTCGGAGGAGGAGGAGGATCACCATGAGCGTGGGTCCCACGAACCTGGCGAGCGGCGTCGCGGCGACGCAGCTCGCGCAGCCTCGGGCATCCGAGGATCGCGGTGCGACCGAAGCCGCGGACGCCGCGCGGCGGCTCGAGTCGAACCGCAGCGCGGAGCGAGCCGAGGGGATTGGCCAAACCCGGGAGGAATCCGAGACGCACGATCGGGACGCGGACGGACGCCGCCTTTGGGAGAAGGCGGCCGCGAAACGGTCCGGCTCGGACGAGAGCGCGGCGGCCGAAACGGCGGACCGGCCGGCGGCGAGTCGCGATCCGACGGGCCAACGCGGTCAACAACTCGACCTCAGCGGATGACCAAGCCAACCATCCCGCCGCCGGCCGCGATGGGACCGCCGGGATGACACAAAGGCACAAAGGCCGATCGCCTTCATCCGGCCTTTGCCGGATCGGGCCGCGCGGGTACAAAGGGCGCGTACGCCGTTCCGGGTTCGAGGAGCCGCCATGCGATTCACGAAAATGCACGGTGCGGGCAACGACTATGTGTACGTCGATTGCCTCGAACACGATCCGCCCCGCCAAGCGGCGGAACTCGCCGTCCGCATGTCCGATCGGCGCATGGGTATTGGAGCGGACGGATTGATCCTGATCCTCGCGTCCGACCGGGCCGATGCCCGCATGCGGATGTTCAATGCCGACGGATCGGAAGCGGAGATGTGCGGCAACGGCATCCGGTGCGTGGCGAAATATGTTTACGACCACGGGTACGCGCGGAAACCCAGCCTGGCAATCGAAACCGGCGCGGGAGTTCTGAATCTGGACCTCGAAATCGACGAGGGACGGGTCCGACGCGCGAGGGTCGACATGGGCGAACCGATCCTGGACGCGGCCCGAATCCCGACTCGGCTCGCCGGCTCGCCGGTCGTCGATCGCCCGCTCGACATCGACGGCGAGACGTTCACGGTCACGTGCGTTTCGATGGGGAATCCGCACTGCGTGATCTTCGTGCCCGAAGCGGTCGATCGATTGGTGCTCGGTGTCGGCCCGAAGATCGAACGCGATCCGCGATTTCCCGCGAGAACGAATGTCGAGTTCATCGAGGTGATCAGTCCGACCGAGGTGCGGCAGCGGACGTGGGAACGCGGTTCGGGAGAAACCTGGGCGTGCGGAACGGGGGCGAGCGCCGTATGCGTCGCGGGCGTGCTCTCCGGGCGCACCGAACGGCGCATCGTGAATCACCTGCGCGGCGGCGACCTCGAACTCGAATGGAATCCCACAACCAACCGGGTCTTCATGACGGGCCCGGCCGTCGAGGTCTTTTCGGGGGAATGGCCCGATTGAGGGCGCGAACGGACCGCCGTGGGGTCCGACGCGCGTACGTGTGCGAAACCTGACCGTTGAGCGGCAAGGAGGCAATCAAGCCATGCGGATCGCGGGAGGCGACAAGGCGGGTGGAATCCTGATCGCGGCGCTCACGGAGCGTTGGATGAGTTCGCTGGATTACCGGGGCGCGTTCTTCGATCGGACGGTGGACCCGGCGGACGCGGCCTTTCAAGGCCCCGCCATCTTCCTCTTCTGGCACGAGTACATTCCGATCCTGTTTTACCTGAGGGGATACTGCGATATCACGATGCTGTTGAGCCGCCACCACGACGCCGAATGGCTGGCGATGGCCGCGCGCCATATGGGATTCGAGACGGTTCGCGGATCGACGACTCGGGGCGGAGCGACCGCCCTCATGCAATTGATGGAGCGGGGTCGCGTGATGAACCTGGCCCTCACTCCCGATGGACCGCTTGGACCGCGCCGGCATTTGGCCATGGGAGCCGTGTACCTCGCGTCGCGCATCCAGATCCCACTCGTTCCCATCGGCCTCGGATACGATCGTCCCTATCGCCTGTCGACGTGGGACCGATTCGCCGTGCCGAGGCCCTGGAGCCGAACTCGGGGCATCGTGGCGCCTCGCATCCGAGTGCCCGAGGGCCTGGACCGCGCCGGACTGGAAGTATACCGCGGTTATGTCGAACGGGTCTTGAACCAAGTCACCGATCATGCGGAACGATGGGCCGCTTCGGGGCGGCGGCATCACGGCGAATGCGTCATCCGCCGACAAGGTTCCGCGCGGCGCGGCATCACGGCCGTTCATTCCGGGCCCCGATGGGCCGACGAGGGACTACCCGACGCGGCGTGACGCGGTTTCCCCTTCGATCGCGCTCGGCGACCCCGGTCCGCGATCGATGCGGACGGCTGAACGGCCCGACCATTCAATAACTCCGCGACGGGATTCGCCGATGACCACGCGACGCGATTCCGCGGCCGAATCACCAACGGGCCGCGATCCGACCGGAAAACCGGACATCTTGAGCGTGAGCCGACTCACCGCGCTCATCAAGTCGACGCTCGAGTCGGCGTTTCCGCTGGTCTGGGTTGGAGGCGAATTGTCGGACGTGGCGCGGCCCCAATCAGGGCACCTCTATTTCACGTTGAAGGATGCCCATGCCCAGGTCCGCGGCGTGATGTGGCGATCCACGGCCGCGGCGCTCCGGTTCCGTCCGTCCGACGGCCAGGAAGTCGTTTGCCTCGCTTCGGTCGACGTCTATCCGCCCCGCGGAACGTATCAGATCGTCGTGCGCCGCATGGAGCCGCTCGGAGTCGGCGCCCTGCAGCTCGCCCTCGATCAACTGCGGGCCAAGCTGTCCGCCGAGGGCCTTTTTGAGGCGGCCCACAAGAAACGCCTTCCCCGGTTCCCGCGCGTGATCGGCCTGATCACGAGCCCCACGGGCGCGGCCGTACGCGACTTCCTCGAGATCCTCCGACGGCGGTGGTCGGGCGCGCGGGTCCTGCTTTTCCCCGTGCGGGTGCAGGGGGAAGGCGCGTCGGCCGAGGTGGTCCGCGCGATCCGCGACGCCCATCGGCTCCGCGAGCGTCCCGACGTGCTGGTCGTCACGCGCGGAGGCGGCGGTCTCGAGGATCTGTGGACATTCAACGAAGAACCCGTGGTGAGGGCGATCCACGCCGCGGAGATTCCGGTGGTCTCGGCGATCGGCCACGAGATCGACGTCACGCTGTCCGATTTGGCGGCCGACCTGCGCGCGCTGACGCCGAGCGAGGCGGCCGAACGCGTCGTCCCTTCGCGCGAGGACCTGATGCGCGACGTCGACCAATTCCAACGCCGCGCCCGGTCGGCCATCCTGCGTCGGCTGCGCGAACTTCGAGGACGCCTCGATGGCCTCGCGCGGCGGCCTGTCCTCGCCAGGCCGTTCGATCCCGTCCTCGCCCGATCGCGGTTCGTCGACGATCTGCTGGCTCGCGCCGGACGGAGCGTCCGGCGACGGGTCGCCCAGCACCGCGCGTCACTCGCCCAACACGCGGCCCATCTCGAATCACTGAGCCCGCTCGCCGTGCTGCGCCGAGGTTATTCGATCACGCGCGACGCGGAAGGCCGGCCGATCCGATCGGTCGGTGACGCCGGGCCCGGTTCGGCCCTCGAAACGCTCGTTCCCGACGGATCGATCTGGAGCCGAGTCGAGCGCGGGGAGTCTCGCGGAGAGACGCCGACGCGCGACGGGAACACGTGAGCTGACGGGGGCAAGGCGGGGGACCGGATGGACGGCCGTTGTGTTATACTCGCGAATGATGAACAAGCTGAGTTGGATTCTGTTTGGCCTGTGCAGTTGTCTTTCCGGGCCGGTCGAGGGCCGGAAGCCGGGCGTGCGGGCGGCTTCGGCCAAGCCGGGTGCGCAGCGCCTGTTGGTGATTGCGCCCGGGCGTTTCCGGGCCGCCTTGGACGAATTTGTCCGTTCAAGAGCGGCCTCTTGCCCACGGAGCTTGTGACACTGGAACAGATCCTCGGTTCATCCCAGGGCGTCGATGACCCCGAGCGCGTGAAACGGTTTCTTCTTGACCGCCGGCGGAATGGGGAAATCGGATATGTCCTGCTCGTGGACGATGTGGACGTGTTCCCGGTTCGCTACATGGTCCTGGACCGAATCACTCCGCATGCCTTCGATTACGCGTTCTATCCGTGCGATCTTTGCTACAGTGATCTCGCGCGGGCGGACGGCCAATTCGATGATTGGAACGGCTGCAAGGAGTCTTCTTATGCCGGCTATTTTGGGGAAGTGCGCGGCGAAAAGAACAATAACGACCCGATCAATTTCGATGCGGTCGACTACCGCCCCGACATCGCCGTGGGACGCTGGCCGGTGTGTAACGAAGAGGAAGTGGGGCGAGTGGCGGGAAAGACGATTGCTGCGGATCCTGAATGAGGGAACCGGATTGGTCATACATGCCGGACATGGGAATGACGGGGCTTGGGAGCAGTGCTTCTCGATCGATAGCCTGTCAAGGCTCGCGAACGCCGATCGATTGCCGGTGATGATCTCCGCGGGGTGTTCCACGGCCATCTGCGGATCGCTCGGACCCTATCAAGCGTATTTGGACATCTACGGCATCGAGCACGAGGGGACCGATCACGGCGAGGTTTTTCAGGCTCCTCCTCCTCCTCCCCCCGCCGCGTATCAGACCGGCCGATTCAATCCGACGGGTCTTGGCGAACAGCTGCTGCGGCGCGGATCGCAAGAGGCCGTCGCCTATATCGGATGCAATACGGGAAGTCAGCCCTGCGGACTGACTCTGGTCGATGGTTTCGCCAAGGCATTGGCGGCGGACCCCACGGTCCGTCTCGGTGATGCCTGGGCAAGCGCCGTGGCTTACTACTACGCGCACGAACAGCTCGACACGCTGGTTCCCACCGACAGTTGGTATCCGGCCAGCGTCTACTTCCAAGGGATGAAGTTCATGCTGTTTGGTGATCCGTCGCCGCCGTTGCGTGCCGCGCCGAAATAGCCAGTGCGAACCATGCAAGCGCAGGCATTGTCTCAAATCGCCCCTCAGGTACCCGCTTCCGATGGCCAAACGAAATACGCCCTCCGAGCAAAGATCGTCCACCGAGCAGGGCGCCGGCGACTCGGCCGAGTCCGCCAAGACGTCCGAGTCGTTCGAAACGGCGCTCGCGAAACTCGAACAGTCCGTCAACGCGCTCGAATCGGGCGAACTCGGCTTGTCCGAGGCCCTCGATGCGTTCGAACGGGGGATCGGCCACTTGAAGACCTGCTATCGACAGCTCGATGAGGCCGAACGGCGTGTCGAGCGGTTGACCGGAATCGACGCCGACGGAAACCCGGTAACCGAACCGTTCGACGACGAGGAAATGACCCTCGATCAGAAGCACGCGGCCCGGGCTCGGCGCCGCTCGCACGAAGGCCCTTCCCGGACCGTGGCGTCCGACGGACAATCACCGCCGGGTCCGCGTTCCCGAGTCGGACGGCGGTCCGAAATGGAACCCGAGGATGCCGGCGGAATGGGCGCCGCGGGCGGCCCGGATGACGTGGACGAGTCCGACTGCCTGTTCTAAGATGGGGTCATGGTTGGTTAAGCGGTGGTGAGGGGCGGGTTTAGGTCGGAACCGCACCCATCAGGGGATCGGACCGGAAAAATGGCGTCGTCGTCGGCCGCGGCATCCGCGGGTTTCTTGGATGCACTGGATTTCTTGGAACGCGCCGCGCCGATGCGGACGCGGATTGAAGCGGCCCTCGAAGTCTATTCGAGGTACGACGCGGATTGCCCGATCGTGCTTCGCGACGCGATCCGCCACAGCCTGCTCGCGCCCGCGAAGCGGCTGCGCCCGATGCTCGTGTTGATGGCCGCCGAGTCGTGCGGAGGGGGCCCGTCGGCGATGGCCGCCGCGTGCGCGGTCGAGATGGTCCACACCTATTCGCTGATCCACGACGATCTGCCGGCCATGGATGATGATGAATTGCGGCGCGGCATTCCGACCTGCCACGTGAAATACGGCGAAGCGACGGCGATCCTCGCCGGCGACGCCTTGCTGACGCAGGCGTTCGAATTGCTGGCGACCGAGGTCCGACCGCTCGAAGTGGCGGCGAGGTGCTGCGCCGAACTGGGCCGCGCGGCGGGTGCGAGCCGATTGGTCGGCGGACAAAGCGACGACCTCGCGGCCGAATCGCGCGGCGGATCGGAATCGCCCGAGGAATCGCTTGCCCGACTCGAAGCGATCCATCGTCGCAAGACCGGCGCGCTGTTCGTCGCCTCGTTGCGGCTCGGCGCGCTGGTCGCCGACGCGCCCGAACCGTTCGACGCGGCGCTCGCCGCCTACGGTCGAGCGCTCGGACTCGCGTTCCAGATCGCCGATGATCTGCTCGACCACGAAGGCAACGCGGCCGCCTTGGGAAAACGCGCGCGGAAGGACGGGGACCGCGGCAAGCTGACGTTCCCCGCGCTGCTCGGCGTCGAATCGAGTCGACGGCGGGCGGCCGCGCTGATCGACGAGGCGGTCGGATCGATCGAGTCGCTTGGGCCGCAAGCCGTATCGCTGCGCGCGCTCGCCCGCTATGTGCTCGACAGGACCCATTGACCCATGCCCACTCTGCTCCCGCAACTCGATTCGGCCGCCGCGCTCCGCGGCATGCAGCCGCAACAGCTCAAGCAGATCGCCCAAGAGATCCGCGAGGTGCTCTGCAATCTCCTGTCCGCCCGCTCGGCCCACTTCGCTTCGAACCTGGGAGTCGTCGAGCTGTGTCTCGCGCTGCACAGCGTCTTCGACTTCCGATTCGATCGGCTCATTTGGGACACGGGCCACCAGATCTATCCGCACAAGCTGGTCACGGGCCGCTACCGCGCGTTCGGTTCGATCCGCGCGAAAGGCGGTTTGATGGGATATCCGAATCCCCAGGAGAGCGACTACGACCTGTTCATGACCGGCCACGCGGGCTGCAGCCTCTCGACGGTCATGGGCCTGCGGAGCGGCGACGAGCTCTTGGGGGAAGTCGATCGGCACGCGGTCGCCGTGATCGGCGACGGCGCGTTTCCGTCGGGGATCGTTTTCGAGGCGATGAACAACGCGAGCGCCGCGAAGTCGAAGCTGCTGGTCGTCCTGAACGACAACAAGATGTCGATCTGTCCCCGCGTCGGCGGCATGGCCCAGTACCTCGATCGTTTGCGATCGAACCCGATCTACACGGGCTTCAAGGGTGAGGTCGTCAAGGTCCTCAACCGCGTTCCCGTGCTCGGCGATCCCGCCGAACGGTTCCTCGCCCAATTGAAGGAGGCGTTCAAGGCGGGCCTTCACGGCGGCATGCTTTTTGAAGAACTCGGATTCCGGTACCTCGGGCCGATCGACGGACACAATATCGGCCTGCTCCGCAAATACCTGAAGATGGTGCGCGGATTGAAAGGCCCCGTGCTGTTGCATGTCGTGACGGAAAAGGGCCACGGATACCAGCCCGCCGCGGCCGATCCGGTCTTCTTCCACGCGCCGCCTCCGTTCATCCAGGAGGACGGCCGACCGGTACCCAGGAGTTCGGACCGCCCGACCTACACCCACCGCGCGCGGGACGCGATCGCCGAACGGATGCGGGACGACGCGCGGGTCACCGTCCTGACGGCCGCGATGTGCCAGGGCAACAAACTCGAACCGGTGCGCGACGCGTTCCCCGATCGGTTCTTCGATACGGGGATTTGCGAGTCGCATACGGTCGCGTTCGCCGCCGGGCAAGCGAAAGCCGGCCTTCGGCCGATCGTCGACATTTACAGCACGTTCCTGCAGCGGGCGTTCGACCAGATCTTCCAGGAAGTCGCCCTGCAAAATCTCCCGGTCGTCTTCACGATGGATCGAGCGGGCATCGCGGGTCCCGACGGACCGACCCATCACGGCGCGTTCGACATCGCCTACCTGCGCATGTTCCCCAACATGGCCGTGATGGCGCCGGGCGATGGTCCCGAATTGTCCGACATGTTGCGATTCGCGGTCCGGCAGGCCGGGCCGGTCGCCATCCGTTATCCGAAAGCGGCGTCGTCGGACGTGGAGCGTACCCGGGCGCCGATCGAATTGGGGCGTGCCGAGGTTGTTCGGGCGGGCCGCGACGGCGCGATCCTCTGCTTCGGCGCGCTGCTCGACGATTGCATGGCGGCGGCAGCCGACCTTTCGAAGCGGAACGAGTTGGATCTGGAAGTGATCAACGCCCGGTTCGCCAAACCGCTCGATAAGGTCCTGCTCGCCCGCGTCCTGCGCGCCGCGCCGTTCGTGGTCACGGTCGAGGAAGGCTGTTTGATGGGCGGATTCGGGAGCGCCGTGCTCGAAGTCGCCAACGATCTCGGGCTCGATACGCGCCATGTCCATCGGCTGGGCATTCCCGACCACTATGTCGACCACGGCGAGCGATCGGAGCTTCTCGCCGAATTGGCGCTCGACGCCTCGGGAATCGCCCGCGCCTGCCTCCGATTCGCCCGCATCGAACCGCTCGGCGCCCCCGGCGCCTGAACGCCTGGATTCGGTGGTGTGCCGGAGCGAACCCTGGCTCCGGGGAGGACGGCCCGCGCAAGGCGGGAAACACAAGAAAGACCGTGACGTCGATGCTTGGACCGGCCTGACGCTCCAAGACGCGTCTCGTGGTTGCCGCGCAGGAGACGACTCGCGTTCCCTCACGGCGATTTCCGTTTCTTGGGCGGCTGATCGAGCTTCACGCCGATCGACGTGTCGAGCACAAGGCCTTCCATGGCGGGCATCGCGAATCCTGGCTCCGTCCCGGTGCGAATTGGTGTTCCACCATATGGGCAAACGGGGTAGAACAACGGTCGGCTCGACGCGATTCCGGAGATCCGGATCGCTCCGGACGCCGCGATTCCTGGCTTGCAAGGAGGCATTCGATGACCCGTCGATTCCAGCCGACCCGCGCCGTCGTTTCGGTGCTGCGCCGCGCCCCGCTCGTGATCGGAGCGATCGCGTTCACCGCCGTTCCCTGTGGATCCTCACCGCGCGACACCGCCCGGGCCGAGGACGACGCGACCTATGAGCTGCGTTACGCGTTCTCGGAAGGAGAAATACTCCGGACCAAGGTCACGCACATGGCGACGACCGAGACGACGATCCGCGGCGTCACGCAGGAATCCAAATCCCGTTCCCACTCGACCAAGATCTGGAAGGTCCTGTCGATCGACGACCAGGGCGCGTACCACATCGAGCACGAGGTCGAGAACGTCGACATGTGGCAGAAACTCAGCGATCGGCCCGAGGTCACGTTCAACAGCGGGACCGACAAGAAGGCGCCCCCCGAGTACGAATTGGCGGCCGATTCGATCGGAGTGCCCATCACGCGGGTCACCGTCGATCCGTACGGCGAAGTCAAGGAGCGTGAAGATCTCAAGGCGTCCCCGAACATGGGGCTTGGCCAGATCACGACGCCCCTTCCCAAGGGCAAGGTCGCCGTGGGCCATCAATGGGAATTCCCAACCGAGATCGCCGTGCAGATGCCCGACGGGCGCGTACGGCGCATCAAGACGCGCCAGTTGTACACGCTCGAATCGGTGAAGACGGGAGTCGCGACCATTTCGGTCAGGACCCAGATCCTCACACCCGTGAATGATCCGAAGATCGAAGTGCAGATTGTACAGCAGATCACGAACGGACAGATCAAGTTCGACATCGATGCGGGCCGCGTACTCTCCAAGCAGGTCGATTGGGACGAATCGGTGGTCGGATTCAACGGGTCGGAAAGCCGATTCAAGTACCTGGCCCGATTCACCGAGGAGTACGTTCCCCGGCAACCGAAAGTCGCCGGCAGGCCGGCGCCGTGACGCCGCGCGTCCCGGCTTCGCCTTCGGGTCGTCCGCTCGAATGCGGTGAAACGGCCCCGCTCCGCTCCCCGCCGCGTTCCCGACGGTCCGATGGAACGGCTATAATGGGTGTCGTCCGCGCGGGCCTTGCGACACCAACGAACGGGACACCAACGAACGGGACATCGAGAGGGAGGCGGGGGATGAGGCGGCGCACCGGTTTCTTGGCGCGGGTGGCTCGCGCCGCCGCGCTGGCCTTGGCGGTGACCGGTTCGTACGGCTTCCCGCGCGTCGCGTCCGCGATCGATGTCCTCGAGGTCGAACAGGACGGGAAACCGGTCCGCATCGAAGGCAAGGTGCTCGTCGAAGCGGTGGACGGCGGCCTGCTTGTCCTGGACGTCGACGGCACGATGTGGCCCCTCCAGCCCGACGAAATCAAGAGCCGAACGACCGATGACCGACCGTTCACGCCGCTCACGGCGAAGTCGCTCGAAGAGCGGCTGCTGCTCGAGTTCCCCGACTTTCGCACGCTCCGGACGCCCCATTACGTGATCGGCTACCGCACGTCGCAGACCTACGCGCAGTGGTGTGGATCGCTCTATGAACGGCTCTACCGGGGATTCCTCAACTATTGGAAGACGCGGGGTTGGGATTTGAAGGAACCCGAACTGCCGCTCGTCGCGCTGATCTTCGAGAACCGCGAGACATTCACGAACCATGCCCGAACCGAACTGGGTGATGCGGCATCGGGCGTGATCGGCTATTACAACATGCGGTCGAACCGGGTCACGATGTACGACTTGACCGGGGTCGACGAGTTCCGAAGGAACGGGCCCCGTGCGAGTGATGCGGCGCACATCCAGCAGATCCTCTCGCAACCGGGCGCCGAGCGCACCGTCGCGACGATCGTGCACGAAGCCACGCACCAGCTCGCCTACAACTGCGGAGTCCAGGTGCGGTACGCGGCGAATCCGATGTGGGTCAGCGAGGGGCTCGCCGTTTTCTTCGAGTCACCGGACCACAAGAGCGATCGCGGGTGGCGCACCGTCGGAGCCGTCAATCAGGTGCACCTCGCCAATTTCCTTCAATACATGGCCACGCGTCCGGAGAACTCGCTGTTGACGCTGTTGATCGAGGACAAACGGTTTCACGATCCGAAGCAGATCCCCGACGCCTATTCGGAAGCATGGGGTCTGAACCATTTCCTGGCCAACCGGCGACGCGACCAATATGTCGCCTATCTCAAGCGGCTCGCCGAAAAAAAACCGCTGGTCGAGGAAACGCCCCAGGATCGGCTCGCCCTCTTCAAGGAGTGTTTTGGCGACCTGAGGACGGTCGACGAGGAGTTCCTGAGGTACATGCGGAAACTGCGTTGAACGCCGCGCGGCTTGCGGCGCGGGGTTGGTTCGCTTGCGGCGGCGGGCAACCGCGGACTATCATGGCGTCGGCCGCGTCGGCGTTGGCAGGTGGGGCCCCACGAGAGGAAACACGATCATGATCGAGCGGAACGAATCGAACGGACCGTCCGGTGACGGGCGCGCCGCGAACCAGGGCATCTCCGCCGAGGAACCGACGCGGCGGTCCTTCGTGCGCGGGACGGCGGCCGCCGCGCTCGGTGCCGCGCTCGGCGCCCTCGGACAACCGCGCTCGGCGCACGCCGCCGGCTCCGATACGCTGCGGATCGGATTGATCGGATGCGGCGGACGCGGAACGAGCGCCGCCGTCAACGCGCTGCAGGCCGATTCCAACACGAAGCTGACCGTGATGGCCGACATCTTCGCGGATCGGATCCAGCAGAGCCGCAAGACGCTGTTGCGCCAACCGGTCGCCGATCGGATCGACGTCCCCGACGATCGGTGCTTCTCGGACTTCGACGGATACAAGAAGGTCATGGAGTCGGACATCGACGTCGTCCTGCTCTGCACACCCCCCCATTTCCGGCCCGCGCATCTCGAAGCGGCCATCGCGGCGGGCAAGCACGTCTTCTGCGAAAAACCGGTTGCCGTCGACGCGCCCGGGGTCAACAGCGTTCTGAGGACGGTCGAGCTCGCCCGACAGAAAAACCTGACGATCGTTTCCGGACTCTGCTGGCGATACGATCTGGGCGTGCTCGCCACGATGAAACGCATCCAGGACGGAGCGATCGGCGAGCTGCTCACGATCCAGGAAAACTACCTCACCAACACGCTCTGGCATCGGGGTCGCGAGCCGTCATGGAGCGAAATGGAATACCAGATCCGCAACTGGATGTACTTCACGTGGCTCTCGGGGGACCACATCGTCGAACAGCACGTGCACAGCCTCGACAAGGCCCTTTGGCTCATGAATGACCAACCGCCCGCGCGCTGTTTTGGGCTGGGTGGACGCCAGGTCCGGTCGGGCGAGATGTGGGGGCATATCTACGACCACTTCGCCGTCTGCTATGAATGGCCGGGCGGCCAGAAGGTGTTCTCCCATACGCGGCAGATGGCCGATTGTTTCAACGACGTCGAGGACTACGTGGTCGGCACGAACGGCACGGCGCGGGTCCTCGCGCACGAAGTCGCGCCGCGCGGCGGCGCCGCGTGGAAATTCACCGGTGAACGGCCGAGCATGTACGATCTGGAGCACCAGGCCCTGTTCGCGGGCCTCCGATCGGGCCAGATCCTGAACAACGGCATTTACATGTCGTTCAGCACGATGCTCGCCATCATGGGTCGGGAAGCCTGCTATTCGGGCCAGTCGATCACCTGGGAACAGGCGATGGCGTCGACGACCAGCCTGTCGCCGACCGCCTATGCGTGGGGCGACGTGCCGGCTCCGACCGTCGCCATGCCCGGTACGACCAAGGCTTTTTGATCCGCTCTTGGATACGCGGCCCTTGGATACGCGGCCCTTGGATACGCGGCCCTTGGGTCCGCCTATCCCGTGCGCAACTGCGATTCGATTCGGCGAATCGCATCCTCGATCGGAAGTTCGCCGTGCACGAGCCGCACGGCGTCGTTGCGGTCGAGCCATCGTTTGACCTGGCGTTCGGCCGAAACGACCGTGCTGTGGCTGCGTTTCCCGAAGTGGCGGCAGATCTCGGAGACCCCCGCGCGGGTGTGCTTCCGCGCGAGCCACATCGCGAGCATCCTCGGCTGACTGATCCGCTTGCAACGGTTGTCGGCGTGGAGCGACGCGCGATCCAAGCCGAACAGATCGCAGACCGCCTCGTCGATGTCCGCGAGACGCACGGCGCGCGCCGGCGCGCGGACGAGATCCAGGAGGGCCGATTCGGCCGATGCCGTATCGAGCGGTTTGCCGGTCGCGTGCCGCGTCGCGACGAGCCGGTAGACGGCGCCGGCGATCCGTCGCGCGTCACCCGCGAATCGCTCGGCGATCCAATCGACGACGTCCCTCGGCAATCCGCCATGTTCCCTCGCGACCTGCTCGACGATGCCGCGCCGCGCTTCGAACCCCGGATAGGGCAGCTCGCAGACAACGCCGCCACGAAGGCGGCCCGCAAGCCCCGCGTGAAACGCCGCCAGCTCGTATGGAGATCGGTCGGCCGCCAGGACGAGTTGCCGCCGTTCGCGGATGAGATAGTCGATCGTCGCCTGCAATTCGCCGAGCGTCTGTTTCTTTCCGTTGAAGAACTGCAGGTCGTCGATGAGCAACAGGTCGACCTCGCGGAACTTCCGCCGAAAACTCGGCATCCCCTTCCCCTGGAGCGCCTCGAGGAACTGGGCCGTGAACTGTTCGGCGGAGACGCCGACGACGCGCCGTATTCCGGCGCGGCGCCGCGCCTCGCGGCGCACGTGGTCGAGGAAATGCGTCTTGCCGCAGCCGGTCGGTCCGTGGACGAAAAACGGGGTCACCTTGCCGGGCTGCCGGAGGACCATATCGAGCGACGCGGACGCGACGCCGTGCTCTTCACCGAGCATGAACGCGAGGAACGCCTGCGAATCGGGCGAGGGCGCCGCGGCACGTTGCCCGTTCGACGCCGGCCCGCCGACACGACCGTCGGCTCCGTTCGTATCGAGGCCGCTCGCCACGCTCCTTCGAATCGCGCGGCCGCACGGTTGCGACGACCGCGAATCCGGCGCGCGTGCGGGAGTCGCGTCCGCACCGTTCGGTCGAACGCGATCCGCGTCGACTCGGAACTCGACGCGCGTCTCGGCGCCGACCGTCTCGCGCACGACAGCCTCGATCGCCGCCCGATGCGTCCGTTGGAGTCGTTCCGCGCGGAACGGATCGGCGACCGTCACGATGATCCGATCGGCCTCGTGGTCGATCGCGGCGTGGCCACCGAAGTACAACGCGAACGGCTCGGGACCGAACCGGTCCGCCAAGGCGATCCACACGGCGGACGCGATTTCCAAATCGTGGTTGCTCACTTCCTGCCGCGTCCTCTGCGCATACCGCGATCGCCGTTGTGCAACGAAGTGCGCGGGGTTCCCTGGGCCACGAATCCCCGAAGCACGCTGTCGAACGCAGCGAGAATCCTGAATCGAAGCACTCGACGTCGGCCGATTCCCTCGTCCGCGTCGAACCACGTTCCACGACGCATGAGCCGTGGACCGCCGATTGTACGACTGCTAGCACTCCTGTCAAACGGTTCTCGGCGCGGTGTCCGGTCCTTTTCATCGACTGATGAGGATGCCGCATGAAAATCCCGCGAGGTCATCCCAAAAAGATCGATCCGACTCGCTTGAAAAGGCGTGCAAAACCCGTCGACCATTCGCGCGCCAAAGAGGGCGGAAATCGCCGCGGAACCTAAGTCATCCTCGGCCCGTCAGTTACGCCGTCGACTTCGCGCCGGCGCCATGCGCTGAACGTGCGAACCCAAACGACGCGCCGCCCCCACGACTCGAAACCCGCCCCGCGATAGGCGGCCCGCGCCGCGTCGTTCGCTCGATCGACGGCGAGCACGATCCGCGATCGACCCGCCTCGCATGCCACGCGGTGCGCCTGAATCACGAGGTCGCGCGCGAGCCCCTTCCCGCGATGCTCGGGCACGATGCCCATGTACATGAGTTCGACCTGGTCCGCCGCCGGATGGTCCGCCAACAAGAGGCATCCGACGGGTTCCCGGCGCCGCAGGACGATCCGCCACCAATCCGGCCGATAGACACCCGTTGACCGGTATCCGTCGAGAACCTCGTCGATCGAGCGAAGTCCGTCGAGACGCGGGCAATCTCGCGAATCGCCATACGTGCGTTCGATGACGCGGCCGAGGAGGTCGAGCGCGGATGCGTCGGAAACGGAAACGAATTCAAGCCGATCGGCCGCATGAAGCGCCATGTCGGCGCGGTTCCATGTCGGCGCGGTCAGGTATTCGATCTCCGCCACCAAGAGGAACGACGCGGTTTCCAGACGCGACGCGGCCCGTTCGTCCGATGGTTCCACGCACGCTTGCACGATCCGTACCGACTGATCGAATGCCCAGTGCAGGCAATCCTCGATCAATGCCCGCGCGGTCGACTCGGGCTCGCCCGGAACAAGCCGCGGCGGCCAAAGGAAAGCGACGGCGCCCGATGTGGGCTGAATGAGGATCGCGCCGACCATCCGCTCGTCACGCACGGCGACCCGCAATCCTCCCGGAGCAAACAGGGATCCACCGACCACGCTTCGCACCTCGCGCCCCGACCCATCGCCGTCGGATTCGCACGCGCCGAGCAACCGGACGGCGGCGTCCCATTCGGCGAATGGGGCAACCCGTCGCGTCACTCGGTCCGTCCCACTGCAATCGGCCATGATCGCGGCCCCCTCCTGTCACGCTCGGCCGGCATGCATCCCCATTGACGACATGATACCCGCGATCGGGCTATACTGGATGCGCGCCGTTTCGCGGCGGATTCGATGCGGGTTGCGGCGGGCGTGCGAGCACGAGCACCAGGATATGGAGGGACCGAGGGTCATGCGAAGCAATGCCGGGAATCTGGATCGTTCGGTTTCAGAGCGTGGCGTGCGAATGGGTCGGCCGGCGCGGTGGGCGGTGATCGCGATCGGCGTCGCGATGGCCGGATCGGCGCACGGATTGACGCGTCGGTCGGCGCCCGAAACGAGCCTCGCTCGGGAACGGCGCGAGGAACCGCCCGCGGAAAGCGATCGAACCGAGCCGACGCCGAGCGAGGAATCGGCAAGCTCGGCTCGGCGGGAAACGTCCGGCGCGTCCGAATCGAAACCTCCCGCCGTATGGCTCGGCGCCGTCCTCGCGCCGGTCTCCGATTCGCTTCGCGAGCGGTACGGATTTCGGCTCGATGAGGGCGCGGTGGTCGTCGACATCGCGTCGGGTTCGCCGGCCGACCGATACCACTTGCCGCTCGGTGGTGTCATCGTCGATATGGGCGGAGCGCCGATCCGATCGCCTCGCGACGCCGAACGCGTGCTCCAAGGCGCGAACGTCGGCGACACGATCGAGATCGCCTATTTCATTCGAGAGCAGCGGCATCGCGTGTCGGCGAAACTCGGTCCCGCGCCGGCGGCCATTCCCGTTCCCGTTCCGCCGCCGCACGATCCGGGAGCCGAACCGCGGCCTCCCGCATCGACGGCGCGGCCCGGCGATCGGCCTTCCGGCTCGGGACTCGAAAACGCATTGGGCCGCGACGGAAGAAGGCCTCTGCTCGGACGGCTTGGCCGAGTACTCGACGGCGTCGTGCGGGACGCGATCGGTGGTCCGCCGAACGCGGCCGTGCCGCCGGACGCGGCCGTGCCGCCCGAAGGCGGACCGGCGGATCCGGTCGCCGAAGCGATGGCGACGCTTGTCGAGGAAGTCCGCCTGCTCAGGCGGGAAATCGACATGCTGCGCGCCCGCGTCGAGGCGATCGAGCGCAAACAGGGCTCCGACCGACGATGACCTCCGGAGCCTCCGTCGCCGGGCGAGCGCGCGGACGTGTGGCGATTGGCCATGCGCGGGCGGTCGCCGCGACAATGCGAAGGCGACCGCTCACCAGCCGAGTCAGCCGCCCCATCGCCTTGCCTTGCGGCCCAAATCGAGGGCGTCGTCGAGCGGTTGGCTGAGCCGATACGCGCCGTCGGGCCGGTTGAGTTCGAGCGTGATCTCGAGCCGCGCGTGCGGATCGCGGCTCTGAACGACTGCCGCGTGGCGCACCCAGAGCACGCTCTTCGGCACGCCGTTCCATTTGGTGACGAGCAACCCCGCATAGTGCGACGGTTCGAGCTCCAACCCGAACGCGCCTTGGACAAAACGCGCGAATCGGCGGTCGTCGCCGCATCGGCCCTCGAATGTGATGCGCTGGAGTTGATGCCGTTGATCGAAATAGTAGGTGAGCGACCCGGCGACATCGTCGACCCGCGTACCGCTGACAAACGGTACGCGAAGTCCCTCCAGATCAAACTCCGACAGGATTGTCGTCACTCGGGACCATCGGTCGAGCACCCAGCGCTGGGTGATGTCGAACCGGAACACCTCGGCGAAGTCGACGACCTGGGGACCGACGAGCCGATCGGAAGGCGTTGGTCGGTCGGATGCCGTGTTCCCGTCGCGCGGCGCGCCGGGATCGGCGAGTGAAACGAGTGACGGGGCGGTCGCGTTCGGATCGGCACTCGCCGAGGCCTGGGCCGACGGCGTCGCGGCGGTCCACGGTTCGAGTTGGGATACGTCGGCCACGGCTTCGGCGCGGCCGGCGAGTTCGTGCCACGCCTTGGCAAGCCTCTCGCGCCAACCGGGCAGATTCCAGAGATACGGGCCGATGGTCGCGGCGCCCAGGAGGAGCAGGAAAACGGTGTGTCGTCCGAACAGGAGACCGAACATCGGAAGGACCTCACAAACGACGCTCCCCGCTCGCGCCGTCCGTGGGCCCACGCCCTCCTCATTCCTTGGAAGGGAGCTCTTCACCCACTTCATCGACGGCCGGACCGCCCCTTCTTGCATCGTGCGTCCACGTCCCGCGCGAACGGCCCTCCCGTTCGCCCTTGCGCGACCCGCAGGACCAACCCGATCGACCGATCGGCCGAATCGCGGTCGATTTCATCTGGTCGGTCGCAGACCGTTTTGCTATAAGCCCCCGGCGACCCGCAAACGGGTCCGCGATGGCGTGAAGCCGGGAGAGGTGGATAGTATGGCTAGCCGGGAACGGCGCGTGGGTCAGTTCGCGCCATGGCTCCTGCTGATCGCGGGGGTATCAGTCGAAGCGGGCTGTGCCGAGTTTGCGGGGTTGAACCCGTACTATCGGCAGCAGTGGGCCGAGGACGATCGGATCCTCCCGTCGTTCCATGTGCATCTCGCGGGAATCCGGAAACTCGAAAGCGAGGCCGCCCGGATGCCGCCCGCCGAACAGCGGCGGACGGCCGACGAACTGACTCGATTGATTCAGGAAGACAAACACGTCGTGCTGCGGACCGCGGCCGTGCGAAGCCTCGGCGCTTTTCCGCTCGAACTCGCCAAGCGGGGCATTCTGCTCGCGGCCGCCGACCCCGATGCGCGCCTGCGCGCCGAGGCATGTACGTCGTTGAGGAAACTCGGCGACGCCGAATCGATCGGCCTCCTCGTCGCTCTCGTGGAGAACGACTCGGAGCTGGACGTCCGCATCGCCGCGACCCGCGCGCTGTCCGGCGCGCAGGACCCCCGCGCGTTCCAAGCGCTCGGCCTGGCGCTCGACGACACCGATCCGGCTCTTCAATATCGCGCCATGCAGTCGTTGGGTGAAAGTTCGGGGCGTGCATACGGCAACAACGTGGCGCTCTGGAAGGCGTGGATGCGCGGCGAGAATCCCGAGGAACCCCGGACGGAGCTCGCCGATACCGTCCGGTCGTGGTTGCGCTGAGCCGAACGACCGGCCCCGTCGGTCCCTATCGGGATCCGACATGGTTGGCGCAGCGGGCGACCGGGGACGGTCGCCCCGCGTAGACCCGCAATCCGCCGAGTCTTCTTGGGCTTCCCAGCTTTCCCGACCTGTACGGTGTCCCTAGCGGTTTCGGTTGAACGATCCCGCGCGGCGGAATGGAAAAACCGACCCGACGCGCCTTCGGCGGTTCGATTCCGCGAACCGATATGATTCCTACGTCCTGCCCGCCGACGATCGGCGCGGACTAATGGGTGAAGGTCTTTCCACTCGACGCAAGACGGCAACTATGATTCGAACGGCATTTTCGTTCCTTGTTCTGTTTGGAAGTCTGCTGATCGCTTCCAAAGCGCTGACCGAATCCCAAGCCCAAGAGAAAAGTGGGGGGACGGGGACCGCGGTCGGCGCGCCCCGACTGGTCGACTCGCGATCGTTATCTTCCGATCGAAGTCGTTTGGAAACGAACAGGAATGACCGAAGCGGATCGGCCGAGTCAGCGCGGATGATGATGCCGCTCGTTGCCGCCCGTATCGCGACGCCGCAACTCGGCACTGTCGGCAAGAACGGTGCCTCGACGCATTCCGCTCGGCTCGCCCACGGCACGGCCCGGGCCTTCCCGCGTTCATCCGAGCCGACCGAGACGCTTCTCGATCCCGAGCTCGGCACGACGGCTCGGGCGCAACGCGAACGGCCTGGACTTCCTCTCGCGCTTGCCCCGGCGCTGACGCTCACATCCGCGCCCGCCGATCCGCCCGTGGACGGGCCGGCGCCTCAAGACCCCCATCCAACCCATTCCAAGTCCGACGATGGGACCATCGTGCCGCGCGATGGAGAATCGTCGAACGCGGGGGGGCCGAACGCCGACGGTCCGAATGCCGGCTCGAAGGACGATGGGGCGAAGGACGGCGATTCGGCAAGCGAAGGCGCCGCGATCGTGCGTCTCGTGGATGAACCTCCGGCGAATATCACCGAGACGCCAAGCGACGGCGCCGATGCGAACCGAGCGCGGCCCGCGAACGGTCCGTTGTCCGGGTCTCCGTCAAGTTCGACCGAAGCCGATGATCCGTCGAGTCTCGAACGGGAAACGAACCGATCGCCCGAACGGCCGTTGACGGCGGAGCAGGAAGTTCGGCGGGAGAAGATCCGCGACGTTCTGGCATACCATATTCAGCGTCACGAACAGGTCGAGCGGCGGAGTCCGTGGGGCATCATGCACGCGTTGATCGCGTACGGCGTCGATACGCAGGTATTCGCGGGGGACCGCAAGGTCAATGCGATCGGCTGGCTCTGCTACAACGGGCCTTGCCGAGGCCAACAACTGCTCTATCTGGAAAACGACCAATTGATGACCCGACTAGGCCCGGGCGTCCAAGGCCACGGCGGTCAGTTCCTTGCCATGCTCGCTCAGTCCAAAGTCAAAGCGGACTTTCCGATCCGAGTCGAAGGCGAATCACTGACGGTGATGGACCTTGTCAAGCACGAAATGTCGACGTGCCAGGAAGGAACCGAGCTCACCTTCAAGCTGATCGGCCTCTCGCACTACCTCGAATCGGACGCCCAGTGGAAGAACACGGATGGACAGGCCTGGGATATTCCCAAGCTGATCAAGGAGGAACTCGCGCAGCCCGTGATCGGAGCGGCGTGCGGCGGTACGCACCGCATGATGGGCTTCAGCTATTCGGTCAAGCGACGCGAGAAGTCGGAGCTTCCCATTGCCGGTCAATGGCTTCGAGCCCGGAAATATGTCGACGCGTACCACGACTACACATTCAAGCTCCAGAACGCGGACGGCAGTTTCAGCACGAATTGGTTCCGGGGCCCCGGAGAATACGGCACGAACGATCGCCATCTCGAAACGACGGGCCACACCTGCGAATGGCTTGCGTTCTCATTGTCGGATGACCAGCTTCAGGATCCGCGCATGGTCAAGGCCGTGGACTTCCTCGCTTCGATGCTCCATGACAACCTCGATCATGAATGGGAGATCGGCCCGAAAGGGCACGCGTTGCACGCGCTGGCCATCTACGACGAGAGGGTCTATGGCGGGCAGCCCGGCAAGCGGGGAATCGAGTTGGCCGAGCATCGCAAGCAGAAGAAACCCCGGTGATCCCGACTCCTTGAACCGCGCGGGGACCGCGCCGCGACCGGCCGGGCCCGGCATGCATTGGGGGAGTTGCCGGTGATCGGGGACCGGCATACGATGCGCCGGCGTCGCGCATCGCCGATCGTCCCATGGACCTTGCATAGTCCCCACAGACGCATGAAGCCGCCACGGTTCACGAAGCAGTTCGCGACCTTCCTCGGCATGGCATCGCGGATGTGCCGGGATGTCGAGGCGGACGCGGTATTGGTATTGGTCGACGGTCCGACCGACTGGGAGCAATGCCGCGCCCACGTGGCCGACATGAAGCTCATCGTCGCGGGCGAAACGGACGAGGATGTCGCGGGCGCGGCGGTCGCGGGGTTTTCCGCCGTCGTTCTGGGAAAGCAGGAATCGACCGTTCTTGAAAAACTGACCAAAGCCGTGCTCGACAGCGTCGCGCATGACGTTCTGCCTGCCGGCGCCGAGGTCGTGGCGATCTACAGCGGTGTCGAACCCGATCGCATCGACTCGCTCAGCCTGATCAGCCTCGACGAACGGCTCGGCCGACTGACCGCCCGCGACCTGCGCCGGCTCGAAACGAGCGTCCCGCTCGACACGCTCAAGTGGGTCGTGGATCTGGCGGTGGAAATCGGACGGGAAGGCCGCGAGGGAAAGCCGGTTGGGACGCTGTTCGTCATCGGCGACACGCGCCACGTGTTGCAGCACAGCCATTCCGCCGGTTTCGATCCGGTGAAGGGCTACCATCGCAAGGAACGGAATCTCGCCGATCCCAAGGTCCGCGAGGCGATCAAGGAAATCGCCCAGCTCGACGGCGCATTCGTCGTTTCGGCCGAAGGCATCGTCGAGCGTTCTTGCCAATTGGTCGACGCGACGCACGCCAACCTCACGATGTCCGCGGGGCTCGGCGCACGCCACTGGGCCGGCGCCGCGATCAGCAAGAACACCAAGGCGATCGCCGTCGTGGTGAGCGAATCGAGCGGGACGGTCCGCATCTTCCAGAACGGCGAGGTCGTATTGAGAATCGAACCGTTTCGCCGACCGATGAAGTGGCGCGGATTCGAGGATGTCGACGATTGACGACGAACCGCGAACGCGCGCCGGGGTTTGCAGCGTGACTCGCCATGACCGACTCTCTCGGGACCAGCTCCGGACCATCGATCGGCTCGCCGTCGAACGGCTGGGCATACCCTCGCTCGTCCTCATGGAAAACGCGGGCCGCGGCTGCGCCGACCTGCTCGAACGACTCGGTATCGATGGCCCGATCGTGATCTGCTGCGGAAAGGGGAACAACGGCGGCGATGGATTCGTGATCGGCCGTCATCTGGATCTGCGCGGTTACGACGTCCGCCTGCTCCATTGGGAGGATCCCCGCGAATTCTCGACCGATTGCCGCGTGAACTACGAGATCGCCGTTCGAAAGGGGCTCGCCGTCGAACGTGTATCCGGCGATCCGGCCCCATCGATCGGCGCCGAGCGCGGCGCGTGGTGCGTCGATGCCCTGCTGGGAACGGGGAGCCGAGGCGAACCGAGACCGCCTGTCGATCGGGCTATCGCGTGGATGAACGCGGGGCCCTGGAGACGATTCGCCGTCGATATTCCGAGTGGCCTGGATTGCGACACGGGCGAGCCGGCTCGGCATACCGTTCGCGCGGCGCACACCGCCGCGATGGTCGCCATGAAACGGGGATTCGCACAGCCCGCCGCCGGACCCTTCCTGGGTTCCGTCACCGTCGTCGATATCGGCGTGTCCGCTCGTTGGATCGACGGCGCGTTGGACCCGCCGGAAACCGGCGCCTACCCGGCGGACCCGTGATGGCCTATCTTGGAAAGGCGGAAGAAACGAGGAGGAGCCGGACGTGCCGATCTACGAGTATCTTTGCCGGCGCTGCCGCGACGAGTTCGAACTCTTGGTGCGCGGAAGCGAACGACCGGCATGCCCTCGATGCGGGGGCGGGGAATTGGACAAGCTGCTGAGCGTTCCCGCGGCGCATGTGGCCCAGAAGGCCGCGTTGCCCGTCTGCCATCCTTCGGGATCCGGATGCGGACGATGCGATCTGCGCGACGGGCCGTGCGGTCTTTGAACGAAAGCGAAAGGCGAGGCGGCGCGTGCGCGCCGCCTCGCCCGTCCAATCGCTCCCGCACTCCATACCCGCTCGATGGCTCGATCGTCGTCCGTACCCCGGTCCGTCCCGCCGCGCGCGACCGGGCGGCATGGTCGGACGGGGCGTTCGTGACGCGTGTTACGGAACGACGTGGATTCCTCCCAGCACGGCGCCCGCCTGCATGAGCCCTCCGCGAAGGCTGAGCGGCACCGGTGGCACCAGCCACGGAGCACAATTGCCGGGCCGGTAGTATCCGAGCGGATAGCGGCACTCGCTCGGCGGATTGATCCCCATCCGGTACGGAAGGACGATCACGTTTCCGAAGAAATGAGCTCCCGATAAGGCGGGCTGCAGCCAGGGACCCGCCGTATGGCCGTACCGCTCCAACTGGGGCTCCTCGAAGTAGAGCGGTTTATGGCAGAGGGCCGACGCCTTCCACGACAACGTCGCGGGGACCGCGTCCCGCCCCGCGAACTCCTCGTGGCCAAGCGTGCAATCGATGGGGATCCGCCACAAGTTCGCGAAATAGCATCGATCGGCGTCGCTCAGGTCGCGATAGGCCGGCCGCTCGACGTGCCCCCCTTTGTCGCGGATCAGCAATCGGCCGTTTTCAAAGCCGGCGAGCACTCCGTTCGCGATCACTTGGTTCTGTCCGTTGCGCCATGTCCGGTGATCGCCCTCGGGCGGCGATCCCATCGAACGGATCTCGGCCCACTCGCTCGCCCGCGGATTGAAAGCCGGGCTGATGTCGAGCGAGATTTGGTCGATCGATCGCGAACGCAGGTGGTCCCGGAACGTCTCGCATGACTTGCCCTCGCGGTCGCAATTCGCCTCGATTTCGGCGCGACCCGGCGTCAGGGGCGCTTGCGACGTCACGAGCGGTTCGGCGTCGGGAAACGCCGGCATGCCTTCGATACGCGCCGGTTCGATCGGCTCACGTCGGGATACGGGATACCGATCGGATTGCGACGCGCGCCGATCGCCGAACGGATCCTCGAACGCGTCGGCGTGGCGCACGGCGGCCGGAGCAAGCAGCTCGGGCCCCGAATCGAACGCCGCGCGTCGACCTGCCTCGGGCCGC
This sequence comes from Planctomycetota bacterium, assembly GCA_016872725.1. Lineage (GTDB taxonomy): Bacteria > Planctomycetota > Planctomycetia > Pirellulales > Pirellulaceae > VGZC01. The sequence goes on from VGZC01000002.1 coordinate 88,739, forward strand.
CCCTCGTCCGCACCGGACGTGAGTCGCGCGGTCGGCGAAGGGTCGCCGATCGGCGTCTCGTGCGACGCGGCCGTCGTGCCAAGCCCCTCGCCGAGGCCCTCGCGCGCCGCCGATCGCCACCTCAGGACGACCGATTGATCATCGTCGGGCGCCGTCACGTCGTCCAGGAAACTCATCCGCGCGCCGCGTCGCGCCCCGTCCCGGTCCTCGAAGGGGCCTGGCCGCCGCTCGTCCGAAACGCGCTCGTCCGAAACGCGCTCGTCCGAAACGCCACCGCTCGATGGCGGGCCGTCCGCGGCCTCCGATGACGCCCGTGCGAAAGCCAAGCCGTCTTCCGCATCGTCCAAGGCCCGAAGCGAAACACGCTGCACGGTCTTCCTGCTCGTATCCCCGCCCCGCGGATCGTTCCTTCGCGACTCGGCGCCTCGCGCCGCGGCGAACGTGGAACGGGGTTGGTCGGCACGTGCCGTCGACGCGGACGGGCACCACCGCGATTCCACATTCACGAACCACAATGTGTCGTCGACGCCATGGACGGCGATCGCCCCTCCGATCACCGCCGCGAGGACGTTTCGCCATCGGCGCCGGGGATCAGTCGGCGTCCTCCGTGGACGGATACTCGGGGCTGTAGTTGGGCGCTTCCTGCGTGATGGCAATGTCATGAGGATGGCTTTCTCGAACGCTCGCGGACGATACCTTGATGAACCTTGCTTCCTTGCGCAGTTGCTCGATCGTGCGGGCACCGCAATACCCCATGCCCGCGCGCAGCCCCCCAACCAATTGATAAATGAACTCGGCGACAGGTCCCTTGAACGGGACCCGACCCTCGACTCCCTCCGGCACCAGTTTTCCATTATCCGCGCGATCTCCGCCTTGCCGATACCGCTCGCTCGAACCCTTCACCATGGCTCCGAGCGATCCCATGCCCCGGTACGATTTGAATGTCCGTCCTTGGTAGAGAATGGTTTTGCCGGGGCTTTCGGCGACGCCGGCGAAGAGCCCGCCGATCATCACGCTGTGGGCACCCGCGGCGATCGCCTTGGTGATGTCTCCCGAGAACCGAATTCCTCCATCCGCGATGATCGGGACTCCCGTCCCTCGAGCCGACTTCGAGGCCCGGTAGATGGCGGTGACCTGGGGCACGCCGACTCCCGAGATCACCCGCGTGGTACAGATGGATCCGGGCCCGATCCCGACCTTGACCGCATCCGCGCCCGCTTCGACCAGCGCTCCGCATCCCTCCTCAGTCGCCACATTCCCCGCGATGACGTCGATATCCCATTGTCGCTTGATTTCCCGAACGGTCGCGATGACGTTCGCCGAATGGCCGTGGGCCGAATCGACGACCAGGACATCCGCGCCGGTATGAATCAGGACTTCGGCCCGCTCGTAATCGGAGACACCGACCGCGCCACCCACGCGGAGACGGCCCATTTCGTCCTTGCACGCGGCTGGAAACCGCTTCATCATGTCGATGTCTTTGATCGTGATCAGACCCGTCAGCCTAAAAGATTCGTCAACCAGCAGAAGTTTCTCCACCTTTTTAGCCGTTAAAATTTTCTCAGCTTGCTCAAGCGATACTTTCCCCGTCGCCGTGACGAGGTTTTCGCGCGTCATGACGTCACCGACGAGGGCTGCGGGGTTTTCGAGGAAACGCAGGTCGCGTCGCGTCAGGATGCCGACCAGCTTTCCTTGGACGTCGGTGATCGGCACACCCGACACCTTGTCGCGTTCCATCAGTTCGCGGGCATCGGCGACGCGCGCGTCGGGACGCAAGGTGATCGGATCGACGATGATTCCGTTGGCGCTCCGCTTGACCTTGTACACCTCGGCCTTCTGCGCCTCGATCGACATGTTCTTGTGGATAACCCCCAATCCCCCTTCCTTTGCGAGGGCGATCGCCATGGCGCTTTCGGTCACCGTGTCCATGGGCGAGCTCAGGATGGGGATTTGGAGCTGAATGCGGCGTGTCAGCAGCGTCCGGACATCACACTGGGCCGGCACGACGTCGCTGTAACTCGGTTCCAGCAGGACGTCGTCGAACGTGATGCCGGAGTAGCGGATTTTCTCGTCCATGGCGGGCCTCGCGCGAGCGGGATGGGCTCGGTAAAAGCCCGCAGTATGCCACGCGATCGCGAGACTGGCAACGAGCCGTACGGCGGGGATCGCACCGGGCCGGACGCGACGCGGGGCGGCTTGTGCCCGCGATGCGCGCGTCGCGAAGGGACACGGCGTCGAGCCTTGACGGACCCGGCAAAACCACCCTATCGTGGTATTCCGTCGAGCCGCCCCACGACGAGAATTGAGGAAAGTTGTCGCGTCGGCGGACCCGGCTGGGCGCGCGTCTCGGATAGGGAGTTTCCCCGTGCGACTCGATCGGCGAGCCGTATTCGGCAATCTACCCGCGCGGTTCCGCAACGACGGGCGATCGCTCCGCGCCGCGCGGCCGTTCGCACTGCTCGTCCTCCTATTCCTCGCGCCGCGGATCGCGACCGCTCAGCAGGCGTCCGAAGCGGAGCCCGAGGTCCACACGTTCGTCGAGTGGGAGTCGTTCGGCGCGGGGTCATGGAAACAGGCCCGCATCTATCGCGAGACGTTCGGCGAAGGCGGCAAGCTCATCGGGACCTCGATCGCCGATGCCAAGACGACGTTGCAGACGATCGATGAACGCGGATTCACGCTGCGCGCGGACGTGACCGTCGAGGTCGCCGGCCGGCGGTTCGCGGCGCAACCGCAAGTGGCCTGGCACGGGTTTCATGGCGAGAGCGAGGGGCAGGTCGCACAACCTCACCATGCGGGGCAAGCGACGTTTCGGCTCAACGGACAAGCGATCCCGGTGGACGTGTTCCGGATCACGACGGCCGAAGGCGATCTGCGCCGCGACACCGAGGCTCAGTGCGGAGTCGTTTTTCCCCACCTCTTCCGCAAACAGTCGATCCTCATCGATCCCAGCGGCGGCGCCGCGCCGGCGAACGGAGGCCGTTCGGCAGTCGCGGCCTTGGAGAAAGACGCCAATCCAAAACCAAGGGAAATCGACCGCGTGCTCGTCGAGGTGATTGCGACCGATCTACCCCACCGCGTGTTATCGGAATGGAAACCGACGGCCCATGTCCGAACGGTGCGCGAACGGCCTGATGCGCGCACCGTCACGCTCGAAGTGCATTGCGAGGAAGTACCTGGTCGCGTCGTCGCGCACTGGTCGGCAAAGACCGACGCGGCGGGCCGGCTGATCGAACGCTCCACGCTCGAACTCACAGCCTATGGGATGGGGTCCGAACCGGCCGATCGCCCCATCGTGCGCCGCCCCTTCTTCCGTCGGCGGTGAGTCGGCACGTGGCGCCGGCACGTGGCGCCGGCTTCAGCCGACGCAATCGAAGAGAAGAAACGTGGGCCAAAGCCACGCCACGGACCACGTTACGGACCACGTTACGGCCCGGCGCCCAGATGCTCGAATGCGTCGACCAAGCGGCGATCGTCGCTCGGCGGAACCGATCGCAAGTCGAGGCAAAGGCGGTCCTGCTGAATGCGGCCGACCACGGCGGGTTCGCCGACCCGTAGCCGGTGCGCCAGTTGATCGATCGTTCCGCGGCGCGGCGTCACCGCGATACAGATGGTCGGAACGCGCTGCGCGGGCACCGAACCCCCGCCCAGATACGTCACGTCGTCGATCGGCTCCGCCGTCGCCAACTCGGGCACCGCGGCAAGCTGAGGCGCAAGCCGTTCCGCGCGGTTCCGGAGATTCTCGATCGGCGTGGTGAGCAGCGCGAGCAACGGAACATGTTGCTCGGCGCAATCCCGCGACCGATAGAGCGCGAGGGTGGCGGCGAGCGCGGCGAGCGTCATCTTGTCGACGCGCAGCGCGCGGCTGAGCGGGTGGTTCATGATCGCCGTGATCCATTTCTTGCGCCCGACGATGATCCCGCATTGCGGGCCGCCGAGCAGCTTGTCTCCGCTGAACAGCACGACGTCGGCGCCCGAGCGGATCCGGTCCCCGGCCACCGGTTCGCCGTCGATGCCGTACGGCCCGAGGTCGAGGAGCGCGCCCGAACCGATGTCGTCGATCACGGGCAACGCGTGTTTTCCGCCCAGCGTGACGAGCTCCTCGATCGAGGCCTCTTCGGTGAACCCGACGACCCGATAATTGCTCGTGTGGACCTTCATCAAGGCCGCCGTATCCGGTCCGATCGCCCGTTCGTAGTCGGCCGCGCGCGTCTTGTTGGTCGTGCCGACTTCACGGAGCCGGCACCCGCTCTGCTCCATGACCTCGGGGAGCCGATAACTCCCGCCGATCTCGATCAACTCGCCGCGCGACACGACGACCTCGCGGCCGGCGCCGAGCGCCGCGAGGGTAACCAACGTCGCGGCCGCGTTGTTGTTCACGACGAACGCGCTCTCCGAGCCCGTCAGGTTCCTCAGCGGCCGCTCCACGGCGAGCGCCCGCTGCGACCGATCCCCCGTCTCGAGATCGATTTCGAGACTCGCATAACCCCGGGCCGCGTCGGCGACGGCCTGGATCGCCGATTCGGCGAGCGGCGCTCGGCCAAGGCCCGTGTGGAGCAGGATGCCCGTCGCGTTGATCGCGGGACGGAGGCGAGGCCGCTCCGAGGCGAGAATCCACTCGGCGATCCGCTCGGCGAGCTCGGCCGGCTTCAAAATGCGCCGCTCCGCCGACGCCGCGTGCAGTTCGCGGCGCAGGTTATCGAGGAACGAGCGGACGCCCGTCACGACGACGTGATGGCTCACCCGGTCGACGACCCGACGCAGGGGAGCGCTTTCGAGCAGTTCATTCACCGATGGAATGTTGCGGAGCACGTTGGACATCGCTTGGGTTTCCATCAAGAACGGCCGAGGTCGGCGGAGCCGCGGCGAGGACGCGGAGATCGCCCTGCCGGCGCGTGACGCCGATACGGTCAAGGTACTCGCCGTACGGAACGGCGAACTTGCGCGTCGTGCCGAGCAGGTCGCGCATCTCGCTCATCGTCATCCCTTGCCCGCTCGCCATGTGGGCGGCGAGCCGTTCCCGAATCGCGCGGTCCGTTTCGGCATGGATATGATAATCGCCCTGGATCTGGACGAGATCGCCTTGGTCGGCCGCGATCTTGACCAACTGGGGGACCGACGCGTGATTGCGCGTGGTTCGGGCCTGGAGATCGGCGAGCGTGGGTCCTTCGAGTCCCGCCTCGCGGTGCCACTCGACGATCTGCCGCAGCAGTTTCTCCTCGTTCTGCGACAATTGCGGTCCGCGGCCCGCGAGTCCGACGGTGTCGTTCGTGAGCCGAACTCGACCCGCGTCCCGCAATTCGACCAGCGCCGCGTCGACGATCGCCTCCTCCCCGACATACCGGAACCCGTGCGCGACGTTCCGCCGGTCGAACCGGCCCCGCAACGGATGCTCGTCGTGCAGCCGCCCCAGCATGGCCTCGATCCGTTCGCCAAGCCGCCTCAGCGATTGCCGATGGACATGGATCGACCTCGCGTGCGACAGCGTTATGGTCCGCAAATCACCCGCCGCGCGCAGCCGATCGGCGATCGGCCGAGGATCGTCGATGCCGGCCGTTCGAGCCAGGTCGGTCGGATCCCATCCGCCGAACCCGGCGAAATAGAGCGACGCGGAGGCACGGGCGACCGGGTCGGTCGCGAGCAGGTTGCGGGCCCGCGCGAGATCCTCGGAGGTCGGCCGCCGGAGCGGATCGGAATCGGAATCGAGCACGATGCCGCCTCCGATCGTGACGACCGGCGATTCCTCGCGGATCACGAACGGCTGCCTCCAAACGGCGACCGCCGGCTTATCGAGGAAACACTGCGCGCATCCCGACCCGCCGGGCGGGATCGCATCGCCTTCGAGCAACCGAACCCGCGCGAGGAACTCGGCCGCGCCCAGGTGGAGGCGGACGCGCGACCGGTGTTTGAGCGGTCGGACCGCGTCGGACGCCAATCGGATCTCCGCGAGAATCCGCCTCGACGCGCGCAGGTGTCCGGGCGCGCCGAGCTCGTGTCCGCGGCGGATTTCGTCGTGGCGGACACCCGCGAGATTGATCGCGGCCCGCTGCCCCCGGCACACTTCCTCGACGGGCCGGTCGTGGTTGCGCAGTCCGCGGACCCGCACGGCGATCCGGCCCGGCTCGAGGAACAGCTCGTCGCCGACCGCCGCCCGGCCCGCGCTGACGCTTCCGGTCACGACGGCTCCGTGTCCCGGCACGGTGAAAACGCGATCGACGGCCATGCGGAACGGCGCGTCGAGCCGCGCCGCGCGGCTCCGCATCGACTCGACGGCCGCCAGACGCAGCGCCTCGCGAAGCCGATCCAGTCCCTCGCCCGTCACGACACTCGTCGGTACGATCGGCGCGTCGGCGAGGAACGTGCCTTGGACCAGCTCGCGGATCTCTTCTTCGACGAGCGCGAGCCACTCGGCGTCGACCATGTCGCACTTGGTGAGCGCGACGACTCCGGCGGGCAGTTCGAGCAGCCGGAGGATTTCGAGATGTTCGACCGTTTGAGGCTTGATCGAATCATCGGCCGCGACGACGAGCATGGCGAGATCCATGCCGGTCGCGCCCGCGAGCATGTTGCGGACGAACCGCTCGTGCCCCGGCACATCCACGATTCCCAACCGGTACTCGCCGACCATCAGCTCGGCGAACCCCAGGTCGATCGTGATACCCCGCCGCTTCTCCTCCGGCAAACGATCGGTATCGACTCCGGTCAGCGCCTTGACAAGCGAGGTCTTGCCGTGATCGATGTGGCCGGCGGTACCCAGGATCAGATCGGTAGGCATACGGCCGATTGTAACTCGCCGCGACGAAGCGGGCGAGCGGCCGCCGAACGAGCGTGAATCGGCGTCCGGCCTACGGGCGGACGCGCGGAAGGGCGATAAACTCGTTGACCGTTTGCACGTCCTTCGGTTCGTCCGGCTTGGACCAGGGCCACCATGAACTTTGGGCCGACGCGCCGGGCTTCCGCGCGGTCTTGGTCTGAGTCGATGGTTTCTTCGGTTTGTCGTTGTCCCACGGAGTCAGAACGTCGTAGGTCTTCGAGAAGAAGTTCTTGGTCCCGGTCGACACCCGATCGACGGTCGACGGTCCCTTCGGCGCGGCGCGGCGGTTCGCGGCCGGTTTTTGGGCGAACGGCGTCGACATCTTGGGCATCTCGGGCATCTTCAGCCACGAACCCGATCCCTTCTTCCCGTCGGACACCGACGCCGACACGCGTTTCTTGGCCGGTTTACTCGACTTGAACGGGTTCAGGTTGGGCAGCTTCCAGCCGTCCTCGTCGGCCGGCGCCGCGACCGCGAGCGCCAGCACGATCATCGGAACGGCCAACCACGTTGAACGGAGCGTACGCACGGCTCTTTCTCCTTCGCGGACATTGCCTCGGCGCGCGACCGTCCCGGTCGCTCGCCCGATCCCCACGTTCGCCTCGCGAGGGACGCGCGACCCGGCGAACCGACGTTCACCCCGCGCGCCCCATGACGGGCGGCGGGTTGTCGCAGAACGGCTCCGTTCTGTCCAGGTCGGTTGAGCAAAAAAAACCGGAAATCGGGAGTCACGGGTCCGCGGCAACCAGGCCGATGGGGACGCGCTCACCTCGATATGATGACGCTGCAACCGCGTCGGATAGGGGAACGGATCCACGTTCGCGCCGTAACAGGTGTGGGCTACGCCCATGTGGATGTCGCGACGGCTCGCGATCGACAACAAAACGTGCCTCACCGGGCACGTGTGCGGTTCATCGGAACCGATAGGAAGCCATGTGCCCCTCCACCCAGGAAGGACAGGAAGTCCACAAGCAACGGGAAGTGATCGAGAGCTCGGCGCGGGTCGTGGAACGAACACGCGCGGGGACCGGCGATCAGCGGGCCGTCATGCCGCGTTTCTTCAGTTCATCGACGACCTGCTTGACGATGCGCGCGACCTGATCGGCGTCGACGCCGTGGCCCGCCGGGCAACCGCCGATCGGCTCCTCCGTGAATCCCTCCGCCGCCAACAGGCATTGCAGTTCGTTGCTCAGCCGCTCGATCGCGAGTTGCTGGTTCTCCGCCTGCGGTTGCCGACCGACACCCGTCGCGAATCCCCGCAGCCTCAGCGCGGCGCGGAAGCCTTCGGGGAATTCCGAGGAATAGATCATCGTGTCGAACAACTTGAGCAACCGGTATTGGAGGGCGCGCGCTTCGTCGAGCCGTTCCGAGAGGGTGAGGTCGTAGAGCTTCCGCGTGATTTCCGGCACAACGCCGCTCGTCGCGTTCGTGCCCCCGTCGCAACCGATCAGGAGCATGGGCATGAGGGCCGCATCCCATCCGGTCATGAAACTGAAGTCGGGACGGAGCGGACCGACGGCCGCGATCATGCGCATCATGTGGGGAAGGTCGCCCGACGAATCCTTGATCGCGACGACGCGGTCACATTCCTCGGCGAGACGCGCGACGGTCGGCACGTCGATCGGCGACGCGAACATCGGGATGTTGTAGAGCGTGATGTCGATCGGCGAATTCCGCGCGATCTCGCGGAAATAGGCGTACACGCCGGAAGGGCTGAGTCGGTAGTAGAACGGCGCGACGATCGCCACGGCCCGGACGCCGAGCGAATGGTAGTATTCACAAGCCTTGATCGTCTCCCGCGTATTCGCCTCGGCGGCTCCCGCGAGGATCGGAACGCGGCCCGCCGTTTGATCGGCCATGATCTCGATGACGCGACGCCGCTCTTCGGCCGTGAACCGCAGGAACTCGCCCGTCGATCCGTTCGGATACAACCCGTGCACGCCCCGTTCGATCAACCAGTCGACGTAGCGGCGCAGTTCGCATTCGTGAATGTCGCCGTTCGGGTCGAGCGGCACAATGTTGGGCGTGTAGATCCCTCGGAGTTTCTCTCGGGTGGTCATCGGCATTTCGAGGCAAGAGGCGGAAACAGGGTCGGGACGCCCAATCGCGGGTTCGGGCCGGGTGCGGGGTGGCGATCGGCGGCGCGACGCGCGATACAATCGGCACAAAGGTCACGCTCCGCGCGGCCGAACCGGGGCTCCGTCCCGACGCACGAACAATGATAGCTCAGCGCCGCCGTGGATCGCATGGGTGGACAGACGAACGATCCGAATTCGCGACGCACCACGCGTCCCCGAGCGCGCTCGGCCGCGGAATCCGGGCGGCCCGGCCCGACACTCGGTTTTCCCCGCGTCCCCGCCGCCGCGATCGTCGGCGGAGCGATCTGCGCCGTTTACTGGGTTCGATTCTTCACGTGCGACAACGAGCGCACCGCGTTCTACCGCCGACTGCTCGGCTATTTCTGGATCCCCGACGCGCTCGCCTCCGACCTGTTCGACATGTGGTCCGACGGATCGTGGTCGCACGTTCACGTCACCGATCGGATCCCCGTGATCGGAATCGCGCTGGCCATCCTCGGGGTGGCGATCGCGGCCGGGGGGCTGTTCATCCCCAAACGGTGTCGGTCGGGTCTGGGCACCGCCGAGTTGCTGGCGATCGCGGCGGGGATCGGCCTGCAGGTTCAATCGCTGGCCATTCTCGGAATCGGGCTGGCCGGTGGGCTCCGCACGATGTGGGTTTGGAGCCCGGTCGGGCTCGTCGCCCTCGGATGGGCGATTCGATTCCGCAAGACGGACACCTCGCCCATTCGGTCCGCATGGCGCGCGGCGCAATTCCGTTTTCCGGCGGCATGGTGGTGGCTCGCCGCGCCGCCCCTGCTGCTCACGCTGATGCTCGCCGCGCTTCCGCCCTGGGAGTTCGACGTGCGGGAATACCACCTGCAGGTTCCGAAGGAGTGGTTCGAGGAGGGCCGGATCACGTTCCTCGAGCACAACGTCTACGGCAACATGCCGCTCGGCGCGGAAATGCAGGCTCTGCTCGCCATGACCTGGACACCGGGTGAACGATCCTGGTGGTACGGAGCACTCGCGGGCAAGGTCGTGATCCAGGCCTACACGTGGATCGCGGCCGTGATCATCCACGCGATGGTGAGCCGGCACGCCGGCTTGTTCGCCGCGTGGTCGGCGGCGATCGTGTATCTTTCGACGCCTTGGGTCATCCATGCTTCGGCGATCGGGCATGTTGAAGGCGCGGTCGCCGCGTACGGCGCGCTCGCGCTCCTCGCGACGGCCCGCGCGCTCGGGATCGGGGGCGGAGCGCCGCCGAGCGGATCGGCGGGCGGCGCGCCGATCGATCGCTTGGATTCCGATGGGGAAGGCGGGTACGGCCGCACGGCGGACGCGTTCGGCCTCGCCGGTTTCTTCGCGGGCGCTGCGGCGTCGTGCAAATACACGGCCCTTGTTTTCATCGTCCTACCCTGTGTGCTGACGCTCGCGTGGCCGCGGCCCCGTGTTCCCCTTCGATCGCTTGGCATCTTCCTCGCCCTGTTCGCCGCCTCGTTCGGACCCTGGCTGGTCAAGAACGCGGCGCTGGCGGGCAATCCGGTCTACCCCCTGCTCTACTCGGTTTTCGGCGGGCGCGCCTGGGACGAGGCGACGAACGCGCGATGGCGCGAGGCCCACGGCCCGCCGCGCGCCGCGGACGGCCATCGGTTCGGCCCACGCCAGATCGAGGCGTCGGCGCGCGACATCGGCTGGTGGAGCGACAAGCTGCATCCCCTGCTCTGGCCCCTCGCCGTGCTCGGCGTGCTCGGAGGCCCGCGCGGCGGCGCGACGGTCCGCCTTCGACGCGTCATCGGTTTCTGGCTCGCCGTTTGCCTTGCGGCCTGGTGGGCACTGACCCATCGTTACGATCGGTTCGTCGTGCCGGCGTTCCCAAGCGTCGCGGTCCTCGCCGGGTTCGGAGCCGCGTGGATCGGCGCGACGCGCTTGGGTCGGCGACTCGGAATCACCGCGCTCGCCGCCGCCACGGCACTCAACGGCGTCCTCGTCGCGTCCGGCGCGTTCACCGGCGACAACCGGATCCTCGTGGGCCTCGAACGCCTGCGCCGCGACGAACAACGCCAATTGCGCACGCACCCGGCGCATCTCTTCCTGAATGATCATGTGCCGGCGGGCCGGAGCGCGCTGCTCGTCGGAGAAGCCCAGGTCTTCGATCTCGAAGTTCCCGTCCACTACAACACGTGTTGGAACGCGTGTCTGTTCGAGTCCTGGATGAAGGGCAAGTCGCGAGCCGACCGGTTGAGGACGCTGCGGGAGCGCCGCGTTTCGCACGTCTTCATCCACTGGTCGGAAATCGCCCGGTATCGCGAGCCCGGAAATTACGGATTCACGGACTACGTCACGCGCGAACGCGTCCATGACGAACTGGTCCGCCAACAAGGCCTGCTCCGCCCCATTCCCGTCCGGATCAGCGGAACCGAGCTAGATCCCGGGTCGGGCGAGGTTTTTGAAGTGGTGTACGACGATCGGGCCGACGATCGGGCCGACGATCGGGCCGACGATCGGGCCGACGAGGCGGAGGTCCGGTGATGCTGCTGAGGTGGCTTGTCGGGAACTACCTGAGGCAATCGGCCGAGTCGGCGGCGGCTCGGACGTTCGCGGCCGCGGCGCGCATCGCGCGTCCCGGTGATCGGTCCGTACGGATACCCGACCATTACCGCACGGCCGTCGCGTTTGGATTGGCGATCGAATCCGACGGTTTCCGAGCGATCCTGGACGGACCGGCGACGTACCGCGGCGACGCGGGCACCGAACATTGGGGCCCACTGAACGGGATGCCGATCCGCGTCGTGGAAACAGGGGCGGGAGCCGACCGCGCCGCGCGCGGCATCCTCGACGCGATCGGCCGCTCGAAGCCCGACTGGGTGGTTTCCGCCGGTTTCGCGACCGCCCTATCGGCCGAGCTCGGTCGAGGTGACCTGATCCTGGCCGAACGTGTACGAGGCGAGAGCGGGGCGGAATTGCGGATTCCGTTCCATCTTCCCGAATCATCGATTCGTGAGACGCCGCGCCTCCATGTCGGCTCGTTGGTGAGTCTATCCAACGTCCTCACGACGCCCGACGCGCGGCGCGAGGCCGCCGCGCGATTCGGCGCGATCGCGGCCGATCAGGATACGATGGGCGTCGCCGAGATCTGCGCGCGGGAGCGCATCCGGTTCCTTTCGGTGCGCATCGTCACCGACGCGATCGACGACATCCTGCCTCCCGAAGTCGCCGGATGGCTCAGCCGTAAATCGGTGGCGGGCAAGCTGGGCGTCGCGGCGGGCACCGTGTTCAAAGACCCGGAACGCGTCGCGTCCCTTTGGCGGCTCGCCGACACCGCGCGCGCCGCCTCGCGCCGACTCGCCGGATTCCTCACCGGCATCGTGCGGCAACTCGGGCCCGAGCCGAGCCGATGAGCGCGGCGCGCGGGGTGGCAGGGGCGCGAGAAGAACCGCGCCGATCGAATCGAACCGCCTATTGAGTCGCGCTTGGGGAATGGGATAATTCGGGCGCGGGAGGCCATTGAATGGGGCCCGGGCTCTTCACAGCGATCGACGGGAGGCCCGTACGGCCGGTGTCCGCGATACGCGCGACCCGCGCCTCCATTCCATGATGGGTCAACGGAACGCACGATGAAGATCATCCTCGCCGCGCCGCGGGGCTTTTGCGCCGGCGTGAATATGGCGATCGACAGTCTCGATTTGGCGCTCGAGACGTTCGGACCCCCGCTGTACGTCTACCACGAGATCGTTCACAACCGGTATGTCGTCGAGACGTTTCGAGGACGCGGCGTCCGGTTCGTCGATCGAATCGAGGACGTTCCGGCCGGCGCCGTCGTTCTTTTCTCCGCGCACGGCGTCGCGCCGGGGATCCGGGAAGCGGCCCGGGCCCGGCAATTGACGGCCATCGACGCGACATGCCCGCTCGTCACGAAAGTCCATCTCGAAGCGATCCGATTCGCGCGCGAAGGATACACGATCGTGTTGATCGGCCATGCCGGGCACGATGAGGTGCTCGGGACGATGGGCGAAGCGCCTGACGCCATGGTGCTCGTCGAACGCCCCGCGGATATCGATCGGCTCGAGGTGCCCGACGCGTCGAAGGTGGCCTACCTGACGCAAACCACGCTCTCGGTCGACGACGCGAACCGCATGATCAACCGGCTCCGCGAGAAGTTCCCCAGCGCGGCCGGTCCGCCGGGCGACGATATCTGTTATGCGACCCAGAACCGCCAAGAAGCGATCCATCTCCTCGCGCCCGATGCGGACGTGGTCCTGATCCTCGGCAGCCAAAACAGCTCGAATAGCCGGCGGCTCATGGAGATCGGCGTCGAGCACTCCAGGCCGTCCCATCTCATCGATGGCGTGAACGACATCGACCCCGCCTGGTTTCGCGATACCGACACCGTGTTGATCTCGGCCGGCGCCAGCGCGCCGGAGTCGGTGGTCGAGGAATGCGTCGAGTACTTGCGGAATCGGTTCGGAGCGACGGTCGAGGCGCGGACCGTCCGGCAGGAACAGGTACGATTCCAACTGCCGCGCGAATTGCGGAGTACGGCGAAGACCGGCGCGGATCGGCGTTCGAACCGTTCCGAACGGCAATCCGATGACCGATTCGAACCGGCTCCCTGACGGCGCGGTCAACCGGCCGCCATCACTTCAATGTGGACCTCCGGCGCGGAACCGCTTGGATCCAGGAAATCGATCGCCAGTTCGTTGCGATACGCCAATCGACCCGTCACGTCGATGCGCGCGGGTGACTCGAGCGCCCCGTCCATCGTCGTGCCGTTGAGCCGCCAGTCGACCGATCCTCCGTCCCATGCGACGGACAAGTACACGCGATCGGACGGGCCGATCCCGGTCGGCCGCCCAAAAGAACGCATCAACGTCATTCCGCGGACCGAGCGCCGAGCCAACTCGGCCAACAGAAGGGGCCAGTCGTCGGGCAGCCGGAACGCGGTATGCCCGTCGCCGGTGTCCACTCCGCGCATCCGGTAGAGCCATGGCCCCCGGAGCCGGATGACGTAACCGTTGGCGTTTTCCGCGTCGCCATCGCTCATGGCGCGTTCGATTCCCCGCGACCCGGCAATCGCGCGATCCGGAGTTCGCGGAACGATACGTCGGTGGTCTCGTCGTGGCCCTGCAACATGAGCGTTCCGGGCTCGAGACGCAAACCGTTGCGGGGATTCGCGTGGGGAGCCCGCTCGTCAAGCCAATCGGTCACCAACAGGCCGTTCACCCAGACGCTGATCCGAGGCCCATCGGCAATGACCGTGATTCCCGTCCATTCGAGATCGTCGGAGGCGACCACCCGCGCGGGTGCTCGACGGAAGATCGCGCCCGTCCCCTGATCGACGGGCTTCGTTCGATCCCCGTCGTGAAACGCGTTGTGGATCTGACACTCATAGCCGTTCATCGTCTCGCCCGGAATGCAGCGGAAGAACACCCCCGAATTCAAGCCCCGCGCGTGCGTGCGGCATTCGAGCCGCAGGATGAAATCGGCGTACGATTCGGCCGATTCGAGCTGGCCTCGGCCGTTCCGCACGTGCAACCAACCCTCGTCCGTGACCGTGAAACGGCTTGGCATGTCGGCATACGTCTTCCATCCGTCGAGCGATCGGCCGTCAAAGAGCCGAGCCAATCCGAGCGGCTGGACTCGGATGTTCCGGAACGCCACACGGCCCTCGTTGAGCTGCAGACCGATCCGGCCGGCGCGCAGGGGCGATGGATCCTGATAGTCAAGCACATCGGCTCCGTCGAGCCGCACGCGCACGCGCGGCCCTTCGACCGTGACGTCGAACGTCCGCCATTTCCCCGCCGACGCGTCGGCCGTCGATCGGCCGCGTCCAACCAGACTGCCTGTCGGAAACGGATTGTCGCTCGGCGCGATGTTCAGTTCATAACAATCGGATTTGGGATCGGTGGGTCGGACCGGCGTGCGCAGGAAGATGCCGCTGTTCGTTCGCGGTTCGGCGAGGAAATCGACGTGAAACCGGAAATCGGCGAAGGGAACCTGCGTGCAAAGCAGGCCTTTCTCGCCAGACGATACGACGATCGCGCCGTCCTCGACGCGCCAATCGGCCCGGCTGCCCGGTGTCCATCCAAGAAGGGATCGGCCGTCAAAGAGCGAAATCCAGCCTTCATGCCAGAGCTCGGTCGGCAAGACCCCGTCGGGGAGCGGACTCCGCGTCGGCACGTCGGCGTTGTTCGCCGATGGGTCGCGCGGGCCTTCTTCGCCGGCGGAGGTCCCGCCGGCGGAAGTCCGATCGGCGGACGTCGTCGCGACGGCGCTCGGATTGCCGTGATCCGTCATCGCTTCGCAACCGGGCGCTACGAGTCCGGCGAGGCCCATGCAGGCGAGCCAGGCGGCCGCGGTCGGGCGGCGTCGGGGCGACGACGCGCGTCGACCGGTCGTTTCGGGAACGTCGATCCGCGGATCGGCATGAGCGGCCAACATCGGTTTCCGTTTCGCGCGAGGGGGGCGTTGATTGACAGTCCCGAATGCCGCGTGTTAGTGTAGCGGGTGCGGGTGCGGGTTCCCACCGTTCGGCGCGGTATCCGTCCGCATTCGTCCGACCTCGCTTCTCATCTCCGTCATTCGAGGTTCTCCATGACGATCCGTGCGATCTTGCGCGAAAAAGGCTCGGCGATCTTCGCCGTGTCGCCGAAGTCGACGCTCACCGAGGCGGCTCAGGAGATGATGCGCCATCGGTGCGGAGCCCTCGTGGTCCTGCATGGGCGCGAACTCCAAGGGATCTTCACCGAACGCGACCTGTTGCGGGTCGCCGCGACCGGCCAGCCGCTCGACAACATGCGGGTCGAAGAAGCCATGACACGGGAGGTCGTCGCCGGCCGACTCGACGACGATGTCGCCGACGTCATGTCGCTGCTGACCGCGCGCCGAATCCGCCATTTGCCCATTTTCGAGGACGGCGCCATCGTCGGCCTGATCTCGATCGGCGATGTCGTGAAATACCGGTCCGACGCGCTCCAGTTCGAGAATCACGTCCTCAAGTCGTACATCGCGAGCTGATTGCGGCGAGCGGACCGCCGAATGCCCGAATGCCGTCATTCGGGCGTGAAGTCGTGCGAGATGCCCAGTTGCTTGACGTTCCGCGCGTCGGCCTCGATCACGCGGATTTCGACGCGGATCCCGCGGAGCGGCGCGGCGTACGGCGGTTGGGTTTCACGCTCCGACGGATTGTCGACTCCTTGGATGCCGTCGTTGTCGAGCCCATCCATTCCCTGGTCGACGGTCCCCCGCCAGGCGTACGTTGCGGCGAGGCTTGGCAGATCGACGCCGTCGGCTCGATTCACGGCGCGATCCTGGTCGATCCCGTCCTGTTCATAATGGAATGACCATGTGTCGTAGACGGGAAACGCCGAGCCCTGGAACGGTTCGTTGGCGATTCCCCACAACGCATTTCCGTTGAGGTCATGGAATGCGGGCGGCCCGGAGAACCGCGACGCATATTCGCTCGTCAGTCCGGTACCGTACACCGAAGTGAGCGGCTGGACGGCCCAGGTCGGGAAGCCGCTCATGCGAGGCAGAACATAACGCATGTAGTACAGATCGACAAATCCTCCCATACTGATCGGCGTTTCATTCAAGCCGCTCGGCCCCGGGCGACCGTACCCCGGATCGCTTGGATGCAACACGTCCTGTCCCGATTGGCTGGCGAGCAGGGGCACGTGCGGATCGTACGCCTTGACGTCGAACGCCAACAGATTGGCCTGGATCACATCCTCGCCCGTCTGCGTTCCCACCTGGATGGCCGTATTGAGCGCGGGGAGCGCGCCGGTGTTCAGCGCCACATCGTTCCTTTGGATGTCGAACGGGTAGTGCGGATTCAAGGCGACGACCGTATTGTTCGTTCGGTTGAGGGCGAGGATCGGATGATGGCAGAACCGGTTCTCGCGCCGCGTCAGGTCGGCCATGGAATTGGCCCAGAGCTGGACGCGCATGTTGCCGCCGCTCCACGTCACCACGGGGTGCGTCGAGACGTCGTTCGTGTCGTAGAACGTCTTGAGCGAGTCCCACATCGTGAGCAGATTCGAGGACGTAAGGTCGAAAACGACGCCCAGGTCGGGTCGAACGAGCAGCGGGCGGCGGTGGAGCATCAGTTCGCCTGGTCGCGGCTGGCCATCCGCGTCGGCATCGTTCCAGTACGTCCACCAGACGACCTCGGCATGATGCGAGTCGATCGTCGCCCCGGCGTATTGGCCGACGAACGGATATTTGACGCTGTGGCTGGTGAACGCGAGGTAGTCGTCGAAATCGCCGAACGACGTGTCGGCCACCGGGGGATCGGTCCACGCGCCGGCCGTGAATACGGCGAGCGGTCCGGTGTCATGGCCGAGTCCTTCGCCGTATTCGAAATAGCCGAGTCCCGCGTCGGATGCCATCGAGGTCCGCGCGGGCGCGGTCACGCCGCGGAGATCGGATTGCAGGATGGTGGTCGAGCCTCGAAGCTGGCCCGACAGTTCGACCGAACTTCGACCCTCGGCGACCTGCGTCACCACGACATTGAACTGGCCGATCATCGCGTAGACGACGACCAGCGAGACGGTCATCGCGATGAGCAATTCCAGGATCGTTACGCCGGTGACGGAGCGCGAACGACGCCGCGCGCCGATCGGGGGATTCGCCATGGTCATTCCTCGCGGATGTCGTTGCGTCCAGGGGCGATGGCCGCCGCGTCGACGGCCGCGGCGAACGGGCCTCGCGGTCGTTCCGATCCCGATCCCGCTGGAATGACGGAACTTGCGGCCGTCCATCCCTATTGCAACGCCGATGAAGGCCTTTGTCAAGGAATAATCCGTGCGCCCCGCGCGATCGCGACCAGTTCGCCGATGATCGAATCGAGCGAGCGGACCGGCTCAAAGCCGATCAGTTCGCGGAGCCTCGCGAGATCGGGCACGCGGCGCCGCACGTCCTCGAAGTCGCGGTCGTACGCGCTCGTGTAGGTCTGGAACGCGACGGTCGACCGGGACCCCGACGCCGCGATCACGCGGAGCGCCAAGTCGTGGATCGAAACGGGCACGTCGCTCCCGATGTTCACCACCGTTCCGGCGGCGCGTGGAGCGGCCATCAGGCCGAGCACGGCGCGGATCACGTCGTCGACATGCGCGAAACACCGGATTTGCCGACCGTCGTCATGCACCATCAGAGGCCGACCCGCGACGGCCGCCTCGACGAATCGCGGCAAAACCATCCCGTACGCTCCCGTCTGTCGCGGACCGACCACGTTGAAAAAGCGGCCAACGACGACGGGAAGTTGGTACTCGCGCCAATACGCCAGCGCGAGGAACTCGTCGATCGCTTTCGACGCGCCGTAGGACCATCGCGCCCGAATCGTCGGTCCGAAGACCAGATCGTCCTCCTCGTTCCATCGTTCCTTGGGGTTCTTGCCGTACACCTCGCTCGTGCTCGCGAGGAACAGCCGGATCGTTCGGCCGCGCATCTGTTGGCGGCAGGCTTCGGCGAGCAGCCGTTCGGTCGGATAGATGTTCCGCTCAATCGTCTGGATGGGATGCTTGGCGATGAGCGAGACTCCGACGGCGGCCGCAAGGTGGTAGACCTCGTCGACCTCGGGAAGCAGTTCCCCCAACAGGTCGGCGTTCGCGATCGTGCCCCGATGATAGGTGAATCGGTCGCATTTGCGGACTCCGTCGAGGTTCTCCGCGCGTCCGGTCGATTCATCGTCGACGACCGTGACATGATCGCCCCGCGCGAGGAGACGCTCGGTCAAGTGGGATCCGATGAAACCCGAGCCGCCCGTCACGAGAATGCGCTGCATCGTTCGCCAATCGCCAATAGAAAGATGAAACCGGCTCGCGCCTCGGGACGCCGCTCATTGTGGACGGGAAGCCGTCTGACGACAACGGGCGGACAAGAGGCCAGCGCGGAAATAGTCGCACGCCTCTCCGAGGCGTGTTGCGCGCCAAAGAGACCTTGTGGGGCTGGAAAACTCGCCTCGGAGAGGCGAGCGACTTGCTCCGAGGCGTGTTGCACTGGAAAAGGGGTCTTGGATTCGGGAACTCGCCTCGGAGAGGCGAGCGACTTGCTCCGAGGCGTGTTGCGCGCCTAAGAGACCTTGTGGGGCTGGAATACTCGCCTCGGAGAGGCGAGCGACTTGCTCCGAGGCGTGTTGCACTGGAAAAGGGGTCTTGGATTCGGGAACTCGCCTCGGAGAGGCGAGCGACTTGCTCCGAGGCGTGTTGCGCTGGAAAAGGGGTCTTGGATTCGGGAACTCGCCTCGGAGAGGCGAGCAACGTCGCACGCCTCTCCGAGGCGTGTTGCGCGCCAAAGAGACCTTGTGGGGCTGGAATACTCGCCTCGGAGAGGCGAGCGACTTTGACGACAAGGAACTCGGATTGGTCCCAGTGGTTCTTGTCCAGTGGGCGCGATTCGCCACAATGGAACGGTCGGCGGGGCGGGAACTCCGCGCCGTATGGCCAGGGACCGGCGAGCGAGCGTCGGTCCCTTTGCGAAACGCGAATGAAGGAGGAAGACGCGGCCATGAATGCACGCCGTGGCGGAACGGTCCCGGTGGGGATCGCGTTCGGTTGTCTGGTGTTCGCCGTGACGTGGTTCCCGGGCGTCGCGCGCGGCCAGGATGCGGAAAGCCCACCCGAGGCGCTGCGTCTCTATGAAGGCGCGGTCAACGCGCAAACGGGAAGCGCGTTCGAGCTGGCCGTCGAGGAATGGGGCAAGTTCCTCACGCAATTCCCCAAGGATCCGCTCGCCCCGAAAGCCGCCTATTACCGGGCCGTCTGCCACCTCCAGCTGCGCCAATGGGATCCGGCCATCGCCGGGTTCCAAAAAGTCATCGCCGAGCATCCGAAGTTCGAATTGCTCGAAGACGCCTTCGTCAATCTGGGCTGGTGCCAGTATTCGGCGGCCGAGGACGGCAAGAAGGAACTGCTGCCGGCGGCGGCCAAGACGTTGCGCGATCTGCTCGCCCAGTTCCCCAAAGGCAAACACCGCGACGAGGCGTGGTATTTCCTTGGCGAATCGCTTTACCAACAAGGAAACCGCAAGGAAGCGGTCGAGGCCTACGCGGCCTTGACGAGCGAGCACCCGAAGTCGCGTTATTTCGCCGACGGACTCTATGCGCTCGGCGTCGCCCGTGAGGAACTCGAACAATTCGCCGAGGCCCTGGAGACGTACACCGCGTTTCTGACCGCGCTGCCTCAGCACGCGTTCGCGACCGAGGTATCGATGCGGAAGGCCGAGTGTTTGGTGCGGACGGGGTCGATCGAGGAGGCGGAACGGCTTTTCGCGGCATCCGCCGCCGCGCCGGATTTCGCGGCCGCCGATCATGCGCGGATGCGGCGCGGCTATTGCCTCGACCGACTCGAACGGTTCGCCGAGGCCGCCGCGATCTATGCCGCGCTCGTCAAGGACCTTCCCGAATCGGCGATGCGGCCCGACGCGGAAATCGCGGCCGCGCGGTCGTATTACCGCGCCAAGAACGTCGACGAGGCGATGAAATGGTTCGAGACGGCGAAGCGGCGGGGCGGCGAGGCGGCCCTCGAAGCCGCGCATTGGATGTGCCGGCTCCTCCTTCAAGCGGGCAAGGCGGCCGACGCCGAGAAACTCGCCGCCGATTCGTTGTCGGGCACGGCCGGCGGCGGCGCGTGGCTCGTCCATCTCCGTTTCGATCATGCCGACGCGCTCTACGAACAACCGGCCAAACGATCGCAGGCGCTCGTGCTCTATTTGAAGATCGCCGAGGACCATCCCGAGCACCGGATCGCGCCGCAAGCGCTCTACAACGCGGCCATCGCCGCGCTCGACGCGAAGGACTACGACCTCGCGTTGCGCCTCGGCGAACAACACCGCAAGGCCTATCCGACGGATGGGCTCGCCGCCGACGCGCGGCGCATTCTCGTCGAGAGCCTGATCCAAAAACGCGATTATGCGCGGGCGATCGACGAATTGACGAAACTCATCGCTGATTTTCCCGAGCACGCCGAGCGTCCGGCGTGGCGCGTTCGCGCGGGAATGGTCCATTACCTGCAGCGCGCCTATCCGCAGGCGATCGACCACTTGACGCCGTTGGCCGCCGAACTGGGACCGTACCCCGAACTGCTCGCCGAATCGCAATACTGGATCGGCGCGAGCCGGTTCCAACAGGACGCGCCGGATCCGGCGATCGCCGCGCTCGAGGCGTCGCGCGCCGCGTCGGCGACGTGGAGGCAGGCGGATGAATGCCTGCTGTTGCTCGCGCGGTGCCTGCACAAACAGTCGCGGACCGACGACGCGATCGCCCTCACGCGCGAAATGATCGCGAAATACCCTCAAAGCACGGCCCTCGACCAAGCCTGGTATCGACTCGGCGATTTCCTCTACGCCGGAAAGCAGTTCGCCGAGGCGAAACAGGCGTACGCGAAGACGATCGAGTCGTACGCCGACTCGGTCTTTGTTCCGTACGCCCTGTTCGGCCGGGGCTGGGCCGAGCTTTCGGCGGGCGAGCATCCGGCGGCGATCACCGATTTCTCGGCGATCGTCACGAGCCACGCGTCGCATGAACTGGCCGACGACGCGCGGCTCGCGCTCGGCATGGCCCGCCGCCAGGCCTCGCAGCACGACAAGGCGATCGAGGACCTCAACGCGTTCGTGGCGACGAATCCGCCGCCCGCCCGCAAGTCCGAGGCGCTCTACGAACGGGGACTCGCCGAATCCGCGCTCAAGAAGGCGGGCGAGGCGGCCGCGACGTTCGCCGCGATCCTCGCCGACGATCCCACGTTCGCGAAGGCCGATGCCGCCCGATATGAACTCGCTTGGGCGTATCGAACGTCCGAACAGGACGACAAGGCGGTCGCCGAATTCGCCAAGCTCGCCGCCGAACACCCCAAAAGTCCGCTCGCCGCCGAGGCGCACTTCCATGTCGGCGAACATCATTACAAGGCGAAAGCGTACAAAGAGGCGGCCGCGTCGTACACATCGGCGATTGCCGGCGCCAACTCGGACGAACTCAAAGAGAAATCGCTCTACAAACTCGGCTGGTCCCGATTCCAGCTCGACGACCCCCAGGCGGCCCACGACGCGTTCGCCGAACAGGCCAAGGCGTTTCCCAACGGCACCCTCGCCGGGGATGCGGGGTTCATGAAAGGGGACTCGCTGTTCAAGGTCGGCAAGTACGCCGAGGCGCTCGCCGCGTTCCAGGAGACCCGGCAAAAAAAGCCGTCGTCCGAATCGATGGAGATGCTCATGCTGCTGCATGCCGGACAGGCCGCCGCGCAGGTCAAGCAATGGGACGTAAGCCTCGCGTTCCTAGACGCCCTGATCACCGGATTTCCCAAGACGCCCCATCTCGCCGAAGCCCGTTTCGAGCGCGGATCGGTGCTGAGGAACCAGGAGAAGTTGGACGACGCGCTGAGGGAATTCGACGCGGCCGCGTCGGCCACGACGGTCGTCGGAGCCCGGGCCCGGTTCATGATGGGCGAGGTCCGTTTCGCGCGGAAGGAGTTTCCCGAAGCGATCCGCGAGTTCCAGCGGACGATGTTCCTTTACGGCGGCGAGAACGCGCCCGCCGAGATCAAGGCGTGGCAGGCGCGGGCCGGATTCGAGGCGGGACGGTGCGCCGAAGTGCGGATCGGGTCGAGCGCGACGCCGCAGGCCAAGGCCTCGGCGATCGCGGACGCCAAGAAGTTCTATACGTTCGTCGTTGAAAAACACGCCCAGAGCGAACTTGCGGCGGAAGCCCAAAAGCGCCTCGCGGAGCTCGCCAAGCTATAATCCAAACGGCGGTCGCGCCGCGCGCCGCATGATCGGTCCCACCGCCCGTCGGGGGAGATTGCTCGGACATGAGAACGCTTGGGCTGCTTCTCCCTCGGGATTCCCGTTGGGCGGGCATGGTATGGATCGCCGTCTTGCTCGCCGTCGTCGGCTGGCCGAATGTCGTGGTTCGCTCCGCGAACCACCCGCCCCGCCCATCGTTTGGACACGAATCCAACGTTGATCGCGGAGCAATCAACGACAATCACGATTCCTTGCCGAAACTCAGCCTCGTCGCCTACGCCGCTCAGACGCGGGAACCCGAAGCGCCGGACGGCGCGTTCGGCGACGGTGACGCGCCTCGAGAGGAACCCGCCGGCCCCAACCCCGATTCCGAGGGCCTCAATCTGTTCCTGCTGTTCTGGGATTCCAAATGGTGGATGCTCCCGATCGTCATCCTCTCGTTCATCGCGATCGCCGTCTCGGTCGACCGGCAAATCGCGTTGTCCACATCCCGAGTCATGCCAAAGGGGCTTCTGAGCGAGCTTGGACGACTCGGCGATGCGAAGGAAGGATTCGATCCGCGCGAGGCGTACCGGATCTGCCAGCGTTATCCGTCGCCGGCTTCGAGTGTGATCCGCGCGATGTTGCTCAAGATCGGCCGGCCGCACAGCGAGGTCGAGCATTCGGTGAAGGAGGCGAGCGAGCGGGAGGCGCAGCGGCTGTACGGCAATGTCCGTTGGCTCAATCTGGCCGCCGGCGTCGCTCCGCTGCTCGGACTCATGGGCACGGTTTGGGGCATGATCGTTTCGTTCCATGACACGACCCAACTACTGCCCGGTCAAAACAAGGCCGAGTATTTGGCGAAAGGAATTTACCTCGCCCTCGTCACGACGCTCGGCGGATTGGCGGTGGCCATTCCCGCGACCGTCCTGTCCCATTACTTCGAGGGCCGGTTGATCACGATCTTCCATCGGATCGACGAGCTCCTATTCAACCTCCTTCCTCAAATCGAGAAGTTCGAGGGTCGCGTGCGGTTCAGTCAAGCGGCGGGCGACAACGGAACGAATCGGGGTTCGACCGATGCGGCGACGGGTGCGGGTCGAGCGCGAAGCGGGTGAACCATGGCCATCGAAATCAAGAAGGGAAACGCGCTCAGCGCGATCAACTTCACGTCGCTCATCGACGTCGTCTTTCTATTGCTGATCTTCTTTCTCGTCGCGTCCCGGTTCGCCGAGGAGGATCGGCAGTTGGAAGTGAGGCTGCCCAACGCGAGCGAGGCGAAGCCGCTCACCGACCGGCCCCGCGAGATCATCGTGAACATCGACGACGGGGGGAACTATTTCGTCGGTGATTCGAAGATGACGCTCGATGAAGTCGACCTCGCCCTGCGTCAGGCGACGGCGAACAACCCGGCCCATCAGACGGTCAATATCCGGGCCGACAAACGGGTCGGTTTCGAGGCGGTCGTGCTCGTGCTCAACCTCTGCAAACGCCACGCGATCGAGAACTACTCGATCGACACCCGCTAATCATCGGCTCCCGCCATGCGACGCGTCGTCCGCAAGATCGATCCGCCGTTCACGGCGACCGACGACCTGCACTGGCCGGTCGACGTCGCCCTCGTCGTGCTCGGCGCGTTCGTCATCGGCGCCGCGCTCGACTTCCAGCGATTCGACCATCCGGTATGGCACGGAAACGCGTGGAGCACGCTGATCGGCGTTCCCCTCTTGATCGGCGGCGGCATGCTCGCGACGCGGGCGGTCAGCCGCGCGTGGCTGCGCCGGTCGATGCAGTTCGGCATGCTGGTGAGCCTGTTCGTTCATTTCGCCCTGCTGCTCGCCGCCGTCGGGCTTGTCGTTCCCGTGAACACGGCGAGTCTCGACAAGAAGGCTCGCGATCTCGTGCGGGAACGGGAGCGGCGCGCGGTGCCCGACCGCGTTCCCATTCCGATGGCCCGGCACCATTCCGAACCGTCCGATCTGGAGCGGCCCGTCGAGACGCCGGTGCCCGAACCGAGCGAGCCGATCGAACGGGAGCGGACGGAAACGGCTCAGTCGCCCGTCGAACCGCAGCCGCAACCGGTGATCGAGCGCGAGTCGACCGCGCGGCCCGACATCGTGAAGCGCGAGCGGGAATCGGAGTCGGCACCGCGGCGCAGCGAGATGGCTTCGCAATTGAGCCGCAGCCGGACCGAGCGCGTCATGAGACCGGAAACCACGGTTCCCGAATCGCGTTCGGCGCCGCGTCCTAGCGAGACCGCGGCGCCGCCGATCTCGCCGTCGATCGACGTCGCCAAGCGACGGCCATCGGAATCCCGATCGGCGGCGAGTCAAGAGCGGGAACAGGCCGCGCCGCCGGCGCTCGCGATGCGCGAATCGGTCCCGACCGAACCGTTGCCGCGACCCGTTCGATCGGACCAACCGATTCCGGCCGAATCGCCGATCATACTGCGCCGCGAGTCGGCGACGGCTCCGTTTGAACCATCGCTTGCCGCGGAGAACGAACCTCGACCGGCCGCCCAGCGTTCGGAAACGCCCGTCCTCGCGCCGCGCGACGCCGACGTCGCGCAACGGACGCCCGAGCCCTCTTCGCATGGTCGACGCGATTCCGAGGAGATGGGCGCGTCCCAATCGGCCGTCGATCCGGAAGTCCGGCGCAACGCGTCGGATGACCAACCGCTCGTCGCCCAATCGCCCGAACCCACACCCAATCAACTGGCGAGGCGCACGGAGCGCGTGGACCGTCTTGAGATCGCGGCGCCCCAAACCACGTCGGGCTCTCGGCGGGATTCCGACGCGCGACCCGAGATCGCCGCGGCCGATGCGCGGATGGACCGCTCGGCGTCCTCCGCGCCGACCGCCGAGCGAATGGAATCCGAATCCGCGACGGCCCCGGCGCGGGCGATCGCCATGGAGCGCCCGTCAACGGCGTCGGCACCGGATGCTCCTTCGAACGCGGCGCCGTCACCGCCGAGCCCTCTGGTTCGAAGTTCGCTCCCACGTTCCGAAACGGCGCCCCCGATCGACGTCGCGGCGGCGGCGGAGCGGACCGAACCGAGTGCTTCGCCGGTCGAGGACGCCGGGGGCGCGCGGCCGACCGACGCACCGATCGCAAGGCAGGCCGCGACGAGCGCCGCCCCGACACCGCGACAGCCGCTCGACGAGCCGCGGTCGACCTCTCGCGATCAGGTGGCGAATACCGTCTCGCGCCGGACGATCGTTTCGGAGGAAGCCACCACCATGCCGTTGGAGCGACCGACGCCGCGCCCCGCGCGATCGGTGACGAACGAAACGCTCCAGACGACGGTGAAGATGGACCATCCCGCGGCCCGCGTCGTCGTCGAGCCGTCACCGGGCAGCGCGCAGCCGTCGTCCATCGCGGTTTCCAAAGGCACGACGGGAACGGCCGGATCCGGATACTCGACCAACGTCGATCGCCGAGCTCCCTCGGGCGAAAGTCCTTCGCTGGTCGCATCGGGTTCGAGTCGCGACCGAGCGACGCAACGAACAGCCGAAGGCCCGGCGCTCAGTCCGGCCGAGTCGGCGACGGTCCCGCGATCGCGGGCCGATCACGACTCGCCGCTCGCCGCCGCACCCGTTCCTCAAACGACCTCCGCGCCGGGCGCGCCGCCCGAAACGTCGGGGAGACCGCATTCGGCGAGCGCGGCGACCATCGAGATGCGCGCTCGGTCGGAGAGCGGCGCGGTCACGGCCGACCGGGGTGACGCGCCGGTCGATATCGGGCCTCAACGGATCGTGGCCCAATTCCAATCGGGTCCGGCGTCCGGAGGCGGGCAACCCGAACCGACGTTGTCCGCGGCGCCGAACCCGGCACGAACCTCTCGAGGCGGCGCGACGCAACAGGCTCTCGACGTCGATACGACGGCCATGCAGGTCCGCGCTCCGGACGGCGATGGCGGCGCGCGGCCGCTCGCGATCGACGCCCAGCCGACGGCGGTCGCGGCGAAGCGGACCGATCGGGGAGGCGAAACGGCATCGAGCGGCGGGCCCGCGAGCTCGCTTGTCGAAGGACGTGCGTCCGAATCCAACGCGGCCGATGCGCACGGCGCGCTGGCCTTGCGCCGCGCCCCGGCCGACTCGAATGACGCGCTCGGAGCCCTGCAACCGAATACCGATACGGCGGCTGCGCCGTCCGGAACGGGGGCCTCCGAGCCCGCACCGCGTCGTGCGGCATCCGCGCCGCCGACCGCGACGGCCGGTCGGCCCACGCCGATCGGCACAGGTCGACGCGATTCGGAGTCGGCGGTGGCCGACCCGCAAGGCGCGGAGCGCGGCTCGCCCCCGCCGTCCGCGTCGGCGACCGACGTGGCGCGCCGCGATCCCGCCGAACTTCCGTCGGAAGGTCGCGCCGCGCACGCGAACGCGATTGATGAAGTCGGTCCTTCCAGCCCGCCGACCTCGACCGCTTCGAACGAGCGCCGCGCGGAACCGGCCGACGGACCCGCTGGACCACCGCTCGTCGGCGGAGGCCCGCGGGAAACGACTCGCATCGCTCGAGCCCCGCGATTGGGCGACGACGCGTTCGGCAATCCGACCGCCGAGTCGCCCGTATTGAATGCGATGCGCGCGGAAGGCGCCTCGGCCGCTCCCGTCGCGAGCGGCGTGGAAATGCGCAAACGGGAAGGCGGCATCAGTGCGGGTCTCGATTCGGCCGCCGAGACCACGGCCGACCAGCCATCGCTCGACGTCACGCGCGCCGCCATTCGGCCCCGCGCCGGCCGATCGACGGAAGACGAAGGTCCGTCGACCGCATCGGCGACGTCCGCCATTGCCCGAGGTCGAACCCGATCGGGACCCATGCTCGCCAATCCATCGATCGATGACGGCGGTCCGTCGGCGCGCATGGCGCGGCGCGCGCCGCCCGAATCCCGCACACCGTCGGACGCGGATGGCGCATCGGCGAGCGAGACGCCCGTCGCGATCGGCCCGACGCGACGCGAGTCGCCGTCGAGCCGTCCGGTCGATATCGACGCCGAGCCTGGACCGGGCGGACTTGCGGCGACACCGACACCGGACGCGGGCATCGAGGATCGCCGGGCAAGCCGAGAGACCGAAAACGTGCAGTTCCGCATGGTCCGCATTCCGCGCCGCGACTTGGGTGGTCGGCCGGACGTGAACACCGCGCCGGTGATCGCGGCCGAGGCGTTCCGGCGGCGATCGGACCGGAACCGAGGACCATCCGGCGGCGATCGGCTCGGACCCGAAACCGAACAAGCGATCGAGGCCGGGCTCGCGTTCCTCGCGCGGTCGCAGCGCGAGGATGGAAGATGGACCTTCGAGGGCTTCGATGACGAGCAACCCGGCATGCGGTCCGACGCGGCCGCCACCGCGCTCGCCCTGCTCGCGTTTCAAGGCGCGGGGTACACGCATCGCGAACACCGGTACGCGTCGAATGTCCGCTCGGGGCTCGACTTCCTGATCGCGAACCAGGAACGCGACGGATCGGTTTTTGTGAACGCCGACGAGGAATCGAATCGATTCGCGAGGCTCTATACGCAAGGCATCGCCGCGCTCGCGCTGTGCGAGGCCTACGGGATGACGCGCGACCCGGCGCTCGCAGGCCCCGCGCAGCGAGCCATCGACCAGATCGTCGCGTCCCAGAATGGCCAACTCGGCGGATGGAGATACGCGCCGCAAGTCAGCAGCGACACATCGGTCACCGGCTGGATGATGATGGCCCTCAAGAGCGGCGAACTGGCCGGGCTGCGCGTGCCGGTCGAGGCGTATGAAGGCGTCGCCCGCTGGCTCGACCGCGCTCAGGCATCGCCCGCCGAGTCACACCTCTATCGCTACAACCCCGACGCGCCCGACACGGCGGAACAATCGCACGGCCGCCGGGCGTCGCCCAGCATGACCGCCGTCGGACTCCTGCTCCGGCTGTATCTCGGCTGGAATCGCGATCACGAGGCGGTCCGACGCGGTGCCGATTACTTCCGCGCGAATCTGCCCGCGCAGGGCGAACCCACCGATACGATCCTGTCCCGGCGCCGGGACACCTACTATTGGTACTACGCGACCCAGGTCATGTTCCACGTCGGAGGCGACGCCTGGAAGGAATGGAACGCGAGGCTCCACCCGATGCTCGCGCGCACGCAGATCGCGGATGGACGCCATGCGGGGAGTTGGGATCCCTTCCTGCCCGTGGCCGATCGATGGGCCGGCCAAGCCGGACGACTCTACGTCACCACGCTCAACCTGCTCTCCCTCGAAGTCCATTACCGCCACCTTCCGCTCTACAAGGAAGAAGGCCGCGCGAGCCCGTGACCTTTGTGGTTGACCATGTCGCTGATCGCTCCGCGATCAGCCTTTCTTGGTATCCACGTCGCGCGCAGATTCCCGTGGTTCGCGGAGCGAACCATGACCATGGCTCGCCAGCGACGCGTTCCAACGCTATACTGTCGGCCGAATGGCCGATCCTTCCATGCGGCCCGGCCGTGATTGCCTATCCCGGACGAGGAGTTGCCACCATGGAGACGACGTTGCGTTCGCCCGTCATGGCGATTGGGGAAACGGCCGGCGCGGTCTGGCACGCCCTCAAGGACCAGGGACCTCTTTCCCTCGCGAAACTCATCAAGACCGTCGACGCGCCGCGCGATCAGATCCTGCAAGGCGTCGGCTGGTTGGCCCGCGAGGGGAAGATCGACATCGAGGAAACCAGCCGCGGACGGATCCTCACGCTCAAATAGGCGGAGCTCCATGACCGCCCTGTACGAGGATGACGGCGTTCGCTTCCAATATCCCGAGAATTGGTCGCTCGCCGAACGGTCCGACGCGTGGCCGCGCGAAGTCACGGTCGAGAGCCCAACCGGCGCTTTTTGGACGTTGCAGATCTACGCCCACCCGCGCGATCCGGAACATCTGGTCGACGAAGTGGTGCGGATCATGGATTCCGACTGCGAACAGCTTGAGGCGGAGCCGGTCCGCGAATCGTTCGGGTCGGTCGTCGCGGAGGGTCGCGACATGGCGTTCTTCCTGCGGGAGTTCGTCATCACGTGCCGTGTCCGGGCCTTCACCGTCCAGGATCGTTCGTATCTCGTGCTCGCTCAAGCCGAGGATCGCGACTTTGAACGGCTCGAAACCGTTTTTCAGGCCATGACCGTCAGCCTTCTGCGGAATCTCGAATTGTAATTCCTTCCCGGGCATCGGCCGATCGTGCAGGCGGAGCGGATGGAGGCCCGCGGCTTCGAGCCGAAACAGGCCTGTTTTCCGGCCTTTTCCTGGCATGGCCCCGATTGGCGTCCCAATGGCACGCCGTTCGCACCGTCCCCGGTTCCGAAATGACGCGGACGGGTCGCTCGGAGGATCCCGCACCTCCGGACGGCCCGTCGCGATTCATTCCGCAAACCCGCGGAAGGACCGTGACGCGGGAGAACCGTGAATCGACGTGCGACAGACCGCATCGTGGCCAATCCAGTTTCCCGCCGACTTGTCGTGGCCGCTTGCCTATTGAGCGGAACGGGGTGCGCGCTGGCCACCAAATCGAAGCCGGCTGAGAGTATCGTTGCGGGTCGGCAGCGGATGTTGCGCGGGATCGAGTCGATGCGGCGCAACGAGGTCGACGCCGCCGAGTCGCATCTCGCGGCGGCGGTCAGCGCCTCGCCCGAGGATGAGCGGGCCCATTTCCATTACGCCCGCGTTCTCTGGCAACGGGGACGCCGCCCGGACGCGATGCGGGAGATGGTCGAGGCAGTGCGGCTCTCGGGCGGCAACGCCGAGCTGTTGATCGAGCTGGGCCGCATGCACCTGGCCGAACAGCGGCTCGACGAAGCGCGGCGCGCGGCGGAGCAGGTGGTCGCGGCCGATCCCAAGAGCGCGCCGGGCCACGCGCTGCTGGGCGACGTGGACGCCCACCGAGGCCGGCTCGATCGGGCGCTCGAGTCCTACCATCTCTCGCTCGCCATCCAACCCCGCAATGCCGACGTGCAGCTTGCCGTGGCGGACATCTATCGAATCTGGGGGGAACCTCGCCGAGCCCTCTCGACGTTGCAGTCGATCGACACCGATGCGCTTTCCAATCCCCAGCTCGCCGCCCTCCATCGGCTTGAAGGGCTCGCGCACCGCGAATTGGGGCGCGCGGACGAAGCGATCGTCCATTTCCGCCGCGCGATGGAGTTCGGTCCTCCGAATGCCGCGCTTTGGCACGAATTGGCCCGAGCCCAACAGCTCGCGGGCGACCGGGAGGGCGAACGCCTCAGTCTCGAAACGGCCCGCGCGATGGGACTGGAAATCGCCGAACGGACCGACGACGAGCTATCGATCGAATCAAGCCTGCGGCGGTAACGGCCACCCCCGGCGGGGCAAGCATCTTGCTTGCCTCCTCCCGGTGATGACCATCCGTTAAGAACGGTGGAATCGTTCCGATCGCGCGCGGTCGGTGCGGCGTGCCGCCCACGGACCACGACCCCGCGCCGTGTTTCGGGTGTATGTTTGGGTGGACGGCCGCGCGAACCGATCCCATCGTGGGGGACCGCTCGGCCGGCGCGACAGCGCGGAGGCTTGACGGCCATGGCGACGCAATTGGAAAACGAAGCCCCGTTCATCGAACGGCGAGGAAACAGTTCGCGGGCGCCGATCGCGCGGGAACGGAGGCAATTCGCCAATTCGCACGACGCGTTGTCTCCCGATGCGAGGGAACTCGCATCGGCCATCGACCAATACAAGCTCGAACACCGGCGCCGATTCATCACCTACGAGGAAATGCACTCGATCATCACGTCGCTCGGTTATCGCAAGGTTTGACGTCCCGCGCCGAGCGTCGCTGCGCGAAGGAAGACCTTGCCTCCGGGCGACCCGATGATCGACCGGCATCAAAGCAGCACATGCGGAACGCCATCCGATAGGGCCGCCGCCGTACGGCTTCCGAACGTTTCGCGGGCATCCACCCGGGGCGGCGCCGCCGCGCCGCAAAACTCGCGTCGGCTTGCCCCGGGCTTTGATCGGACCGTCGCTTCGCGACTGGGAACGCGAGTCGGATCCTCCGTCGCCGGAGCGATTCTCGGGATCGCAAGTTGGGAGCTTACGCCACCGGGTTGGGAAAGTTCAATCCTTCATCCGCGCAGCGCGTGCGTCAGCCGATCGGCTTCGTCGGCGCAGCCGGTGATCGGCCCGGCGAGCGCCGTGTGGTGGATCAGGAGGGTATGCGACGCGGCCCGTTCGCAACCGGGAAGTCCGCCGACTCGGCGGCATCGCGCCGCGCCGCGGCGATGGAACCCGCGGAACCCCGCGCCGATGTCGATCGGCCGATCGATCGCGCGCCGCGCGGCGAGTTTTTCCAAGACCTCGACCGCCGGAGCGCGCGAACGGAGCCCGAGCTTATAGAAGGCGGGCGACCCCCGCTCGAACGGCGGCACGTCGAACGGTCCGTCCTCCATGGTAAGCCGTTCGCGCCAGACCCGCGCGCGATCGAGTCGGTCGGCGTGCCGTTCGGCGAGGCGCGCGAGTTGGGGGAGGAGGACGGCCGCCTGCAGCTCGCTGAGCGGAAACGCCTGATTGCCCCGTTCGCCGAAGATCACGGTCCGCTGCAGGACCGACGCGTCGCGGATCAGGAGGGCTCCGCCTCGACCCGCCGTGAGCAGCTTGCTTCCGCCGAAACTCAGGACGCCGACATCGCCCCACGTCCCGGCCGGCTTGCCCTGCACGGTCGCGCCGACCGCCTGGCAGGCGTCCTCGACCACGCCGACGCCGTGCCGCGACGCAATGTGACAGATAGTTGTCATGTCGGCGAGCGTGCCGTGGAGATGCGACACGACGCACGCGCGCACCGGGCCGCTCGATACGGCCTTCTCGAACGATTCGGCGTCGATCGTCCACCGGTCCGGTTCGAGATCGACGAGCACGGGTCTCGCGCCGATCGCCTCGATCGCGCGGAAATTGCCCGGGAAATCGTAACCGGCAAGGACGACTTCGTCGCCCGCGCGGACGGCCAACCCGCGCAAAGCCAGTTCGACGCCGATCGTGCCCGACGCACAGGGGTGGACGTGCGGCGCGTGATGGAATGCGGCGAGCTTCCGGGCGAATTCCGCACCGGCGCGACCCTCGTACCGACCCCAATCGCCCGACTCCCAAGCGGCGAGCAGCGCGTCGCGGATCGCCGGATCGTTCGGCGGCCACCGCCCGGGAAACGGATCGGGATCGCCGTTCGTCGGATCGATCGTCACATCTGCGTCCTTCGCAAGGGATCGCCGCGACGCGGGACGCCCGTCGCCCATCGATCAGCCGAACCGGTGCGTCGGCACGGGGCGTCCCGGTCGGAACCGCTGCATGCCATCGATCGTCACGACCAGGTTGTGCCGGAGCGCCCAGTCGTCGAGCGTCGCTCGAACGAGTTCTTCGAGCGATTCGGGATCCCCGGCGACCCGCGCGTTCACGACCAGCCGCGCGCCGGGCACGCGCGATTCCGAAGCGACGGACAGTTCGGGCGCCGCGTCACGGCTCACCAGGTTCACCAGCGCCGCATCCTCGCCGTGCTCGCCGTGGATCTTCCAATGCGCCGGTTCCATCCCCGACCGGGCGAGCGCGTCGCGCTGCGCCGTGATCAGATCGAGCATGCATGCATCGAGCGGGAACTCGGCGGAGGACGCGACGGCGCAACGGCAATTCAGCCACCCCAATTCCGCCTCGCCCTCGGCGTAGACATCGTAGTCGACGTCGATCGGTCGGCTCGGCGCGATCCGCGGGGACGCCAAGGCATCGAGGAGCCGATCGAATCCCGCGCCCGTTCGCGCGCTGAGCGGGACGACCGGTTTACCCGGAAAACGGTTTCGCACGAGATCGGTCAGATCGTCGATCTCGGTCGGAGTCAATCGGTCGACCTTGTTGAGTCCCACGAGGTCGGCTTCCTCGATCTGCTTCAGGAAGATGTAGGCGGCCTTCGGCGAAAAACCGGCGTTCCGGTCGCCGCCGAGGATCTTGCGGCCGTGTTCGGGTTTGAGCAGGACGGTGAACGGCGCGACGTCGTAGTCGTCGGCATGCAGGTGCCGCAGCGGTTCGATGACCGTCGCCGCGAGATCGGTGCAGCTTCCCACCGGTTCGGCCAGAATCAGGTCGGGCGCGGCCGTGCCCGAGAACCGGCCGGCGACATCGACAAGATCGTCGAACTTGCAGCAGAAGCAGGCGCCCGGGACTTCCCCGACCTCGAATCCTTCGTGCCGGAGGGTCCGCGTGTCGACCAGATCATGGGCCTGATCGTTGGTCACGACGGCGACACGACGGCCATCCCGCGCGTACGCCCGCCCAAGCCGAGCGACGGTGGTCGTTTTCCCCGCGCCCAGAAATCCACCGATCATGACGAAACGGATCCGCGGCATGCGTCGGCCCACCTCCCTCGCATCGAACGCCGTCGATTGTAGGTGAACGGCCATGCGGGAGGAAGTGCGCGGCGCATTCCGGCAAACGGCTACTCGGGCTCGAGCGCGGCGCGGTTCACCTACGACGCGGACCCAGGACCGCCGATCCAATCGATCATGGCGAGCACGGCGGCATTGAGCGATTCCTGGTAGCCCACATAGAAATGGTCCGCGTCCGGAATGATCTCGAACCGGAGCAACCGGCGATCGGAAACATGGTCGGCGAGGATCTCCGGCAGTTCCGCGAACGCGGCATTCGCGTCGACAAGTTCCCGCGCCCCATAGATGAATCCGGCGGGGATCGCGAGGCTTCGAACCTGATCCACGATGTGGTAGGCCTCGGCACCGTACTTGTCGCGAAACGACTCGGCCGTGATCAGCATGGGAAAGGGAAAGGGCGACTCGAGGATCGCCCGCGGTTGGCCCTCCGCGATCCGGCGCTCGGCCTCCTCCAATGTCGGCAGGAACCGCTCGGGCGCGTTCGATCGGAAAAGGCCGGCGGATAGTCTCGGGGGAGAAATCGCGATGATGCCCCGCGCGAGCGCGTGGCGCGCGTGGACCTGGCTGTGCAGCGCTTTGATCGCGCCGAGGCTGTGGCCGAGCACGACGGCGCGGGGCGCCCCGCGACCCGCGAGCCAATCGAGCCATGCCGTGACGTCCTGTTCGCAGTCGCCGACCCGTTCGTACGCGGCGCCGAGACGCGCGGGGCCGGCCGCCGTCCGGGTGGGAAAATAGCCGTCGTGGCCTCGCGTGTTCACGCGGAGCACGCCCCATCCCCGATCGCGGAGCGGCTCGACGAGCCGCTCGAACATCGCGCCCGAATAGAAATTCCCCGCCGCGCCATGCAGGCAAAGCACGTCGCCGATCCGCGCACGCGGCTCGCGGACCCGCTCGTACGCGCCGTCGAGGCGCACGCCGTCCCGCGTGAGCACGCGCACAAGCTCGACATTCACGCCGTGCCGCTCAACTGCGAAAAGACCTGGAGAAGACCGTTCAAATGGGCGAGCCGCGGTCCGTAACGGTCGACGAACTCGTTCAACATGAATTCACCATCCATCAGCGCGTCCTCGCAATGGACCACTTCCCGCGCCATCGATTGCAGGAACTCGGTCTGCACGCGGCTCAGTGTCTCGGCGGCCGCGCGGCATTGCTGCGCCACCTCGGGATGCGCGTCTTTCCACTGCTGGAGTTCGGTCGCGCGCTGGCGCTGGGCCGCCGAGAACTGGCGATTCAATTCCTCGATCAACTGGTTCTGGCGCTCCTGCGACGCGAGCAATTGGCGCAGCAGGAAGACGACCATGCGATCGTGGTCCCCCGTGGGCTGAGCCGCCGTGGTGTCGGCCGAGACGTCGATTCGGAAGATGGGAGGAACCTGTTGCGGATCGTGCATCGTGGACTCCAGTACGGCGTGCCGGAGCCCTCAGTATAGACAAACGCAGTGCCTTGTCGAGCAATTCCACCGGTCGCGGCGAGACCTCACCGACCAACGGCCGTTCGAACGGGCCGCCCGTACCGATTCTCGCGGCAAGCCGGAAAGAAGGCGAGCATCTTGCTTGCCTCTCCAAAGGTCCGAGATAAGGCGGCAAGCTGGACGCTAGCCCCACGGCACGCGAACCTCGCGGCTTCGCCGAGCTCTCCCAGTCGCGCCACTTTCGCAGACCTTCGAGCAAGGTCGGTAAAGGTGCTAAAGTCCAGCATCGGCCCGACCCGATCATTGCACGGTCCACACGCGGGCGACCCGCCCGCTCGATTCGCGATTCGCAAACCGTGCGGGGAGGTTGCAGCGGCCTGATGAGCGGACCAAGCCCTTCGAGCGGAGCGGGAACCGGAGGACCGCCGACAGTCGGGTTCGTGACGGTTGTCGCGGGCGGCGACGCGACGTGGATCGGCGGCTATCTCGTGCTCAACACGCTCGGCCGACCGATCGAATTCCACTGTACGGCTCCGGTGCGAGCCAGCCGCGCCCAGGAGATTCTCTACGGTCCGACCCTTCAACCGTTCTTGTTCGGCGAACAGATCGCCCAGGCGCTCGTCCGCAAATCGAGCGCGAAACCGCTCTTCGTCTGCACCGATCTCGATCCCGTTCTGGCCGTCCGGGGAACCCTGGATACGCCCGTCGCGCGCATTGTCGTCTCCGATCCCGGTTCCAACTCGGTCGGCGAAGATCGATCGCGTGCCGGACCCGGCCTAACGGCATCCCGGACATCGTTCGGCGGCGAGTCGCAAGAGAGCGACGGCCGGTCCCCAAGGAGGGCCTGCGCCGTTCCGACGCCGTTCGAGCTTGGCGCGCGCCGGTTGGAAGTGGCGAACCGATTCGAGTCGGACGGTCCGCGGATCGTCGAGTTATGGCGGGCGCACGCGAACGAGTTGGACTTGGCCGAGCCGTTCGAGCGGATTCGGGAAGCGATCGGCGAGGCGAGAAAGGCCGCCTGACCGCGGGGATCGAGCGGCGATCGGAGCCCATTCGCACGACGAGGACGGCATGACCGATGGCGGCGGGCCTGAGCGAATCGAAAGGGCGAGGATCGAGGACGATCGTCGCGCGCCGATTTCCGTGGGCTCGATCGATCTGAGAATCCCCGTCGCGGATTTCTCCACGGGTTGGAACACGGCCCTCGCGCGCGGATGGCGGATTCAGGCGTTGCCCGTCGAGATGGGCCGGGAAGCGTCCGTTCGCATTATCACGGTGCGCGTCGTCGGGCCGGCGCCGCCCTGCGAGAGTTTCTTGTTTCCCGAATCCGCGCGGTTCGTTCCGATGGGGAAGCGTCCGGCGCGGGGGCCGGCCCCCGATCGCTCCCGGCCGATCGCGCCGCCCGTCCGTCATACGCGGATTCGACCGCCCAACGACATCATCAAATTGAAGGACCGTCTCTATTACATGCTCCAGCCTCCCCTGGAGTCGCTCGTTCAGACGGGCGAGGTCCATTTCCCGTTCGAACCGTTTCCGTACCAACTCGAAGGCATCGCCTTCCTCTACCCGCGCGTCGCGGCGGTCCTCGCGGACGAAATGGGCCTTGGTAAGACGATGCAGTCGATCACGGCCGTGCGGCTCCTGCTGAGATCGGGAGAAATCCGATCGGTGCTGCTCGTCTGCCCGAAACCGCTCGTCAGCAACTGGCGACGCGAGTTCGCACTGTGGGCCCCCGAGATTCCGCTCGCCATCATCGAAGGCGAGCGGGAGAAGCGGCACTGGCAATGGCGGCAGCCCGCGATGCCGGTCAAGATCGCCAACTACGAACTGCTCATGCGCGACCGCGATCTGCTCAACGAGGGCGGACTGCGTTTCGACCTCGTCCTGCTCGACGAAGCGCAGCGCATCAAGAACCGTTCGAGCGCGACGAGCGAGATCGTGCGGGCGATTCCGAGATCGCGGGGCTGGGCGCTCACGGGAACGCCGGTCGAGAACAGTCCGGACGACCTCGTGGGGATTTTTGAATTCCTGGCGCCCGGCTGCCTGCAATCGGGCATGGAGGCGCGGCGCATGGGCCGCCTCGCTCGCGACTACGTCCTCCGCCGCACCAAGGACATGGTGCTCACCGACCTGCCGCCCAAGATTTACCGCGACGCGCACTTGGCACTGACGCCCGAGCAATGGGAAACGTACAGGATCGCCGAGGACGAAGGCGTGGTGCGGTTGAGCGCGATGGGCGACGAGCTCACCATCCAACACGTCTTTGAACTGGTCCTGCGTCTCAAGCAGATCTGCAACTTCGATCCAGCCACCGGCGCAAGCTGCAAACTCGAACGGCTCGTCGCCGACCTCGAGGAAATCGCGGCCTGCGGCCAGAAGGCGATCGTTTTCAGCCAATGGGTGGAATCGCTGCGTACGATACGCGATCGGATATCCGCGTTCGGACCGCTCGAGTACCACGGTCGCATTCCGAGCCGTCAGCGCGACGCCATCCTCGAACAGTTCAAGCAAGGCGATGCGCACCATGTCCTCCTGATGAGCTACGGGGCGGGCAGCGTCGGGATCAACCTGCAATTCTGCCAGTACGTCTTCCTATTCGATCGATGGTGGAATCCGGCGGTCGAGGACCAGGCGATCAACCGCGCGCACCGGATCGGTTCGGCGGGTCCGGTCGTGGTGACCCGCATGCTGGCCACGGAAACCATCGAACAACGCATCAACCAGGTGCTCGAAGACAAGCGAGAGCTCTTCGCGACGATCTTCGCCGAATCGGGACCGCCGAGCGGATCCGGGTTGACGCAGGACGAGATCTTCGGCCTGTTCCGGCTGAAGACGCCGAACGGTCCGTTGAAACGGACGGCGTAGGCGCGATTCGAACGCGTCCCGTCCGCCGAGCGCTTTGCCGTCGAGTTACGGCTCACCGCGTCGGCGGAAGTTCCGCGACTTCCGCTACGGGGCGCCGAGCGCGGCGTCGAGCCATTCGTAGCACGCCTCGCGCGTCTCGGGCGGGAAATCGTGGCCGCATTCGGGATAGACGTACCGGACACGGCCCTCGGCGCGCAGCAGCGCATAGACCCTCGCCGACTCGGCCTCCACCTCGCGCACGCCCTCGACCGCGAAGTTCGAGTCGCCGGTCGGCGCGTTGACGAACACCGATCGAGGCGCGATCGCGCCGAGCACCTCGAAGAAGTCGAACGGTACCCGGTTCGGATCGTTGCCGAACCGATCCCGGATGCGCGGCATGTATCGGTCACTTGTCCAGCCCGCGAGGTTGCCCTCGTAATAGTGGTGGAACGCCGTGAAACCGCAGCTCGTCACGACCGCCCGCAAACGCTGGTCGAACGCCGCGGTGAACAGCGCGTTGTGCCCGCCGAGCGAATGGCCGATGACTCCGATCCGATCGGGATCGACCTCCGGCATCGCCTCGAGCAGGTCGACCGCCCGCATGTTGTTCCAGATCGCCTTCATCGATCCGCTCGCGTACCGGTCGCGCGCGGCCGCGAAGTCGTACGGATAATCACCGAACGACGGATAGTCGGGAACCAGACAGACATATCCCCGTTTCGCGAGCTCGTCGGCGTAGTGGAGATTCGCGAGTCCGCCGAGTCCGGCCGGTTCGCCCTTTCCGATGCCTGTGGTCTGGTGCAGGCAGAGCATGGCGGGGCCGGGAGAACGTTGGTTCTTCGGAACGAGCAAGAACGCGGGAACGGAATCGCCGGGTTCCGGAGTGAACCGGATCTGTTTGCGGAGATAGGTCCCCGCGTCGGCCGTATCGAGGATGCGCGCGTCGAGCGGCACGCGGCGCGACGCATCGGGCTCGACGCCCATCGCCTCGCGCATCCCATCGAGGATCGCCGCGCGGCGGACACCCCACGCGAACGGATCGTCAATCACTCCGGATGCGCCCGATCGAAGGAGATCGCGATGGTTGAACAGGGGCAAGTCCGCGGATTCGGCGTTCGGTCGCTCCTCACCGGAGAGGTTCACCGCGAGATACAGGCCGCTTCGATCGGCGACGACCAGATCCAGGTCGCCGTCGCCGTCGAGGTCGGCCGTTTTGGGATCGAGTCCGAATGCGACACGTCCTCCGCGATGGATCGTCCCGCGGGACCACGTATGCGACGCCGTTTCGTACGCGTAGGCATACAGCGCGAGCGGATCGTACTCACCAAGATCGCGGCCCTCGTGGCCCAAGTACCTCGGTCCCGTGATCAACTCGGGCCGATCGTCGCCGTCGAGATCGGCCACGAGCAGGCTGTGCGCTTGAGACCAACTCGAATCGATCGTGTGCTGCCTCCATTCCGCCGCCCCGCCCGCCTGAATCCGCTCCATCCAATAGAGGCCGACATGATGGCCCCGTCCCCAAATCAGATCGGCGTCTCCATCGGCATCGACGTCGTGGACGAGGACCGGGATGCTCGCGTCGCGGTGGAGCCGAAACTCGGGTCGCGGAATCCACGAACCGTCCCCGCCCGCCTCGAACCAACCGGACGGCCCCACCAGATCGATCCGTCCATCCCCGTTCAGATCGCCGGCTCCGATGCCGTGACCGGCGAGCCCGGCGGGAAGAACGTGGCGAGTCCAAAGCGCGGATGCGGCCCCGGTCGTCGCCGCGCCGGACGGCAATTCCCACCATGCGGCGAAATCGGAACCGTTCGGCAGCAGGTCGACCCGCCCGTCGGCATTCAGGTCGACGAGCCGCGCGGTCTCCATGGGACCCGGTGTGTCCACGACATGCTTGGACCACGGATGGTCCGCCGAACCGGGATTGCGGACCCAATAGATCGATTGGCTGCGATAGTTCGCGCTGATCACGTCGGTCCACCCGTCCCCGTCCACGTCGTACGGCAAGTTGGAATAGTCGTCGAATCGCCCTCGAATGACCTCGACGTCCCGCACGAAATGCCTCGCGCGCTGTTCGAATGCGGCGCGTGACGGGGACGCGCCGGACGCGGACGTCCGCGTGAACTCGTACCACGCGCCTCCCGAGAAAACGTCGAGCGTTCCGTCCCGATTGACGTCGAAGACCGCGCACG
Source organism: Planctomycetota bacterium (assembly GCA_016872725.1). Classification (GTDB taxonomy): domain Bacteria; phylum Planctomycetota; class Planctomycetia; order Pirellulales; family Pirellulaceae; genus VGZC01. Next base: position 129,135 of record VGZC01000002.1, read on the forward strand.
CGGGATACTCGGCCGCCGCCTCGATCGAGACGATTCGGAACGGAGGGATTTTGGCCCATACCGATCCCGACGCCGGAATCCCGATCGAAGCGATCGCGACGAGTCTTCCGATCCAATCGAACACACGCGATGGAACCGATGCGCCGAACGGCGCCGCGCCGAATCGAAACATGCCGAACACTCCCCGGATTGCGCGATGACCCGTCGCCTTGCAAGAGTGAATCTACCGGTCCGAAGGCGTCTCGGATACCCTGAAGGCGGATTCGAGCGTGGCAAGCTTCCGGCTTGCCTGAGGCGGGCAAGCTGGGAGCTTGCCCCACGGTTGGAGTTCCTGCGCGGTGGGCCGATCGACATACACATTCGATGTCCTGGTGGTCGGCGCCGGGCACGCCGGCACCGAAGCGGCGCTCGCGGCCGCCCGCGCCGGCGCATCGGTCGCGCTGCTCACCTCGAATCTCGACACCGTGGCGCAGATGAGCTGCAACCCGGCGATCGGCGGGGTCGCGAAAGGGCAACTCGTCCGCGAAATCGACGCGCTCGGCGGCGCCATGGGCCGCGCGATCGACGCCGCGGGCATCCAATTCCGCATGCTCAATGTGCGCAAGGGGCCCGCGATGCACGGCCCGCGCGCCCAAGCCGACAAGAGGGCCTATCAACAGGAAGTGAAGCGCGTCGTCGAGTCCCAGCCGGGGCTCGCCCTGCGCCAGGAAACGGTCGAGGACCTCTTGACCGAATCGCGCCGAGGAGAGCGTCGCGCGCGGGGCGTCCGTGTCCGGGGAGACGCCGAATACCTCGCGCCGTGCGTCGTCCTGACGACCGGCACTTTCCTTCAGGCCGTGATGCACACGGGCGAACAGACGACGCCGGGCGGCCGAGCCGGTGAGGGGACGACGGCGGGAATCAGCGAGGCACTGCGCCGGCTCGGGTTCGTCGTCTCCCGGTTCAAGACGGGCACTCCGCCGCGACTGAACGGCCGAACCATCGATTACGATAGGGCCGAGCGCCAACCGGGCGACGATACACCGCGTCCGTTTTCCTTCTTGCGGGATCGTCTGGAGGTGGAGCAAATCCCGTGCTGGACCGTCCACACGAACGAGTCGGTCCACGCCTTGATCCGGGAAAACCTGCATCGCGCGCCCATGTACTCTGGGCAGATCCGTTCGAGTGGACCGCGGTATTGCCCGTCGATCGAAGACAAGGTCGTTCGTTTCGCGGAGAAGGCCCGCCATCAGTTGTTCCTGGAACCCGAGGGGCGCCGGACGCACGAAGTGTATGTGAACGGGCTTTCGACGAGCCTTCCGCGCGACGTGCAGGATGCGGTGATCCAGCGGATCCCCGCGCTCGAACGGGCCCAAATCGTGCGATACGGCTACGCCGTCGAATACGATTATTGCCCGCCCGACCAGCTTTGGCCGTGGCTCGAAACCAAACGGATCCGCGGCCTCTTCTTCGCGGGCCAACTGAACGGAACGACGGGCTACGAGGAAGCCGGAGCGCAGGGCCTTGTCGCGGGCATCAACGCGGCCTTGCGCCTTCGAGACGCGCCGCCCCTGGTGCTCGGCCGCGATCAAGCGTACATCGGCGTCATGATCGACGATTTGGTGACGCGCGGCGTGGATGAGCCGTACCGGATGTTCACGAGCCGAGCCGAACATCGCATGGTCCTCAGGCACGACAACGCCGACCGAAGGCTCACCCCGCTCGGACGCCGCCTCGGACTGGTCGACGAGCCGCGCGGCCGGATCCTCGAGGAGAAAGTCGGACGCATCGAGGAAACGCTGAGCCGTATCCGCTCGACACGGATCGGCCAATCGACCCTCGAAGAGATCCTGCGCAGGCCCGAATCCACTTGGGAAACGCTCGTCGCCATGTTCCCTCCGCTCGCCGAAGTCCCCGACCCGGTCCTGGAACAGGTCGTCCACGACGTGAAATACGCGGGCTATGTTTTCCGCCAGCGACAGCAGGTCGATCGCATGGCCCGACTCGCCGAACGATCGATCCCGCCCGACCTCGACTACGACGCGATCCCTCACCTTCGATCGGAAGCCCGCGAAAAACTCGGCCGTATCCGCCCTCTATCGCTGGCGCAAGCGAGCCGGATCAGCGGCATCACGCCCGCCGATCTCGCCGTACTCCTCCTCCGACTCGAAGGCCGCCGTCCTCGGCCCTCTCCCGCCAACGACGAACCTTGATCGGGCCGCACGCCAGCTTTTCCGCCCGAGCGGGGTGGCGTTCGACGGCCTGCCTCGCGTCCTCAAACGCCCCCTTGACATTCCTTCCGCTCGAACGCCGACACAACCACGCGGAACTCGGCCCAAAATGGTCGCCTTGGCGTAAAACGTTTTCCATTCGGGACTTGCGGCTTCCAGATCGATATTGACTCGATTTGGTACCCGTATATAATCTGCGCGATTGGCAAACTCGGTAAAACTGGGAGATCCGGTGGAGCTTGCCGATTGCGTCGGTTGCAAGTCATGGCGTTGCCGGAGAAAGGCTGGAAGTCGGGAAACCTGCGATCGACTGCGTCGCACGGGAAGCCTGGACACGGGAAGCCTGGACACGGGAAGCCTGGAAGCGTGCGAACCGGGCGGCGGCATCGAGCGATGCCGGGAACCTGTGGCGGCCGGGGATGTTTGGGTGAGAAAGGGAGTCGCGAAGGCGCGGAACGCGCGTCGAGCGGAAGTCAGGTGTGCCTCATGGGGCACCCAGGTATGTACGAGGGAGCTCGAGGGCCAGCGACAACGTGGTGTTCACGGAGGTTTGGGGGAATCGGGAATCGGCCACGCGCCGAGCGTCGGTTTTCGCAGGCTGGCCCGACCATCGTCCAGGAAGGGTGGTTCAATAATGTCCACGACGAAGACTGTTTTCACGACCGGTGAAGCGGCCAAGATCTGCAAGGTGAGCCAACAGACGATCATCCGTTGTTTCGACAACGGGACGCTGAAGGGCTTCCGCGTGCCGGGCAGCCGGTTCCGCCGGATTCCGCGCGATCAGTTGTTTTCCTTCATGAAGGACAACGGCATCCCGACCGATGCGCTCGAAAGCGGAAAACGCAAGCTCTTGATCGTCGACGACGATCAGGAACTCGTCGAATTGATGGTGGACGTGTTCGAGCGGGACGGACGATACGAGATCCGTACCGCCAACAACGGATTCGACGCGGGCATGCTCGTCAAGGAATTCCGGCCCGACGTCGTGGTGCTCGACGTCATGCTCCCCGACATCAACGGCAAAGAGGTTTGCCAGCGGGTGCGGAGCGACGACAGCCTCGAAGCGGTCAAGATCATCTGCATCTCGGGGATGGTCGAGCACGACAAGATCGCCGAGTTGCGTGCGGCGGGCGCGAACGACTTCCTGCAGAAACCGTTCGTGATCGATCGGTTGTTGGATCGGGTTTGCGAGTTGCTCGACATGGAACGTCCTTTGCGCGTGTAGCGCGTCCGTGTGGATTGATCGCCGTGGATTGATCGCCGTGGATTGATCGCCGTGGATTGATCGCCGTGGATTGATCGCCGTGGATTGATCGCCGTGGATTGATCGCCGTGGATTGATCGCCGTGGATTGAGGAATACGGGTCGCGGAGGCCGCGGCGCTTCCGCGAACTGTTGCGGAAGGCATTCGCATGCACGTCCTCCCGCTACGCATGGAATGCGGCGAGACGCATGGACTGCCCTTGCATGACGGGGCGGCCGCCGAACTGGCCGATCTTTGGTTGACCGAGCCCGACGACGGCGTCCGCGGGCGCCTGCAGTCGTTGCTTTGCCGTGAACCGACGCTCGTTGTCTGGGCCGCGTGTCGGTTTCGACTCGCATCGGGCCGGCCCGTCGCGGGCCTGTCGGACTTGGCGCATTGGTTGGACGCGATGCGAAGCCGCGTCTGGGAATCGTCGCCCGACCCCGAGCTGGCCGGCTGGATACCGGCCGACGATCGCACGATCGGGGCCTGGTCCGAGCAGGCGGCCCTTTCGGTCGCCGTCGCGGACCTCGCATCGGCCCGCGCGGCCGAAGCGATGCGCGACCGAGCGCGTCTCGTCGGTCTTTTTTTCGGGTCCGATGCGTGGCGCCCACCCTCCGGGAGCGAACGAGGCCATGGGGCGGAGCGGCTGGGCGGATGGGCCGCATGGGCGTTGGAAACCGGACCGAACGACATCCGGTCGAACGGACACGACCTCGTTGGGTTGGTCGAAGGAGCGGCGCGGGATTGCGAAGCCGATCGTCGGACCGTGCTCGAATCCCCAGGCGCGAAGCGGATTCAGGCCGCGTGGCGAGGCTCCACCCGCGATTGGCTCCGAGGCCTCGATCGGATCGCCCGCATGGCGCGGCGGCTCGAGCAATGGGAAGAGCGGTTCACCGAGTCGGTAGAACGGGAGAAGCTCGAGGCCATCAAGGAGTTCGCGTACGGCGCCGGGCACGAGATCAACAACCCGCTCGCGAACATCGCCACGCGCGCCCAGGCGCTGCTCCGCGATGAACACGATCCCGAACGGCGCAGGAAGCTCGCGACGATCAATAGCCAGGCGTTTCGGGCGCACGAGATGATCGCCGACGTGATGCTGTTCGCGCGCCCTCCGTTGATCGAGCCGCGCCACGTCTCCGCCCACTCGCTCGTCGACGGCGTACTGAAGGAGCTCGTCGCCGTCGCAGCGATTCAGGAGACCCGCCTCGTTCGCGTCGGGACCGATGCCGATTTCGAGATCGCCGCCGACCCCCGCCAGCTCGCCGTCGCCCTCAAGTCGCTCTGCGTGAACGCGCTCGAAGCGGTCGGAACCGGTGGTTGGGTCGAGGTCGACGCTCGGTCGGCCTGGAGCGCGGGCTCGGAGGCGGACGACGCGGGGAGCGACGCGGACGGCGACGCGGGGAGCGGGCCGGTTCGCGGAGGTTTGGAAGGGCCGAGCAACGCGCGCCGTTCGCCCGCATGCGACACGATCGTGGTTCGGGATAACGGACCGGGTATTCCCGATTGGATCCGACCACGCGTCTTCGATCCGTATTTCTCCGGACGCGAAGCGGGACGCGGGCTGGGACTCGGTCTGACCAAGTGCTGGCGGATCGTCACGCTGCACGGCGGCCGGATGCGCGTGGATCGGCCTGAATCGGGAGCCTCGATCGCGATCGAGATCCCCGCGATCCCGCGACAAGGCGCCGGCCCGGAGCGCGACCAAGGTCTGGCGACCGCCGCCGACCTGTATTGAATCGCGACGCAAAGGTTGTGCCAGGCCTTCTTCCCCGGTGCCCCTGGATTCCTCTTCGTGGGACGCGTGGTCCACGTGGTCGACGGATCCGATCGGTGACCCCGACGCGCGGGCCCGACCCGTGGAGAACGCGTCCGCGGTACGTCACGGACGGCCTGCGACGGCCGGCTCGGAACGCGCTCCCACCGTGTTCATCGCGAAGATCCTGTAGACGTGCTTGCCTCCGGGTTCCGGCTTCGGATCGGTCCATCGCATCGCGGCGAGCGGCTGTGTGGGCGTATCGCTGTATTGGAGGTTCTGAAAAACGGGTCGACCGAACGGATGGTTCGCCTTATCGGGAAGCCGTGCGACGATTTGCCCGTCCCGTTCGATCACGAATCCGCCCAATCCGCTCTCCGGATCGGCATCGGCGTCCCAAGTCAGCTCGTCACCCTGTTTGCGGACATTGCGGGGCGCCGGCGGCGGAGTCGGATCCGATACCGACGTATCGCGCACGTAGGTCATCCAGGCCTTGGCCATCACCTCGTTCGGCAACCAACCGGCGTCGGATGGATTGCCGGCGAAACGCGCGGCGGGCGCGGCATCACCTCCCGTGATCGGAGCCAGCCAGGCATCGTCCGCCGGAATCGCGCGAAGGGGCTCGCCGGCGTTTGTCGGCAACCGGAGCGCAAGGCACGCATCGAGCCAGGCGATCGCAAGATAGCGCTGGTTACCGCACTCGTGGCTCGTCAATGGGTCCACGGCCACGCCGATCGTCGCGCCGCGCGAGCGCATGGCCTTGAAAAACCGTTTGTTCGCATCCCAAACCCCGGCGAATCGGCCGTCGGTGACGGTCACGCCCTCCTGCGTTCCGAGGTTGCAGAGGATGGGAACGCGCAGCGCCGCGTCGGTGAGCTCGTGGGCCCGGATCGTCGGCCGAGCCGGATCGGATTCGAGGAGGGGTACGCCCGATCGCAGCCAAGCGGCGGCGACGCGCTCGGGATGCAGCAGGACCATGCCTCCCGCCCAGTGCCCTCCGCCGCTATGTCCCCAAAGGGCCCACGGCGCGTTCGCCAACTCGGGGTGCCCCGATGCGCGGCCCAGGTCGTCGAGACTTTTTTGGAATGCGGCGTCCGATCCGTTGCGCGGGTCGCACCACTTCTGGCAATCGGCGCCTTCCGGTTGCTCGTAGGCGGGCGCCAACAGCGCGCAGGCATGCCGCCGCGCGAGGGCCCGCCAGTGCAGATCGTACGCGCCGGTGAGTCCCGACTTGCAGGAACCCTCGCCGCACCCATGCTGATGGACGATCACGCCGCGGACCGTGCGGACTTCGGGCGGAATCCAGATCGTGTAGTTCACGCCGAAGATCAACGCGCCCGGTTGGTCGGACGGTTCGTAGCGAACGCGGTAAACGGGCGGTTCGGCGGGCGGAAACTGATCGTAGGGAGCCGGTTGCCCCGCCGCGAACGGCGCCGACGCGAGTGCGAGCAGACCACCGACGATGCCCATCGTTCGTTTCCTGATCGATGATCGACTCAACATGGCGTTGCTCCCGAGATGCGTACCGACGGCTTCGTCCGCCGCTCCGCGCGGCATCCGACCGTACCATTGGCCGCGCCGCCGTTCAAGGCGTGCGGACCGTTCCGCCGCCCAACCACCGCCGGGCCGATTCATCAAAGCACCACGCCGTTCGCGGAACGGATGACCAGCGGAATCGGGGTATCAGGTCGCGCGGCGCGATCGGTTCAGGCCGATCCAGCCAGCCGCACGACCAGGCAAGGAGGCCGACCAATCGGTCGCTCGATACGCCCAGATTCCGGAAGGTCGCGAGCCGCGTATCGCCGTGCCGTTTGGCCAGCCGTCGGCCGTCGGGGCCGACGACGAGCGGAACGTGGGCGTAACGGGGCGCGGGCCATCCGAGGCAATCGAGAATGCCGCGCTGCCGGAACGTGCTTGGAACGAGATCGTCGCCGCGAACGACCTCGTTGACGCCCATCGCGCGGTCATCGACCACGACCGCCAGTTGATACGCGGGACGCTCATCGGATCTCGCGATCACGAAGTCGCCCAGTTCGCGCGCGGCGTCGCACGCGACCGGGCCGGCGAGATCATCGACGAACGTCGACGGTCCTCGTGCGACGCGAAACCGCCAGCAATACGCGCGGCCTTCAAGCGAATGCGCGTCGCGCGCGTCGCGCGACGCGCATGTACCCGGATAGACCGGCGGCTCGTGGCCCGCGTGCGGAGCGCTCGCCGCGTCGGCCACATCGGACCGCGAGCAAGTGCACGGGTAGATCCGTTCGGCGTCCCGCAGTGCGTCGAGTATCTCGGAATACGCGGCGAGCCGCTGTGTCTGGTAATAGGGCCCGACCGATCCCGGCCGATCGGGACCTTCATCCCAATCGAGTCCGAGCCAAGCCAAGTCGTCGATCGCCTGCTGATCCGCGCCCCGTTTGACGCGCGGCGAGTCGATGTCCTCGATGCGCAGGATCAGGCGTCCGCCCCGCGACCGAACGGAGAGCCACGCGGCGAGGAACGTGCGCGCGTTGCCGACATGTTGGGCACCGGTTGGAGAAGGAGCCAGCCGGCCGACGACCCCGCCCGACGGAATCGCCATGATCTCGCTCCGTGCGCCGAGCGTCGAACTCGACGAGGGCCCCGAGTCGGAATCGCGGCTCGAACCGTTCATCCGGCGACGCTCCGCATCGATGCCTCCCGGTTCCGTCCTCGCACCCGTTCCGCGTGACGCGCGGTCACCGTCTAAAGCTTCTTGAATTCCACCGCGCGCGCGGGTTTGGCGGGTTCAACGGGTCGGTTCGGGCCGGGTGGCGACGCGCTGTTGGGCGGCGGATTCGAAGGAGACGGCGGCCCCGCCGGCGGCGCGGGGCGCGGCGACCGATCGGTGAACGATTCGACCCATTTCCAACCGAACGGCGATTCGAGTTCCTGGTTCGCGAGGTGGGCCCATGGCGTATCGGGATGTTGATCGATGACCCGCCGCAAGTAGAACCGCGCGCGTTCGGCCTGCGCGTCGAGTGGCCCTCCGCCCGCGTCGGCGAGGCTTTCGGCAGGCTCCATCACCCATGTGTTGTCGCGCGGATTGGAAAACGACATGCCTCGGCGAGCTCGGGCGAGCATCGCGTTGTACGCCTCGGTACGAACCTTGACCGCAAGCAAGCGGCCCATGGCGAGGTCGTATCCCGCTTGCCAGCGCGGCGACGCTTCCTGATCGCGGGCCGATTCGCCCTTCCTCAGGATCTCATGAAGTTGTTGCAACGACGGTTCGAGCAGCGCGGCGGTCTTCTGCGCTTCGGACAACAGGGCGGCGAACTGCGCCGCGTCGTTCGGCACGAACCGCAGGACGGGACGTTCGGCGGCGCGGATCCACGAGAGTTGGGATGCGGCGACCAGCGCGGACCGCATCGCGTTCGCCTTCACCCGCCGCTCGTATTCCTCCTGGGGCACATAATCGGGCCGATACCTCCGCATCGCGTCGGAGTCGAAGAAGTGCTCGATGTGGGCCGCGTACGCGTCGGTTTCCCCCCGCGAGACGGATCGTCCCGATCGGCGGTTGGGATGCACGCTGTAAAACGTGCCGCCCGTTTCGACGCAGAGCCGGGTGAGCGCGTACGGGCCGAAACCGGAATCGATCGGCACTTCCTCCTCGGGCGGATCGGGGAACGCGATCCGGAGCCGTTCGGGATATAGCGATTCGGGACCTTGATCCACGACAAACCACCGCACCGATTGATCGAATGCCCCGTCGGGATCGGTGTATTTGAAGAACGTCTCCTTGCGGCCGAACGGCGCCGGAGCGCCGACGACACTCACCGAAACGCCGTCCTTGCGGCACACCTTCACGGTCGACTCGAGGCCATCCTGATCCTCGCCCGCCTCATCGGTGAACACGATGATCATCACGTTCCGTTCGGGTTCGCCCGTCTCCGGATCGATGTCGCGAAAGCGGGAGGCGTCGCGCGCGGCGAGATAGACGGCCGAAAAAACCCGCTCAATGCCCGACGGATCCACGGGGATGTTCGAGACCGCCTTCTTGATCGTCTCGATGTTGTCGGTGGGGTCCTTGAGCGCGGCCCGCACGTGTTCGCCGAACCAATAGACGCGCGTGAGCAGCGGCTTGTCCGCCCGCGCGGCGAACGCGCTGTTGCCGCTCGCCTCGAGCACTCCAAGCTCTTCGTAGATCCGATCGAGTCGATCGTGGATCAGGCGGTGCTGTCTCGAGAGGCTCGGCGATTGATCGAGAAGCCAGATGACAAGCGTCTTGCGTTCCTCGAGCGACGCGAGGATCTCCTCGGTCAATCGATCGATGGCTCCTTCCGCGCCCTGAAGGCCTTCGCCCGCCGCCCCCTTGATCGCCAGATTCGCGTTGAATTTCGGACCTGTCGTCCATTCGATCGCGCGGCTCAGTTGAATCGACCCGACCTTCGACTCGAGTAGTTCGAGCGGGCTTTCCAGATCCGAAAGGTCCGAAACGTCGGGTGCCATCGCGCGGAGCGCGTCGGCACCGTCGACCCCGTTCGAACCGATCGCCTCGTCCGGAAACTCCGACGAGACCCATTGGTGAGGCAGTTCGAACTCGGGTTCCGTTTCGTGGCGGACCGCTTGGAGGATAAGCTGCGCGCGGCTCGGCGCGTGGATCGGGATGAGCCCGAAGACGACGATCGCGGCCAGATGCGCGATCAGACTCACCAAGAAGGCGATCGCGTCGTGCGGCACGTACGACGACTCGGCCGGTTGGGAGCCGGCCATGCGCCACACGCCTGACAAGCTGTTCACGTCGACACTCCTCTTCGCGCCCTCGGACCCCGACCGTCCGCGCCTTCCGTGCCGGCCTCCCAGTGCCATCGCCTCCCCCGTTTCATTGTGCCCCAATCCCGCGTCCGACGCAAGATTTCGCTTTTGTTGACCGCCGCATCGGAACGGCCTACGATGTACCGCACGTGGTCGCGGATAGGACACCGAATCGAGACCCGAAGCGTCAGCGAGGGACATCGGAGTCAGCGAGGGACATCGCGGTAGTCAGGAGAATGGACGTGAAGATCCGAGGTCGGGACCGAGCGTGGCGGGGCTCGTTTGTCAGCGCCGGCGTTTTGCGAGCGGTGTGCCTTGTCTTGATTGCCGCCGGACCTGGATCGGCCCAGGCACCCAAGTCGGCGACGCCTTCGAAGGCGGCCGCCAAGTCGGCGGATCCCAAGGAACCGCTCAAGATCCCCGACCGCGAACGCCTGTCCTTTTCGACCAAGGACGGCGTCGCCCTTTCCTGCAGCTATTACCCGGGTGGATTCGTCAAACGGGGCGACGTGGTCGAGAAACTGGACGGCAAGTCGGTCGTTCCGATCATCCTGTTGCACGGATGGGGCGGGCGGGGAGCGGAGTTCGACGGATTCGCATCGGCCCTGCAAATGTACGGATACGCGGTGATCGTGCCCGACCTGCGCGGTCATGGACAAAGCACGACGATGCGGGGCGCGGCGAGTACCGAGGAGCTGGACCCGTCCAAGATGAACGCGCGCGAGGTCCAGGCGCTGCTGGCCGGAATGATCGAGGATGTCGAGACGGTCAAGCGGTTCCTGCTCCAAAAGAACAACGAACAGTCGTTGAACATCGAACTGCTGGGGATTGTGGGCAGCGAACTGGGCGCGCTCATCGCCATGAATTGGGCGACCCATGATTGGTCGAAGCCGCAACTTCCCGCGTACAAACAAGGTCGCGATGTGAAGGTCGCCGTCTACCTTTCGCCGCCCCAATCGTTCCGAGGATACACGAACAAGGCGGCCATCAACCATGTGGTGGTCGCGGGACGAATGCCCACGCTGATCGCGGCGGGTTCCAACGACTCAGCGGCCTCGCGCGACGCCGACCGGCTCTTCCGGTTCCTCGAACGCAAGCATCCCAAACCCGAGGAAACGCTCGTGCGGCTCGACCTCCCGACGACCCTGCAAGGCACGCAATTGCTTCAGGCGCGCGGCCTGCCGACGGGAAACGAGGTTCTCAAGTTCCTCTATGGCCAGCTCAACGAACGGTCGAACCGATTCCCATGGACCGATCGGACCAACCCTCTGTCGAACTGACCGGTCCCTCGCTTCAATCGGTTCCATCCAGAGGCGACCGGCGCCTTCCGGCCGACCGCGATCGCGCCATCCGCGACAACCGGGGTTTCCCATCGTTCACCGGAGTCCCTGTGCGCGGCGGTCACCGTGTACCGATAGAAGAGGCGCGGCGCGGCACCGCGAGCTCACCATCCCATGCGGCGCCCGCACCCGGGCTCGGCAAGATCACCCCGAATCGCCGAGTCCCCGCAATCCGATTCCGTTCGCCCACCGCCACGAGCAGCCGACGATGGCTTCCAAGAGCGCGAAAAAAGCCCGAAACCGTGGCCGCGCGCCGCGGCGCGCCGGTACGATTGCAAAGGCCCCGCCTCGCCATCGTGCTTCGCGCGGCGGTGGCCGGAACGCTCGGAACGGGAGCCGGGACATGGAACGGGGAGGCGGACATTGGCGTGCGGCGGTCGGCGTGATCGCCGTCGGTTTCGCATCGGCCATGTTCTTTCACGAACCCGAGCCGGGCGTATTCCAAACGAATGGCCACGCGTCCGGGCCGGCCGACACGGCCGTTCAGTGGATGGGCGGCGAACGGCCCTCGCTCCAGGTTCCGGCCGAGTCGCCCGGTCCCGCCGCGCCCTCGACCGATCCGCGCCCCCGCACGCAGCTCAGCAAGACGCCCGAGCGGTCCGCGGCTCCCGAGATCCAAGGCGAATACGGCGGCCTTCTTCAGGACTACGCGCGCCGACAAGGCTCGGCGTCCGGACGAGGTCCGATCCCCGCGACGTCCGGCGACGCGACTCGGCTCGCGATCCCGGCGAGCGTTTCGGATGCGCCGCGCGCCGCGACGACGGCGCGCCGATTGGATCCTCGCGTCGCCGAACCCGCGCCGCGCGCGGCCGAACCGCCCGCGATCCGCGGCGGTGATCGCGCGTCGACCGTCGAGACGCGGCCCGTGAAGCGGCACCATCCGCTGCGCGACGGCGATACACTCGCCGCGATCGCCCTGCGCTATTACGGGGACGCCGCGTGGGCGAGCCGGATCTTCGCCGCGAATCGCGACCTGCTGACCGATCCCGAGATCTTGCCCGTCGGCAAACGGCTCGTGCTGCCCGATTTCGATGAACGGGTCGGCGACCAGCCGCTCGTTCCCCTCGATGTGCCCGCCGCATCGACGCCGCCTATCCCAAGCTCCGATGCGCCGACCGAACCGCTCGCGCCCGAAGCGAAGGCCGCGTCGAACAAGACAAACGGCGACCCGGTCGCGCCGCGATCGTCGCGAACGCGTCTCGAACCGATCGGCGGCAAATGACCGCGCACCATGGCCGCTCAGCTCTTGCCGGCGGCGAGTCGATTCGAGCGGGCTTCCCACTTCGCCATCCAAAGCAGAGCGGGCGAGGCGATGTAGATCGAGCTGTACGTCCCGACCGTGATGCCGACGAGCAGCGTGAATGCGAACGCGTGGACGCCGTCGCCGCCCAGGAAGTACAAGATCACGATCACGAGCAGCGTCGTGCCCGACGTGAGTAATGTGCGGCTCAGCGTCTGATTGATGCTGAGATTGAGCATGTCCCGGGTCAGGTTCGGGTTCTTGCCGCGGACCTCGCGGATCCGATCAAATACGACGATCGTGTCGTTGATCGAATACCCGACGAGCGTCAGGAACGCCGCGACGACCGGCAAGCTGATCTTGAACTCGTCGATCAACAGGATCGAGCCGATTCCGAACAGGTAGTGGCTGATGCCGATCGCGCTGAGCGTAATGAGCACATCGTGGATCAAGGCGAGGACGGCGGCGAGCCCGAACACGACGCGTTGGAATCGGATCCAGACATAAGCGACGATGCCGATCATGCTGAAGATCATGGCCGCGATCGCCTTCTCCCGCGTATCGCCGGCGACCTGCCCCCCAATCACGCTCGCCGACACCCAAACGGGCATCGCTTCGATCTGCTGCCGCACTTGCTCCAGCACGGCCCGCATCGAATCGACAGGCACATCCATGACGATGTCCCACGCCTCGCTCGCGTGCCGTCCCGATTCGTCAACCGTCTTGGGCGTCAATTGGATCGTGACCGCTCCCATTTGCCTGGACGCGATGACATCGTCGAGCAACCGCCTGAGCGTATCCTCTTCGATCACACGGCCGAATTGCACGGTGGTCTTCGCGGCCGGACGCGCGGCGACGGGCGTGGGCTCACCTTGCGCGTTCGCCGCTCCTTGTGAAGGCTCGGCCGCGTTCGGCCGCGGCGCGGGGGTTTCGGTCGGCTTCGGCGCTTCCGCGGGCGGCTGACCTTCCGCCGGTTTGGGCGCTTCGGTGGGCGGCTGACCCTCCGCAGACTTCGGCGCGTCGGCGGGCGGTTGACCTTCCGCAGGCTTCGGCGCGTCGGCGGGCGGCGGGCCTTCCGCCGGTTTGGGCGCTTCGGCGGGCGGCTGATTCCCCGTCGCGGTTGCATCCGCCGCGTCTTCGGTTTCCTGGCAGAGCGTATCGGCGCCGATCGAGCCGATTCGGTCGTCGAATCGGCCGGAATCGCTCGACGTCGGCCCTTTCGACGGCTCGGTGGGATTCGTCGCGGGCGGCGATTCGCCGGTGGGCGAGGAACCGGACGGATTATCCGCTGGCGACGACTCGGTCTCGACGAATGCGGTCGGCGAGCCCAGGTCCATGGTGTAGGTGACGAGATCGAATTGTCTCGCCAGCTCCTCCTTCAACGGGTCGACGTCTTGGAACGACGAATCGACCTTCCAGATGGTGCCCGCCGGCTCGCCCTCGACGACCATTTGGTTGAGCGTGAACTCCGCTTGGGACGCGTCGACCTTCAAATCGCGGAACGCTTCCTCGAGCTTCTTTCGCACATTCGCGTCGGTATCCGCTTTTTCCAATTGCATGACGACCGACACGCCGCCGTTGATGTCGACATCGAAGAGCCGGCTGCCGCGCGATACGGCGGCGATCAACCCCACGATGATCAGGATCAGGGATCCGGCGGCGCAGAGCCGCTCCTTCCCCATGAAATCCAACGTTGGATGGCCCACGAAATTCCGCATGCGCAAGTCGCGCAGCCACCGGGTCCGCTCGCCGATCTCGAAGACGGGCCGCGAGCAGTAGATCGCCGTGAACATGCACATAAGGATGCCGAGGATCAGCGTGACGGCGAATCCCTTGACCTGATCGGTCCCGATGGCATAGAGCACGATCCCGGTGAGCAGGGTCGTCAGGTTCGAGTCGATGATGGTGGTCATGGCCCGCGCAAAGCCGTTTCGGATCGCCATGCGCAGCGCGGCGCCCTTTTCCTTCTCCTCGCGGATCCGCTCGAAAATCAGCACGTTCGCGTCGACCGACATGCCGACGGTCAGCACGAGGCCGGCGAGGCCCGGCAGCGTGAGCGAGGCGCTCAGCAGGATCATGAGCGACACGGTGAGCAGCAGGTTCAGCAGGAGCGACGCGCAGGCGACAAGGCCCGCGAACCGGTAGTAGAACCAGGTGAATGCGAGTACGGCGACGAGCGAGAGGACCATCGACATGCTGCCCTGGCGGATTGTCTGCGCGCCGAGCATCGGGCCGATCTGATTTTCGCTGATCGGCGTCTTGTGGAGCACGGCGGGGAGTTTTCCGGCTCGGAGGATGCGCACGAGGAAATCGACTTCCTCCTGGGTGAACCGGCCGCTGATCTCGCCGCGGTCCGCGATCGTCGACATGATGCGGGGCGCGGACAGGAGTTCGTTGTCGAGCACAATCCCCAGGTGCCGGTAGAACTCGGTGTCCTTGTCGGGCAGATTCAGGCCCGTCAACGCCGACATGCGGCTCGAACCGACGCTGGTCATCGTGAAATTGACGCATGGCCGGAGCTGCTCGTCGAAGTCGGACCGCACGAAATGCAGATCGCTCCCCATCACGTCGACCGCGTTCGACGCCGGTTCGACCATGAGGATTTCGACCGACTCGATCCCCTTCTCCCGGATCCATCGTTCGAAAGCCGTCGGATCGGTCTCCGAATACATGGCCTCGCGCGGAATATCGATGATCCGCTCGCCCGTCCGCTTGTCGCGAATGATGTCGCCCGACGGGTTGTACTTGAACGGACGGATTCCGTTCACTTCGTCATCGCGACCGACGCCCATCCAGCGCGCGACGATGGTGTTCCCGTCGCGGACCTCGCGCGCCGTCTTGCGGAGCGGATCGGCCGTCTGCGCGTCGGCGGCGGCGATCTGGGAACCATGGTCCTTGCGGTTCGCCACGATGCGGAACATGAGCACGCCGGCGGTCGCCACGTCCCGCTTGATCTTCTCGATCGCCGCGCCTTCCGCCTGCGGCACGATGATCTCGACCTGCTGGGGTCCGAACGGACGAATCACCATTTCCTTGAGGCCGTCCGGATTGAGACGCCGCTTGAGCACTTCGACGAGCAGCCCCATGTTGACGTCGGGCCCCCCGCTCGTCGCCCCGTTTGACGCGTCCACCCCCTTGCTCGCCCGTGTCGATTCGAGGTCGACCTGATAGACGAGGATCACGCCTCCCTTCAGATCGACGCCCAGATTGGGATAATGCTGGGGATCGCCGACGATGATGAGCAGGGCGGCGATGATCGAGAAGAAGATCACGCCGATGCGCAGTTGATAATCGCGCGATCGGAACGCGTTCGCCAAGAACCGGCTCAGCAGGAACGGGACCCCGAACAGGGCGACAAGCGAGAGGATGACGTAGAGGCTTTTTTGGTAGCCCGTCACGGCCGCCACGATCGGGAATATGCTCATATCGGTCAACACCATCGTCGTCATCGGCATGGCCAATTTACGGGAATGAAAATAGGTTCCAGCCGCCCTCGGCCCCGTTCCGCGCAAGGACCGCGCGGGTGAATCACTTCGCCTCGTCGCGGTTCTCCGAGATCACCCGCGCCACCGCGCTCCGCAGGATGCGGGCCCGCGCGTCGTCCTCGAGGCGGATCACGATCGATTCCTTGTCCAGACTCACGACCCGGCCGTACACTCCGCCGATCGTCACGATATGGTCGTTCAGCGCGAGGTTTTCGAGCAACTTGTCCTGCTCGGCGCGCTTTCGCCGCTCGGGTCGGATGAGCATGAAGTAGAACAGGACGGCGACACCCGCGAGCGGCACATAGAATGGAATCGGCGGCTTAGCCGGTCCATTGGCCGCCTTTTCCGCACCCTCTTGCGCCAGCAGGACCGCGCCGGGGGCCCACGCGCTGATCCATGATTCGAGCCAATGCGTCATCACACGTCGCCCATGCCCGCTTCGTTCGTTCGGTCCCCAAAGGGCCCCAACATCTATCCGGCCTCGTCAAAGCACGTCGCGCCACCGACGGACCGCCTCGATCCCGCGCCCGATCGGACCTCGCCGAACGCGTCTCGAGGGCCCGCCGCGAAGCCAACCCGGCGAGGTCCGCGCGCACACGAACGGGACGACTTGCGTCGGCCGTTGGGGGCCTATCATAGGACGTGTTCCATCGACGGACAAGGCGGGGCCGAGCCCCCGCCCGTCGCCACGCTCGCCAGAACGATGGAGGCGCCCGAACGCGCATCGGCCCCCGTCTGGCGACGAGGGCTACGGGATACGGGTGACGGAGGCTACGAACCGCGTCGCGTCCAGCCTTCGCGCTTCGCGCGATGAAACTCGGCGAACGAACCACCCGCGATCGCTCGCCGCGCATCGGCCATGAGTCGCTGGTAGTACGCGAGGTTGTGGCACGTCAGGAGGATCGGGCCTAGCATTTCGCCCGCCAGAAACAGGTGCCGTAAGTACGCTCGACTCAAGCCGCTCGCCGCGGACGGCGTGTCCGGATCGAGGGGCCCCGGGTCATCCTGGTGTTTCGCGTTGCGGACTTTGAGCGGACCTCGGTCGGTAAACGCCATCCCATTGCGTCCATTGCGGGTCGGAAGGACGCAGTCGAACAGGTCGATGCCCCGCGCGATGCCGTCGAGCAGGTCCTCGGGAGTCCCGACCCCCATCAGGTATCTCGGCCGGTGGGCGGGGAGCACGGGGCACGTCACGTCGAGCACTCGGCGCATGTCCTCCGCCGATTCCCCGACGCTGAGCCCGCCGATGGCGAAGCCGTCGAACGGCATTGCGGCGAGCCGCCGGGCACAATCGACACGCAGATCGGCGTCCAAACCGCCCTGCACGATGGCAAAAAGTCCTTGGTCCGAACGGGACCGCGCGGCGAGGCACCGCTCGGCCCAGCGGATCGAACGTTCGCATGCGTCGCGCACCTGTTCGATCGGCGCGGGAAGGCCGACGACATGGTCGAGCACCATCGCGATATCGCTTCCCAGATCCTCCTGGATGGCGATCGCCCGCTCGGGGGAAAAACGGATCGACCGGCCGTCGAGATGCGAGCGGAACTCGACTTCGCATTCGGTCACCCGCGCGCGGTCGGCAAGACTGAAGATCTGGAATCCGCCGCTGTCGGTGAGGATGGGATGGTTCCAACCCATGAAAGCGTGGAGACCACCCAAAGCGCGCACCCGCTCGGCGCCCGGGCGCAGCGCAAGGTGATACGTGTTCCCGAGGATCATCCGGGAACCGGTCGCGCGCACCTGATCGGGGGCGAGCCCCTTGACGCAGGCCTGCGTACCGACCGGCATGAAGGTCGGCGTTTCCACGACGCCGTGCGCCGTGGTCAATCGACCCAGTCGAGGACCCGCCACGGCGACCGGCTCGACGGCCGATTCAAACGAGCAACGCGGGGGAGTCACCATCGCCACAGACGGTCAATCACCACGGAGCTTGATGCCCAACTGAGTCAGCTTTTCGCGCACCTCGTTCAAGCTCGTCACGCCGAAGTTCTTGCATTCGAGCAGATCGTCGCCCGTTTTTCGGATGAGATCACCGAGCGTGACGAGTTGAAGGCGGCCCATGCACTTGCGGGCCCGCACCGACAGATTCAGGTCGGCGATAGGCCGGTCGAGGAGGGCCTGTTCGTCGGGCGACATCGACCCGGCATCGTACACCGGCTCGAATTCGCGTTTCTCGTGGGCGAATTGGCCGAGCTGGAGTCCGCGCTGGGCGAGCATATCGCGGATTTCGCCGAGCGACGTTTCGCCGAAGTTCTTGCTGGCGAGGAGTTCCTGTTCCGACGTGCGCGTCAGATCGCCAAGCGTGCGGATGCCCATGCGTTGCAGGCAATTCCGGCTGCGCTGGGACAACTCGAAGTCGGTGACCGCGATATTGAGGACCTGGCTGAGCCGATCGCTGCGTTTCTGCGCTTCCTCGTCAACAAACATGTCGCTCGACGCGGCGGCATCCTTGAAGAACAGGCGCGCCCGATCGTGATCGGGGAAGATATCGAGGATGCGCTGGTAGCATTGCTTGGCCCGCTCGTATTGCTGCCGGTCCTCGTACAGCACGCCGAGATTGAGCAGCGCGCCGACATGGGTGGGAAAGCATGCGACGGCCCGCTTGTACAGCTCGATCGCGTCGAAATCGTTACCGTGCCGGTCGTTTTCGAGCGCCAGCCCGAAAAGGGCTCCGGGATGCTCTTCATGCGTTTGCACGGCCCGCTCGTAGAGGGCGATGACTTCGGGGGGATTCTTGCCGAGCTGGGCGAGGGTCGCGGCGCGCTGGTAGAGGTATTCGGCCGACTGGCCGATCGGTCCGTGCATGTCATCGACGATCGCCAATGCCTCGGCGGCGCGGCCGCTGCAACGGAGCGTCTCGGCGACGCCGAGCGCGCAATAGTCGGCATCGTAACCCGCCTTGCGCGCGGCCTGATACGCGCCGGTCGCCTCGGCGTATCGTTGCATGGCGAAATACGCCTTCGCGATATAGAACTGGGCCAGCGCGCCTCCATCGGCCTTCTGAAGGACGTCGATCGCCCGATCGTTGCGTCCCATGAGGTAATAGCAGACGCCAAGCCGCACCGACGTGGCGGGCGACCGGTCCTCGCGCACTTCAAGCTCGGACACCGCGTCGCGCAGCGCCGCGAAGCGCGCGAAGTCCTCCGAAACGGCCCGGACAATCTGTCGGATCTCGCTCGGACCGAAGCTCGAATTCGACAACACGATTTCCTTCAAATCGACCATCGCGCCCTGAACCGCGCCTTGAACCGTGCCCTGTGTCATGCCACCGCCTCTCCCATGAACGGACATTCCGAGGCGACCGCGCCGAGGGGCGGGCATCCGCACGCGCCGACCCATCGACCCCGCCGTCCCATGCCGACAATCCACCCTGGTCTTTTCCAACGAGAGCCAGCGGCGGGAATCGAACCCGCAACCCCCGCATTACGAATGCGGTGCTCTGCCGATTGAAGCTACGCTGGCCGAACCCGGAACCACCCGCCGGCGCGCGAACCCTTCGCGCGGCCGCCCTCGCGAATCGGACATCCAGGAAAGGCGGGCCCCGCGACGGCTTGGCGCAACCGAACGTCCGATGGCAAAAGCCCGCTTCGGCGCGCGGGACTTGCCACCTCGCGATCGACGGAGGATAAACGACGTAATCTAAGCGACCTTCCTTCCCTTGGCAAGGAGACTTTTCCACCTGCCAAGACGCCGCGGCACCCGGGTTAGAGGATGGATTCGGGTTATGGTTCGATTCCAACCCTCCGATATCGAGACGGTCGATCCCCGCCGGCGCCATGTGCTCATCTTGCGGAACCCGAAAGCCGGCGCGCGGGACGCGGGCGCGCGAACGGCGGACGTCCGCGACTTGCTGGAATCGCGGGGATTCCCGACCGCCGAACATACGTCGCTGGACGCGTTCACCGAGGCGGCCCGCCAAATGATGCGCGACGCCGTCCTGCGGGCGGTCGTCTCCGCCGGCGGAGACGGAACGCTGGCGACCGTCGTCGATCGGGTCCCGCCCGGCACGCCGATCGGCGTTTTTCCGCTTGGGACCGAGAACCTGATGAGCCGCTACGTCGGCCATCCCGCCGATCCCGAGGCCCTTTCCAGGCGCATCGAGGGCGGCCGCTGCGCCTGGCTCGACGCGGGACTCGCCAACGGACGCCCGTTTCTCATCATGCTCGGATGCGGTTTCGACGCCGAGGTCGTCCGCCGCGTGCATGAGCGACGGTCGGGGCATATCGGCCGATCGACCTATTTGGAACCGATCGTCCGCGCGATCCGTAGTTATGATTATCCGGAGCTCCGAGTATACTGCGAGGGCGGGAAAACGACGCCGGCGCAGTGGGCCTGCCGATGGGCGTTCGTGGTCAACGCGCCACGCTACGCGCTCGGCGTCAATTTCGCGCCCGCGGCGCGGTGCGATGATGGGAGGCTCGATGTCCGCACATTCCGCCGAGGTTCCCTGTTTCGCGGATTGGCCTATCTCGCCGCCGTCGCGATCCGCCGTCACGAACGCCTCCGGGATGTGGTTTGCGAGTCGGCCACGTCGGTTCGAATCGAGGCGGACCGCCCCGTTCCGTTCCAGCTCGATGGCGACCCGGGCGGCGAGACGCCCGTCGACGTCCGCGTCGCGCCGCGCCACTGGTTGCTGCTGGTCGATCCCGATCCGCCCCATTGAACCCCGTTTCGAGTGACCCCGTTTGGCAGCGGTCGAACGACGCTTAGGTCCGCTCCGATGCGCTCCGCACAGGATACCCGCCCCATGAACCAGCGACCGATCGAGACGCCGCCGATCGAGACGCCGCCGATCGCGCGGATCGGACCGTATACGTGTGGAGCCGGTGAGCGTCTCGTGCTGATCGCGGGCCCGTGCGTGCTCGAATCGCGCGATCTCGCGTGGGAAATCGCCGAGCGGCTCTTCGGGATCACCCGCGACTACCCGGTCCAGTGGATTTTCAAGGGCTCGTTCGACAAGGCCAATCGCACGAGCGGCGCGGCGTTCCGAGGCCTGGGTATGGACGAGGGACTCCGAATCCTCGACGCTGTCCGCGAAGGCATCGGTGTCCCCGTCACGACCGACATCCATGAGTCCTGGCAGGCGGAACCGGTCGGCCGCGTTTGCGCGCTGCTGCAGGTCCCCGCGTTCCTTTGCCGCCAGACCGATTTGCTCTTGGCCGCCGCCGCGACGGGGCGAGCCGTCCACGTCAAGAAGGGCCAATTCGTCGGGCCGTCCGACATGCGGCACGTGGTCGCGAAATTGCGCGGAGCATCGTGCCGGAATGTGCTCGTCGGTGAACGCGGCACGTTTTTCGGCTACGGACGGCTCGTCAACGACTTTCGATCACTGCCGACCATGCGGGCCTTTGCTCCGGTCGTGTTCGACGCGACGCACAGCGTTCAGGAACCGGGCGGGCTCGACGGAGCCACGGGCGGCCGTCGCGAGTTCGTCGAACCGCTGGCGCGGGCGGCGGTCGCCGTCGGAGTCGACGGTCTGTTCTTCGAGACCCACCCGAACCCCGAATCGTCGCCGAGCGACGGACCGAACATGATTCCGTTGTCCGAGTTCCGCGGTGTGATCGAACGGATCCTCCGGATCCGCGAGGCGGTCTCCCGTTTCCCCTAATGCCGATCCTCCGATCGCGGCGAGTATCCACTGCCATGTCTGGTCCTCATCGAATCGCGTCGATCCGCGCCGCGGCCCGCCGGAGTGGGTTCGCATTGCTCGTGATGGCCGCCGCGGCGTGCCGCGACGATCGCGCGATGAACGGCGAATTCCACCGGGTCCATACGGAACCCACATCGGCCGAGCATTTTGAAAAGGCCTGGTATCTGCTCCGGCAACTCGAGGAGTTCGAGCCGGAACAGACGATGGCCCAAATCACCTACCATCTGAACCGATGGCTTGCGGACCAGACCGAGCCGGACGATTGGGTCCGCGACCCGATGATGGACGACGCGTCCCTCGATTACCTGCGCGGCCTCCACTCGCTCGTTCACCTTGATACGCTCGAATTTTCCACCAGGGACACGGCCTACCTTCGGGAGAGCCGATGGCTGCGCGACATCGCGACCTGGGTCGCCGCGAGCCCGCCGCCGATCGAACTGGCCGATTGGCTGGCCGCCGCGCCCGAACGGCATGGCGCCGATTCGGCTCGCAGGCTCGGGATCGCCGCCCGGTGTTTCGACTGGACCATCCGCAATATCCAGCTCGACGCCTTCCCGACCCTTCCCGATGCGGCCGGCGCGGCGGGAAAAAAGGTCCGGTCCGAGCGTCCGGCGGCCGAGGCGATCCCCGGACCGGGCTACACGATGCCTCCCTGGCAAGCCCTCCTGCTCGGGCACGGCGACGCGTTGCAGCGGGCGAGGATCTTCCTCCTGCTCTTGCGCCAGCACGGCATCGAAGGCGCCGTGCTGGCGAGCGCGCCTCAGGATTCCGCCACCCCGGTTCCGTGGGCGGTCGGCGTGTTGATCGGTTCGGACCTGTTTCTTTTCGAGCCCGAACTGGGCTGGCCGATTCCCGGTCCGTCGGACACGGGCATCGCGACCTTGTCGGAGCTCGTCGAATCCCCCGCCCTCCTTCGCCAACTCGACGCCGGCGAGGGCGTCGCGTACCGCGTTCAGGAATCCGAACTCTCCCGTATCGTCGCGCTGCTCGATGTGTCGAGCGAGTCGGTCGCGCGGCGGATGCGGCTCATCGAGTCGGGGCTCGCCGGCGACCACCGCATGACGCTCGCGACGCGTCCGAGCGATACGCGAAGCGCGCTTTCGGGACTGCGCGGGATCTCGGCGGTCGCCGTGTGGCGCGTGCCCCTCGAAACGGAGTTGTTCGAGTTGGCGTTGACGGAAGCGCGTCGCCGCGACAGCCGTCTCGATGCGGCCTATCAATGGCAAATGGCCTTGTTCCAAGGTCTGTCCCCGCTCCCCCAAGCCAGACAACTCCACTTCCGCCGCCAATTCGATCGGGAAGACGAGAAGGCCGGCGCCATCGTGAAGTACATGGACTTGCGGGCGTCCGAAGCCGACATCGAACGGCTCGCGACCGACCCCGATCAGCAAATGGCCCACGGGCTCCGTCGCGCCGCGGCCGAACCCGAGGAAGCCTGGCGCGAACGCGTCTCGCGCGGCCAGCTCCTCCTGCGCACCGGCAAACAGCACGCCAGCTACTGGCTCGGCATCGCGCACTACGAACAAGGCGAATACGAAACGGCGGTCAACTGGTTCGCGAAACGCACGCTCGATGAGTCCCCGAACAGCCCTTGGGCGCCCGGCGCGCGGTACCATGTCGGCCGGTGCTTCGAGATGCTCGGAAAATTCGCCGAAGCGCGAGCCCAATACCTGCTCGACGAGAGCCCCCAGCGCCACGGGAACCTGCTCCGTTCCCGCTGGATCCGGCTGCACAAACTCACCGACGCGCCTCCGGCCGGCGATTCGGCCGGCGATTCGGCCGGCGCATCGTCTGCCGGGCGGGCTTCCACCGATCCTATTTCCACGGAAAGCCGGTTCCGGTAAGCCGTTCGTAGGCTTCGATGTACTTTTCGCGCGTCTTGAGCACGATGTCGTCGGGGAGCGCGGGGGGCGGACTGTTCTTGTCCCACGGCGTGGCCGACAACCAGTCGCGCGTGAATTGTTTGTCGAACGACGGTTGCCCCGCGCCCGGCGCGTAGCGGTCAGCCGGCCAATAGCGCGAACTGTCCGGCGTCAGGACCTCGTCGATCAGGATCAGTTCGCCGTCAACCTGCCCCCATTCGAACTTCGTGTCGGCGATGATCAGACCGCGCTGGCGAGCGAGCGCGGCGCCGCGCCGGTAGAGGTCGAGGCTTCGCGAGCGGAGTTCGCGGGCGAGTTCCGTTCCGACGCGGTCGGACATCACGTCGAACGAAATGTTGATGTCATGGCCCGACTCTTCCTTCGTCGCCGGAGTGAAGATCGGCTCGGCGAGCTCCGCGCATTGCGAAAGGCCGGCGGGGATCGCGAGCCCGCAGACCGTGCCGTCCTTTTGGTATTCCCGCCAGCCCGATCCGTCCAAGTATCCCCGCACCACGCACTCGATCGGCACGACCTCGGCCTTCCGCACGATCATGCTTCGGCCTCGAAGCGACTCGATGTCGGTCCCCTCCGGGAACAACGCGGGATCGAGTTCGAGGGTGAGCAGGTGGTTGGGGACGCCGAGCTTCTCGAACCAGAACGCGCTCACCATCGTCAAGACGCGGCCCTTGTCGGGGATGCCCGTCGGCAGGACCCAATCGAACGCGCTGATGCGGTCGGTGCTCACCATCAAGAGCCGATCGCCGAGGTCGTAGATGTCGCGGACCTTGCCGCGCCGCACCGGGTAGGGATCGCCCGGCAGCGAACTCGATACGAGCGGCCCTGATGCGAGCGGCCCTGATGCGAGCGGCCCTGATGCGAGCGGCCTTGGAATGGTTCCGGGCATGAAACGGCTCCTGTGAGGAAAGACCGATCGGTCCTCTCCAGAGGCGGCCACCCCTTGGAGAATCCGACCGCTCGCGGAGTATAGCCGCGTCCCGCTCGATCCTCCAGCGGCCGACTGTCGGCGGACTCGCGCGTGGATTAGAATGGGGCGGCCGGCGGCCGCCGCCGGAGAAGGAGAAATAGGGGCGTCCCGCGACTCACGAACAGCCTGTGGGTTCCATCGAGACGAGGCCGACGAGCATGGGCCAAATGCGGTTCTGGGCTTCGGTCGGCTCCCACCTTCCCGGATACGCGGCGGACCGCGCGTACATCGCGGGGATGGACGGGATCCCCTGGCGCGGCCGCAACCGATTGGATGACGGAATCCTGTCACTCGATCGGAACACGCACGAGTCGGGATGCCTCGTCATTCCCTGGCGGTCGTCGAGCGGGATCGGCGCGCTTTCGACCGGCAGCCTCATGGAGCGGGAACGCCCCTACCATCTCGCCGTCGAGCTCGCGCGCGGCACGTTGAACCGCGTGCTCGACGATCTTGGCGAATTCGAACAGGCCGGGTTCCGGGCGAGCGGCGAGCTGGAGGGGGCGATCGCCGAGGCGCGCGGCGCGTTCATCCGGGCCGCGTCGTCGCGGGGAACGCCCGAGGAAGTCACCGAATGCGCCGCGTCGAGCATCGAATCATCGCTCGCGTGCGTCGATCGGCTGTGCGACGAACGAATCGGCGCGCTCATCGCGTTCCGCCGGAAACAGTCGCCCCGATTGCCCACGCTGCTCGCCGGCTCGCTCGCGAGGCGTCCGCCCGCCCCGCACGAAGGCGCGTTCCTCGCCGCCTTCAACGCGGCGTCGGTCCCCGTCGTTTGGCGCGATCTCGAAGCGGACGCGGGGCGGATCGACTGGGCCGAACTCGATCAACGCGTCGCATGGTGTGAACGCGCGGGACTGCGCGTCTGCATGGGACCGCTCGTCCAATTCGACCGAGCCACGGTCCCCGACTGGCTGTACCTGTGGGAGGATGATTTCGACCAGCTCGTCGGCTGCGTCGGTGACTTCATCCGCGCGGTGGTGTCCCGGTACGCCGGCCGAGTCCATGTCTGGCAGGCGATCGGCCGCATCAATGTCGGCGGCGAATTGGCGCTGATCGAGGAACACCGGCTCGGGCTGGCCGTCGCGAGCCTGCAGTCGGTGCGCAAGGAGGACCCGCGCACTCCCGCCGTCATCGGATTGGATCAGCCGTGGGGCGAGTATCTCGCGAGCGAGCCGCACGACCTGTCGCCGTTCCATTTCGCCGACGCGCTCTCCCGTTCCGACCTCGGCCTCTCGGGGATCGGCATCGAAATCAATCTGCCCTATTGGCCCGACGGCACCTACCCGCGTGACCCGCTCGATGTCGGAAGGCACCTCGATCGCTGGGGAACGCTCGGACTTCCCCTGTTGGTGTCGTTGGTGTCGCCGAGTTCGGACGGGGCCGACCCCCGATCGTGGCGCCGTCACTGCGGGGTGATCGCCGACCCGGGCCGCACGACGCCCGAATCGCAGCGCGATCTGGTGGCGAGGCTCGTCACGCTGCTGATCGCGAAACCGGCCGTTCACGCGGTTGTCTGGAACCAAACGACCGACGCCATCCCGCACGACTTTCCGCACGGCGGACTTTGGGATGCCGAGGACTGTCCCAAACCGATCCTCGAGACGCTCGCCGACATCCGCCGGGAACTCCTTGCATATTAGGCGTCCAAGAGACCGCCTTTCGTGAAACCCGAAGCCGAGCGTCACGAGCCGCAAGGCTCCCGACGCGGAGGCGAGGGGGCGCCGTCCCAAGACGTCCCGCGCCGAACGTTCGCGCGCGAAGGAAGACCCCGCCTCCGGGCATCCGCGGCTCGCGACGTGGAGGCCGTCGGCTTCGGGTTTCACGAACCGGGAGACACGACGATCGACCGGCGTTTCCCCGAATAATCGCTCAATTCCCTAGAACCGGAACGCCGATGCCATCTAGGGAACGCCCGCAAGACCGTTCCATTCCTCGGTCCTTTCCCCGAACCCTCGGAAGGATACGCCCATGCTTCGTCGAGCGACCTGGGTTCTGTCCGTCGCGATGCTGCTCGTCGCGCTCGGCGGAACCAACCTATCCGCGCAGGAACCGCACGCCTACGGGCGCGTATGGGGAGGCTCCTATTCGTCGCACGATTGGGAGCGGTTCTACCATTATCCGTACGTCTTCTACCCGCAGAACTTCTGGGGAAACGAATACTATCGAAGCGCCGAGTCACTGTACTTCCGGTATCCGCCCGAGATGCGGATCCCTGTGTACAACAAGAAATGGCACAATCCGTACCCCGCCGGCCGCGCTTACCATACGGGACATCACTTCGTCCTGGACGTGTTTTGAAGTGCGCCGCGTGGGCGGAAGCCCACGCGGCGGGAGATTGGCGTGGGCGGAGGCCACGCGGCGGGAGATTGGCGTGGGCGGAAGCCCACGCGGCGGAACGTGCGCGCGATACCGCGCGGCGATGGCGGACGTCGCGTCCGGTTGACCGGTCGTCGAGCCCTCGATAGGATGCACGGCACTCGACATGCCCGAGCGGGCGTGTTTTCTTTGGCGTCGCCTTGCGGCTTTTTCCGCAAGGCTGATGCGTGCCGTAAGCGCCGGACTCGACTTCGATCATGTCGCCCATTCTCGGACCCATCCTCCTGTTCGCCCTGCTCGCCGCCGCCTTGGCGGTCGGCATGTTGGCCGTCGGCAGCCTGGTCGGGCCTCGGCGCAATACGCCCGTCAAGGAAATGCCCTATGAAAGCGGCATGGACCCCGTCCACGACGCGCGGCGCCGGTTCGACGTCCGGTTCCATCTCGTGGCGATCGCCTTCCTGTTGTTCGATGTCGAGCTGGTGTTCCTATACCCGTGGGCCGTCTCGAACAAGGCGGTCGACGGCATCGGGGCCGCCGCGCCGGACCTTCCCTTCTTTCCGCTGATTATCTTCGCCGAGCTGCTCGTCTTTGTCGGCATGTTGGGGCTGGGTTTCGTCTATGCCTGGCGGAAAGGACTCTTTCGATGGCCCTAGAGGTGCCCGAAAACGTCTTGCTCGGCAAGCTCGACGCGCTCGCCGGCTGGTGCCGCAAGAATAGCCTTTGGCCCATGCCGTTCGCGACGGCGTGCTGCGGGATCGAGCTGATGGCGACGGGAGCGAGCCGCCACGACCTGGCTCGGTTCGGCGCCGAGGTATTCCGCTTTAGTCCGAGGCAATGTGACCTGATGATCGTGGCGGGGCGCGTCGTGATGAAGATGCTCCCCGTCCTGCAGCGGATCTGGCAGCAGATGCACGAGCCCAAGTGGTGCATTTCGATGG
The DNA here is from genome assembly GCA_016872725.1 of Planctomycetota bacterium. GTDB lineage: Bacteria > Planctomycetota > Planctomycetia > Pirellulales > Pirellulaceae > VGZC01. Next base: position 156,930 of record VGZC01000002.1, read on the forward strand.
GAGCCTGCGCGTCGACGGGCGGCGTTTTCGATACCTATTGCGTCGTCCAGGGAGTCGATCGGTTCATCCCGGTCGACATGTATGTGCCCGGGTGCCCGCCGCGTCCCGAGCAGCTCATGCAGGCGATCATCGATTTGCAGGACAAGATCCAGCGCGAGAGCGCCGTGTTTGGCACGCGCCCGGGTGCCGAAGACCCGGGCGCCGACGGCCGAGGCGGCCCGCCGCGCGCGCTGCGCGAGCTGCCGATTCTCGGGCAAGCGGCCGAGTTCCGGGGCCCGCTCGCGGAACAAGGAAAGACTCGGGGGGAGCGCGCGTCATGACGGCATGCGACGAAGTGGTCGAGGCTCTGCGGAGCGAATGGTCCGGCCTATCGGTGAGCGCATTCCGGGACCAGGTCCGCATCACGGTCCCGCGCGACGCGCTCTACGGCGTTCTCGCACGGCTCAAACACTCGCACGGCTTCGATTTCCTCACCGACATCACGTGCGTCGACTACCTGCGGTACGCCGGGGCCTCCGACCGGTTCATGGTCGTCTACATGTTGACCGACACGCGCGGCAACCGGCGGATCACCGTCAAGGTCCCGCTCAACGAACCCGACCTCGCGCTGCCCACGGTCGTGCCGTTGTGGGAGGCGGCCAATTGGCTTGAACGCGAAGTATGGGACATGATGGGCATTGTGTTCCGAGGGCATCCCGACTTGCGGAGGATTTTGTTGCCCGAGGCGTTCACGGCGCATCCGCAGCGCAAGGACTATCCGCTCCAGGGTCGGGGCGAGCGTCACCACTTCCCGGTCATCCAGCGGGGAGAGGCATAGGCATCCGCCACCGAAGGACGTCCCGCATGGCATCGACCGCGTACGAATCCGATCCCGCCGCCGGGGAAACCGAGCGGGACTTTGTTTGGACGCTGAACTTCGGGCCGCAGCATCCCGCGACGCACACGACGCTGCGGATCCTGCTGAAGCTCGACGGCGAACGGGTCGTCGGCGCCGACCCGGACATCGGATACCTCCATTCGGGATTCGAGAAGATCGGCGAGCATCTCGACTACAACCAATACGTCGCCGTGACCGACCGGATGAATTACATTTCGCCGATGGCCAACAACGTCGCGTGGCACCACGCGGTCGAAACCCTGCTGGGGATCGATTTGACGCCGCGGTGCAAGTACATCCGCGTGATCGTCTCCGAGCTGGCTCGGATCAGCGACCACCTGCTGGCGACCGGCGCCACGGCGCTCGACGTCGGAGCGTTCACGTTCTTCCTCTACGCCTTCCACGCGCGCGAACGGATCTACGACATCTTCGAATCGCTTTGCGGGGCCCGGTTCACGACGAGCTACACGCGGGTCGGCGGCCTGATGCACGACATCACGCCGGTCACCATCGAGAAGATCCGCGCGTTCCTCGCCGGATTCCCCGAGACGCTCGCCGACATGGAACGGCTGCTCAACCGGAACCGCATCTTCGTGGAGCGGACGCGGGGGATCGGCGTGTTGTCGAAAGCGGAGGCCGTGAACCGCGGAGCGAGCGGACCGGTCGCGCGGGCGAGCGGCGTGACGCGGGACCTGCGCAAGGACGAACCGTATCTCGCTTACGCCGATTTGGATTTCCGCGTCTGCTGCGCGACGGCCGGCGACTGCTTCGCGCGGTACCTGGTCCGCATGGCCGAGATGCGCGAGAGCCTCCGGATCGTGGCGCAGGCCGTCGAGAACATCCCGGCGGGACCGATCAACGCGGGTCCCGGAGCGAGGATCGCGCTGCCTGACAAGGAACAGGTCCATCAGTCGATCGAAGGCTTGATCACGCACTTCGAACTGCTCATGGGGAACCGCGGATTCACAGGGCCCTGCGACGAGGCGTACGGCGCGGTCGAATCGCCCAACGGCGAACTCGGGTTCTACCTTGTCGGCGACGGAAGCCATGTCGCCTACCGGGCGCGGTGCCGGCCTCCGTCATTCATCCACTTCGCCCTCTTTCCCCACCTGATCGTGGGGCACACGCTGAGCGACCTTGTGGCCGTCTTGGGTAGCCTCAACATCATCGCCGCCGAACTCGACCGATAGGCTTCGCGAAACCGAACGGAATCCGAATCGATGTCCCAGCCAAGCGATCGCATCCTGACCGACGCCATGATCGCCGAGATCCGCGATTATTTCCCGCGTTATCCGACGCGGCAGGCCGTCACGCTGCCCGCGCTGCACGTCGTCAACCGGTACTTGCGCCATGTGCCTCGACGGGCGGTCGTCGAAATCGCCGAACTGCTCGAACTGGCTCCCGCGCAGGTCGAGGACACGCTGACGTTCTACGCGTTCTTTCCCCAGGAAAGGCCGCACGGCAAGACGAGGGCCTGGGTGTGCCGCTCGATCAGTTGCCACCTGCGCGGCGCCGAGGAACTCATGGATCACCTGTGCCGGCAAGCGAAGGTCCAGCCGGGCGGAACGACCTCCGACGGCCGATTGACGCTCGAACACGCCGAATGCCTCGGCGCGTGCGAGCACGCCCCCTGCGTGCTCGCAGGCGACCAACTGCTCAAGACGGTAACGGCCGATGACGCCGACCGGTTCCTCCGCTCGCTCCGATAATCCAAACGGCCGCGCCCGACGACGGCGCGGGAACCCGATGCGAACCAGACAATACGACACAAGAAGAAACGGGGCGCACGCGGCAAGGGGAACGGAACGATGCTAAGGCGCACGGATCGGATGGCGGGAACGAACAGTGGTCGGAACACAGTGGCGGGACCGGTTTGTTGAGGGAGCTCGCGGTGGGAGAATACGAGCCGGTCCTACTGGCGAACGTCGGGGTTGCCGGGAGCCATACGCGGGCCGTGTATGAATCGCGGGGCGGGTATGAAGGTCTGCGCCGCGCGCTTTGCGACATGTCGCCGGCGGACGTGACCGAACGGGTGAAGGCGAGCGGCCTGCGGGGGCGGGGCGGCGCCGGGTTCCCCACGGGACTCAAATGGACGTTCCTCGACAAGAAAGCGACGCCCGTCTATTTCTGCTTGAACGCCGATGAGAGCGAGCCGGGCACGTTCAACAATCGGATCCTGATGGAGGAGGATCCGCACCAGGTACTCGAAGGCCTGATCCTCAGTTGCTACGCCACAGGCGCCCGGACGGCGTACTACTACATGCGTTACGAATATCCGCTCGCGTGGGAGCGGACGCGCGCGGCGATCGACGAATGTTACGCGGCCGGATTGCTCGGCTCCAATCTGCTCGGCACCGGCTACGCGCTCGACGTCGTCCTCCATCGGGGCGCCGCCGCCTACATCTGCGGCGAGGAAACGGGCCTGATCGAGAGCCTCGAAGGGAAGCGGGCCTGGCCGAGGATCAAGCCTCCTTTTCCGGCGATCGAGGGCGCTTTCCGCAAGCCGACGGTGGTCAACAACGTCGAAACCGTTTCGTGCGTAAGGCAGATCATCGACCGGGGCGTCGATTGGTTCCGGTCGTTGGGCGTGCCGCCCGACCCGAAGAATCCGCGGGACGCGGGCAGTTTCGGACCCAAGTTGTATTGCCTGAGCGGTCACGTCGAACGGCCCGGTTGCTATGAAGGGCCGCTCGGATTGACCGTCCGCGAACTCATCGACCGGTTCGGAGGCGGCGTATGGAAGGGCCGTCGAGGCAAGGCGGCGATTCCCGGCGGGATCAGCATGGGCCTTTTGCGCGAGGACGAGTTCGATTGCCCGCTCGACTTCAACGGGCCCGGCCGCTACGGTTGCCTCGGCCTCGGAACGGCCGCCGTCGTCGTGATGGACGAGACGGTGTCGATCGTGGACGTCCTGCACAACAGTTGCCGATTCTTCGCCCACGAGAGCTGCGGCCAGTGCACGCCGTGCCGCGAGGGAACGGCGTGGGCCTACAAGATCCTCCAGCGGATCCGCGCCGGGCACGGACGACTGCTCGATATCGAATTGCTGCGCGGAATCGGCGACACGATCGGCATCATGCCCGGGACGACGATCTGCGGACTGGCCGACGGCGCGGCATGGCCGATCAAGAACGCGATCGCGAAATTCCGCGATGAGATCGAGACCCATATCAAGACGACGAACCCAGGGCACTACGGCGCGACGCGCCCCGTGCCGGAACGGCATTCAGCGCATTAGTCCAGGAAGCGCGAGCTCATGGCGATTGTGGTCGTTGACGGCGTGGAAGTGGAAATCGGCGACGGCGAGCGGCTGAACGGCGTTCAGGCCGCGCGGCGCGCGGGGATCGAAATCCCCCATTACTGCTGGCATCCGGGCCTCTCGGTCGTCGCGAGCTGCCGCATGTGCCTCGTCGAGTCGGGCAAGCGCGATCCGGCGACCGGACAAGTCACCTTGCTGCCGAAACTCGTCCCCGCGTGCCAGACTCCCGCTACCGACGGTACGGTGTTCGTCACGCAAAGCGATACGGTGCGGCAGGCGCGGGCTATGGTCGAAGAGGACCTGCTGATCCGCCATCCGATCGACTGTCCGATCTGCGACAAGGCGGGCGAGTGCTCACTCCAGGACTATCATTTTCGATACGGTCGGGCCGAGCGCCGCGCCGACCTGCGGCCGTTCACGAGCCGCCGCCGTACGCTCGGCGATACGGTTTCGCTCTTCGTCGACCGGTGCGTGATGTGCTCGCGATGCGTGCGGTTCTGCCGCGAGGTCGCGGGAACGAGCGAGCTGATGGTCGCCCATCGGGGCGCTCACGAGGAGATCGACGTCTTTCCCGGCTTCCCGCTCGCCAATCGACTCTCCGGTAACGTCGTCGACCTTTGCCCCGTCGGCGCGCTGGCCGATCGCGACTTCCTTTACCAACAACGCGTCTGGTTCATGCGGTCGCACAAGCACGTCTGCGCGGGATGCTCGACCGGCTGTTCGATCCGCATCGACACGAACCAGGACCGGATCCACCGGCTGAAACCTCGAGCGAACGCCGCCGTCAACCAGTGGTGGATGTGCGACGAGGGACGATACGCATTCAAGCATGTCCACGACGCGTCGCGCATCGTCGAGCCTCGGGCGCGCGTCGGGAACCGGTGGGAGGCGCGGGACTGGCCGAGCATCCTCGACGCGCTGCGCGGGCGGCTCGCCGACGCCCCCTCGATCACCGTCGTCCTCTCGCCGCATCAGACCGTCGAAGAAGCCTATCTGCTCGCCGCGCTCGCGCGCCGCCACGACCCGAGCGCGCGGATCGTGGTCGGCGAAACGCCCATGCGAGGCGCGGACGAGTCGTTTCCGACCGGGTTCACGATCCGCGCCGAAAAATGTCCGAACCGGCGCGGCGTGGAACGGATCGCGGAGGGCTGGAACGAGGCCGCGGGCGGATCGGAATCGTCGGACGATTTCGGGTGGTCCGCGTTCCTCGCGGAACTCGATCGCGGCGCGCGGCCCGGCGCCGTGTGGATCGCGGGCGGCGGCCCCGACGGCGCGGTCGATCCGGAAACCGCGCTCCGGTTGCGCCGGACGCCCCTGCTGATCGTCCAATCGCTCTTCCACAACCCGCTCTGCGACCAGGCCGATTTCGTCTTGCCCGCGACGGCGTTCGCCGAACGCGAAGGATCGTACGTCAACGCGACCGATCGCCTGCAATCCTTCGCATGGGCCCTTCGGCCACCGATCGGCGTCGAACCCGACGGACCGCTCTACTGGAAACTGCTCGACCGGTCCGGCCTGTATCGCGGGCCGGTTGTCTTGAAGGAAATCGCCGAACGCTGGGAGTCGTTCGCCGCCGCGCGCGGTTCGATACCGGAGACGGGCCTGGATCTGGGCGGAGCCGTCCGGCCGCAATCGACCCGCCGACCCGCGGCGCCGGTGTCAACGACGTAGGAGGATATGCGGGCATGACGGAAGCACTGGTCAAAGTCGCGTTCGCGATCGGCGGGCTGATGACCGCGGCCGCCTATCTTGTGCTGCTCGAACGGCGCATGGCCGCGTGGTTCCAGGACCGCATCGGTCCGAACCGAGTCGGCATTCCCCTGACAAGAATCCGGCTTTGGGGATTGGGGCAACCGCTCGCGGACGGCGGCAAGTTCATCTTGAAGGAAGAGTACACGCCCGCGCATGTCGACCGGACGATGTACGTGCTGGCGCCGATCAGCATTCTGACCGCCGCGCTCGCCGTGTTCGCCGTGATTCCGTTCGGCGGCGCGCTTCCGTCGCTCGATGTCGGAGGCCTTGGGTGGGAACATCCCGTTCCGCTCGTCGTCGCGCCCGGCGCCGACATCGGCTTGGTCTACGTCTTCGCGCTCAACAGCATCGCCGTCTACGGCGTGATCCTGGGCGGCTGGGCGTCGAACAATAAATACAGTCTTCTTGGAGGACTGAGGTCGAGCGCCCAGTTGATCGCCTATGAATTGCCGCTCGGACTCGCCATCCTCGGCGTCGTGCTCGCCTCCGGATCGCTCAACCTCGACGCGATCATCCTCTCCCAAGCCTCGACGGGAACCTGGCTCGCGTTTTCACAGCCGCTTGGATTCGTGATCTTCGTGGTCGCGGCGTTCGCGGAGGCGGCCCGGCTTCCGTTCGATCTTCCCGAGTGCGAACAGGAACTGATCGGAGGCTACCATACCGAGTATTCGGGCATCAAGCTGCTGCTGTTTCTGGTCGCCGAGTTCCTTCACATGATCACGGCGGCGTTCCTGATCGTGATCCTGTTCCTGGGCGGATGGCATCTTTGGGGTCTGACCGGCGCGACGGCCGAAACGAACTGGCTCACCGCCCTCCTGCGAACGGCCGTACTGCTCGGCAAGACGCTGCTGGTGATCCTGTTCTTCATGTGGGTGCGATGGAGTTGGCCGCGATTCCGATTCGATCAGCTCATGGCGTTCGCGTGGAAGCTCCTGCTTCCTCTGGGACTCGCGCATTTCCTCGTGATCGCCGTGCTCGATCAGATTCGAACGTACGTCTTGGCGCCGAGGCTCGGCGAGACGCTCTCCGCGTGGTTGTTGGTGATTCCGGGCGTCGGCGTCTGCATCGCGGCGTGGATCGTTGTCGGCCTGACCGGCCCGCGCGACTCGACGCGTCCACGACGACCGGGAAGCGCCGCGCGCGGCGTGTCCACCGCGTGAACCTCGGACCCGCGTTCCCATGACCGCGCCGATCGAATCGGCATGCTCGATACGCCGTGAACGAGATCCTCGAACGATGAGACCTTCGCCGATGCCCTCCGACGATTCATCGATCCATTGGGTGGAAGAGCCCGATTTGGGCCTGAGCGGCCGGATGTGCCTGCCGATGTTCGCGCAGGGCTTGACCACGACCTTGCGCCATCTTCGTCGCGCGATATCGGGACATCCGGTCACCGTGAGCTATCCCGACGAGGAGCCGGAGATCGCCAATCCCCGGATCTATCGGGGTGTGCACCGCTTGAACCGCGACGCCGAGGGGCGTGTGAAGTGCGTCGCCTGTTTTCTGTGCGCGACGGCCTGCCCGGCGCATTGCATCGACATCGTCGCGGCGCCGAGCCCGTGGCCCGACCGCGAGAAATATCCGCAGTCGTTCACGATCGACGAACTCCGGTGCATCTACTGCGGAATGTGCGAGGAAGCGTGCCCGGTCGACGCGATCGAACTGACCAGCCTGTACAATCTGACCGGTCGGAACCGCGAGGAAATGCACTTCGACAAGGAGAAGCTCTTGAGCGTCCACGATGCGACGAAGGACGGCGAACCGTGCCGGACCTTGAGGCCGGCGGATCCGGGAGGCGATCCATGATCGCATGGGATCAACCCGCGACGTGGGCGGTCGTTCTGTTCGCGATCGGGCTCGGCCTGATGGTGCCGAACGGGTCGATGCGGCGAAGGGCCATTGGCGCGGTCGTTGGCCTGGCGAGCCTCGCCTGCTTTTCGGCGGCGTTTCCCGTTTCCGGCCCGTGGCTCGACCGCGCCGTTTTCCGGATCCTGGCGCTGATCGCCGTGGGGAGCGCGGCGGCGAGCGTTTCGATGCGGAACGCCGTGTACGCCGCGGTTTGGTTCGCCATCTGTTTGCTCGGAGTCGCCGGGCTCTTCCTGTATCAGGGCGCCCAGTTCCTCGGCGTTGTCACGGTCGTCGTGTACGCCGGCGCGATCGTCGTCACGTTCCTGTTCGTGATCATGCTCGCCCAACCGACCGGCCAGATGGTCTATGACCGGATCACCTGGGGCGGCGAGGCGAAGATCCTGGGGGTGGGAGCGGGCGCCCTGCTCGTCGCGATCGTCACCGGACTGCTCACGACCGACCGACCGCCGGACGATCGGGATCGAGTGGCGAGCGCCATCGCTGCGTGGGACGCGCGGACCGCGCCGAGCCGCTCGGATGGAATCGCGGGGGCCGAATGGTATCTGGTCGACGCGCGCGCGGACGACGGCGGTCTGCGTGTGGTCCTGCGGAACGACCTGCCTCCCGTCCTCCTCGATCGATTGAGGGCGGCCCTTCCGCACGAACTGGAATCGGGCGACGCGCCGCTCGCCGCCGCCGCCCGCAAACAGCTCGACATCGAGTTCCTTTCGATCGAGGACAACGTGTTGCATCCGAACCACGTGGCCCTGCTCGGACGCAACCTGTACGGCCGACACCTGATCTCGGTCGAAATCGCGGGAACCGTCCTGCTCGCCGCGCTGGTCGGCGCGATCGCCGTCGCGATGCGGGCGAGGCGCGCGGAGCGGCCTTATGAAGGAGAAGCCGCGTGAACGAACGGGAACTGCTCGACGGCTATCTCCTGCTCGGAGGCCTGCTCTTCGCGATCGGACTCGTCGGTTTCCTCGTCCGCAGGAATCTCATCGTGATGTTCCTCTGCGCGGAGATGATGTTGCAAGGGGTCGCCGTGTCGCTCGTCGCCTGGAGCCGGTTCCGCCACAATTGGGACGGCCAGTCGATGGTGCTGTTCATCATCGCGATCGCGGCGTGCGAAGCGGCGGTCGGGCTCGCGCTGATCCTCGCCCTTTTCCAACGCTCGCGGACGCTCGACGTCGCGTATTGGCAGGACTTGCGGGAACCGGGACAATCTCGACGCGTCGACCGCGGGGTCCCCGAGGAGCGCCGCGAGGAACGGATATGGCCGCGATTGACACCGGCCGGAGTCATGCCGCGCGAGGATCAGGACAAGAACAAGGAAACGCACCGCGCGCGTGTTTGACGGCGAGCCGGGCGTCCGGAGCGGAACGGAGTCGACCGGTCGGATCATTGCGGTTTTTTGGATGGACAGGAAGGCAAACGCGTAGGCACAACCGGTATGGATCGAATCGGCCCATTGCTCGTGGTGATTCCCGCCGCGCCGCTCATCAGCGCGGTCGCGATCGCCCTGCTCGCGCCGCGCCTGCTGCGCGGGATCCGGGAGTTTCCGGCGTTCCTGACGATCGCCGCGTTCGGCGTGTCGCTGATCGCGAGCCTTCTCCTGCTGCGCGAGGTCACCTACCATCACGACCATGTCGGCCCCGGCTCGCCGTCGTTCGAGCGCGTCGTCCGGCTCTGGACATGGGCCGACGCGCGCGACGCCTACTGGCAACGGCCCGCGCTTCCTTCCGACGATCCACGCGCCGAGTCGCCGATCGAGGGCGGCTCGCGCGACTTCACGATCGATATCGCGCTTCGGGCCGACGCGCTCACCGCGACGATGCTCGTCATGGTCACCTTCATCTCCACGCTCGTCGCCGTCTTCGGCATGGGTTACATGCAAGGCGACCGGGGGTTTTGGCGGTTCTTCGCCTACGTCTCGCTCTTCGTCTTCTCGATGACCATGCTCGTTTCGGCGAGCAATTTCCTGTTGCTCTTCGTTTTTTGGGAAGCCGTCGGTCTTTGCAGTTACCTGCTGATCGGGTTCTGGTACGGGAAACCGTCGGCGGCGTCGGCGGGCAAGAAGGCGTTCCTGGTCAACCGCGTCGGCGATTTCGGTTTCGCGCTCGGCCTGTTCCTGATCTGGACCACCTACGGCACGCTCGACTTCCATTCGTCCGCCCGCGTCCGGTCGGACGACGGCGGATCGGAACGGCGGATCCTGGATTCCCTCACGACAGTTCCGGCGGGCGCGACGGGCGTGGCGTGGGGCGTACTGAGCCGCGACGCCGAGTCGTACCGACACGGCGCGATCGGGTTGGCCATCTGCCTGCTGCTGCTCGTCGGCGCGTGCGGCAAGAGCGCCCAGTTCCCACTGCACGTTTGGCTCCCCGACGCGATGGAAGGCCCGACGCCCGTCAGCGCGCTCATTCACGCGGCGACGATGGTGACCGCCGGAATCTACATGATCGCGCGGTGCACGCCGCTCTTCACCGCCTCGCCCGAGGCGCAGGTCGTGGTCGCGTGCGTGGGCGGATTCACCGCGCTGCTCGCCGCGCTCATCGCGCTCACCCAATTCGATCTCAAGAGGGTCCTCGCCTATTCGACCGTCAGCCAGCTCGGCTACATGTTCCTCGCGCTCGGGGCGGGCACATTCGCGGGCGTGACGTCCGGCATGTTCCACTTGTTCACGCACGCCTTCTTCAAGGCCCTGTTGTTCCTGGGTTCGGGCAGTGTCATGCACGCGATGGGCAACGTGATCGACATGCGGCGGTTCGGCGGATTGCGAAAGGTCATGCCGATCACGCACTGGACGTTCCTGATCGGATGCCTCGCGCTCGCCGGACTTCCGCCATTCGCCGGGTTCTGGAGCAAGGACGCGATCCTGGGCGCGGTCCACGACCGAGCGCATGCGCTGTCGGGCGCGCACGCCGCGCATGACGCGACGAACCTCGCGGCGCACGGGCGAGAACGGGCGGACGACGGCGGAACGCGGGTCGTGGAGCCGGGCGAAGGGGTGTGGACGTTGTGGACACCCGAGCAGGCGGCGGGCGTCTATCAATGGCTGTATTGCGCGGCGCTGCTCACCGCCGGCTTGACCGCCCTGTACACGTTCCGCGCGTTCTTCATGACATTCTACGGCGCGCGACAAATCCCTCCCGAAGCGGGAGGGCACGCGCATGAATCGCCCGCCGTCATGACCGCGCCGCTCGTCGTCCTCGCCGTCTGCGCCGTTTCGGTCGGCTGGTTCCTCGATCATTCCTACCAGAGCGATCCGTCGTACCTGCCGGGCGGCCGCGCGAGTTCCGGCAACGTGCTCGGCGACTTCCTCGGCTATGCCCCGCAACTCGCGGGCGGGGCGATCGCGGCGACGCGGACGCCGGGCCGCTTCCATTTCGATGTCGCGGCGATCAGCGCGCTGATCGCGCTAGGCGGCATCGCGTTCGCGGCCTTTTTGTACCTCGAGGATCGGCGCGAGGCCGACATGGCATCGGCCTTCCTGCGTTTCCATTGGTATCGTCGGATGCTGGACGCCGACTCGATCGCCCGGATCCGCCGATGGAAATCGGTGGACGCGGTGAATCGCTGGGCGGATCGCCTGCGCCTCGGTTGGCTTGCGCGGATCGTTGGACGCGGGGTTCTGGTCGTTGTCTGGGTCGTCACCGTGCCGCTCATCCTCACACAGTTCGCGTCACCCTACCGGCTGTCGCAGGACAAATTCTATTTCGACGAGATCTACGACTGGACGATGGTGCGCCCGCTGAGATGGATCGCCGACCTTTGCGCTGCGCTCGACCGATGGGTGATCGACGGAACGGTGAACATGGTCGGCCGGATCCCGGTTGTCACGGGCAACCTGATGCGGTCGTTGCATATCGGCCTGCTTCCGTTTTACGCGGTTTCGATGGCGCTCGGCGTCCTCGTGCTCGTTCTGGCGCGAACACTTTGGGGATCCTAGGAACAAGGCATGTTGGACGGACTTTTGTTGGCGAGCATCCTGCTTCCGATGCTCGGCGCGCTCGCGATGGGCTTGCTGGCGCCGCTGGGCGATGAGGCCGTTCGTCGCGGAGCGCTCGCCGTCGCCCTCGCGACACTCGCCGCGTCGACGACGCTCGTGGCGAACTATCCGGCGAACGGGGCTGAGGCCGGCGCGTTCGCGACCGTGGTTCGATTGAGCGGCGAAGGGGCGCCGATCGACGTCCGGTTCCACGTCGCGCTCGACGGCCTCGGCCTGTGGATGTTCGCGCTCGCGCCGGTGTTGCTCGTGACGTCGATTCTGGCGAGCTGGCGGGCGATCGCCGATCGAACGGCCATGTTCCACGGCATGCTGCTCCTGCTCACGGGAGGATGCCTCGGCGTATTCACGGCCCGCGACATCATGCTGTTCTATGTCTTCTTCGAATTCACGCTCATTCCGCTCTTTTTTCTGATCGGCATCTGGGGGAGCGAGGAGCGTCGCTACGCGGCGATCAAGTTCTTCCTGTTCACGCTCGCCGGCAGTCTCCTGACGTTCCTTGGCCTGCTCGCGATCGTCGTCTGGGACTTCCGCGAATCGGGCGGGCCGACGATGCAGTTTTCGTTGGACGCGTTGAATACGGGCCTTCGATCCCACCCGCTGCCCGAGCATTGGCAGACGTGGATCTTCCTGGCGCTCTTCGCGGGGTTCGCGGTGAAGGTGCCCCTCTTCCCGCTCCATACGTGGTTGCCCCTCGCGCATGTGCAGGCGCCGACGGCGGGAAGCGTTTTCCTGGCCGGCATTCTGCTGAAGATCGGAACATACGGTTTCCTTCGATTCTGTTTGCCGATGCTTCCGGCCGCGGCGGCGGCCTTGATGCCCGCCATGCTGTGGCTCGCCCTGCTCGGCGTCGTGTACGGCGCGCTCGTCGCCCTCGCGCAGCGCGACATCAAGCGGCTGATCGCCTATTCGAGCGTCAGCCACATGGGTTTTTGCGTGATGGGCATCTTCGCGCTGAATCCGCTCGGCATCCAAGGCGGCGTCCTCCAGATGCTCAACCACGGGATATCGACCGGCGCCCTGTTCGCCCTCGTCGGTATGCTCTACGAACGATACCACACGCGGCGGATCGAGGATCTGAGCGGACTGTGCCGTCGCGTGCCCTGGCTGGCGTTCTTCATGGTGCTGTTCACGCTCTCGAGCATCGGGCTGCCCGGACTCAACGGATTCGCGGGTGAGTTCCTGATCCTGATCGGCATGTTCCAGCGCGCGTTCGGCGAATCGGCGAGCGATTCGACGGCATCGCTCAAGATCGTCTCCGTGTTGGCGGTCTCCGGGGTCGTGCTGGGCGCCTGGTACATGTTGTGGATGGTGCAGCGCGTCTTCTTCGGGCCGCTCCGCGAACCCGAGTCCGGCAAGGACGCGGAACAGGGCGCGATCGCCGACCTTTCGTGGCGCGAACGGTGGGCCCTGATGCCGCTCGCGGCGCTCGCCTTGTGGATCGGCCTGTATCCGGCGTATTTCCTGAACCGCATGGCGCCCGATCTGGAACGCGTTTCGGCGGAAGCCGAGGACGTGGCGCGGTCGCGATACGCGCCGATCGAATACCGGGCCGAGCGCCCGGGCCTCGATCGGCGCCCTACGGAGGAATCCTCTTGGGAGACCCTTACTCGTGTTGACTGATCCGCGCACGATCGCCTGGCTTGGACCCGAGATCGTCTTGATCGCAGCCGCCACGGGAATCGTGGTCGCCGGCGCGTTCCTGCGCGGGAGCGCGTTCGCGACGATGCGGATCATCGCCGCCGTTTCGATCCTCGCCGCCGGCGCGGCGCTCCGCGTTGGCGAGGCGAACCACTGGATGACCACGGAAACGGGCGAGTGGACGGGACCGCTTGTCTGCGATCCGCTCGGATTCCTCGTTCGCCATCTCGCGCTGTTCGCCGGCCTTCTGCTCACGCTCATGCTGTCGCGCGGCGCCGACGAACGAGACGGCACGGAGACGTTGGGCCTGATCCTGTTCCTGACGGTCGGCGCGATGATCGCCGCGCGGGCGAACGAACTGGTCCTCGTCTTCCTGGGCCTCGAACTCGTCTCGATCCCGACCTACGCGCTGCTCTACTTGGGAAGAAACGACCGGGATGGGAGCGAGGCGTCGGCCAAGTACTTCTTCCTGAGCATTTTGTCCTCGGCGTTTTTCCTCTACGGCGCGAGCTTCCTCTACGGTATCGCCGGAACGACATGGATCACGGCGCCCGAGGGCATCGCATCGATCCGCGATGCCGTCTCGCGCGACCCGCAACCGTTCGCCATGCTCGGTTTGGCGCTGGTGGTCGCCGGCCTCGGATTCAAACTGGCCGCCGTTCCGTTCCATTTCTACGCGCCAGACGTCTATCAGGGCACGAATCACCGGAACGCGGCGATCCTCGCGGTGATGCCCAAGGTCGCCGGACTGGCCGTGCTGATCCGGCTGGTCGTCATGGGATTGCCGGGTGTGCGGAACGAGGTATGGCAGTTGGCCCTCGTTCTCTCGGTGCTCACGATGACGGTCGGCAATGTCTGCGCGCTTTGGCAGACCGACCTGCGCCGGATGATGGCGTATTCCTCGATCGCCCACGCGGGTTACCTGTTGATCGGGATCGCCGTGGGCGCCGCGGCGGTCGGCGATCCTTTGCCCTATGGCGGCGTGGCGGCGTCCGTCTATTACTTGTGCGTGTACAGCGTGGCGACGATCGGCCTTTTCGCGGCGCTGCAGAGCCTCGGCGACGGATCGCGCCGCGTCGATTCGCTCGACCACGTCGCCGGCCTGGGTGTTACCGATCCTTGGAAAGCGGCGGCGCTCGCCGTATTCCTGTTCTCGTTGGCCGGCATTCCTCCACTCGCCGGATTCTGGGGCAAGCTCACCCTGTTCACGACGGCCATCGGCCAGGCGCTGCGCGGCGAAAGCTCGATGACGCCTTGGTTCCTGGGCCTGGCGCTGATCGCCGTGGCGAACGCAACGATCGCCGCGGCCTATTACCTGCGCGTCGTCGGATACCTCTATTTCCGAACTCCTCCCGCGACGTCGGCGGATCTTCCGTCGCAATCGGGGCCGGCCGGCGGACTCGCCGCGTTCCTCGCCGCGTTCCTCGCCGCGTTCCTCGTCCTGGCGATCGGCCTCCACCAAGGACCGCTCGCCGAATGGGCCGATCGAGGCGAACGCGGCCTGCGCGCGCTCGAACCGCCGCCAGCCGCGGCCGTTCGCGCCACGGGCCCCCAACACGCCGACATCGCCGATCGTCGTGGTTCGCTCCGCGAACCACCGGAATAGTGTCCGGTTCGGATGAAGGCGACAAGTTGATCGCGGAGCGATCAACGACAATGTCGTGGTTCGCTCCGCGAACCACCGGAATGATTGAGAACGGCCGCTGAGTCCGCGAAGCGTCGGGAAGCCGATCGCCGACGAGGCATTGCAAACCGGTAGCCAGGCGGGCAATCACCGCGAGTGCGCCGCGATTGGGAATCCAAACTTCCTTCCGTCATCGCGGACCAGCGGTCCGTCTCGACCCGTCGTCCGACGACGGATGCTACTGAGAGGATCACCGTTCGGACGCGGAGCCCATCACGCGGCGGCATCTTTTCCCGTCGCGCAGGATGTCGCGCGGGGGATGGAGGGTCCGAGTCGCCGCGGCGCCGGATCGACGCTCGGAAGGCCGGCTGTACGTGAAGGCCGTCGGCCATTAGTCTGATCGTGGAGATTGATCGGGTCGATCTCGCCCTTCTTGGGACGGCGGATCCGCGCATGGTCAAGAAGCAACGGTCGCCGATCGGCATGCTTCGCAAGCACGTGGGCGACTCGTCCCATCCGGTGCTGGTTTTCGACGCGGACCGCGTCATCGATTACTGCAATGAGGCGTGCGGACGGTGGATGGGGGTGGCCGCTTCGGCCCTGCTGGGCCAGACGGCCGCGTATCACTTCGAAACGGTTCGCGGGGGCGCGCCGATCGCGTCGGACGTCGCGCCGCCGCCCGACGTTTTTGAGGGTCATCGCGTCGAGCGGCGCATCCAGCCGATCGGGCCGGGCGCGGGTGGCCCTCGCCTCGCCACGTTCCTGCCGCTCACCACCGACGGCGTGATCCGCGGCGCTCTGATGATCGCCGATCCAGTCGACGCGCCGCCGGTCCGCGATCGCGGGGAGGACGTGGAGGAGCCCGAGTCGGCGCGGCTGCATCGCGCGTTGGCCGAATTCCGCCGAAGGCTTGGAAAATTCTACGACCTGCCGTCGCTCGTCGGCCGCGATCCGGCGATCGAACGCGTGCGAGCTCAAGTGGTCGCCTCGGCCGCGACGGCCGCGCGCACGCTCATCCACGGCCCGGCCGGCAGCGGCCGCGAACAGGTCGCGCGGACTATCCACTACCATCGAAACGGTTCCGAGCCGGGTGTCCTGGTTCCCCTCGCGTGCTCGTTGGTCGACGCTGAACTCCTTCACACGACGATCACGGCCCACGCGTACGCCGATCCCGAATTCGACACGTCACGCCCCCTCACGCTCCTGCTGCTCGACGTCGATCGACTGAGCCCCGACGGGCAGCGCGCGCTGGTGGACATCACGCACGACCGCGAGCTTCGGATCCACACGCTGGCGACGGCCGGGCAATCGGTATTGCGCTCGGCGTCGGACGGCGGTTTCCGCGAGGATCTCGCGCATTATCTCTCGACGATCGAAATCGAGATGCCGCCGCTTCGCGATCGTCCCCGCGACATCCCCCTCCTCGCGCAGCGATTCGTCGAGATGCGCAACGCCGAGGGGCTGAAGTCGTTGAGCGGCTTCGACGAGGACGCCCTTGATCAGCTCGTCCAATACGTCTGGCCGGGCAACCTCGACGAACTGCGCGAGGTGACGCGCGAGGCATACGAGCGGGCGGCCGGGCCGTACATCCGCCGGACCGACCTTCCGTCCTCCTTCGCGGCGGCCGACCGGGCCCGAAAACACCCGCCTCGACCGATCGAACCGATCCGGCTCGATGCCGTTCTCGAACGGTTCGAACGCGAGATCCTCGAGCGCGCGCTCGAACTGGCGAAAGGCAATCGGGCCCGCGCGGCGAGACTGCTCGGCGTCTCCCGACCGCGCCTGCTCCGCCGAATCGGCCAACTGGCCTTGGACGGCTCGAAGTCCGATCCTCCGGAGCCGACGTGATGCGCGACGCGCTGATCCTGTGCGAACCGGCGTCCGAGTGGGTTTCGAGCCTTCGGGCGCATCTCGACGCGGCGGGTATCCGCGTCATCGAGACGCGGTCGCCGAGGGACGCGTGGGGGGAATTGCGCGCGAGGCCGACGAGCATCGTGTGCTGGTCGCTCGCGTTCACGTCGCCCGAGCGCGTCGCGGAACGCATTTTCGCGCAGCGGATCGAGTATCCCCGATCTCGTCCGGTCGCCCTCGCGCGGCGCGGGATGTGGCGAGGCTGGATCGAATGGGCCCGCGAGGCGGGCGCCGTCGACGTGCTCGGTTCGACCCGCGATCTTCGCCGCGCGGCCGCGTGGTTCGTCGATCATGTCGCCCGAAGCGCGCCGAAGGTCGACCCGCGCCCCTCGCACGTTCTCATCGACCCGTCATGGCGATTGCCGTGGGATGTCCCGGCGACCTAGTCGTGGTTCGCTCCGCGAACCACCGGCATCGCGGACTTCATCGCGCGGGACAATCCAGAAGCAGCTCGCCAATGGATTCAGAGTAGCCGTCCGTTGCGCGACGAAACCGGCGAGAACGGACCGCGACTCGCGCACGGTTTGGATGCGGGGGCCGAATTCGAGCTCCCTTTCCGAATCGGGGGGTGCGTGCTAGAAATAGAATACGACCCGATTTCCGTCCGGAGGCCTCCCATGCCCGAGCCGTTGCTCGATGTCGAATCGGTCCGCGAGGCGCTTGCCGACTTTCCCGATCCCGAGACGGGTCGCGGCGCATTGGCCATGGATCAGATCCGCGACGTGCGCGTCACGGGGTCGGATCTGCGCATGACCGTCGCCCTGACGTCGCATTCCCGCATCCTGTGGCCCGATGTCGAACACGCGATCGAGGCGCGTCTGCGCGGACACTTCGCCGATTTGGGACGCCTGACGATCGACCGCGCCGATCACGCGCGTCCTCCGATGAAGCTCGGCGAAATCGGTCTGGCCGCGAAGTCGGTCATCGCCGTCGGATCCGGAAAGGGCGGCGTCGGGAAGAGCACGATCTCCGTATCGCTCGCCTACGCGCTGCTCGACGCCGGTTCCCGAGTCGGCTTGATGGACGCGGACGTGTACGGTCCGAGCGTTCCCCAATTGACGGGCACGTCCGACGTGCGGGGCGTCTCGGGGACGGGCGGGAACCGAATGGAACCCGTGGTTCGCAACGGCATGCCGATCATGTCGGTCGGTTATTTGGTTCCTCCGGACCAAGCGGTCATCTGGCGCGGTCCGATGCTGCACGGCGCCGTGATGCAGTTCCTGCGCGATACGGAGTGGGGCGAACTGGATTACCTGATCGTCGACATGCCGCCCGGCACGGGGGACGTGGCGATCACGATTTCCCAAGCCATTCCGCTCACCGGCGCCGTGGTCGTGTGCACGCCGCAGGAAGTCGCCTTGCTCGACGCGGTCAAGGCGATCGCCATGTTCCGCAAAGTGAACATCCCCGTGCTGGGAATGGTCGAGAACATGAGCGGGTTCATCTGCCCCGACACGGGGAAGCGGTACGACATTTTTGGACGGGGCGGAGCTCGGGCGAAGGCCGAGGAACTCGGGATTGCCTTCTTAGGCGAGGCGCCGATCCACATCGCGCTTCGGGAACGGGGTGATGACGGCGCGACGATCGACAACATCCACGATCCGGTGGTGGGCCCCTATCTGCGTTCGATCGCGCACACGCTCGTGAAAAACCTCGCGACCGCCGCGGCGGCACGTCCCGCTCGACCCGCGCTGCCCGTGCTCGGCTAATCGCGCCCATTCGGCGACGACCGGACGGCGTTCGTCGGAGATGACGCCGATATCCGGCGGTGGACGTCGTGCCCTCCCCTGTGGGATACCGATGGAGAGGACATTCAGGCGTTTGGATCGCCTCACCGGATCGGTCCGGATTTCGCGATGCGCGACGGATCGGTGCGCACGGTGGGTTTCGAGGTCGAACGAACGCCATTCAGTGGACTCGGCAATCGACAGGACGGCCGCGTCGGTGACGCGTTGATCCGATCGACGTCGGATCGACGGGGCGCCCTTGCGGCGTCAAGAAAAGGAATAGGGCCGCCCGATGGCGGCCCTGTCTCGTTGTTGTCGGATCATGCGAGCCTGCGCCTCAGCCGCCTAGCGTCGAGCGCTTCCGATCGCGGGAGGACCCGATCGATCGGAAGACCCGGGCGGAAAGCCGCGACCCCGAAAAGGCTAGCACGCCTTCTTCTTGGTCGCCTTCTTGGCGCCCTTCTTCGCGCCCTTCGCCTTCTTGGCGGCCTTCTTCGTTGCCTTCTTGGCGGCTTTCTTCTTGGCCACAGTACGTCCTCCAAAAAAAGTTTGGCGAGTTCCTTCCCGCGGGCATCCAGTTGCCTGTCGCCGACGAGTCGCTCTCACCGACATCCAATACCACGCACCCGTCGGCACGCCGCCTTCGGGTTTCCCGCCCCGTTCGCCCGAAGAGGCGAATCGGAACGAGCGTGGTGACCACTCCCAAATCTCCGCGAGTCGAATCGTCGGTCCGGATCGTTGGCCTCGATCGTTCGTTTCGATTCCGCGTCGCGTGTCGCATCCGTCCGTGATCGTCCGCTCGATTCGCGTCGCATGGTCCCGCTTCTCCGATCGGCGTGTCACGAATTGTTTGAAATCTTCGCAATTGTCATTCGCGCGTCAAGAGCAAATCGGATTTTGCGCGGAATTTTTTTCGCGCGCGCCGCGCTCGACGGCCGCCCCTCGACCCCGCGCCGCGCGCCCGCGACGCGCGAATGTGACACGATCGTGTCACCATCCCCGACCGCGCCCCTCGATCCGCTGCAGCGCCGTGAAGCTGCCGTAGGCGAGCATGCCGAAGAGGATTCCGAGGAACAGGTCGTGGTACTTGAGCGCCAGCGCGACCATCGCGATCCCCGCCGCGACCGAGAGCCACAGCGAGAAGACGAGTCCGCGCCATGGATTCCGCCAGACGAAAATCTCCCGCGCGATCTGGCCTCCATCGAGCGGTTGGACGGGCACGAGGTTCATCAAACCCCACAGCACGTTCGCCGTGAGCACCATGTGCAGCAGTTCGTAGAGCGCCCGGTGCGTTTGGATCGTTCCGACCGCCAACGAGAAACTCCAGAAGGTCGGGAACGACGCGTGGAACCGCACGTCGCCGCCCGTCAGGCGGATGCCGAGCAGCGTGAGGGCGGCGAGCAGGAACCCGGCGCCGGGGCCCGCCGCGAGGATCAGGACCCGCCGCCAAGGACCCTCGCGGCGCTTGTGCGCCGGTTCATACGGTCGGAACGACTGGAATCCGTACGCCGATTGCCGGTCGGCCGTCGCGAAACCGCCCATCGCGTAGAGCACGATCCGGGGCATCTCCCCGAAACGCCGCATCGTCAACGCATGACCCAGTTCGTGGACCAGGATCGAGATGAACACGACGCCGACCCACATCACGAGCGTCGCCGGATGGCGGTCGAGGTGTCCGAGCAGGACGGCGGTGAGCCAAAAGAACGGATGGACGCGGACGGGAATCCCCGCGACTTGGAAGTGCAGGTCGTACGAGGTCGGCGGCGGATCGAGCAGGAACAAGGATCGGTCTCCCAGTGGATCAGGCGGCCGCGCGCCGGCGAGCCGACTCGCCCGCCAACCGATGGATCATCTCCGCGGCGACCGACGATGCGCCCGGGCGCGCGAAACGGGTTTTGAGTGCGCGGAGCATGGCGACGGTCCGGTCGCGGGCCGCGGGATCGAGCAGCCATGCGCGCGCATGCTCCGCGAGCTCCGCCGACTTGTCCTCGCACGTCGGATACTCCGGAAACGGAACCGAAGCCGACGACGGGTCGCGCGGGTCGTACGGACGGAGCCCTTCGGCGAACGGATCCTCGCAGGCGAGCAGGTTCACCAGCGTGACGTACGGAACGCGGATCAGGAACGTGCGCACGAGCCAATACTGGAGGCGGGGCACCCAGTAGAGTATGGCGGACGGCTTCTCGTGGTAAAGCAGTTCGAGCGAGACGCTGCCCGAGCAGGCCCAGCAGGCGTCCGCCAACTCGATCAGCTCGGGCGTTCGCCCCGCGTGGATCTCGAACGGCACCGACGATTCGGCCGCGATGCGCGTCGCCAATTCGGCTTGCCGCGCGTTGAAGCTCGCGACGACGAAGCGGACTTCGGGAACGTCCTGACGGAGTCGTTCGGCCGCCCGCACGAACCAGGCGAGGTTGTTTTGCACTTCGAGCGTCCGGGATCCGGGCAGGATCGTCACGATCGGCTTCGAGTCCCGCCGCATGGCGGCGAGGAACGGGGCGTCCAAGGTCCGTTCGGCGAGTTCATCGAAATAGGGGTGCCCGACGAACGCGGCTCGGCATCCCCGCTTCGCGTACCAATCGGCTTCGAACGGCAATTTGCAGAGCACGTGATCGACGAGCCTTCGCATCTTGGCGACGCGCCACGCGCCCCAGGCCCAGAGCTGGGGAGCGCCGTAGTAGAAGACGGGAATCCCATGCCGCTTGGCCGCGCGGGCGATCCACCAATTGAATCCCGGATAGTCGATCAGCACGACGGCATCGGGTCGGTCGCATCGGAAGATGGCGTCGGCCCGCCGATACAACGACCGGAATCGCGACAGATTCGCGAACGCGCCGCGGAACCACATCACGGCCGTTTCGGTCAGATCGGCGTGGAGCGCGCAGCCGGCCGCCGCCATCCTCGGGCCGCCGTATCCGACGCACTCGACGCCGCCTGTTCGTCCGAGCGCGCGGACCAGATTCGCGCCGTGCAAATCGCCGCTCGGCTCCCCGACCGAAAAGAAGACCTTCATGATCGACTCCGTTCCGATACCCGGACATCCGCTCCCCGCCCACGCCCGTTCCGCCATGATTCCCCCGCCATGATTCCCCAGAGTATCGCACCTTCCCAGGCGCGCCACCAGATCAATCGGCCGTCAAGTCGTCGAGCCGGGTGCGGACACCCGGAAAACCGGACGCCCCATGGCGCGCGGAACCACCCGTCCATTGCGCCGAGGCCCCGCGCCGAGTCGCCGAGACGCGGCGATGCGAGACCGCTGAGCGCAAACAGCGAATACAACAAGACCTGCCTCCTCACCAGAGTCTATGGGTGAATTCTGGTTCGTGTCATTCGTGTCATTCGTGTCATTCGTGTGATTCGTGGTTGGTTCCCATGCGCGTCGCCGGGCGCGAATCAACCACGAATGACACGTCCTTCGTGTCTTCGGTGACCGGTCACTCGTTCGGAACGGCCCGTTCACCGCGTAGTTCGACATGCCGCACGTTGAGCCGATCGGCTTTGTCGATGGCCCGAATACGTTGTTTCGGAGCGCGCGTGAATCAACCTCCTGGCCTTTTCCGCGCGATTCTCATCAACGCGGCCGGATGGTAAGCTCGACGCGTCGCGGTCGCCTCGAACCGGAAATCGCCGGCACCCGATAGGGGACACGGGGATCGTTTCGTTCGTCGGCGGATTCGTAACCGGCATTCGTACCCGGGAACTCGGCGCTCCAACTGGAATTCGAAACGGGAATTCGGACATGCACGCAACCTGGCTCCACGCTCGGAACCGACTCATGACGGCCGCCTTCGCCGCCCGGATGTTCGCTCTCGGAATGTGCGGTTCGTTGACGGTCGCCGCGGAACACGACTATCCGGTCCGGCCGGTGCCCTTCACGGACGTCACCGTCGAAGGCGGTCTTTGGGCGTCGCGCATGCAAACGAACCGTGACGTGACGGTCGGCTATGATTTCCGCAAGTGCGAGGAGACGGGCCGCATCGACAACTTCGAGGTCGCCGGCGGATTGAAGCCCGGCAAGTTCCAGGGCATTTTTTTTAACGACTCGGACGTGTTCAAGGTCATCGAGGGCGCGTCGTATTGCCTGGCCGGCAAGCCCGACCCCCAACTCGACCAATACCTCGATGTGCTCATCGCGAAGATCGCCGCCGCTCAGGAGGGCGACGGCTATCTGTATACGGCGAGAACGATCAACGATCCGAACTACGATTTCCCGGGCCGCGCCGCGCGCTGGTCGGAACTCGCGTCGAGCCACGAGCTGTACAACGTCGGCCATCTCTATGAGGCGGCCGTCGCCCATTGGCAGGCGACCGGCAAACGGAATCTGCTCGACGTGGCGCTCAAGAACGCCGACCTGATCTGCCGCGAGTTCGGTCCGGCCGGACAGCGCGTCGACGTGCCCGGCCATCAGGAAATCGAGATGGGGCTCGTGAAACTCCACCGTGCCACGGGCGATGCGAAATATCTGCGCCAAGCCAAGTTCTTCATCGACATGCGGGGCCGATCCGATCTGCGGAAGACCTACGGCGAGTACTGCCAGGACCATGTGCCCGTCGTTCGGCAATCCGAGGCGGTCGGCCACGCGGTGCGCGCGGGCTATCTCTACGCCGGAATGACCGACGTCGCCGCGCTCACCGACGACGCCGCCTACCGGGAAACGCTCGACCGGATCTGGGAGAACATCGTCTCGCGCAAGATGTACCTGACCGGAGGCGTCGGTTCGTCGGGGCACGGCGAGGCGTTCGGCGGGAACTACGACATGCCGAACGAAACGGCGTACAACGAGACGTGCGCGGCCATCGCGCAGGCCTACTTCAATCACCGCATGTTCCTGCTCCACGGCGACGGCAAGTACATCGATGTGCTCGAACGGATCCTCTACAACGGATTCCTTTCGGGTGTCGCCCTCGAAGGGGACCGTTTCTTCTATCCCAATCCGCTCGCATGCGACGGGCGCCAACGATTCAATCAAGGCGTGCTCGGCCGAAGCCCCTGGTTCGGCTGTTCCTGCTGTCCGGTCAACGTCGTGCGATTCGTTCCGTCCGTCGCGGGCTACGCCTACGCCTCGCGCGATCGCGATGTCCACGTCAATCTGTTCATCGAAGGCTCGGGCAAACTGCGTGTCGGTGAGACGGTCATCACGCTCCGCCAACACACGAACTACCCTTGGGACGGAAGAGTCCGCATTGAGATCGCGGCCGATCGGGAAGCCGAGTTCACTCTGCGCGTCCGGATCCCCGGTTGGGCGGAAGGTCGTCCGATTCCGAGCGACCTGTACCGTTACGAGCCCGCGGACGTTTCCACGGGGTGGACGATTGCCGTCAACGGCCAAACGATGCCGCGCGATTCGGTCGCGCCGCGCGACGGTTTCGCGAGCGTAACGCGACGATGGCGCGCCGGCGATATCGTGGAACTCGACTTGCCGACGCCCGTCCGCGCGGTGATCGCGCACGACGACGTGGTCGCGGACCGAGGTCGCGTCGCGTTCGAACGAGGACCACTCGTCTACTGTCTGGAGGCGGTCGACAACGGCGGCTCGGTGCACGACCTGGTCGCCGCGACCGATCCCAAGTGGCGCGCCGAGCATCGCGAAGGACTGCTCGGCGACGTTACCGTGCTCACCGGAACCGCGCAGCGCGCCGAGCGCGGACCGGACGGTTCCGTCACGTTCGCGCCCGCGACGATCACCGCCGTTCCCTATTACGCATGGGCACACCGGGACTTGGGCGAGATGGCGGTCTGGGTCGCGCGCGATCCCTCGCTTGCGCGTGTGAAGGCGGTACCCACGATCGCGTCGCGGAGCCGCGCGACCGCGTCGCATGTCTGGCACCTGGACACGGCGGAGGCCGTGAATGATCAGAACGCCCCCCGCGCGTCGAACGACCATGCGCTGCCGCGACTCACCTGGTGGGATCACCGCGGAACGAGCGAATGGGTCCAGCTCGACCTTCCTTCAAGGATCGACGTCCATCAGGCCGAGGTCTATTGGTTCGACGACACGGGGCACGGCGGATGCCGCGTTCCGGCGTCGTGGCGGATCACCTACCGCGACGGCGACGCGTGGAAGCCGGTCGAAGCGCTCGACGAATACACGATCGCCAAGGATCGATTCAATCGAGTCCGCTGGACGCCCGTCGAAGCGAGCGCCCTGCGGATCGAGGTGCAACTCCGCGAGTCGTACAGCGGAGGCGTCTTGGAATGGCGCGTCGAATGACGTCGGCGATTCGCGCCTTGCGATCACGGTGTAAAACCCGGAAACGAGGTCGAGGTTCCGTTCACGACGAAAGAAAACGCCGCAAACGGCGGAACGGACGGTCCCGGATTACGGATCTCGTGAGCCCACCACGATTTCGAGATAGCTGCGCCGTTCGAGCGCGTCGGCGACGAGCCCCAATTCGCGGGCGAACTCGCGGACTTGGAACCGCGCCGCGTCGAGGTCGCCCACCCCCGCGGCCATCGTTTCGACTTCGACGAAATGGGAGGGCGCGCCGGCCCGCTCCACGGATTCGAGACGGCCATCCGCATCCGACCCCCAGATGCTTCGGCCGTCGACCGGCGGCGGTCCGGCGCGCGACGCGGCCCGGTCGAGCGTATCGAGGGCGATCGTGAACCGGGTGTTCGCTCGAAGGAGCACGGCTTCACGCCGCCGTTTCCGAACCAGGGCGACGGGTCGGAAGCCGAGCGATTCGAAGATCCGCCGGAGGCTCTCGGCGGCGGCGGGATCGGCGAGCGGCAATTCGAGTTCCTTCCGCGTCTTGGTGGCTCGATCGAGCTTCGGGCCTTTGTAGGTCAACCGGAACGCGTCGCCATCCTGTCGGATCCGCAGGGCTTCGTCGGTCCGCGCGAAGTCGCGCGCGGGATGGGCCAAGTAGAGGTCGCACTGCGCACGGACGGGTCCCCATGCGCCTCCCAAGCCGCGTACCGCCTCCATGACGGGCTCCCATCGCGCGACGCGGAATTTCGCCTCGACCTCGAACGGCGTCGGGTCCGGATTGGTTCGCATCGATACGTGCTCGTTTTCCATCGATCGCTTCCCATTCCCCATTACGCGATCGGTCGTCCGAGCGCGTCGGCGAGCGTGCGCAGTTCACCCCAGAGTTTTTGGAATTCGCCAAAGTCGAGCGACTGCGCGCCGTCCGACAGCGCGCGGGCCGGATCGGGATGGACCTCGATCATCAGCCCGTGGGCGCCCGCCGCGAGGGCCGCTTTCGCCATCGCGCCGACATACGCGCGGTGCCCCGTGCCGTGGCTCGGGTCGACCACGATCGGCAAATGGGAAAGAGCTTGGAGCGGCGGGATCACCGACAAGTCGAGCGTATTGCGGGAATGATCGGCGAACGTGCGGACGCCCCGCTCGCACATGGCCACACGCGCATTCCCGCCCGACAAGATGTACTCGGCGGCCATCAGCCATTCCTCGAGCGTCGCGCTGATGCCCCGCTTGAGCAGAACCGGGCGATCGGAACGGGAGACGGCCTTGAGCAACGTGAAGTTCTGCATGTTGCGGGCGCCGATCTGGAGCATGTCGGCGATCGGCGCGATCTCGGCGAGCTGCGACGCGTCCATGATCTCGGTGACGATGCCGATGCCCGTGCGCTCGCGCGCCTTCGCGAGCAATTCGAGGCCGTCGGCCCCGAGCCCCTGGAACGCGTACGGGCTTGTACGCGGCTTGTACGCGCCGCCGCGGAGCAACCGGACGCCCAAGCCCCGAAGGAACTCGGCCGTGCGCAGGATCATCGTTTCGTTTTCGACCGAACACGGGCCCGCGATCACCGTGAACGCGTTCTTGCCGATCGTGGCGTCCGCGACATCGACATACGTATCGTCGACCTTCATTTCGCGGCTGGCGAGCTTATACGGTTTCGTGACGCGGATGCACTCCTTGACCCCTTCAAGACCCTCAAAATGTGTCGGGTCGATGGCCGACACGTTCCCCGTGATGCCGATCGCCGTGCGCGTCTTGCCGGGGATCGGGTGCGGTTCGAGACCGAAATCGCGGATTTGCCGCAAGACGGCGTCGACCTGTTCGGAAGAAGCCTGTTGGTGCATCACGATGAGCATGCGTAGGGTTCCGTAATGGCGGGGCCGTTCATGGGGTCGACGGAGGATCGTCAATCGGTTCCCCCATGGCGTCGGCGAGCCGAGGGGATTCGAGGAATGTCGAGAGGATGATCTGGGCGGCGAGCATGTCGCGCCGTTTCTTGCGCTGCGCGGCGGTCATCGACGTTTCGCGAAGCAACGCGTCGGCGTGGCGGCTCGAATAACGTTCGTCGATCAACCCGATCGGGAGTCCGGTGATTCCGCGAAGCCAATCGACGAACGACCGAACCTCGCGCGACTTCGCGCTCTCGCGGCCGTCCGCGTGGATCGGCAATCCGACCACGAATCCGACGAGCGATTCGTCGCGCGCCAGCGCGCGGAAAAACGCCCCGTCCTCGGCCGGCCCGCGCCGTTCGTAGTTCCGGTACGGGCTCGCGAATCGGCGAGTCGGATCGCAAACGGCGACTCCGATCCGCCGTTCCCCGTAGTCGATCCCGGCGAGTCGTCCTGGCGGAAACATGGTCTTTCGGCCGCCAATCAGGGAGCGTCCGCTAAAGGTATTCGGTCCATCCGAGCTTGCGGAGCCGGTCGACGACCTGCCGCATCGCCTCCTCGTCGCGCCGGTCGGCGACCAGCGTCGCATCGGGCGTATGGACGATGACGCAATCGCGCAGCCCCACCGTGACGACGACGTGGCGGTCGTCCGAACAGACGATCGCATCGCGCGTATCGATGCCGACGTGCCGTCCGATGATCGTGTTTCCCTGGTCATCGGCGCCCCGGGTTCTCGCGAGCGAACCCCAATTGCCGACGTCGTCCCAGGAGAACTCGGGTTCGATCACCACGACGCGCGGATGCCGTTCGAGCACCGCGTAGTCGATCGACTTCCCTTGAATGGCCTCGAATTGTTCCTCGAACCGTTCCTGAAAACGGGCGTCCGAGCCGCCCTCGAAGATCTTCGCGAGCCGACCGTACATTTCAGGCTCGAATGACTTGATCGCGTCGAGGATCGTGCGGGCGCGCCAGACAAAGATGCCCGCGTTCCAATAGAAGCGGCCGGTCGCGAGAAACTGTTCGGCGACGTCCTTCGCCGGTTTCTCCCGGAACCGCGCGACGCGATGCGCGGCGATCGTTCCGCCCGCTCCTTCCCACGGCTCACCCCGTTCGATGTATCCGTAATGGGTCGCCGGATAGGTCGGCCGGATTCCGAACGTCACGAGCGGATCGGAGCACGCATCGACCAGCCGAACCGCGTCGCCGATCGCTTGTTGGAACGCCTCGCGGGGCTCGATGACGTGATCGGCGGGCATGACGACGAGCACGGCGTCGGGGTCGCGCCGGGCGATCCACATCGCGGAAAGCCCCACGCACGGCGCGGTGTCCCGCTTGCACGGCTCGCCGACGATCGCGGAAGGCGGCACGTCGGGGAGCTGTTCGCCGATCGCCCGCGTGAGGTTCGCGTTCGTGACGACCAGGATGCGGTCGGGTTCGACCAAACCGGCGAGCCGATCGCATGTGGCCTGGATCATGGTGCGTTCCCCGGCGAGCGGCAGGAGCTGCTTCGGCCGGTTGACGCGGCTGGCGGGCCAGAAACGGGTTCCCGCCCCGCCGGCCATGATGACGGCATGCAACATCGAAATCCAACACTCCCGCCCTCGCTTGGCGGTCGACGCCCGCGAAGGATGCTATGCCTAGCGAAAGAACCCGCCCCGGACGTACGCGTAGGCCAACCAGCAAAGCAGCGGAAACACGACGAAGATCGTCGCATACGTGAAAACCGTGGTCCAGCGGCTGTAAGGCCATCGCGCCATGCGTGGTTTCCCCAACCCATACGATCGTGTGTTCGTCCTCGATCAGGTCGCCGCAACGGGAGCCCGCGCGATGACGCGTACGGCGACATCCCGTTCGCGCGTCGTGTCCGATCCGGTCCGCAGGTCCAACCGCGCGCCGAAAGGCTCAAGCTGCGTGGTTTGAATCTCGACGGTCGGTCCGTGAATCGGCTCGATGTGCAACTCGGGAGTCGCCGCGAACGGCGGACAAAAGGCGACATGGATCACCTGCGTCCGCTCGCGTTCCGCGAACCTGCATCGAAACTCGCCGCAAAACGTCTCCCATCCGTCCTCCATCGACCGCACGATCCGCTGGACGATTCCCCGTTCATCCGACGTTCCTCCGCAAAACCCATCCGACTCGTCCGATTCATCCATCGGGTCGGCATCGCGGCCTTTGGCGCCCGTCGGTTCCCCAATCGACTCCGCCCGGCGCTCGGTGATCGGTTCCCTGATCGGCTCCACGAGGATTTCGGAAACGGGTTCCGCCGAGAATCCGCGGGTTGGATCCAAACGATGACGGCGGGACTCCCAGGCAAGGGCGGCCACCGCGCCGATCGGAATCGCCCAAAGGAGGACAAGGCCGAGGGCCGGTGAGCCGGGAAGGCTGACCGCGAGCGCGAGGGCGGCTCCGACGGCCCATGCCGAGCGCAGGATCGGGACCGATGCCGGATGGCCGAGCGTCAACGCGCGAATCGCGATCACCGCGCCGGTGATCGCCAAACCGACGGCGACGAGCTCGGGGGCGGAGATCGGTTCGAGCCGTCCGGCGAACCGGCGCGCGAACACGAGCATCGTGCAGAGGCCGGCCGGCATCACGACGGACCCGGCGACCGCGGACCGAACGACCACCGCGCATCGTCTTGCGCGCTCCAACAACTCATCTCCCGTCACCCGCACGGGCCCTCGATCCTCGTGGATCGTCCATCGATCCGGAATGCAACGAGCTCGGCGCCTCGCCGATCCCGCGTTCAGCGCGCGGCCATCCCGACGCCCGCGGCCTCGGCGAGCTCCTCCGCGCGGTGCGTTTTCTCCCAAGTGAATTCGGGCTCGTTCCTGCCAAAATGCCCGCCGGACGCCGTCTTGCGGTAGATCGGTCGGCGCAGGTCGAGGTAGTCGATGATTCCGCCCGGAGTCAACGGAAAGGTCTTGACGATCAGGTTGCGGATTGTCGCGTCGTCGACGCGTCCGGTTCCTTGCGAATCGACATGGACGCTGACGGGCTGCGAAACGCCGATCGCGTACGCCAACTGGACTTCGCACCGGTCGGCGATGCCCGACGCGACGACGTTCTTGGCGACATGCCGCGCCATGTAGGCCGCGCTGCGGTCGACCTTGGTCGGGTCCTTGCCGCTGAACGCGCCGCCGCCGTGCCGGCCCCATCCGCCGTACGTGTCGACGATGATCTTGCGCCCGGTCAATCCGCAGTCGCCATGCGGGCCGCCGACGACGAACCGACCCGTCGGATTGACGTGGTAGATCGGCTCGCCCGACACCAAGTCCTCCGGCAAGATCGGCCGCACGATCTGGTTCCGGACAAATTCGTCGATCTCGCCGTGCGAAACCGATTCGTCGTGCTGCGTGGACACGACAACCGTATGCACGCGCACCGGCCGATGGTGGTCGTACTCGATCGTCACCTGGCTCTTCGCATCGGGACGCAACCACGATACCTCGTTGCGTCGGCGCGCCTCGGTCAGCCGATTCAGGATGCGATGCGCAAGGGCGATCGGCAGCGGCATCAGTTCCTCGGTGTCATCGCACGCGAATCCGAACATGAGACCCTGATCGCCGGCTCCGATCTCCTTGCCCTTCGCCTCGTCCTCGTCGACGCCCAGGGCGATGTCGGGACTTTGCCGGCCGAGGGCGACGAGCACACCGCACGTGTCGCCGCAGATTCCCATGCGATCGTCGGTGTAACCCACGTCATTGATGACTCGGCGGACCACGTCCGCGTAGTTGACCGTCGCGCGGGTCGTGATTTCCCCGGCGACCATGGCGAGCCCCGTGGTGACGATCGTCTCGCATGCCACGCGGCTGGTCGGGTCCTGGGCGAGGCACGCGTCGAGAATACCGTCGGAAATCCCGTCGGCCAGCTTATCGGGGTGCCCCATGCTGACCGACTCGCTTGTGAACAAATACCTGCCTGATGCCACGTGCTTGCTCCCGGCAAAGAATGAGGAACCCGAACGACCTCCGTGCCCTACCGGCGACTCCTCGGGTTGTTCGCCGGACACCGGCCCATTATAGGCGGAACCCTGGCGGATCGGGAGGGCGGCGTTCAGCGAGGCGGACCCGGCGGGTCAGGCGACGTCGCGCAGCGGGACCCGGCTCCAGCCGAGCCGTTGGGAGAGAAAGGCGAGCGTTCGGTCGGCGGCGCCCTGATGGTCGAGGACCAGGCGCCGGGCCCGTTCCCCCAGCCCGCTCGCGAATGCGGGGTCGTCGAGACACCGCGTGAGGAACCGTTCCAACTCGTCGCCGTCGCGGACGACGCGGGCCGCGTCCCTTTCGAGCATGAGCCGCACGATGTCGCGGAAATTCGCGGTATTCGGGCCGAACGCGATCGCCGCGCCGTACCCGGCCGGCTCGATCATGTTCTGCCCGCCCCGGCTGCCGAGACTACCGCCGACGAAGGCGATCCGCGCGAGGCCCCACCAACCGCCCAATTCGCCGACCGAATCGACCAATAGGATTCGAGCGCCGGTCGTGTTTCCGGGAAGCCGGGATCGGCGGTCCCAAGGCATCCCGCATTGGTCGAGCATTCGGGCCACGTCGGCGAACCGCTCGGGATGCCGCGGCACGAGTGCGCAGCGCAGGCCGGGATACCGGTCGGCCAACGCTCGAAACCGCTCCACGACGATCCGTTCCTCGGGCTCCTGCGTGCTTCCGGCGAGGAACAGGCAGTCGCCGGGATCGATCGGCCAAAGATCGGCGAGGGAGCGGGTGAGTGGATTGTCGCGTTCGGTCCGCGCTCCGTCGAACTTCATCGAACCACAGACGCGAACGGTTTCCGAGCGAGCGCCGAGTTCCATGAACCGGTCGGCGACCGTCGCATCCTGGGCCGCGATCGCCGTGATGCGCGCGAGCATGCGGCGCGCGATCCATGCGATACGCCGATACCCTCGGAAACTCCGTTCGCTCAGCCTCCCGTTGATGATCGCGACCGGGACATTTCGGCGTCGAGCGGAAGCGATGAGGTTGGGCCAGAGCTCCAATTCGGCGAGCACGATGGCGGAAGGCCGGATGCGGCGGAAGACCGATCCGATCGCCCACGAGAAATCGAGCGGGCAGTAGAACACGCTCCGCGGCGCGTAGCGGCGCGTCGCGACGTCGAATCCGGTGCGCGTCGTTGTCGAGATGACGCATTCCCAGTCCGGGTGCGCCGCTTCGAAACGGCTCAGGAACGCCCCAAGCAGGTTCACCTCGCCGACACTCACCGCATGCAGCCACAGACAGGCCGATTCCGACCGGCGTACGGGAACGAGGCCCAGCAACTTCTGTCCCCATCCCCGACGGTACTTGCCCGTACGGATCGAGACGAGGGCGAGATAGGGGGCGAGGACGAGCAGGATCAGCAGATAGAGACCGTTGAGGATCCATCGCATGGCGGATTCCTTTCCGCGGGGCGTGGCCGAGTCACCCGGCCTTCCGCATGCAACACGCCTTGTATTTTTTTCCGCTGCCGCACGGACACGGATCGTTGCGCCCCACCCGCTCGCCCCGGTGGCGGATCGGATCGATCTTCAATTCGCCCGCGGACGCATCGATCGCCGCCTGTTGCTGCTTGGCGATTTCGCTCGTACTCTGCACCGAGTCGTGCCGCGCCGACGACTCGACCCACGTCGAACCTATAAACGACTCGTCAAGCGACTCGACGCGGAAAATGAGTTCGATGACGCGGTCTCCGATCGATTGCCACATCCGCTCGTACATCCGCATCCCCTCGCGCTTGTACTCGACCTTGGGGTCGAGCTGCGCGTAGCCGGCGAGCCCGATGCTCGAACGCAGGTGGTCCATCGCGAGCAGGTGGTCTTTCCAGGCCGTATCGACGATTTCGAGCACGAGGGCCCGCTCCATGCGCCGCATTTCCGGCCGGTAGCGGTCCTCGACGCGATTCGTGAGTCCTTGGAGCAGTCGGTCGGGCTCGCGCGGATCGATCGATTCGGGAGGGACGTCGAATTGGAGCGTGTCGCGGAGCCAGATCGACAGCGCGGCCGGCTCGCCGTTCCCTTCGTGGCGGTCCTGGCTCCCGACGCTCCCCGCGGACATCGGGATCAGCCCGCCGATCTTGTCGCGCAGCAGGCCGAGTTCCTCGTTGGCCCGTTGTTGGGCCCGCACGCTGTGTTCGAGCAAGATCGTCCGGATCTCGTCGCGTTGCTTATTCTTGAGCTGCTCGCCGTTCAATTCGACGTGGAAGCGCTGGCGGAACCAGCCGATCAACGCGTCGCGATCGAGTCGCCGCGTTCCGTCGCCGGCGGGTACCGCGAATTGATAGAAACAGGCCATGATCGGGTATTCGGCCTCTTTCGCCTCGTACGCGCGCTCGGCCCGCTCGCGGACGAGCCGCTTGATTTCATTGGGTTCGCGGCCTTGGATCTCGGCGGGTTCCATCGAAATGCCGAATCGGCTCGCCGTGAAATTCGCGATGACCTCGTAGGGGTAGTCGGCGCCAAGCAGCGGGGCGCCGGGTTGAAGGTCGATCTTTTGGATGGCCTCGTGGGCTTTCGCGATGAGCACTTCGCCCAGACCGCTTCGACCGATGTTCCGGAGGTCGCGGTCGCGGTAGCTCGTTCCCCACGCGGCGTTGACGTACTTGGCGAGCGCCTCCCAATTCCACTCCTCCTCGTCCGCGTCGTCGGGAATGTTCTCGTCGATCGCGCCGTGGATGCTCGACTCGGCCATCCGCTCCGCGCGGTCCTTGGCGAACGACTCGGCGGCCTCGAAATCCATGCCCCGGAAATCGCGCGGCTCGAACGTCGTCGTCAGCCGGGAACCGACGTACGCCGCGAAACACTCGATGCGGTAGTCGTTCGCGAGGAACCGATCGAGATAGGATTCGACCTGTTCGCGGATCATGGTGAGGATCAGATCGCGGCAACTGACGCCGTCGAGGATGCGTTGGCGGTATCCGTAGACCCGTTTCCGCTGCTCGTCCATCACCTCGTCGTATTCCAGCAGATTCTTGCGCCGCTCGAAGTTGAGCTCCTCGACCTTCTTCTGGGCGGCCTCGATGCGCCGCGTGACGATCCGGCTCTCGATGCGGTCCTCTTCCTGCATGCCGAGCCGATCGAGTATCCCGCGGACGAACGGGCCGGCGAAGATGCGCATCAGGTCGTCTTCGAGCGACAGGAAGAACCGGCTGCTGCCCGGGTCGCCTTGCCGTCCGCAGCGGCCCCGCAACTGCAGGTCGATCCGCCGCGCGTCGTGACGCTCGGTGCCGATCACGTGCAATCCGCCGAGTTCCTTGACCTTCTTGCCCTCCTCCTTCGTCTTCTCGATCGACTCGATTTCGGCGAGCAGCGATTCCCACTCGCCGCGGGGGACGTCGAGCCGGGTCGGATATTTGTCCTGGAGTCGGGCCCAGGCCATCGTATCGGCGTTTCCGCCGAGTATGATGTCGGTGCCGCGGCCCGCCATGTTCGTGGCGATGGTGACCGCGCCGAGCCTTCCGGCCTGAGCGATGATCTCGGCCTCGCGGCGATGGTGCTTCGCGTTGAGCACCTCGTGCCGGATGCCCCGCTGGCTCAACAGTTTCGAAAGCCGTTCGCTCTTCTCGATCGAAACGGTTCCGACGAGCACGGGGCGGCCGCGACGCTCGATGTCGACGATCTGATCGCGGGCGATCACCCGCTTCTCCCGTTCGCCGCGCCCAAGGAACTCGAC
Source organism: Planctomycetota bacterium (assembly GCA_016872725.1). Classification (GTDB taxonomy): domain Bacteria; phylum Planctomycetota; class Planctomycetia; order Pirellulales; family Pirellulaceae; genus VGZC01. The sequence continues at coordinate 191,324 of VGZC01000002.1, forward strand.
GGTCGACTCGGTTTCCTTCGTGATCTCACCGACGATTTCGTCCTTGCTCTTCAGCCAGAGGACGTCCCACCGGTTCAACCGTTCGATCTCCTCGGCGACCGCCGTGAATTTCCCCCGTTCGGACCGATAGATGACGTCGGAGAACTCGACCCGCCGCATGTCGCGGTTGGTCGGAATGGCGATCACGTCCATCTTGTAGATCTTGAGGAACTCGCCCGCCTCGGTCATCGCGGTTCCCGTCATGCCGCAGATTTTCTTGTAGAGCTTGAAGTAGTTCTGGAGCGTGATGGTGGCGAGCGTCTGGGTCTCCTCCTTGATCTTGACCCGCTCCTTGGCCTCGACCGACTGGTGCAAACCGTCGCTCCATTGGCGGCCTTCCATGAGCCGTCCGGTGAACTCGTCGACGATCACCACGCGTCCTTCCTTGACGACGTAGTTGACGTCGAGCTTATAGAGGTGGTGCGCCTTGAGCGCGTTGTCGATCAGGTGGGGCCACTCCATGTTGCCCGCCGTATAAAAACTCTCGACGCCCGCGAGCCGTTCGGCCTCGCGCACGCCGTCATCGGTCAGATTCGCCGTATGGTCCTTCTCGTTCACGACGAAATGAGCTTCCTTCCGCAACAGCCGCGCGATCCGATCGGCCTCGGCGTATTTCGCGACGTTCTCATGGGCGGGCCCGGAGATGATGAGCGGCGTGCGCGCCTCGTCGATCAGGATGTTGTCGACTTCATCGATGATCGCGAAGTGGAGGTTCGGCTGGACCTGCTGGTAGTGCTTGGCAAACCGGTCGTCGCCCCGCGCGGCGGGCCGCATGTTGTCGCGCAGGTAGTCGAAACCGAACTCGTTGTTCGTGCCGTAGGTGATGTCGCAATTGTAGGACCGCTGGCGGTCGAACACGGGCATGTCGCTCTGGATCGCGCCGACCGTGAGGCCGAGCCCCATATAGAGCGGCGCCATCCACTCCATGTCGCGGCGGGCGAGGTAATCGTTGACCGTGACGACGTGCACGCCCTTGCCCGCGAGCGCGTTGAGGTAGGCGGGGAGCGTGGCGACGAGCGTCTTGCCTTCGCCCGTCACCATTTCGGCGATGTTGCCGCCGTGGAGCACCATGCCGCCGATGAGCTGCACGTCGTAGTGGCGCATGCCGAGGAACCGGCGGCCCGCCTCGCGGCACGCCGCGAATGCCTCGACCAGCAGATCGTCGAGCGTTTCGCCGTTGGCGAGCCGTTCGCGGAACCTGCGGGTCTGATCGCACAATTCAACATCCGACATCGCCTGGAAACGGGGTTCGAGTTGGCCGATCGCCGCGACCTTGGATTGCAGTTTGCGGATCTGGCGGGCATTGGCCGAACCAAACACGGCCGTGACCGAACGCTCGATTCCCCGGGTCAGCCCCAGGAAAAACGCGCTGATCCCGTCCCAAATACGTTCCAGGAGATCCATGGCTCGTCACCCTGTGCCCATCGGACCCTGTGCCCGTCGGCGTTGGTCGAGCGGCCCGTCCGTCGATTGGACTCGCCCGCCGGCCTCCCTCCCTGGCGCCCGCGCCCACTCGATTCGTCGAGAACATGAGATAGGGCCGCGACTTCGGAGCCGGCCGCCTTGGCACGGTTCGCGGGATCGACTGCCGGACCGGGGGCACGCCCGGCCCTAACGCCATCCGTCAACGTAGTTTATTGCGAACGGCCCGATGGGTCAACGCCGGCTCGGGCGAGCCTCCGCGGCGTGCGAATCCCGAAGGTTCAGCCGATTCCTGGTCTTTCTTCGTCGGATTCGTGTCATTCGTGTCATTCGTGGTTGACTTGCATCCGGCGCCGGCCGCCCGCTCCAACTTGCCGCTGCGCAGAAACGTCTTGATCGATTCCCCGAACTCGGGGTTCGAAAGCGTCGTGATGTGGTTTCCGCCCTCGATGATCTTGAGCTCCCCGCGACCGAGCGTCTTCCGCGCGGCCGACCATCCAGTCGCGTACGCTCCCAACGAACTCCCCTAGCGTCGCACGAGGCTACGGTGTTTTGGGACTTCGGCCAATCATAACAAACGCCGCGTCAACCTCGATTGACTAATTCGTACCAGGCGAGGTCCGGGAAACGCGCGGGCTGAAGCCCACGCCACCTTAGGGTCCGCGAAAGGACGGGTTGGTCAATTCCTCCACGATCGGTCGTTCGTGACCCGAAGCGTGAGCGAGGAAATACAGGACAACCCTCGCTTACGCGTCGGCTTTCGAGGATGCCAAATGGTTCAAGTTATTGTCTCGCGGACCCTTACTTGGCCGCCGACCGGCCTTGCAGGGAACACCGTCTTTTGACAGTTTACGGTCTGGGCCGCCTATCGTCCCGAGGACCCCGAATTGACAACCGCGCGCGGAGGATGCCGATCGCGTGCCTCGATCGTCCACAGCCCGTGATATCCGCGGAGAATGTATCCTGCTCGGCACGGGCACGAGTGTCGGCGTGCCGGTGATCGGCTGCGCCTGCCCGGTCTGCCGGAGCGGCCACCCGCGGAATCAGCGGACGCGATGCAGCGCGCTCTTCGGCCTGCCCGGCGGAAACCTGCTCATCGATACGCCGCCCGACCTGCGATCCCAGCTCCTGCGCGAACGGATCGGCATCATCCACGCGGTGGCCTATACGCACGAACACGCCGACCATCTGTTCGGCATGGACGACCTGCGGATCTTTCAGTTCCAGCTCGGCCACGCCGTGCCCGTCCATTGCGAACCGACCGTCGAGACGCGGATCCGCCGCTGTTTCGATTACGCGTTCAGCGACCATGAACCGACCCATCAGGGCGCGGCGCCCGCGATCACGTTCCATCCGATCGGCCTCGACCCCTTCGACACGCTCGGCGCGACCGTCGTTCCGCTCCGCCTGCGTCACGGCCCGCGATTCGAAGTGCTGGGATTCCGAATCGGCGATGTCGCCTACTGCACCGATACGAACGGCATCCCGGACGAGACGTTCGACCGCATGCGCGGGCTCGATGTGCTCGTGCTCGACGCCCTCCGAGCCACGCCGCACGCGACGCATTTCTCGCTCGACGAAGCGATCGCCGTCGCGGGCCGGATCGGCGCGCGCAAAACCTATTTCACGCACATCTCCTGCCGGCTCGACTACGAAACGACCAATGCGATCCTGCCGGCGGGCATGGAACTGGCCTACGACGGACTCGTCATCCCGTTCGCGTGACGAGCCTACCGGCCGGGGGCTACGTTCGAACCGTGTCGGCCCCGCGCCGGGTGAACGAGCCGGCGTTCGCCGAGCGGACCGGGGTCAATTCCGAGCGGCGATCGGACTGTGCTGGAGCATTTCGAGGTAGTCGGCGGTGATCGCGAAGACCTCGTCGAGATAATAATCCCGCTTGATCGACGGAGTATCGGCCTGCGAGTCGGCCTGCTTTTCCTCCTCGGCGATCGCGTTGAGCCGCGCGCGCCGCGCGAAGAAGTCGGTTTCGCGGAGCGGCGTCGCCTTCTCGGCGCGCTGTTCGACGTACTTCGTGATATCGTCGAGCGTCTTGCGGAAGCCGTCCGACGCGGCAAGCCGAGCGACCGACCGCTCGCGCAGCGACTTCAGCACGTCGCCGCTCACCATGTCGTACGGCGTATACCGCACGGCGTCGACCTGGCTGAACGGCAGCGAGTATTCCAAGTCGGATTCGCCGACCGGCATGTGCGTCGTGATCGAGGGCAGTTCGAGATCGGCGAGCACGCCGCGCTGCTGGGTGCTCTCGCCGTTGGGCCGGAAGAACTGCTGGACGGTGATCTTGATCGCGCCCTGATTCGGCGGATTGGGGATCGGGAAGAGCCGCTCGCCGAGTTCCTTGAGCGTCTGAACGGTGCCCTTTCCGTGCGTCGCCTTGTCGCCGACGATCAGACCCCGCCGATAGTCCTGAACGGCCCCGGCCAGGATCTCGCTCGCACTCGCGCTGAACTTGCTGGTCAGTACGACCAGCGGGCCGCCCCACGCCATGCCCGGCACCGTGTCGTCGTAGTGGTCGACGGTTCCGTTCGAGTCCTTGACCTGGACGACCGGCCCCTCGTCGATGAACAGACCTGTGAGATTGATCGCCTCGACAAGGCTTCCGCCGCCGTTGCGCCGGAGGTCGAGCACGACGGCGTCGACTTTCTTCTCGACAAATGACTCGAGGATCTTCTGGACGTCGCGCGTCGTGCTCTTATACTCCCGCAGATTGAGCCGCGAGCCTTCCATATCCATGTAGAAGCTCGGCAGATCGATGACGCCGACGCGATACGGTTCGCCGCCTGCCTTCTTGCCGCATTCAAAAACCTCGCCCCGCGCCTCGCTGTCCTTCAGTTCGACCTGCGCCCGCTCGATCTCGAGGACCTTCGTTTCGTTTTCGTTGGGCGACTGAACGCCGATGCGGACGACCGTCCCGGCCTTGCCGCGGATCAGCTTCACGACATCGGTCAGTTTCATGTCGACCACGTCGACCAACTCCCCGTCCTTGCCCTGGCCGACCGACACGATGCGGTCCTCCGCCTTCAACTTCCCTTGCTTGGCGGCCGCGCCGCCGGGCACGACTTTCGCCACGACCGTGTAGCCATAGTCGTTGGTCTGGAGCTGGGCGCCGATTCCCTCGAGATTGAGCCGCATCAGGATGCGGAAATTATCGAGCTGACTTGGGGACATGTACGTCGTATGCGGATCGAAGCTCGTCGTGAACGCGTTCAAATAGGTTTCGAGCAATTCGTCGGTATCGAACTGCCGCATGCGGCGCGCGAAGTTCTGGTAGCGCCGGTCGAGCTTCTCCCGCGCCGCCTGTCCCTCGACCTTGTCCGCCTTCAAGACCAGCAGATCGTACTTGATCCGCATGCGCCACCGCTCGTTCATCTCCTCGGGATTCGCCGCGTAGGCGACTTGATCGGGGTCGGTCGTCAGTTTCTCGTCGACCGTCATGTCGTGTTCGGCCGCGATCAGTTGCGTCGCGAAGGCGACCCGTTCGTCGACCCGCTGGAGGAACCGCTCGTAGACCTTGTACGCGAACTCGATCTTCCCCTGCCGGAGCGCGTCGTCAAGTTCCGTTTCGTTCGCCGCGAACTCGTCGACATCCCTCCGCAGGAAGTAGACCTTCATCGGATCAAAACTCTTGAGGAACAGCCCGAGCGCGCGGGTCGCCGCCTGATCATCGATAGCCGCGCGGCTCAGATGCTGCTTCGCCAGGTACTCGACGACCTTCGTCGTCACCTGCCGTTCCCGCGCTCCCGGCGGCGTCACGTCCGCAGCAAGTCGCGACATCACGCCGATCGCAACGGCTCCGCCCAACACCCAGGCGACCCATACGCTTGTGCGCGAAACCCTCGCCCGCTCGCCGTTCGTCATGCGATGACCTTTGCCGTGAAAGGAGGACGCCTTCCCGAGACCGCGCAGATTCCCCAATCCGCACAGCTCCAGGGAATGGTAGTCGTTGGGGAAAAGGACGGCAATATTGAAAATCGGCCCTTCCCAGGTGGCTCCCGGTGGCTCCCGGTGGCTCCCGGTGGCTCCCGGTGGCTCCCGGTGGCTCCCGGTGGCCCTCGATCGGGAGGAACGCAAGCCGGACGCTCGGGCTTACGCGTTTTCCCAAGGATTGATGAGCAGCACGCCGACAGGCTCGAAGTCGACCACGTTGCGTGTCATCAGGTGCATGCCATGCCGGATCGCGGTTGCGGCACGGAGCTTGTCGATCCCCTTCTTCAGTTCACCGATCGTGAGCGCGCTCAGAAAGAGGTCATCGTCGGCGATCGACTCAAGACGCCTTCGCGCCCTTTCGCTTCCGCGACGGCGCTATACTCCCGAGACCACGCACGCATCGACCAGAACCCTCGCAGATCGACCTCGCGGCAAGGCGATGGGTCGCGGCGAAGATCGACCGGTTCCAGTCTTCGCATCCGCGATGCTCCATTCCGAGCCAGGCATGGCGGGGCCTCGGCGAGACCACTGTCGAGGATGTCGATGACTGGTTAGACTAGCGCATTCCGTCCTGTCCCGCGCGTTGGATCAGGTGAGGTGTTCCGCATCTTCGTGCCGCGGCAAGGAACCCCAAGTCATGCCCTTTCGCAATGCGTTGTCGATCGGACTCCTTGTCGTCGCGGCCGCGGTCACCGCTCGGGACGGACGCGCCCAGGAATGGACCCGGTTCCGCGGCCCGAACGGATCCGGCCGCAGCGAGACCGTGCTTCCCGCGCAGTGGTCCGAGACCGATTTTGAATGGAAGGCCCCGATTCCGGGCGAAGGCCATTCCTCGCCGGTCGTCTGGGGCGACCGCGTGTTCCTGCTCAGTTCGGATCGGGCCACGGCCACGCGGTACGCGCTCTGCCTGAGCGCAAGGGACGGATCGACGTTGTGGTCGAACGAGTTCCCGTCGGTGCGGCACACGTTGCACATCCGGAGCAGCTACGCGTCCTCGACGCCGACGGTCGACGACGAGCGTGTCTATTTCGCGTGGTCCGCGCCCGAAGAAACGATGCTCATCGCCTTCTTCCACGACGGGCGCGAGGCGTGGAAGGTGAATCTGGGGCGTTGGGTGAGCCAGCACGGATACGGCACATCGCCCATCCTGCATGGCGATCTGTTGATCGTCAACAATTCGCAGGACGGCAACGACGGCGAGAAGAAACTCAAGCCCGACGAAGTGCCCGGCGACAGTTTCGTGCTCGCGTTCGATCGCAAGACGGGCCGGGAGCTCTGGCGCGCGCGGCGCGCGAGCAACGTGGTGTCGTACGCGGTCCCCTGCATCCGCGAATCGTCTCCGGGCAAGGCCGAGGTTGTCTGTCTTTCGACGAACGAGGGCGTTTACGCGCTCGATCTCCTGACCGGACGCGAGAACTGGTCGGTTCCCAAAGCGTTCACGATGCGCACCGTCAGCTCGCCCGTACTCGCCGCCGATCATGTCTTTGGAACAACGGGATCGGGAGGCGGGGGCAACTACGTGGTCGCCGTCAAGCCGGGAACGGGCGCCGATATCGCGTTCGAGGTCCGCAAACAGGCGCCCTACGTACCGACTCCCCTCCCGAGCGGTGATTCGGTCTTCCTTTGGAGCGACGGCGGCGTGGTGACGTGCATCGACGCGCGCAGCGGCGCGACGCGATTCGCGGGTCGAGCCCACGACGGCGATTTCTCGGGCTCCCCGATCCTCGCCGGCGACAAGATCTACTGCGTCTCGGACGACGGCGTGCTCGTCTGCATCGCGGCATCCGACACGGAACTGAAGGTGCTCGGCAAGACAACGCTCGGCGAAGCGAGCCGCTCGACGCCCGCCGTCTCCGGCAGCCGGATGTTCCTGCGCACCTATTCGCACGTGATGTGCGTCGGCCCGAAATCGAGCTGACTCGAATCAGGCTGACTCGGCCGCCTTGCCCATCGCGTTCCCCGTTCGGCGATCGGCGCCGCGCCCTCCCTCACACGGGTTCCTCGGCGCACGACTCGAAGGTCACTCGACACGGCGGCAGCGATTCGAGGAACAGCGCGCCGTACGCTTTCGTGTGGACGCGGGGGTCGAGGACGACGACGATTCCGCGGTCGGCCCGCGTTCGGATCAATCGTCCGAACCCCTGCCTGAGCTTGATGACCGCCTCGGGAACCTGGTATTCGTGGAACGGGTTGCCGCCCGAGGCCCGGATCGCCTCGAGCCTCGCCTGCAGGAGCGGGTGGTCGGGGACGCTGAACGGCAGACGCGTGATGATGACGTTTTGCAGGGCGTCGCCGGGGACGTCGACACCCTGCCAGAAACTGTCGGTGCCGAAGAGGACGCCGCGTGAACTCGCCTTGAACCGTTCGATCATGTTCGATCGCGACGGGTCATCGGCTTGGTTGAACAGTTCGAATCCGTTCTTCGCGATCCACTCGGCGAGCGCCTCCGCGGCGCCGCGCAGCGCCGCGTAGCTGGTGAACAGAACGAACGCCCGTCCGCTCGTCCGCTCCACATAGCGCCGGATCATGTCGATACTCGCCCGCTGGAACGCCTCGCGTTCCGAGCTCGGATCGGGCATGTCCCGCAGCAGGATCAGCTCGGCCTGCCTCGCGTAGTCGAACGGGCTTCCGACGCGGAGCTCTCCTCCCGAATCGAGCCCGACTCGGTTGCGGAAAAAGGCGAACGACGGATCGCGGCCGGTCGAAAGGGTCGCGCTGGTCATCACGACGGTCCGGACCGCCTCGAACAACTCGACTCGAAGCGCGCCGCCGAGTTCGATCGGGGACGCGGCGAGCTCGACGCGGGGATACCCTCGGCGATTACGGCCCGATTCGATCCAATGGACGGCGTTGGGTGGCGGGCGCTTGTGCCAGTGGCGAACGCCGTTGGCGAGTCGTTGGATGCGATTCCGCGCCGCGGAACAATCGAGTCGCTCGATGTCGTCCGACGCGTCGTCGGCGAACGCATCGAGGACCTTGGCGAGTTCGTCGAGGGCGGGGCTGAGATGGTTGGGGATCGGGACCTGTTCGCGGACGCGCGTCGGCGGCCCGCCCTGCCCCGACAGATCGAACAGATCGCCGAAGAACTCGCGCGACCGCTCCTCGCACGCCTCGACAACCTCGATCGCCCGAGCGCGGCCGGGCGTCGCGAGCAGGCCGCGCTGCGTACGGGCATTGAACAGCCGGATGAGCGCGTAGTCGACTTGCCCCGAGGAAACCTTGATCCCCATGTGCTCCGCGGCGACGTTCTCGATTGAGTGCGCCTCGTCGAACACCACCGCGCAATACTCGGGAAGAACGCGTCCGTTCGCGCGGCGCACGGCGAGGTCGGCGAAGAAGAGCGCGTGGTTGACGACGAGGAGCTGCGCGTTGTGCATGCGCCGCCGGGCCCGGAAGTAGAAACAGGCGGCGTGGAAGGCGCATTCCTTGCCAAGGCAGTTGTCCGTGTCGCTGGAAACCTCGTCCCATACCGTCGGTCGCGGCCGGAACGGGAGATCGCTGCGCGAGCCGTCGTGCGTCGACTTGGACCAGGCGACAAGGTCGGCTAGCTGCGAGCGTTCCTCGTCGTCGCCGAACACCATTCGAGCCCGTTCGGCGGCGACCGCGAGCCGCCGAAGGCTGATGTAGTTCGAGCGGCCCTTCACGAGCACGGTCGAGAACTCGCGCGGGATGACGCTGTTGAGGAACGGGACGTCCTTGCGGATCAGTTGCTCCTGGAGGCTGATCGTGTGCGTCGAAACGACGATCCGTTTGCGGGTTTCCTCGGACGGATCGTCTTCGGTCACCGACAGGATCGCCGGGATCAGATAGGCGAAGCTCTTGCCCACGCCCGTGCCGGCCTCCGCGATCAGATGCTCGCCCCGGTCGAGCGCGCCGGCGATCGCGTCGGCCATTTCAAGCTGTTGGGGGCGTGATTCGTACGCCGGGAGTCTCGCCGCGATGCGGCCGCTCGGACCGAGAATATGGTGCGGCGTGAGTGGAGTCATCGACGCGCGGCGGACCGGGAGCTCGCATAGAGGCTCGCCGAAATCACACCAGTTCCCCCAGTGTTCGAAGCAGGCGATCCACTTCCTCGGACGTGTTGTAATGGACGAGTCCGATACGGACCATGCCGTCCGGCTCGACGCCCAACGCCTCGCCCAGGTTCAGCGCATAGTAGTTCCCGTGCCAAACGAAGATCCCGTGCCGGCCGAGATGATCGGCGACGTCGCGCGACGTCCGCGCGTCGAGCGTGACGGCGACGGTCGCGACGCGTTCGTGCATGCGGTCGAGATCCGCGATCCCGCGAATCCGAACATGGGGCATGTCGCGCAGCCCCGAGAGCAACTGCCTCGCCAGGTCGGTCTCGTAGTCGCGGATCGCCTGATAGGCCGCCACGAGCGCGCGGCGCCGACTCAGCGTTCCATCCTGGCGAACGGTGCGGCCCAGATCGGCGAGATACTCGACGGCCGCGCGGACCCCGAGAATGCACTCGTGCGATTGGGTTCCCGTCATCCATTTTCCGGGCAGGTCGTCGGGGGCGGGCCGCAGCTTGTACGCTTCGAGTTCTTCGAGGATTTCCTTCCGACCCCATTGGATGCCGACATGGGGTCCGAAGAACTTGTAGGCCGAGCAGACCAGGAAGTCGCAATGGAGCGCCTGCACGTCGATCGCCGCATGGGGCGCGAAGTGAACGGCGTCCAGAAAGGTGAGCGCGCCCACCGCCCGCGCCCGCTCGCAGATTTCCCGCACCGGATTGATCGTGCCGACGGAATTCGAAGCGCATCCGACGGCGACAAGCCGCGTGCGCGGGCCGAGGTGGCGATCGAGGAAATCCAGATCGAGCGTGCAGTCGTCGGCGCGGACCGGGACGACCCGCGCGCGGACGCCCGCGTCGCGCGCGGCGAGCACCCAGGGGGTGTAGTTGGCGTCGTGATCGAGCTGCGTGACGATGATCTCGTCGCCCGCCTTCCAGGTCCGCGCGAGGGCGCGCGACAGCGCGAACGTCAGCGTCGTCATGTTGGGTCCGAAGCTGACCGTCGCCGGATCCTTGGTTCCGAGCAGGTCCGCGGCGGCGGCGTGCGTCTCCCACAACAATGCGTCGCTCTCGCGGCTCGTCGCGAACGTGCCCCCGTGATTCGCGTTCGTATGCCGGAGATAGCCGGCGATCGCGTCGATCACGCGGCTGGGCACCTGCGTTCCGGCCGGGCCATCGAAAAAGACCGCCGGCCGCCCTCCGATCTCGCGCGCGAGCGCGGGGAACTGCCGGCGGCACGCTTCCACCACGGACGGCAACAATCGCATGGCTCGCTGTCTCCCCCCCCCCGTTTCGCGATCAGGGCCCGCCGCTTCGTTTCGGCGCGGGATCGCGCGGACGCGCGTCGACGAACCGTCGACCCTTGCCCTCGAACCGCGGCAGCGCGCCGAGCGGAACGGCGACCACCTCGATGCGCAGACCAAGCCGCAACCGCAGCAGCCTCGCGATCCGATCCGGCTCGTCGGACCGATCCTCCACCTCGATGCGCAGTTCATCCATCTCCCGAACGCGAAACGCCGTGATCCGATATTCCTCGATCTCCGGCACCTCGCGCAGGATCGACTCGACGGAACTCGGGAACAGGTTCACGCCCCGAACGATCATCATATCGTCGACACGGCCGAGCACACCTCCCTGGAGCAGAACGAACCGGTTGGGACCGCCGGTCGGATACTCCGGCCGGACCAGATCACCCGTGCGGTACCGGATCACGGGACAGCCGGTTCGTCCGAGCGTGGTCAACACCAGCTCGGCCGGCTCGCCGCCGCCCGCCGCCCGCTCGCCGCCCGGTTCGATGAACTCGGCGATGAACCGGCTCTCATTGACGTGAAGTCCGCGCCGCGCTGCGTCGGCGTATCCCCATGGGCCGACTTCGGTCGCGCCGGCATGATCGATCACCTCGGCGCCCCAAACCGACTCGATGCGCCGCCGCACTCCGGGCAGCGATCCCCCCGGTTCGCCGGCGACGATGATGCGGCGCACGGCCGATTCGGCGAGCGGAACGGAGCGCGCGGCGGCGACCTCGGCCATCCGCAGCGCGTAACTCGGCGTGCACAACACGCACGCGGGCCGAAGGTCGCGGATCAATGCGAGTCGCGATTCGGTGTCCATCCCGCCCGTCGGCACGACCATCATGCCCCGCGCCGCGCACGCGTCGTAGGCGCTCCAGAACCCGATGAACGGTCCGAACGAAAAGGCGAGTACCGCGCGGTCGCCCGGTTCCGCGCCGGCCGCGTCGAGCACGAACTGCCAGCCCTGAATCCACCAGGACCAGTCGTCGGCCGTGTCGACGACGGCGAGCGGTTTGCCGCGGGTGCCCGACGTTCGGTGGAATCGCACATAGCGTTCGAGCGGAAACGTGCGGTTCGAGGCGAAACCGTCGGCGGCGAGCAATTCGTCCTTGGTGGTGAACGGCAGCGCGCCGAGTTCCTCGATCGTTCGCAGGCGCGGCGCATGGGCTCGGAACTTGGCGGAATAGAGCGGATTGGACGGAACGATCGCCGCCAACAGGCCGTTGAGCAAGTCGATCTGCCGCGCCTCCCGCTCGGTCCGTTCCAGCCGTTCCCATTCCCGGCGCCTTGAATAATCGTCCGCGGCCATGTTCGCCTCGCCCCGCTCCGTCACGCGGAAACCCCGGCGTCGACTGCTTCCGAACGGCGAAAATCCCCGCCCGAGCGCGCGGCGAGCCAAACGAGGATGAGCCCGATCGTCATGAGCATCGCGGCCACCGAATAGGGAAGCGTGGCCGAATGTTTGAGAAGCGGAATGCCGATCGCCGGGCCAAGGATGCGGGCCAACGCGTTCACGCTCTGGCCGATCCCCAGGATGCCTCCTTGGAATTCCGGGTCGCTGCGGCGCGAGAGGAGCGCGTGCAGGGACGGTTGCATGAACGAGAATCCCGCGACATTGACCGCCAGCACGGCGAAGAGACCGACGGGCGATGCCGAACCGATGGCGACGTTGACGCCGACGAATCCGCCGATCATCAACAGGGCTCCGATCGCCGCCATCGAGCCCTCGGAGATCCGCGACGCGAGACCGCGCACGACACCCCCCTGCACGACGCTCAGCATCAACCCAATGAACGCGTAGGTCAGGCACACTTGCCCCCACGTGAATCGAAACGGACTCCCCCGCGCGCCGTCCGCCGTCCGAGCGCCCCAAATCAGCAGCGACAACGTCGACTCGAAGTTCGCGAACGAGAAGATGCAGACGAAAACGGCGATCAGCAGCCAGCCGATCGACGGCGTCGCGAGCGCCCTGCGAAGTCCCGCCATGCCGAACGACCGTCGCGCCGCGCCGCCGGTCCGACGCCGCGATTCGGGAAGCCGGAAGACGGCCAGCGCCAAAGCGAACGCCGACAAGAGGGCCGCCGCATAGCCGGGCCACGGACCCGGCGCCGCGTCGGGGCCCGGCACGGCAAGGAACCCGACCAGCGGTCCGAACGTGAATCCAAGCCCGAACGCCATGCCGATCAGGGCCATGCCCTTCTGGCGGTTTTCGAGCGACGTCGTGTCGGCGATGTACGCCTGGGCCGTCGGAATCGTCGCCCCGGCGATCCCCGCGCCCAACCGCGCGACGAACAACAAGCCGAAACTCCGCCAAATCGTCGCGATCCCGAACGCCGTGTAGAAGCAGACCGACGCCGCCAACCCCACCATCAAGACCGGACGCCGTCCGATCCGGTCGGAGAGGCGCCCCCAAACGGGAGCGAAAAGGAATTGCATGGCCGAATAGCAGGCCATCAACAGTCCCAACTGCCAACCCGATTCATCGACCGTGAACTGATCGGCGTAAATCGGCAACAGCGGAAGAACGATGCCGAACCCCAAGAGATCGATGAACACGGTGAGGAAGATGACCAGCAACGATCCTCGCGTCGCGTCGTTCCGCATGAACGGTGTCCACGCTCCCCGACGACCGGACCCGCGCCGTCGTCGACGCCGTCGGCCCACTCGGCGCTCATCACCCGGGACTTGGCCGTTCCCGCCGCGGCTTTCGATCCGAGGCGCGGTTCGGCCGTTTCGCTCGCATCGGACGTCCGATCACGGCAACGCGTCGGTCTTGGGCGGTTCTTTCTTCAAGCCTTGCTTTTCGAGTTGCCGGAAGGAATCGATGCCGAATCCCTCCTCGGCCGTTCCCGGCTTCCGCTCGAAAATATCGCCGCGCCCCAAGTGGATCTTTCGGTAAAGATCCTCCGAGATGACGTAATACCAGTCGGCGAAACGCCCGTTCAGTTCGCGGACTTTTTGCTTTCCGCTTTCGACTTTCTCGTTGCGTTCGTCGAGCGTGCGTTGGTACTCCTTGAGCAACCGTTCGCGCTCGGCCGCCTTCGTCTCGTCCGCGTTCGCGGGTGGACCACCGGCCGCCGGTTGCGCCGGCGCCGCCCGTTGACCGGCGGCAGGCTCGACGGGAGCGGCCGCGTTCGGAGCGGCCGGCGCACTCGCCGGAGGATCCTGAGCCTTCGGCGCCTCGGCCGCGCCGCTCGCCGAAGTCGCCTCCTGTTCACACAGGCCATCGGAGGATCCCGCGCCGATCCCGGCCTGCTTGTTCTCCGAATCGCCCTCGGTCTTCGGCGCCGCTTGCCCATCGCCCGCCTTGCCCGGCTCGCCCGGCGCCGGATTCGCCGGCGCCGGATTCGCCGGCGCCGGATTGGCATTCGCCGGATTGGCATTCGCCGGATTGGCATTCGCCGGATTGGCCGGCGCCGGATTGGCCGGCGCCGGATTGGCCGGCGCCGGATTGGCATTGGCGGGCGGCGCGGCGGGTTCCGAAAGGCCGGCGGGCATTTCGGGAACGGGGAACCGCGATTCGTCGAACGCGGCCGTGACGAACAGGAACCGGTCGACCTTGCCCGCCGTCGCGCTCGGCACCGTATCGCCGAATCGCAGCACGTATTTCACGCCGTCCTTCATCGCGACGTGGATCTCGCCGTTGGCCGACTTGATCTCGAGCGAGTCGGGTCCGGTGGGAACGACGAAGAATCCTTTTTCAACGAGCGAGTTCTTCGCTTCGGCGTTGTTCAGGAATTCCTGGTCGGCCCGCAAATCGGCGGTCATGCCCTTGGGTTTGCGGAGCACGTCGACGATTTCGAGGTCGTCGAGGGCCGTCTTGAATTCGTTGAGTTTGGTCGAGTTCAGCGACTCGTCGGGCGCGGGCTCGGTCGGAATCGTCTCGCGTCCCCGATAGGTCAGGAACTTATCGAGATTCCACGCGCTCTTGGCGCTGTCCCACTTGAGGTCGACCTGGAGGCGTTGATCGAGGCCGAGCACACCCGGCTGATTCGTTTCGACGATGGAATAATCGTACAGACCGACGTTCTCGATGTCCCACGCATTCAGCTTCAACAGGTCCTTTTCGATCCAGTCCTCGAACTTGGTGCTCAGCTTCGCCGGGTCGATGGCGACGACATAGACGACATCCTGTCCCGGCTTGCGGACGAAACGCTCCTCGGTCGAGGCCTTGACGCTCTTCCCGACGATGAGATTGGCGAGCGATTCGCCGTCGCGGTTTTCGACCTTCACCAGCATGCCCACACCCTCGGCGGCGCCCGACGAGCCTTCCACGGGTTCGACCACTCCGTACATCTGGTGGTCGTCGGCCACGGTCGACGCGATGCCTCGGATCCGCAGATCGACGAACATCAGGCTGACGTCGCGCATCTGGTTCTCCGCGTCGGCGGGGTATCCCGAGTGCGACGGGATGGTCCAAAGATCGGTCGTCTTGTCGCGCGCGACTTCGAACTTGCTGACGGACCCGACGTCGGACTTGACTTGAACGATCTCGAGCCGCGCGGCCGCCTTCGGATCCAGGAAGTCCGGAAAGAGCGGCTTGTCGACTTGCCGCTCGATCGTCTCCTCCGTGAATTCCACACCCGCGGGACGCGTCAGGAACGCGACACACGCGACCACGACGGCCACAGCCGAATAGATGACGGTCTTGATACCTTCGCTCACGTTGTTTCCTCCCGTCCGGCTAGATCACAAGTCGGCTTCGCGAGATGCCCTCGCGTTCCCGCAGTCGGCGCCGCGTGAAGACCACGATGCCGATGAGCAACGGAGGCAGCGGGGGCAAGATCACGGCGCCCAGTTTGTATTTGTCCTGGATGTCGGCGACGGCCCGATCGGTCGACCGCCGGATTTCCTTGATTTCCCGATCCCGCTGCCTTTCGAGCTCGCGGCGTTTCTGCGCGATGCGTCGATTGGCCAGCTCCTGCTGGGCCTGCAACGTCTGGAGGCCGACGCGGATCTCGTCCGGATCGATGTCCTCGCCGGCCCGCTGCTTCTTGACAAGCTCGTCATACCGGTCCTGAAAACCTCTCACGGCCGAGTTCAGGTCCGATTCGGCCTTCGCGAGTGCCGAATCGAATTCCGCCTGGAACGCGAACTGTTTCTGGGTTTCGTCGAGCCGAGCGCCCTCGGCCTGCGCCTCGACATGCCGCAACGAGTAATACATGGGGCGGTGCTTGCGGATGCCGATGTAATCCTTCTCTCCGGCGAGATGGTCGATCACGTTCAACAGGAACGTCACGTTCTCGAATTTCCACTGGATCCGGTCGGGGTCGTCTCCCGGCCGCGCGCGGAGCTGCAGGAAGACCGACGCCATGACATCGAGATCGGCGACGTAGACGACGTTGATTCCTTTCGACGCGCCGTTTTCCTTCCCGCCGTGCTCCTTCGCGGCGGCGTCCTTCGCGGTATCCGATCCGTCCTTGGTTCGGTCTTTCGCCGGACCTTCGGCGGACGTTTCGCTGAGCAGTTCCTTCGATTTGGGGAGTTCGCCCCGGATGGCGGCGGCGAGCACCTGTTCGCCTTTGGGTTCCCCCTGCACGAGCTTGATCATGCCGGGGCTTCGCATGTTCTCGCGGTAGGCATTGAGCGAGATCGTGCCGGCTTGCGGCGCCGTCTTGATCAAGCTCGTGAATTCGAGGTCGCTGCTCGGCCGCTGTTGGATCGGCGCCGGCGTGGGGAAGAGGATTTCGCGCAGCCCGGACGTGATCTCATGTTCGCGATTGATCGATTCGAGTCCGCCTTCGGCGTCGGGCGATGCGAAGACCCACTGGTCGGTGATCCCCTCGAGCTGGAGTTTCGGATAGGGGTTGTAGGTCTGCCAGGCGAGTTTGGGTTGCGGGCCGCCCATGCCGCCGCCGGGATCCGACGGGACGATGATTCCGAGCAGGTCCCAGAGCCGCGTGATATCGCCTTTGGGCTGCGGGCCCTGCCCGCCCATCATGCCCATCATGGGGTTCTGGCCTTGCCTCGGTTCACCCGTTCCGGGCGCCCCGATGAACTCGGGCATCGGATCCTCGAAGATCGCGGTCGGCTGGCCGGCCCGGATGGCGGCAAGCAGGTTTTCCAGACCTTCCGGGCTCATCGCGGACGGCTGGGCGACGACGAGCGCGTCGTATTTGCCGATCTCGATCGGCGTTTCCGGATCGACCTGTTCGACGTCGTATTGTTTCTGCCATTCATCGATGGCGAGTTGCTGGGGCAGCGTGCGGAACTGGCCGCCCTGGAAACTGGGCGAGGCGAACAACTGGGCATCGGTTCGCACGACGCCCAGCTTGGGTCGGCGCGACCTGGCGACCGTGTTGATCGAACGGATGAGTTCGTATTCGACCGAGATTCCGTAGTCGAAGAACGGCACGACGACTTTTTCGAGACCCGATGTGAACGCGGCTCCCAGGATGACCTGCTCGCTCTTGATCGCGCCGCGGGCGCGGGTCTGCACGGTCTGAGGCAGGATTCCGAACCGCTGTTCGGCCAGAACGGCCTGGTCGCTGTACGGTTCCAGGTCGTCGTGCAGCCGCACGCGGACGTCGGAACTGTGCGACGCGAATTCCTTCAGCAGCGATCGCAGGTTGTATTCCGTCTGAACATACTCCTTCGGAATCTGCGCGCCGATGTACGCATCGATGTAGATCGGATTGGCCGGTTCGAGGTTCTTGAGGATCCGGACCGTGTCGGGCGACAAGGAGCTGACCTGGCCTCGCGTCAGGTCATGCCGCCAGTCGTGATACGTAAAGGTCGCCGTGAGTCCGATGGCGATGACGATCAGCGACAGAATCCGCGTGCAATAGTGTCCGATCAGCGACGTTCCGTCGCGGCCGCCCCACCAGTGACGGCTGCCGATCAACACCATGCTCACATAAAGCCCCACGACGACGATCATGCCGAAGTAACTCACCGACGAAAGGCTGATCATCCCCTTCCCGAAGTCGTCGAACTTGGTGGCGATGCTCCAGCTCCCGATCATCTGCGCCGCCTTGCGGCCGGGCACGATGACGTCGGCGAATCGGAAGAAGACGAGCGGCGCGTTGAACAGGGCGCCGAGGATGAACCCGACGGTCAGATTCCGCGTCAGGAACGACGCGACCATGCCGATCGAAATCATGGCCAGACCGGTAAGCCAATATCCGAAATAGGTGGCGCAGAGCAGGCCTGTGTCGAGTTCGCCGAGGGTGAGCAGGACGAGGACCGCGTATTGCGAGATCTGGGCGAAAAGGAGCGAGCAGGAGTAGATCGCGACCGCGGCGAGGTACTTGCCGATGACCACGTCGAAGTCGTCGGCCGGCATCGTCAGCAGCAGTTCATCGGTCCCTTGACGACGCTCCTCCGACCAGATGCTCATCGTGATCGCCGGGATGAAGACCAACATCACGTACGGCAAATAGGCGTTCAATTGGTGGAGGCTCGCCAAATTCGCCGCGAAGAACTCATTGGGCCAAAACGCGCAGAACGAGCTGAGCAGGACGAAGAGGCAAAGGAACACGTAGCCCGTCGGGTTCATGAAGTAGCCAAAGAAATTCCTCCGCAGGATCGCGTACGCGGGCCGCCGGAATCGGGCGAGCGGCACGAGCAGCAGCACGAAAAGGCCAAGGAATAGGGCGTCGATCGCGACGAGGATAAAGAGTTCCCGCAACATGCCGGTCATGACTGCAAATCCCGTATTGAAATCCCGTGGACGAATCGTAGTGGAGCGAGGAGTCCGGATCGACGGTGGGCCCGCCGAGCACCGCATCCGGCCGCCCCGGCGGAATCCCGTCGGATTCGGGCCCGTCGGTATCGGGCCCGTCGACTCAGCCCGCCGCGGCCTGGAGCGTCATCCGGGCGAACGCCTGATCGAGGTCTTCGCCCTGTTTCGGCAGCCCATCCACCGAACCATCGTAAATGAGGCGGCCTTCGTCGATCAGGATTACGCGGCTCGCCATCGCCTCGACCTCCTGCAGGATATGGGTCGAGAGCAAGATCGTCTTCCGCTCGCCCAACCGCCGCATCGTGCGGCGCACCTCGCGGATCTGGTTGGGATCGAGTCCCGCGGTCGGCTCGTCCAAGATCAACACGTCCGGTTCGTGGAGCAGGGCCTGGGCCATCCCCACACGCTGGCGATAGCCCTTCGACAGCTTGCTGATCGGCTTGAACACGACGCCCTGAAGGTCGCAAAGCTCGATCACCGCGTCGATCCGCTCCCGCTTCCGGACTTTGTCCATGCCCCGCGCGTCGGCGAAGAACTCGAGCAGGCTCGACGGCGTCATGTCCGGATAAAGAGGTCCGTTCTCGGGCAGATAGCCGAGCCGCTTGGAGCCCGCGATCCGATCGGTCGCCATGTCGCAGCCCGCGATCCGCGCGACACCCTCGGACGGATTCAGGTATCCGGTGAGCATCTTCATCGTGGTGCTCTTGCCGGCTCCGTTGGGCCCGAGGAACGCCACGACATCCCCTTCGTACACGTCGAAGGACACGTCGCGAACGGCCGCGAAAATGCCATAGAACTTGGAAAGGCGATCCGCCTGAATCATCGGCGTACGCCCCGGCCTGGAGCCCGCCTCGCCCGCTCCGGCCGCCGTGGCGTCATTCGTCGTCATACGCGCATTCCTCCGTCACTCCCCGTTCCGCAAATGGGAAGAACCTTCTCGTCTCTTGAGAATGAATATATTCAACTCCCCGGCAAGCTCAACCCGGCAAGCTCAACCCGGCCATGACGCTCGGTCCCCGTCGCCTCGTCGCGTTCATGGGAAATGTGCGAAAGCCATGCGTCGTTCGATTCAGGGAAATCGGTCCGCAAATGGACTCCCCGCGACTCCTCGCGCAGGAGGGCCGCGCGGACCATGCCTCGCGCGACGGTGAGCATGTTTTGGAGTTCCCAACCGGACGGATCATCGAACTGGCGGACCAGGACGTACCCGTGCCACTGCTCGACCGTGTTCCACGCCTGCGCCAGGGCGGCCCGCGTCCGACGCACGCCAACCGCCCTCCACATCAGGCTTTGCAGCGAATTGCGGATATCGTCCAGGTCGAGCGGTTCCTCGATGGCGGGCTGTTCGCCGTTCGACACGCCATGCGCGCGGAGTTCGTCGGGCGTACTCCGCGCGGCGGCCGAAGCACCCTCACCCGCATGGACTCCGAAAACCAACCCTTCAAGCAGGCTATTGGAGGCGAGCCGGTTCGCGCCGTGCAGCCCGCTCGACGTCACCTCGCCGGCCGCCCAGAGCCCCGGCAGCGTGGTCCGTCCCTCCGCATCGACGGTCACTCCGCCGATCATGTAATGGGCGCCCGGCCGGACGGGAATCGGATCCTTCACGAGGTCGAGTCCGAATTTTCGGCAAACGGTGTCGATCCCCGGGAACCGCTCGCGGACCAGCCGGGCGTCGAGCGAGCTCAAGTCCAAATAGACGCACGGATGGAGCGTTTTTTCCATTTGGGTCACGATCGCCTGCGAGACGACATCGCGCGGAGCCAGCTCGCCGCGCGCATCGTATTCGGTCATGAATCGGTGGCCCGTGCAGTCGACGAGACGTCCACCCTCGCCGCGTATCGCCTCGGTGATGAGGCTCCGGCTACTGCCCGCGATATACAGGACGGTCGGATGGAACTGCATGAATTCGAGATCGCGAAGCTGGGCTCCGGCGCGGTACGCCATGGCGACGCCGTCGCCCGTCGCGACCGGCGGATTCGTGCTCTCGCGGAACAGGCGCCCCGCTCCGCCCGTGCTCAAGATCGTCTGCTTCGCCCAAACGAGGCATCGCCGGCCGTGCGAGTCCACGACCACCGCGCCGCGGCACTGGCCTCCGCCGGTCAACAGGTCGAGCGTGAACGCGTTCTCCCAAATCGAGATGTTGGGGCGAGCTCGCGTCCGTTCGATCACGGCGCGCATCACTTCCTTGCCGGTCGCGTCACCCAGCGCGTGCACGATGCGATGGTAACCGTGCCCTCCCTCGCGACCCAACCGAAGCCCGCCGTCCGTCTGATCGAAACGGGTTCCCCAGTCGATGAGTTCACGGATCCGATCGGGCGCCTCGCGCACGACCATCTCGACGACGCGCCGATCGCAGAGCGGGCCTCCGGCCGCGAGCGTGTCGGCGACGTGGCTTTCGAATCGGTCCTCCTTGTCGATGACGCCGGCGATTCCCCCCTGGGCGTAGCTGCTGTTGGACTGATCGATCAGATCCTTCGTCGCGACGAGCACATTCCAATCGGGATCCACGGCGTTGGCGGCGCGGAGCCCGGCAAGCCCGCCGCCAATGACGAGCACGTCCGTGAAATAGTGCGGCAGGCGCTTGGGATCGAACGCCGCCAAGTACCGCGGCGTCGACTTCCCCATCCCCGTATCATCCACCAATCGCCGTTCCCTTTATGAAGGCGTTCCCAGCCATTCGAACCGCTCGCACGGACCGCTCACGCGGCGCCGGTCATTTCCGATCGTTAGCCCGCTCTTTCGATCGAGGATCGCTGGATGGAGATTCCTCCGACCGCGCGGCGCCTTTCCGGAATGCGTTGAACTGCTCCGCGTACTTCGACGGAGGAGACGACCGCAAGGCCGAGTCGGCGTTTCCGCGCTTGGCGTCGTCCTTGCCCCGGCCCGATTGGACCGAGTCCCTCGGCGGCCGCAAGCCGAGGCTCCTCAGTGTCGCATCGAACTGGTCGCGCGCCGACGCGTCTTCCTCCGCCTCCCGCTTCAGGCTCTCCCACCGTTTGAGAAACGCGTCCAATTGGTCCTTCGTCCATCCGAGATTGTCGAGCAGATCCGGGTCCGCCTTCCGTTGCTGATCCTTCAGGTATTCCAGGACCAAGTCGGTCGCCTTGCGCGTGTATTCCAAATCCGGTTCAACCTCGGGTATCGGCGCATTTCCCGGCATGGCGGGCTCGCCATTCTCGTCCATCGCACCTTGGCGCGGAACCCCGCCTCCCATCGGTTGCCCGTTCCCTCGATCCATGGGTCCGGGTTGCCCGGACGGCGGCACCGCGTCACGGGGAATCTTGGTATTCGCTCGTTCATTCCTGTTACTCGACGACTCCGGCCGATTCTCGTCGCTGGAATCGCCATCGGGTTCCTTGCCTTGCGCGTTCGGATCGGGAACGTCGGGTTCGGCGCCTTCCGGTGGTTTTCCGGATGGTTGGGTCTGATCCCGGGCGCGCTGGGCCGCCGAATCCGACGACATGGGCGCTTTCTCTTGGGCCGCGTCCGATCCCGCGCTCTCCGGCGACATGTCTGGATCGCCACGCGCCGGTGACCGGTCTTTTGGATCCGTGCCTGATTTCTCCGTGCCCGATTTCTCAGTGCCCGATTTCTCCGTGCCCGATTTCTCAGTGCCCGATTTCTCAGTGCCCGATTTCTCAGTGCCCGATTTCTCAGTGCCCGATTTCTCCGTGCCCGATTTCTCCGTGCCCGATTTCTCAGTGCCCGACTTCTCCGTGCCCGATTTCTCAGTGCCCGATTTCTCAGTGCCCGATTTCTCGGGGGGC
>VGZC01000003.1 GCA_016872725.1 Planctomycetota bacterium
ACCAAGCTCGGCGATCCGTCGTGTGCAGGATGATCGTCGCTCCGCCGTTCTCGCCCGCGTCGCGCCGAGCCCGCTTGTAATAGGTCCAGATGGCGGCCTTGCGGAGCGACGGGTTGTCGACGCGAAGGCCCAATCGGTTCGCGATCAAGGCTTGCTGCCCGGTCGCGTCGATCAGTACGCGCGCGGTGATCTCGACCGGCTCGGCATCGTCGTGGCGCACCCGAACACCGACGGCGCGATCTCCATCGAAGCGAACATCCAGGACCCGCGTCACGTCGTGGCATTCGGCGCCGGCGGCCGCCGCGTTCTCGAAAAGCAGTTGGTCAAAATCCGCCCGCTCGACCTGCCACGTCGCCGAGCAATCGCGGGGATCGTGTTCGCGGAAGAAAAAGGGCTGCGATTCCTTGCCCGAGTGATTCACGAACTGAACGCTCAGCTTTTGAACAAAAGGCGCGTTTCGCATCCGATCGAGCAGACCGAGCCGTTCGAGCGTCCAATAGACCTCGGGCATCAGCGACTCGCCGACATGGAACCGTGGCATCGGGTCGCGTTCGACGAGCAGCGTGGACCATCCTTCCTTCGCGACGAGCGCGGCGGCTGTCGAGCCGGCGGGCCCTCCTCCCATCACCACGACGTCGTAGGCGTTCTTCATCACGCGATCGGTTCCTGGCGGCGCATCGGGGGCACGATCTCCAGCAGCTCGACGGCCGCGGCTCCACCGCAGTGGATCAGGGCCGTCCGTCCATATACTAGCGCGCCCGAAACGACCGAGAAGTGCCTCGCCAACTCGATGCCGCACTTCAACTTCCAGATTCCGACACGCCGCACGTGACGCAGCACGCCGTGTTCGATGAGTGTGCGGCCGAGCGGAATGCGTTCGCTGACGATGTCCCCGCGCACCTCCTCGCTCAAGAATCCCAGCTCCAGTCGCACGAGGGCGAACAGAACGACGGCGCGATTCGACCGGCGTCTCAGGAGGATTTTCCGAGCGTAGCGCGCTCCCTCCGCTCGCCGATCCAAGACCTCCACATCCACCGGCTCACCCCAAAACACCTCGACCGTTTCGGTCATGTGGTTTCCGTGATCGAGCAGCGCGCGTTCCGTGTCGGGAAGTTCATTCCCGCGAACGCGTTCGCATCGCGCGACCAGGTCCTCGCCGCGCGGAAAGAGCCCGAGCAGCGTTGTCAGATCGGCGGTGAGCTCGCCTTGCACGAGCGGTCCTTTCGTCGTTCGCGCGCGGCGGGATCGGCGGGACGAGATGTCACGCTCCCGCGAGTCCGATGGTGGGCACGACCTGGGCAGGCGGCGTTCCGGACGATTCGTCGGTTCGGATGACCGAGTCGACAAGGTAGCGGAGCAGTCTCCGGAGGGGTTCGGGCTCGATCGCATCCGCGATCGACTCGGCGCGCTGCCGGTGTTTTTCGACCAGGCGCCGCGCGTTGTCGAACGCGCCCGCTTCCTCGTACAGCGCGCGGACCCGCGCGACGCGGACGGTCGGCGCGTCACCGTCCTCGGCGACGGCCCGAAGCAACTCATCGCGGCGCGAGGCATCCAATCCTTCGAGCGCGAGGGCCCACAGCACGGTGGGGCGTCCGCCAAGCACGTCGCCCCCGGCCGACAACTTGTTGTGCGAATCGCCCTGCCAATCGATCAGGTCGTTGAGGATCTGGAAAGCGACCCCGAGATTGCGCGAGAACCGGCGGATCGCGGGCGCGTAGAGCGCCGCATCGGTCGCGAGCCGCACTCCGCAATACAGCGCGGCCTCGAAGGCGGGCGACGTTTTCAGAGCGTAGATCTTCAATGCGTCGATCGGTTGGAGCCGCTTGTCGCGCGCGTCGCGCCAAAGCAGTTCGGCGCCTTGCCCCTCCGAAAGCCGCATGTGCGCTTCGGCGAGCGCGTCCAAGATATCGGAGGCGACGTCGGAACCGAGCTGCGCGGCCTCGCGGCTCACAAGCCGGTATCCCATGCCGATCAGGTAGTCCCCGACGTTGATCGCCGTGGGAACGCCGTACCGCGCGTGGAGTGTTGCTTCGCCGTACCGGAATGCGTCGTGGTCCTCGATATCGTCGTGGACCAGCGACGCCTTGTGGAACGTCTCGATCGACATGGCCGTCCGGCACACGCTTTCCGGAATCGACTCGACGGCCCGCGCGCCGGCGGCGCCCGTGCAACGATCGCCCGACAGCGCGTCGTAGGCGGCGAGCGTGATGAACGGCCGAGAGTACTTGCCGCCCTTCGCGAGGAAGTCGTACGCGATCGCCTCGGTCGCGGCGATCGGGTCGAGCCCCGCGACACCTTGCCCATTCATGTCGGACAGACGCGGGCCTCCCCGAAGACGGGGCGTGATCCGATCGAGTCGCTCGGAGTCGAATAGACGGGCCGCCGCGCGCAGCAGATGCAGATAGGATCGCGTCGTGACCGCCGTCCGCGCGTCGCGAACCGTTCCCTCGCTCTCGCGGATCATCTCCTCGACCCAGTCCTCGTCGACCGACGTGTTCCGGCAATCGCTCGACAACAAGGGAACGGCCATGCACGGAATCCCGGCGAGCAGGATCTTGTCGATCGCCTTTTCGAGCACGTTCAGGCAGGCCACTCCGACGATCGCGTCGACGTAACCGCCGACGATGATCTTGAGGACGATCGGCGACCCTTCGGCGACCAGAACCTTGTATCCCATCTCCTCGGCCATCGACCGGAAATCGGCGATGCTGCACGCGCCGCATTCCTTGCAGGCGAGCCCCACATCGTCGTATTCGGCGGGGCAGCCCGCCGCGTGTTTGAGGCAATGGGGCAACAGGAATAGGCGTCGTGCGGGGGGAACGGCGGCCACCTGTTCCCGCCAGAACTCGGTCGCCAGCACGACCATCGTCCACCCGACATACCCCTCGGATATCCCGGATTCGTGGAGGATGCGGCGAGCGACTTGTTCCATCTCGTCCTTGGTCATCGCGCACGACTTGTCGAGTCGCGACACGACGTCGGCGCAAACCGCCCGCAGGCGATCGCGGGCCTCGCGCGACTCGGGCACCAGCTTGAGATGGGCCGTGCGGCGGCGTCCGGACGCCCGGGGGGCGACCGTCGAATCGTCGTCGGGAACCGGTGTCATCGATGCGGAGGCCAAGGTGCGAGGTTCCTCGTTTCGGGTAGCGTGCGACGGGCCGTTCGATCCGTCAGTCCGAGCCAACTCCCTCATGCCCTTTTATCGCGCCCGGGTCCGGATTGCCAGTCCGCAGGCTGCTTTCATCGGGGTCGCCTTCGCCCCGCCCATGGGTGGTGCCTGATCGAAGCCGGCCCAGCGCCGACAGCGTGAACGACCACGGGTACAGCGCCTCGTGGTACCACAGCTTCGCGAAATACAGTCCGATGGGGCTGCATAGGATTGTTCCCGACTCGACCCGTTCGACAAGCCATTCGGCGCCGTGAAGGACGGCTCGATCGATTCGTTCCGCGGCGCGGGAATCGAGCTCGCCGGTTGGGCAAGCGTTCCGGATGGCGACGAGCGCATCGACGGCGACGGCCGTTTCCTCGACCGAGGACGAACGGGTCGCTGCCGATGCGGCGGTGGTTCCCCAGGCGGCGTCCTCGTGCTGCGCGGCGACAAGCCAGTCCCGGGCCGCAACGGCCGCGGGGTCGGATGCGATTCGCCAATCCGCATAGGCCATCAACACGCGCGATGTTCCGTAGACGGGGTTCGCTTCCTCGGGTTCGTCCTGATTGCCGAACCAGAGCGGGAGCCACGCGCCGTCCGATCGCTGGTGTTTCTTGAGGTACGCGAATCCTCGACGCGCCGCGCCGGCGATTCGCGGGAAACTCGATGCGTCGACCGCCTCATGCGATGCGTCGGACGTCCAAGCCTTTAGCGCGCGGAGCGCGTGCGCGGTCAGGTCGGGGCCGCTGCGGTCGAAGGGGAGTCTTCCCCAACCGCGACAAAAGGTCGGCCAACCGCCGTCGGCGTTTTGCAGGCGAAGCAACCAATCGAGTCCCGCGCGCGCGGCCTCGATCGGGTCGAGCGGCGCCGCGGCGGGCTCGGCCGACGACAGAGCGTTGCCCCGGAACGGAACGACCGGTTGCGGCGCGCGGCGGTTCTTGTGGAGCGCGGCGAGGGCGAGCAGCGCGCCGGGCGTGTCGTCCGAGTCGGGGACGGCGCCGCTCAAGTCGGTCCAGCCCCAGCCGCCCGGCTCGGCGCCGGTAAATGGATGCCGCGCTCGGTGTTGGCATCCGAGCAGCCATTGCCAGTCGATCAGATCGCGGACATCCTCGCCCGCCGCGGCGAACGCGTTGACGGCCAGCGTCGTGTTCCATGTCGCCAGATTCGTGTCGATCGGCCAACTTCCGTCGGGCCGCATCGACGCGAGCAGGAACTCCGCGCCGCGCCGCGTGACGGGATGGTCGTGGCGGCCGGTCGCAGCGAGGCTCATCACGACGAACGCGGTCAGCGGCGTCGCTTCCAGGAATCCGCCGCTCGCCGGCTGCATGCGTTCAAGAACCCGAAGGCTCGGCGCGACACTCGCGCGGCGCAGCCAGCGCAGGGGCGGAAAACGCGACGGGGCGAACCAGTGCCGAGCCTGACCGATCGCGACCAGCGCCGGAATCGCATAGCTCACGACAGGCAGTCGCGCGTACCGGTACCACGATTGCGGCAAACAGGCCAATTCGAACGGCAAGGCCGCGACATGGTTCCAGGGAACCATGCCCGCGAGCGCCGCGTTCGTGAGGATCGGAACGGCGAATGTCCGATCCCGGCCGTATCGGAGGCGCAAGCCGTCCAGCATCCCCAGCCGCGCGACGTACGCTTCGGCCCGCTCCACCACCGATGCGAATTCCGCGTCGCGGCCGGCGATGCGGCATGCCGCGATGGTCAATAGCGTCGTCGCGATGTTCGAATGGCTTCGGTCCGTATCCCCGAATCCACCGTCGGCGTTCGGGCTTCGCATGAGCCAATCGAGGCCGGCGCGCGCCGCCGCGGAACTTGGCCCGTCGGGCTCGCCGCGGGATCGGGCGACAAGCGACAACGCACTGACCGCCGCGGCCGTCGACAGCGCGGAACTCGCGAGCTCCCCGACCCAATGCCCACGCGCTCCCCGCATCGCGAGCATCCGATCGCGGACGGCGCGGTATGCGGCGTCGATGCGAGCCGAGTCGCCCATCGTCAAGGCATCCGTCAAGGCCACGAAACGGTCGCTTCCGATCCGCGCGGCGCGGGTGCGTCGCACCGAGCGCCGATCGGTTCTTCCGCTTCCGTCTTCCGCCAGTTCTCGATTCGGAATCGGCGCGCGTACATGCCGAAATCGCGGAAGGCGAGGAACTTGACGAACCGGTAGAACCAGGCCCGTTCGGGAATCGCATGGCCCGGATGGAACTGCGAGGGATGGGGGCGCATGGCGGCCAGTTCCTCACGCATCGTCTTGCGGGCCGTCGAATCGCGGGCCGCGTGTTTGTCCATGAGTTCGATCAGCAGGTCGGGGCGTTCAAGAACGATGCAGCCCCGCGTGGCGCCCGCGGCCGTCTCGCGGAAATCGCGAAGGAACGCCGATTGCCGGATCGTCTCGGAAAGCGGGCGCGCGTCGTGGATCGAGTCCTTCGCGAATTGGATGACCGGGCACGGTTCGATGTCGCCCCACGGACTGATGTGGTGCGTGAAACCGGTCGCGGCCGGGCACAACGCGTTCCCCTTGCCGTCGTAGTAGGCGTCGATCATCGCGATCGGTTTCCTGGATCGCATCCGCACCACGAACTCGCGCGCCGCGAGCTGTTGATCGGCGGTCAGCGCCAGCTCGGGACAGGCGTCGGGGCCGACGGGGCGGTAGATATGGTACCATGCGTACATCACGCCCATGTCGATCAATTGGTCGATCCACTCCTCGCGCAACAGGTCCTCGATGTTCGACCTGCAAAGGCTGGTGCAGACGCCGGTGAGCAGTCGGTGCCGCAAGCAGTTCTCGAGGCCTTCCATCGTCTTGCCGTAGACCTTCGCCCGCCCGCGCCGCACGTCGCTGACGATCTCGGATCCCTCGATGCTGATGAGCGGCGTGACATTGCCGAACTTGCGGAGCTCGCTGGCGACCGCATCGGTCACGAAATGTCCGTTCGTGAAGACCTGGAAGTAGCAGTCCCGATGGGCGCCCACGACGTCGAGCAACTCGTCGTGGAGGAACGGCTCGCCTCCGAGTATCCCGAAGAAGCAATTGCCCATCGCTTTCGCATCGCGGATCAACCGATTCAGGGCCGGCGCGTCGATCTTCTGTTGTTTCGCGCCGACGTCGACCCAGCAGCCTTGGCATCGAAGATTGCACGAGTTGATCACCGAGACGTACAGGAACGGGGGAAAGAACTCGCCGCGCGCCATCCGCGCGCGGTGGCGTCGCATGGAAAGGAACCCCTTGACGCCCATGATCCAGGCGAATTTGAGCAACAGCCGCTTGTCGGTTTCCAGCAGGACGCGTTTCGCCATCCGCAAATACATGTCGATCTTCCTTCGTCCCGGGGGCCGGATCGATCGTCGATCACGCCGCGCGGAAGCAGGTCGTTACGTTGCGTCGGGAGGAAATCCCCGTTTCATTGGTCCAATGCGTCGAGTTGATCGATGAGCTGGTCGAGCGCATCGCCCGATCGAGCCGGAACGATCTCGACCGCCGGTTCACGCCGCGTTTCGGCCGCTCGGTCACCCGTCGGCGAACGCGAACCCACCGCGTCGCGTCCGGCGGCGACCAGGTACGCGTCGCGTTCGCGCGCGGCCGTATCGGCCGCGCCGGGAGCGCCGAACAACCGCGACAGGTCGAGCTTCGCGATCGCGACGGCCGGGTCGTCGGAACCCGCGATCGCCGGCGTCTTGTGTTGGGGAAACAGGATCGCGTTCTCCGGACAAATCCGGCTGCATGCCGGACATCCCTTCCGGCAATTGTCCGGTTGTTCCACGAGGATCGTGTCGTGCCCGTCGACCCCGTAGACTCCGAAGAGGCAGAAATCGATGCACTCCATGCAATTCGTGCAGCGGCTGAAGTCGATCACCGGATACCAGCGTCGCGAGGGTGGTTCGTCGATCGAAGGCGGAGCGACCGGACCGCGGGACGCCGCCGTCGACGCCGGACGATCAACCGGGTCGCTCCGCGGGTCGCCGGATGCGGATTCGACGGGCATGGGACGCGGATCGGACGGCGCGCCGCGTTCGAGCAGCCTCGCGACCGATTCGAGATAATCCTCCGCGCGCGGGCTGCGTCGCAAGTCGGCGCAATAGATCGTCCGTGTCGGCGTCGGCCGATCGTTGACGACGCGCGGTTTGTCGCCCGATCCCGATTCGGCGGCGGAATCGCCCGAGCTCGCCGGGTCGGGTTCCTTCGGATCGCCCGTTACGTCCGAAGGTGCGCGCGAACCGTCGGGCTCGCCGGCCGCGATGAACCACGGTTCGCCGACGGCGCCCCGCACGGCGTGCCGATCGAGGGTCCAACGGATCGCCCGCTCATAGAGCCAAGCCATCACGACGAGGTCGCCTTCGATGCGCGTGAGCTCGCCGAAAACGGCCCCCCCCGCGGGCAGGTCGTACAGATGGGGAACCGCGATCACGCGGATTCCGTCGAGCGCCGAGAACCGATCGAGGATCTCCTGTTCGAGCCGGCGCGATTCGGGGTTGCGGCTTGGTCCGAGCGCGAGGATGGCCGTCAATCGCTCGGCGCGCTCGACCGCCGGCCGCTCGTTGCCGGACGCGATGCCTTCGGACTCGCGGCTTGCGCCGCGCGGGTCGAACTCGTCGCCATGAGGCATTGCGTCGGAAACTCCCATCGCCGATCGGCGTGATGCGCCGTTCAATCGTTCCATTGGCCCTTGATCGTTCGCTGCGTCACTTCCCAAACGGATGCCAGATGCTCCAAATACCGGTCCGCCGACATCAAGGACGCAGCCTCGTCGGCCCGTTCGATCGTCATCTCGAAGAGCCAGCCTTCGCCGTGGGTGTCGGTGTTGATCGCCGAGGGATCGCGGAGCAATTCCTCGTTGAATGTCCGAAGAACGCCCGGCGCGGGCGCGAACAGGTCGCTTTCCGCCTTCTTGCTTTCGATCGCTCCGATAGGCTGTTTCTCGACCAGCGACGTATCCTCATCGATCGACCATTCGAGAAAGTACACGTCCCTCAGCAGGCGCACGGCGTAGGCCGTGAACCCGAACCGCGTCCGCTCCCCGCCGATGGCGAGCGCCCACATGTGATTGCGGGCGTACCGGCGATCGTCGGGGATCGGCGCCGCGAACTTCCCCATCATAAACACCCGGTCGCCGCTCATGTATAGCGCACTCCCCGATGCTCGGGTTCGAAGAACGCGGGGAGCAACTCGTCGACGCGCAGGAGCCCGTCGCGCGTGAGCGTGATGCGGGTCCCGTCGATGGTGAGCCGACGTTCACGCTCGAGCGCGGACCAGACCGGCCCCCAGACGTCAAGGATCGATGTTCCGAACTTGGATTCGAAGTAGGCCGTATCCAGACGCCCGCGTTTCAATTGCAGGATCATCTCGCGGATGAGCCGTTGGCGATGCGTGGGGCGGAGCGCGCGGCCGATCGGTAACCCGTCGCCTTGCAGAAGCGCTCCAAGGTAGTCGCTCCAGCTTGCGACGTTCTGGTAATGAACACCGGAGACATGTCCGAAACTCGCGATGCCCGTCGCCAGCAGGTCGGCGCCTTGCCAGAGCTGATCGCGGTAGTGGAAATGGACCCGAGCCGGATCCTTGATCATCGTGTAGCCGCTCGATACGCGATAGCCCGCCGATTCGAGCGTGTCGAACGCGTAACCGACCCACGCCCGTTTGGTCGGCCAATCGGCGACCGGAATCGGACGCCCCGGCCCCGACGGCGACCCGGCATTCCGCAGGTCTTGCGAATAGACCGTGTTGAAGGGCAGTTCGAGTTGATAGATCGTGACGCTGTCGGGCGCGAGATCGAGCACGCGACGGACGCACTCGCGCCAGTTGTCCCACGTTTCGCCGACCATCCCCGCGATCAAGTCGACGTTCACATTCGGAAAACGCGCGCGTTCGATCGAGCGCCATGCCCGATCGATCTCTTCGGAAAGATGCGCTCGGCCGTTCTCGCTGAGGACGGCGTCGCTGAAGTTCTCCACGCCCAGACTGAGCCGCGTGACGCCGAGATCGCGGATCGCGAGGACTTTCGACTCGGAAAGCGTTCCCGGCTCGCACTCGAACGTGACCTCCTCGGCCCGGCTCCAATCGATGCTCGCTCGCAGGCGTTCCTCGAGCGACCGCAACTGGCGCACGCTCAGGAATGACGGCGTGCCTCCGCCGAAATAGACGAACCGGAACGGACGGTCCCCCATGACGGGCAGGCGGCTGACACGTTCGATCTCGCGCGACAAGCCGGCGACGTACGATTCGATCTCGGAGGCCGTATTGTCGGTGAAGACCTTAAAGTAGCAGAACTTGCACCGTTTGCGGCAAAACGGGATATGGACATAGAGACCGAGCGGCGCATCGGCGGGCGCATCGTTCATCGCGCGACGGATCTCGGGAATGTCGCGTTCCGACCAGAGCGAATAGGGCGGGTAGTTCGAGATGAAATAGCTGCCGACTTCGGTCTTCTTCGCATCGGTGGTCATGCGGCGTCATCCGGTTCGCGGGTGGAGCGGCTCGCCGTCACGGCTTGTCCGCCGCGCCGAAACAATAGACCACGCCCGCGTCGCTCGCGATGACGAGCCGGTCGGCGGCCACGGCCGGTGATCCGGTGAACCCGCCCCGAACCTCGTGCTCCCACGCGACGCGCCCGTCCCGCGCGTCGACGGCCGTCAATCGCCCGTCTCCCGACCCAAAAAAAACACGGTCTCCGACGACCACGGGCGACGCGTCGATCCGCGTCTTCGCGACATGGGCCCAGAGTTCCTTGCCCGAATGGGCGTCGAGCGCGTGGAGTCGCTTGTCGCGACCGCCGAAGAAGACGCGGCCGTTCGCCAGCGCGGGGGAGCTTCGAAACGCCTGCGACTGATCGGACGCGCTGAATGTCCAGACGACCTCCGCCTTCCGCCAATCGATGGCGAAGAACGTGCCCGCCTCGGTGCCGAAGTACACCCGATCGCCCTCCGCAGCCGGAGTGACCCCCGTCGGCGATTGGATGTCGACCGATGCCTTTTCCGTCCCGGTGGAAGCGTCGATGATATGGAGCCGACTGTCGCACCCCGCGACGAACGCGTGCCCCTCGATCAACGTGGGCGCGCAGCGGATCTGATCGTCGATCGCGTGTTTCCAGACGAGCTTGCCCGAGTCTTGCTCAAGGCAGTACAAGGTGGCGTCCTGCGATCCGAACACGATGCGCGCGCCAAGGAAATTGGCGCAGCCGTCAATCTCGGCCTGCGCCTCGAATGACCAGAGCGGTTTGCCGGTCGCCGCGTCGAGGCAAACGAATCGACCGTCCACATCGCCAAGGTAGACTCGTCCGTTCCGTACGGACGGCGACGCGATGAAGCTGCTGTCGGTCGCGAATTCCCACTTCTTGCTGCCGTCGGACAGCGCGAGCGCGTGCAATTCGCCGTCCATGTCCCCGATGTAGGCGACTCCGTCGGCGATCGCGGCGGTTCCCTCGAACGCGCCGTTCTTGACGGCGAACTGCCAAAGCAGCGCGGGCTTTTCCGGGAGTGCGCACTCGGCGACCCCCCGCATTTGCGGATCGCCTCGAAACAGGGGCCACCGCGTCCCGCGCTCGGCCGTTTCCGCCGTCGGACCCCGTTCGCCGGCAGGCGCGAGTCGAGAAGGGGGCGTCACCATCAAGAGAATCGCCAGGGAACTCCCGACCCAAACGAATGCGCGCGCGACCCGCAACGGCAAGACGGGCCGGCCCGCGGCGCGGGCATCGAGCGCCGAAGGAGGCATCGAAGACCGATTCACATGGCAACTCCCGCGGGGATCCAATCGTGATTCCATCGGCGGTCGGTCCTGTTTCGAGCGAGGGCCGTCGCGCCGCAATCGATTATGGCACCCCTCGCGGCCGGAGGATAGGCGATAACGCGAGCCGGCGCCGAGGTGGGTTACCACGCGTTTTCGTAAAGGCGACGGTAGTCATCCTCGGTCATCCCTCGCGGATTGAACTTGCCGGTCCATTGGTTCGCCGCGTCCCGGGCCAACCTCGGGATCGCGTCGCGGTCGGCGATCATCGAGGCCAGGCGCGTTTCGAGCCCCGCGCGTCGGGTCAGACTTTCGAGAAAGGCGGCGAGCCCGCCGGCGGCCGATTTCGAGTCGGGCATGCCGGGAATCGCCGCCCCGGCCGCAAGCAACTCGCCGTACCACGCGCCGCGCGTCGCGCCGTTGTGACGCACGACATGCGGAAGCAGGATCGCGACCGCCGATCCGTGCGGCAGACCGAAGTGCGTCGTCAGCGGATTGGCGAGCGCATGGGCCGCGCCGAGCATCGCGTTCTCGATGGCGAGCCCGGCGAGACAGGCGCCGAGTTGCATGTTCGACCGAGCCTCGATATCCGTCGGATTCCGCAGAACGCCATCCAGATTGCCCGCGAGAAGCCGCCACGCCGCGACGCTGAACGCGGTCGATATCGCGTTGCGCCGCGTCGAGACATAGGACTCGACGGCGTGCGCGATCGCGTCAAGGCCGGTGAGCGCCGTGACGCGCGGCGGCTGCGTGAGCGTCAGCGACGGGTCCAACAAGGCGACTCGAAATGCGGCCTTCTCATCCCCGCACGCCATCTTCACGTGGGTTTCCGCATCGGATATCAACGCGAACGACTGTACTTCGCTCCCCGTTCCCGCCGTCGTCGGAATGCCGATCATCGGGAGCATCGGGCGAGCGGCCTTCCCAACACCCCAGTAGTCGCTCATCCGACCGCCGTTGGAGTGAACGAAGTTGATTCCTTTCGCGCAGTCCATCGCGCTCCCGCCTCCCAGCCCGACGATCAGATCGGGGCCGAACCGGTCCGCCGACTCGCGGCCCGCATCCACGTCGCGCGTCGTCGGATTCTCGCGGGTCTCCGCGAACTCGGCGACCGCCAGCCCGGCTCGACGAAGCGATCCGGCGGCTCGTTCCGCGTGACCGGCCTCCACGATGCCCCGATCGGTCACCAGTAGGGCCCGCGTCCCGCCGAGTTCGCTCGCCAATCGGCCGAGCCCGTGCATCGAATCGGTTCCCGACACAATGCGGGTGCGCATCCGGAAATCGAGCGGACCGCCCATCGCCGTTCCCCCTCACGGAAGCCTCGCGATTCAGGTCGCCGCGCATCCGCACGCGACCGCGGATTGGATCGCCGCGAAACGGTCCTCGGCGACCTGATAGGCGCGTGACCGGAAAAGGAACTCAATCAGATTGCCCTCATGCGGCTGCAGCCAATTCAGGCGTGTCGTGGGTATGGGACCAACATTGAGCCGATCGACATGGGTCGCGTCGCCGAGTGCCCGAAGGAACGACGCGTCCTCGGTGATCGCCGAACCGACGAGCGTCGGTCCAATCCGCGCGATCATCTCTTCCTGGGGGCATTGCACGACGGTTGCGAACGGGAACATGAACTCCTTTCTTGCAATCGCATTCGCGGGGGATTCGCAGTGGACGACCATCGGACGCAGGTAGGCGCAGCGGTCGAGTTCGACGAGCCGACTTCCCCATCGATCCGTCATGTCGGTCACCCCGTTCTCTTTCAAGTCCGCTTCGATCATGGACCAGACCGCCGTCGCGGCTCCAGGAATGGTGAACGCGGCGAGGCCCGCGTGCGGATCGTCGGGGGGCCGCGGCTCGACCGGACCGATCCGCTCGGCGATCGCGGCCGCGATCGCCTTCGTATGGCGCGAGGCCCACACGCCCGAGCAGTTGATGCAACCCCGCCCGCTGTTGATGTAAATGCTCTCCACGATCGGATCCAGAAACTCCTCCCACCGATCGACCAGATCGTCCCCGATCAGGATCTTCGAGAATCCGGGACCGTGCGCTTGGACGCGCGGATCGCCTCGGTATTGCTCGACGGTCGCCGAACCGCCGAAGATCATCGCTCGGTCGCATGACGACAGCACGGCGGCGCCGGCCTCGGGGCCACCGGGATAAAGACAAAACACGTCGCGAGGGATGCCCGCTTCGGCGAACGCCGCGACCAACCGGTAGGGCGTCCATGGTTCCTGCGGGCCGGGCTTGAGCACGAGACCCAATTGGAGCGGAATCGCGGGGAGCCACAACGTGTGCACGCCGGGCGAATTGGACGGAAGGACCGCGCCGAGCACGGGACTTTGCGCCTGATAGCTGACGACGACGCCCCGTGATTCGACGCCGTAACCGCGCGAGAGGATGTCCGGATCCAGGCCGCGAGTCAGGCAGTCGAGGATTCGCTCCATGTTTTCGAGCACGAACGCGTTCTTCCTCATGTTGGCGCGGCACATCGACTCGGGAAGTCCCGTCGACGCCGATTGTTGCCGAACAAAATCGTCGGGTGACTGGGATCCGTCACCCATCGGCAATGTCGCGTCCTCGTACAGACGGCCCGCCGCACGAACGCGTCGGATCAAGTCGCGAGCGGGCATTTCACGCAGGATCGCGCGAGCCCTCGACGCCCGGCGCAGGTCGCGCCGCACGATGCCGCCGTTCGCCTGACTGACCTCGGCGATCGGCTCGCCCGTGAGGAAATGCGAGATCCGGTCGACGTCAAGCGACGTGTACGGGTCGCCCCATCGCAGAACGGGAATCTTGAGCACGCGCGTGGCTCCCTTCAATAGACGCCGACCGTGGTCTGCGCGGCGACTCCGCGGAATGGCCGCACACCGCGGATGCCGTCCCACGGATATCGCTCGTACGGCGGTTCCCGTTCGCCTTCGTCCCGCTCAAGGAACCCGGGCACGAAAAACTCGCGCGTGAGCGTGGTCAGCTTGACGCGGCCCGTCGCGCCGTACCCAACGCATGATCGGCGGTCGTCGAAATCAACGACTTCGATGACCGCGCGCGGTTGCGGCGCGTAGTAGGCGATCTTGTAGGCGTCCTCGGCTCGGACCGGCTTGCCGCACGCCAACCCCATGAGCGTGTTGCCGTACGTCGGCGTCATGTAGACTCCACCGACTTCCGGGGGACCGCCGAGCAGTTCCTCGACGGCGTACCGCGTCCATTGTGGAGTGAACTCGGTGCCGCCCGAAAAGATGCCGGTGATGCCGATCTCCGGGATCGATGTTCCCCGATCTTCCAGCTCGATGGCGAGCGATTCAAGCAGTTTGGGTGTGGCGAACATGCACTGGATGGCATGCCCGGCCGTTAAGATCGTCACCGCCTGTTCGATGACGTGCTTCTTGTAGGCTTCGAGATGCTCCATCCACCCCTTCTTGATCAGCTTGATGACCCAGCGCGGATCGAGATCAACGCAGAAGCAGATGCCACCCCGATGTTGGCAAAGGTGCTCGACCGC
The DNA here is from genome assembly GCA_016872725.1 of Planctomycetota bacterium. Classification (GTDB taxonomy): domain Bacteria; phylum Planctomycetota; class Planctomycetia; order Pirellulales; family Pirellulaceae; genus VGZC01. Next base: position 14,365 of record VGZC01000003.1, read on the forward strand.
AAGCCGAAGCCGGCGCGGCCCGCTCGGCCCCAGCATCAGCCAGTTCGCGCCTTTCGGAAAATACGTTTCGGGCAATGTCTCGCTGAACAGCTCGTAGTCGATTCGATGGTCGTCGATCACAACGCGACTCTTCGGGATTCCCGTCGTTCCGCCCGTTTCGAACACGAAGACCGGCTTGCCCGACAGACCTTTCGGTACCCATCGGCGAACGGGACCGCCGCGCAGCCATTCATCCTCGAAGGGGGGGAGCTTCCTCAGGTCGTCGAAACCGCGTATTTGGGTCAGCGGGTCGAAACCGAATTCGCGCTTCTTTTCGAGCCAGAACGGGCATCCCGTCGATTCATGGAAGTGCCACGCGACCATTTCCACGGTATGAGCATCGAGCCGCTCTCGGGCCTGTTGGATGGCCGAATCCAGATCAAGCACGGTGGTTGAGGACTCCATGATGTCTTTTCCGATCGGAGAACGGATCTTGGATCGTGCTCGCGATTGAGTTCCGCGCCGCTGCGTCTTGGTTCTGAATTCCGGGCGGGACGGCCACGATTACGGCGGTGAGGTGAATGATCGCTCATCCGGCCAAGTTCCCAGCGGGCGACAGGCGGTTCAACCGTGATCGGCGCACCCGATTAACCCAAGTTCGGCGACAATGTCGAGGTGCACATCAAGGCAATCAAGATCAAGACAAATCAAGACAGGACACCCCAAAATCAAGACAGGACACCCAATCGAGCATCAAGACCGAAAGCGAATCCGGGTGTCCGATCTTGTGGCGCGGGTGTCCGATCTTGTGCCGAATGGGGGTAGATGGGTATATGGGACGAGCCCATCCGAACCATTCGCCACGCCGGGCACCCGGCGCACGGTTCGGCGGCCCACGGTTCGAGGGCTCGATTGCGGGCCGGATGAGGTTGACACTCGGGGCACGTGTTCCGTATCCTCCCGCGCGTCCTTTTCGCGAGAGGGAGCCGGCAGGGGGCATACGTCGCTTCCGCGGGATCATTGCGTTGGCGCGGCGGTCCGCGGGGGAGCCTGCCGGCCGAATCGCCGCGAGCGTCGATGCAGCATGGATGGAAGGCCGACCTGGATGCGCCCCCGTTCGCACGCCGCGCCCATTCGCTTCTCCCGATTCGTCCAGATCGGGCTCGGTGTGGCCTTGGCGGGCTGCGCGAACCAGGGGTACCTGATCGAACGGAACTCGCCGTTCAATCCGCTGGCGGGGCCGTTGAAGCTCGTGTCGCGGGAAGGCCCGCAACCGTCCGCCCGCTCGCAGCAGATCCTCCGTCGGTACGATCTGCTTGGCCGACACGGAAACGACGCGGGGCCCGTTCTGGCCCGTTTGCAAGAGGACCTGCGGCACGAGCCCACGCACGAGAAGGTATATGCGTTCGCGGAACTCGCGTATCTTGGAGGCCTTCGTGCCCAGCACGAGGGGGATGCCAAGCAGGCGCTCGACTATTACGCGGCGGCCGTGTCGCACGCGTATCTGTACCTGTTCGATCGGCGATTCGAGTCGGCCCGCAGCGCGTATGACCCGGTGTTCCGGCAGGCGTGCGACCTCTACAACACGTCGCTCGAATCGGCCCTTCGCCTCTATTGCCCCGACGGCCGGCTACGCCCGGGCCGGCGACATCCGATCACGATCGGCAACCGGCGCATCGACGTGGATGTCGTATTCCAGGGCGCCTGGAAGGAGGACGAGATCGAGCGGCTCGAATTCGTTTCGGACTTCCAGGTCGAGAACCTGTCGAACCGCCACCATACCTACGGACTTGGCGTGCCGCTCATCGCCATCCGATCGTCGCGCGAGGCGCGGGACCCGGCGGACGGCTACTATCCCCCGGGACTCAGCTTCGCGGTCACGGCCTTTCTGCGAGTCCTTCCGGACACGACCGAAGGCCGGACATCCTGCGCGCTGGAGATCACCGACCCGGTCGTTTCGCGGTTCACCATGGTCGACGCGCGCCCTGTTCCCCTCGAAACGGACCTCACGACGCCCCTGGCCTACTTTCTGGACACACCCGAGTTCAACCGAAAAGCGAACATCGCGACGCTTGGACTGCTCAATCCGAATCGGACCGAACGCGATTCGGGTCTGTTCATGGTCGAGCCGTATCAGCCGGGAAAGGTCCCCGTTCTGTTTGTGCACGGGCTTTGGTCGAGTCCGATGACCTGGATGGAGATGTTCAATGATCTGAGGAGTTTTCCGGAGATCCGCGAGCGGTGTCAATTCTGGTTCTATCTCTATCCGACAGGGCAGCCGTTTTGGGTGAGCGCCGCGCAGTTGCGCGAGGATCTCGCGAACGTGAGGCGATCGATTGATCCCGGCGGGGCGGCGCCCGCGCTCGATCGGATGGTGCTTGTCGCGCACAGCATGGGTGGACTCGTCTCGCGGCTTCAGACGATCGAAAGCGGCGACGATTTCTGGAAGATCGTCAGCGATCGGCCGTTCAAGGACCTGCGGGCCGACGACGCATCGCGCGAGGCGCTCGCCAAGACCTATTTCTTCGAGCCGAATCCGTCGATCCGGCACGTCTTGACGATCGGCACGCCGCATCGCGGCAGCAGCTACGCGAACGATTACACACGGTGGCTCGGGCGGCGGTTGATTCGCCTTCCGACGATGCTCGTCAGCCGAAATCAGCGGCTGATCCTGACCAACCCCGGTCTGTTCCGCGACCCGGAACTGCTCACGATCAATACGGGCATCGACTCCTTGGCTCCCGACTCCCCGATGCTCCCCGCCATCTTGAGCGCGAACCAAGCGCCGTGGGTCCAGTGCCACAATATCGTCGGCGTCTTACCGGACGACGGGATTGCAAAACGCATCGCATCGGAATCGGAGAGCGACGGTGTCGTGACCGTCGCGAGCGCGCATCTCGACGGCGTGGCATCGGAGGTTGTCGTCCATGCGGACCACACGACCATCCACCAACACCCCCGCGCAATCCTGGAAGTGCGCCGCGTTCTGCTCGACAATCTCCGCGAGTTCGCTCGGGAGTCGGGCTCGCCGCCCGCGCCGATTTCGGCGCGCATCGGCATTTCCGACGGAGCCGAGACGCCGACGGCGCGCGAACGGCCGCTCGCCCGCCCCGCGCCGACCGACATCGGCCCACTCGAAGAACTCGCTCCGCCACCGCCAAACCTGCGTTCGATCGAATAGCCACCGTCGCCCGTAGCCATCGTCGCCAGACGGTGGCTGACGCGTGCGTTCGTTCGTCCACGCACTGGCGGGCGTGGCTACGAAAGGCGGTGGCAACCGACCTGCGGGTGCCACCGATCAGCGCGAACCGCGGATCATCGGAAGTCGTTTGTCGCCGAGGGCGTTCAGGGCCTCGCGAATCCGATCGATCCGGTTTCCCGAGCCGTCCGCGGTCGTCTGGATGACTCGCAATCGCGGCTTTTCGCCGGTTCCTTCGCCCGTCGGATCATCGGAAAGTTCCTGAACGGCGTTGGCCGATCGGGCCGACCCGTTCGTCGACCCGCCCGCCGGGTCGGCGTCGCCCGAACCGTTCGGGGTTTCGGCGATGTGGGCGTCGAGTTCGCCGCGAAGGACGCGCGTTTCGCGCGGCGCTTCGATGCCGATGCGCACTTGGTTTCCCTGGATTCGCAAGACGGTGATCGTGATCGAGTCACCGATCCGGATCCGCTGGTGGTCTTTTCGTGATAGGACGAGCATTCCTCACTCCTTGGGTCAAGACGTGCCACAGGGTGGAGTGTCGTTGAAACCGACTTCCGGACGACAAGTTGACGAACCTCCAACTGCACGTCGCGCGCCGAAGTGCGACCGTTCAATGGCCGCAGCGCGCAACTCCTTCGAAAAGAAGCCGATACAGCGAACCGATTTCCGCGAGGTCCAAGACGACCGCCTGGACACTTGGTGTACGGAATGCAATCGAGGGTCGCCGGGCCGCGGAAAATGCAAAGTCGGCGCGTACGGCCGAGCCGCTCGGCCGTCACCGCGGTCCGGGCTGATTGAGCCGGGCAAGCTGGTCGCGGATCTCCGCCGCCCGCTCGTATTCCTCGGCGGCGATCGCCGCGTCCAGATCCTTGCCGAGTTGGAATCGTTGGTCGAACTGTTCGCGCAGCGAATCGCGGAATTCACGAAGCCGCCCGACAATCTCGTCGTCCTCGAACTTGTCGTCCGCGCCGTGCTCCTGGAAGAAATCACGCAGTTCCCGAAGGCCTTCGTCGATCGTCGTGACCGACGCCTCGTAGCCGTGCGATTCGAGCTGCGCGAGGGCTTCGGACTGGATTCGGTGCATGAGCACGAACGGCCGGTACTGCTCGTGCGACAAGACCCATTCCTGATCGTCCGAGTATTCGCGGCAGAAATTCATGAGGCCGAGTGTGTGGCGGGCGTCGTCGGCGGCCCGCTGGTATTGGAGCAAGCGAAGCCAGCAGAGCCGTCTGTGGTAGAACTGGAGGAACTCGCGGTCGATCTCGCGGCAATGCTCCTCGGTGAGGTCGAATCGATCGCCGGTGACCGAGGCTTGCGCGACCAGGAATGCGTGATACGATTCACAACCGCCCGGCCGTTCGCCATCCGGCCGCCCGGTCAATTCCATTTGCAGAACGCCCAGGTCGACCCGCATCTGCAACACGTCGCGGTTGCGCGTCGCGCGTACGATGCGAACGGACAATTGCTGAGGATCGAAAGGCCATTTCCGCAGGATATTGTCGATATGATCCGCCATGGAGGCCCCCATTGACCGCGGTCCGCCGCGACGATTCGCCGCGCACCGGTCCCGATCGGCGCGAAGGCACCGGCCCGGAGTGCGAATCGTTGGGATCGCGAACCCCGGCTCCCCGATCGTTCCGATCCCCGGTAGTCTGTCACACGGCTAGTCCGTCGCCCGACGCGCCGGGGAAGCGGTCCGTTTCGATTATAGCAGAAGCGCCGCATCGCGCAGGGCCGGCGCCGTTATCCACAAGGAGCACGCCGCATGAAGACCCATGACGATCATGCCAAGGAAATGGCGCAGGCCGAGGAGATTCTCGGCGATCGGTTGGACCGAACGAGCTTCACCAAGGGCTTGTTCTTCGGCCAATACCTGGCCGACAGCCTCCCCGACTATCCGACGCGCGTCGATGCGTCGACCCGTGACATGGTGGAGTCGCTTCGCGCGTTTTGCCGCGAGTCGATCGATCCGGTCGCCATCGACCGCGACGCGTCGATTCCCGCGCACGTGACCGCCGGGCTGGGAAAACTCGGCGTTCTCGGCGCGTGCCTTCCCCGCGAATGCGGCGGCCAAGCCATGTCGCAAACGGCCTATTGCAGGCTCCTCGAGGTTCTGGGCGGGCACTGCGCGAGCACGGCCCTGTTCGTCAACGCCCATCATTCGATCGGCCCCCGCGCGCTCGTGCTGTTCGGCACGCCCGAGCAGAGGCGGACCTGGCTGCCCCGATTGGCGACCGGCGAGTGGCTCAGCGCGTTCGCGCTGACGGAGCCGGAGGCGGGGAGCGACGCGGCGAATGTTCAAACGCGGGCCGAGCCGACCGCCGACGGGACGGCGTTCCGATTGAACGGGGAAAAGCGGTGGATCACCAACGGCGGCACGGCGAGCGTGCTGACGGTCATGGCGCGCACGCCGACCTCCGACGGCGATTCCAAGATCACGGCGTTCCTCGTGACGCCCGACATGCCCGGCTTCGAGGTTGTCGAGGAACGGATGGACAAATGCGGTGTGCGGGGTACCGTGACGAGCCGACTGGCCTTCCATGACATGCTCGTTCCCCGCGAGAACGTGTTGGGATCGGTCGGCAAGGGATTGCGCGTCGCGCTCACCGTGCTCGACTTCGGCCGGACGACGTTCGGAGCGAGCTGCACGGGCGCGGCGAAGACCTGCTTTCGCCTCACCCGGAACCACGTCCGATCGCGCGTGCAATTCGGCAAGCCGCTTTCCGCGTTCGAGCTCGTACGGGACCGGGTCGCCCGTATGCACGCGCGGATCTACGCGATGGAGGCATGCACGTACCAGACCGCGGCTTTGATCGACGCGGCCCATTCCGACTTCATGATCGAGACGGCGATGCTCAAGGTCTTCACGACCGAATCGCTTTGGCAAATCGTCTATGACGCGTTCCAGCTCCACGGCGGCACGGCCTACTTCACCGATCAGCCGTTCGAGCGGATGATGCGGGACGCCCGGATCAACAGCATCGGCGAGGGAGCGAACGACGTGCTGCGCATCTTCAGCGCGCTCGTCGGCATGCGCGACGTCGGCATGGAGCTCGAAGGCGTCGTCGAGGCGATCCGAAGCCCCCTTCAACATGTGCCTCGATTGGGGCGATTCGTCGGCCGAACGCTCTCCCGAATGCTCGTCGGTCCCGAGGTCCGCGTCCGTTGCTCCGAACTCGAACCGCTCGCCGCGCGGCTCGGCCGCCGTATCGCGTCGGTCGCATCGCGCGCCGAACGGCTGCTGCGTACGCATCAACGGGAGATCGTCGATCGCCAATGCCTTGTCGCGCGGATCGCCGACGCCGCCACCGATCTTTTTGTGTCGTCGTGCGTGCTGCGTCGCATGGACGCCGAATCGCGGACGGACGCGGCGCACTCCCACAGCCCATCCGAAGTTCCCGTCGATCCGATGGACCTCGAGGCGGGCAAGCTCTTTTTGCGGCTCGCCGATCGCCGCATTCACATGGCGCTCAACGCGCTCGACAACCATGACGATGAAGCGATCCTCGCCCACGCCCGGCGCCTCTTGGATCCGAGCGGCTCGTAGGCGCGGCGTTCGATCAGGCGGGTTTGGAGGCCACCCGTTCGAGACCGGGCGGATGTCCCTTGCCGCGGCGCGCGAGCGTGATGTCGGTGGTTTCGTCGATGACGAAAAGATCGGTCGTGCGCGCGTGGGCCGCTCGGATCGGACGGAAGTCGCGACGCCACACGCATGCCATGATGAGCAGCCAGATCAAGGTTTCCGGCAGCCGTCCGAGCGTGGCGAGCACGATCGCGGGCACGACGATCGCCGCGCCCCATGCGGCCATATAGCATCGCCCCCGCCACGTGCCCGGTCGGATCCGACCATTCCTCGCCAACCGGAACCACTCCGCGCGCCCAAACATGGCTTGTCGCCTCCCCGTTCCCGCGTTTCGGTGCGGCGATCGGCCTTTCGCCAGCCGATCCCGTTCATCCACCTTCGACGTATTCGAACGGCAAGGCCCGATCTTGAACGGGCGAGGCGCGGCGTCGGTCGCTTTCGTGGTGTCGTGTCCGGAATCACGTGGAACGACGGTCCCCGTCGTTCCGGACAACCGCATCGATCACCGCGGCCGTGTCGCGTCGGGAATCAGCTCAAGGCACACGACGCGGTCGCGACCACGAACGACCAAGAGACCGTGCGAGAGAATCGGAGCGGCCCAGCAGGGTGGGCGGAGGAGGGGACGCGACGCGAACGGGCCGGCGTCGTCGCCGGGCTCCACGAGTCGCCGCTCCCCGATCATCGAACAGCGGTCCGGTTCGGCGCGCACCAAGCGAAGCACGCCGTCCTCGCCGAGGCATACGAAATGCCCATCGACGTACAGCAAGGACGTGCGGGTGAGCCCGGGTTCCGACCATCGCGGCTTGCCTGTCTTCCATTCGATGCACTTCAATTCGGCTTCGTGCGTATGTCGACCGCTACAGCCGTACAGGAAGCCGTTGTGAAGGATGGGCGTATTCCAGTGCGCGAGAAACGCCTTGGCCCGGCTCCTCGGATCATCGCGCCACACCACGTCGCATTTCCCCGGCGCGACCCGCAATAGCGCGCTTCCGGGACCATACGTCTCGCTCAAAAAGACCTCGTCGCCCGAGACGACCGGCGTGCTCGCGTTGACGCTTTCCAGCAGCCGTGATCGCCACGGAAAGCGGAAATCGACCGCACCCGAACGGGGATCGAAGGCGAGCAGGCCGCTCCGCGCGAACGCGAATCCCCATCGACGGTCGCCGATCGACGCGACCTGCAGCGACGCGTAACTCGCGAGGTCGTCGCCGATCGACCAGCGCCGCGCTCCCGTTCGCTTGTCGAAGGCGACGATCGCCGAGCCGTTGGGGACGACGCGATCAAGGCGGCCTTCGGGAGCGTCCCGGCTTTCCGGCGGGCTGCCCCCGACCATGACCAGCAGCAGATCGCCCTCGATCACCGGATTCGACCCGACACCAAAAAAATTCGGAACGACGCCGAACGCGCGCTGCGTGTCGACCGCCCAACGCAACGCGCCGTCGACGGCCGACCAGCAATGGAGCATGCCCTCGACACCCAGCAGGTAAACGCGGTCTCCGTCGATCAACGGGGAACAGCGCGGTCCGCCGTCATATCCGTACAGGTCGACATAGGTCGAGTCATAGCGCGCGGACCACAACGGGGTTCCCGTTTCGGCGTTCCAGCAGTGCAGGCGGCACGCGTCGCCGTCCCGGTCCGCGTGGTAGTAACGGCCCCACGCGACCGAACCGATCGAATAGCCTTCACCAACGGATCGGGACCAGACGATCTTCCAGCGCGCGATGTCGGTTTGAATGCCCGTTTCGAGCGACTTGCCGTCGCGGCGCGGGCCGAGGAATTGAGGCCAATCGTCGCCCGCGGTCCGTTCACCGATCGTCGCGGGGCGTATTTCGTCGGTGAAGGCGGATCGAGCCGAAACGCAGGCCAGCGCCAGCGTCATCCACATGAGTTCGATTCGCTTCATCGCCATGGTTTCCAACGGCTCCTGGCTTCCCGGGATCCCGCGGGTCGCGGCCCCCGGGAACGGCCGTCAATCGCCTCGCCCATCGGTCGATCCGCCGGCCGTCCTGGCACCCGGCTCGCATCAACCCTAATATAGGAACCGTACCGCGCCGTATCCACGAGCCCGACCATGTTGAAGATCTCCGACTCGATCGCCGTCCCGCTCGACGCCTTCACCTTCACGTTCACCCGCAGTCGCGGTCCCGGAGGCCAGAACGTGAACAAGGTGCATTCCCGAGCCACATTGTCGTGGCGGCCCGAGCCGAACGATCGGTTGCCGTCGGACGTGCTCGAACGACTCCAAGGCCTCTTTCCCACGCGGTTCACGAAGGATGGGGTCCTCAAGATCAGCAGCGAGCGGTTTCGGGATCAGGGGCGAAACGTCGCCGATTGCCTCGAGAAACTGAGGGAATTGCTGCAACAGGCGGCCAAACGGCCCAAGGTCCGGCGCAAGACGCGGCGAAGCCGGGCCAGTCAGGAACGGCGATTGAGCGACAAACGGCAGGTCGCGACCAGGAAGCGCGAACGCCGCGGTCCGAGCGGCCAATGATCGAGGGCGAAACGAGACGTTGGCGTCGGGCGAATGGGGAGTTGCAACAATTCGCCCCCAATGCTCGACTCAATGGGCGGCGCCATTCAGCCAACCTTCGACGGCCTTGACCGAGTGGGCGAGCAGGTCTCCGTAGTCCGATTCCTCGATCTCCTCCCCCATCAGTTCGACATCGAAGAATCCCGAGTAGCCGTTGTCGAGGAATGACCGGACAAGTGCGCGGAGGTCGAGCACGCCGAGTCCGAGCCGGCATCGGTTCTGTTCGCCGTCGGGCGGGCCCTTGGCGTCGCCGAGCTGAACGATGGCCGTTTCCGCCGCGATCGCCGGAATACGGTCGACCAGCCGCGCATCGTGGGCCATGTGATACGCGTCGAACGCGAGCCGGAGGTGGGCGTTTTGGAAGACGCCGATCAGGTCGAGCGCTTCGTCGAGGCTTGTCAGGAATGTCCAGTCGCCCGCGCAGCCCGGATGCATCGGTTCGACGGCCAACACAACACCCATCTCCTCGGCGATCGGAATGCACTCGGCGAGCGCGGACCGCAGCAGACGGCGCGCGTGGTTGCGCGTATGGCCTCCGCGCGCGCCGCTGTAGAGGACCAGGCAGCCAGCGCGGAGCAAGGACGCCAGCTCGATCGCTTCCTGCGCGTCGCGCACGCTCTCGCGGAACGAACGCCCGTCGGAACCGGTGAAGCCGCCGGCCCAAAGCAGCGAGGAGACGGCGAGCCCGCTTTCGGCCAACAGGTCGATTCCCCGTTCCTCGCCGAAATCGGCCAGCTTCTCCCGCCACACGCCGATCGCCGGAATGCCCGCCTCGACGAAATGATGCACGTCCTCGTCGAATGTCCACCGGTAGGTGGTCAGCTCGTTCATCGACATCCGACTCATGCGCGCCAACTCCGTTTGCCTCGCGACGCGATCGGAACGCGCGGGGACGTCACTTCGAGTCCTGCGAGTGGTCCTTTGTGAGATCCCAAGCGACAAGCCATTCCTTGGACCGCTTGACCGCCTGAAAATCCTTGATCAGACGCGACTCCATGTCGGCGAGATGGCCGGCGCCGTAGAAGATGCCGAGCCGCGTCTTGCCGCTGTCGAGTTCGCGGCGGAGGACTTCGAGCGCTTTCTTGTTTCGTTCGTGGATGATCGTCGACGAACCGTCGGGTCCGGCGATGGCGCCGAGCGTTTCGTCCATGCCGGAAAGCTGTTCCGCCATGACCCGCTTGAGCGTCGCCCGATCGCGGCGCAATAGGGCGATCAGTAGCTGCGCGTCGCCGCCGCCGCCCGCGCCCTGGGCGCCCTGCAGAGCCATGCCTTGCCCCATCATCCGAAACATCATCTGAAGAAAACTCTCGCCCCGATCCTTCATCGACTGCGCGAATTGCTCGGGCGACATGTCCGCGTGGACGAAGTTGGTTTTGGAATAGTCGATGCGGTCAAGCTGGTATTCGAGGCCGAGGAATGTCTGCAGGGCCGTCTGCAACGCGCCGACTCCGCTGCGGGATTCCAGCTTCGTGCCCTCGGGGATCTTGATGTCCTCGGGCGCCACTAGCTCGAACAGGAGCGCGTCGTACGACGCGAACTGCCCGTTGAGCGACTCGTAGTACGACTTCTCGCCGACGTGGATCGCGCCGATCAGATCGACGACCGCCGGTTTGCCGGACTTCGAAGGAACCTCGTACGTCGTGATCGACGTTTCCATGGCCACCGCCCGTCCGCGATCGGTCCGTCGGATCCGCAGGAACCCGTTCTCCTTCGCCTCACCCTTCTTCCCGCCCTTCTTCCCGCCTTCCTTCGCGTTCTTGGACGCCGTTGATCGGCCAGGAGGCTCGTCTTCCGGCACGGCGACACAGGACGGACTTCCGCTCGCGGGTGCGGCGATCGCCTGGACTCGATCGATGAGGAGGTGGGGCGCGGCGATCAGCGTGCCGAACGAGGCAAGGACGCCGTAGCGAAACAGGATTCGACCGAACATCGGCGTTCTCCAGGGTCGAGGACCCGCCTCGCCCAAGTGGGGATGCGCGCTTGCCGCCGCGGCCGAGCGTAGTCCGCGAAACGGGCACCTCGGAAGTATAAGCCGGGCCGCGCGGCGGAACAACACGCGGTGCCGTCGATCCCTTTTCCCGGGGAATGACGCCGACGCCGTCGTTTGGCCGTTCGTCCGGGCGATCGACGTGCGTTCCCGATACGCCCCTCCGCGCGCGATGCCGTTCGGCGCGCGCAACGCACCGACGGCCGGTTTGCCCATCCTTCCGGGACGACGCGGCCCGAGCCGCATTCGGGCATCACCGAACGAATTTTCGGCAAGGCTTGCCTTTCTTACTCAACTTCCATCACGGGCAGATCCGATACTACCGTCGCAAGAGGAACTCCGCACGTCGCCTCCTCAGGAGCGCCGTGGCATTCACGGAATGCGTAAGCCAGAGGTAGAACCGAATCATGTCCATCACGACACTAGCTCGATCCTTGGTCCTCGCGTTGGTGGCTGCCGTCCTCGTCGCTCCCGGCGCACGCGCCCAGTCCGGTCCGGAATTCACGCCGTTTATCGATCCATTGGCGTTCAATCCGGACTATCAGTTCTTCGCTCCGGCCGAGCTCGGCGATTTCGGAAACGTGGACGAGCCGAATACGGGGTGGTTTGGGACGTACGACCGGATGTACATCTATGTGACCCGCGGCGAGCTCGAGGATTCGTCCACCGACGGCGATTTCACCTGGGGCAATCGGTTCGACATCGGATACATGACCGAGGAGGACCGGGGTTGGCTGGTTTCGGTGATGCATGTCGGCGGCCCAAACGTCTACGACGTCCTCCGCCATCCGCGGATTAACCGCGACAACACCGACGACCGGAATACGACGGGCGGCGGCGGCGGCGGCGGCGGTGGTGGTGGCGGCGGCGGCGGCGGCACGACGGTCGCGGCCCCCGTCTTTCCGCAACAGGACCGCAACTACGATCCGAGCGGGGCTCGGGATTACGACATCCGCCACAGCCTGAACGTCGCGTCGCTCTCCAACTTCGAACTCAACCACGTCTGGAGGCTCGATCAGCTCCATCGGGGCGGCACGCTCGAGCCGTTCGCCGGGTTCCGATACATCAAGTTCAAGGACCACACGCAACATGACGCGTACACGCGGTTCGACGACACGGGCGTGACGAATCCATTTCCGAACACGACCGACGAGATCGAGGAGATCACGAACAACCTGACTTGGTGGGACAACCAGATGGTGGGCGGCCAAATCGGCGTGCGGTGGGCCCAGCAAAAGAGCCGCTGGCTCTTGTCGAGCGACTTGCGGGCGTTCGCGGCGCAGAACTTCCAGAACTTCAGTTCGCGCCAGGACGTGTACCAGATCCTCTATGCCGGCGTCGGCACCGACACGGACGTCGACAGCGAGAAGTACTTCCGCACGGGCACCGCGTCGCACAGTTCCGAATTCGTCTTCGGAGCCGATGTGCGTGCGGAAGCCGCGTTCGAACTGACACGGGACATTTCGCTTCGGACGGGCCTCCAGTTCCTGCATTTCCCGCGCGGCATCGCGCGAGGAAACCTCGCGGCGTTCAACGAACAGGACCTCACGCTGCTCGGCGGCACGATCGGCCTGACCATCAACCGGTAGTCCAACGGCTCGCGCCGAGAGCCTCGCGATTCCCCATCCGTGCGGTTTTCGGTCGGCTCAAGCGGCCGCCTGAAGGACCCTTCGAGGTCGATCGTCCGGATTCAGCCCGTCGATTCCTGCAGTCGACGCACTTCATCCAGTTCGCCGCACAATCGGTGCCGGAGCGGGCTCTCGGGACGCAGGTTGTCGAGCAGGGCCTCGGCTTTTTCCAACGCGTCCGGCTCCGAGCTCCACGTCTTGAGAAGGATTCGAAAACTGCGTTGCACTTCCGCTTCCGTAAGCAACTCAATGCTCCTCGAATCTGATGGGGTCGGCGTCTCGCGAATCGCCGCGCGGCGCGTGTTCGACAGGGGACGGCGCGTCGTGAAACGGGATGTGCTGATCATCATCCCCGATCGATCACCGATGGACGCGCACTCATTGTAGATGTCGAACCTAGGGACGCAAGGGATTTCCGCGCGCCCCATGCACGCGGGGATCGACCGATTCGGTGCGCCGCCATGCGCGCGGGGAGTCGTCGCGCTAACGGCTCGCGACTTCGCGTTCCGCCGAGGCGCGGCCGGCCGGAGTCGCCCCGTTGCCCGAAGGATGGGGCCGGATCGCCGCAAGCTCCTCGGCGACCGCGTCAACCGTCTCGTCGATCTGCTCGTCGGAATGGCACGCGGTGATGAAGAACCGCAGTCGAGCCGCCTTTTCCTCGACCGCCGGATACAGGATGGGCAGTACGTTGATCCCGCGGGCGAAGAGGCGCTGCGACAATTCCAGCGCGCGCATCGAGTTGCCGATGATGATCGGTACGACGGGCGTGCCTTGGCCGAGCCCCGTGTCGAGACCCCTTTCGCGGGCGCGCGTCAGGAACCGCACGGCGTTGTGCTGCAGCCGAGCGACCCGTTCGGGACATTTTTCGAGCTGCCTCAGGGATGCGAGCGCGGCGGCGGCGTTGGCCGGAGGAATTCCGACGCTGTAGACGAAACCCGGCGCGGTGTATTTCAGGTATTCGACAAGCTCCTTGCAACCCGCGATGTAGCCTCCGCAGCTTCCGAACGACTTGCTGAGCGTTCCCATCCAGATATCGACGTCGTTCGGATCGATGCCGAAGTGCTCGGCGATGCCTCGACCCCGCGCGCCCATCGTTCCCATCGAATGGGCTTCGTCGACCATCAGAAAGACCCGATGGCGACGCTTCACATCGAGGAACCGGGGCAGCTCGGGGAAATCGCCGTCCATGCTGTAGACGCCCTCGATGGCGATCAACACGCGGTGGTAGGCGTGGCGGACATCGTGGAGGATCTGGTCGAGCGTGCGCCAGTCGTTGTGCGGGAAAGCTCGGCGACGAGCGCCGGAGAGGGTCGCCCCCTGGATGATGCTGTTGTGCGCGAGCGCGTCGTGCAGGATCAGATCGCCCGAGCGGAACAGGTGGCCGATCGTGGACTCGTTGGTCGAATGGCCTCCCACAAAAACGATGCTGTCGGGAACGCCGATCAGGCCCGCGATGGCCGTTTCGAGCTCGCGGTGGATCGTCTTCTCGCCGCTCACCAGTCGGCTCGCCGAAACGCTCGTGCCGTACCGATCGATCGCCTCCTTCGCCGCGCGGCTCACGACGGGATCCCCCGACATGCCGACGTAGTTGTAGCTCGCGAAGCTGCGCATCCTGCGTCCGCGAATGATCGTCGTGTCGCGGGTCAGTCCGTCGTGCGCCTGGAAATACGGGTTGACCGCCCCCGCCGCCTCGATTTGACGCATTTGGAGTTTGAGCCGTTTGTACTCGCTGAGCTTGTCGAACCGGCAGTCCTCGTCGGCCGGCGCGTAGTTCGCCGGGCGGGGCGTCATGTCGTGGTCCGACGTTTCGGTTGGCCGCTGCCCGCGAGGTGTCGTGCCCATGTGCCGTTCGATCGCCTCGGCCACCTCGCGGCACGTTTCGATCTGGCCCAACACGTCCTCGGGGAATCGTCCGCCAAACACGTCTTCGAGCGCGGCGGCGATCTGGAGCCGTTCGAGCGAGTCGAGCCCGAGGTCGAGGACGATGTTGGTGTCGAGCGTGACATGGCGCCCCCGCTCCTTCGCGACGGCGCGCACCTGTTCGAGGACCTTTGCCGCGACGATCGGATGGATCGCCCGACTCGCCTCGCCGTTGGACGCCCCGCCCGGTTGTGGAGCCGGGAGGGAAACGGCCATCGTCGATTCCTGGTCCCAAACCGTCCACTGGGCGACGACCTTCAACGTGCCTTCGAGGAACTCCTGGCGGCATGCGTGCCGCTGGATCTTCCCGCTCGACGTCGTCGGGATCGAACCGAATCGAACGAGGACGACCGCGTCCGGCGGAAGATCGTAGTCGCGGGCGACGTCCCTCCGGACCGCTTGCACGACGTCGCTCCAATCGTCCGAACGCTTCCGCTCGACCTCCGCGACGACCACCAGCCGCTCCTGCCCCTGGATATCCACGGCGAACGCGGCCACGCCGCCGGGCTGGATGCGGGACGTCGCTTTCTCGACCGTCAGCTCGATGTCCTGCGGATAGCGATTGACGCCGCGAACAATGATCAGATCCTTGATGCGGCCCGTCACGTACAACTCGTCGTCGTACATGAACCCCAAGTCGCCCGATCGCAGGTAGGGACCGTGTCCGTCGGATCGGCGAGCCCGGAAGACGTGCTCGGTGATTTCGGGCTTGTTCCAGTACCCGACGCCCACCGACGCGCTGTGGATCCAGATCTCGCCGACTTTTTCCGAAGGCAAAGGCGCGTGCGTCTCCGGGTCGACGATCAGCACATCCTCCTCGGGCAGCACTACGCCCGACGAAGCCAGTTCCTGGGCGAACGGCGCCGTACAGTCGACGACATTCACCCGGTGTTCGTTGAGTTCGGGGCCATGCACGGCCAGGATCGTCGGCGTACGGGACTTCGGCTTTCCGGTCACGATCAACGTGCTCTCCGCCATCCCGTAACAGGGATACATGGCGTTCGCGCGAAACCCATATTGCGAGAACTTCTGCGTGAAATTCTGGATCGTGTCGCGCCGAACCGGCTCGGCGCCGTTGAACGCCACATCCCATGTGCTCAAATCGATCCCCTCCATCTCCTCGTGCGGGATCTTCTGCACGCACAGATCGTAGGCGAAGTTCGGGCCGCCACTGACCGTCCCGCGGTATTTGCTGATCGCCTTGAGCCATCGGATCGGCTTCGCAAGGAACGTGAACGGCGACATCAGAACGTTCGGTCGGCCGAAGAAGAGCGGCTTGAGTACGCCGCCCACCAGGCCCATGTCGTGATACGTCGGCAACCAGAACACGCCGCTCCCCGTTCGGCTCATCCGGAACGCGTGCGTGATCAAGGAAACGTTGTGGATCGTGTTCGCGTGGGTGAGCATCACCCCCTTCGGCGATCCCGTTGATCCGGACGTGTATTGAAGGAAGGCGAGCTGTTCGGGGGAGAGGTCGACCAATCGTGGTTCGTCCGGTCCGCCAATCAGGTCGTCGGTCGCGATCCAGTCGAGATCGCCGAGCGCCTGGGCTTCGTCGAGCATGCTTCCGAGCCGTTCGATCGTTTCGGTGACGGTCAGGGCGGCCCGGGCCGACGCATCGTCCGAAATCGCGAGGATCCGCTTCATGTTGCGGTTTCGGCGAGGCGGATAGGCGGGGATCGCGACCGCCCCCGCCGTCAGGCATCCGAGGAACCCCGCGACGAACTCCAACGGTCGTTCCGCCGGATACAGCAGGAGAACCCGTTCGCCCACCAACCCTTTTTCGACAAGCACCCGCGCGATGGCGCGGCTCTTCCGACGCAAAGCCTCGTACGAAATCCGGATTTCAAACGACTCCACATCGGTCGCCAGGAACGCGTCCTGGTCGGGATACTGGGAAGCCCAGTAATCGAGCGAATCGATGATCGTGGTGCGCGCTGGAGGATGCGACCCGAAAAGTGGTTCCAGATTCACCGTGCTGACGCTCCCATTTCGCGACGTGCGGCGCTCCGCGGGCCGTGCGGAACCGTCGAGCGGACGGATCCGGTCTCCCACGCTCGATCCACCGCGCCCATCGACGGGGAATGCCGCGCCCATTCTCGAGCCCAACCACCCAAGACGCGACCGAATACAACACCTTCCAAACGTCTCGACACATCGGATTCCGATACGGATTCCGATGCGCGGGGATGCCGCCTCGGCGGCGCCGTCCCATCCAGGGACGCGAGAAGCGACGGGCCGGTCGGCGGGCATCGTCCGCAGGCCGGTCCGCATCGCGCAAGCTCCGAGACTACCATGCCGTCACCGCCTGTTCAAACGGGCCACCCGGTCCATCCGGCTCGGATCTTCCTCATTTGTGGGGGATTGCGATCCGGCGCGGTCCCGTCGCCACCCCTGTGCGCGACACCCGCAATCCTCGTCCGAACCGGTCGGGATTGCCGGCGGTCCTTACCGCCCAGCATCCCCGGCCTCGCCGTTTATCGGTTTCCCGAGACACGGTCGATCGCTCGGTCCCGCCGCGGTCCTACGATCCGAATCGACCGCGCGCCGACCGGTTCGATTGGGGGAATTGCGGGATCTGGGGTTCCAATGTCGCGGAGGCTTGCGGGCACCGATCGGCTCGTCGGCGTG
This sequence comes from Planctomycetota bacterium, assembly GCA_016872725.1. Lineage (GTDB taxonomy): Bacteria > Planctomycetota > Planctomycetia > Pirellulales > Pirellulaceae > VGZC01. The sequence continues at coordinate 31,822 of VGZC01000003.1, forward strand.
AGCTATGTTTGGTCGGAGGCGGACGAGGTGCCGGTTGGGCGGACGCGTCCCGCGCGAACCGTCGACAAGAGGACCGGTGGCAATGGGCCTTCGGCCGGGACGCGCGCGTTCGCGCACCGTGTGTCACCCAAAAAGAGATGCCGCGATCTTCCATGAACCCGTTACTCAATCCGTGCGTTTTGGTCATCGATCGCCGCGAACCGGTCGTTCGGCAGGTCCTCGATCGCGTTCCCGCGCTCGATGTGCGGCCGTTCTCGTCGATCGAGGATGCGCTGCGATCGTCGGTCATGGAAAACGCGCACGCGGTCCTCGTCGATCTGACGGCGGCCGATACGCCGTTCGATTTTCAAGGGCTTGACCGATTGCGGCTCGCCTTCCCCTCGCTCGCCGTCATCCTGTTGGCGGACTCCACCGACGAGGACCGAGCGCTCGCGGCGCTGCGGCGCGGCGCGCACGAGTACCTGGTGCGGGACGCGCTGACGGCGGAGAACATCGCGCGGGCCATCCGCAACGCAAGGAAGATCGCCGATCTGGAATACCGGCTTGCCGCGCTCGACACGCAGCTCGACCAGGCCAATCGCCGACTCCGCGATATCCTCCTGGACATGGCCCGCCATCGCCAGCCGTCGCTCGAACGGTCGGCGCGCATGGTCCGCGCGCTCGACGTGCCGCCCGCGCCGGTCGAGGATCGCGAGTCGACCGCGCGCGGGGCGGAGCCGATGAGGGGCCGGCATCCGGACGCCGCCCGTTCGGGAACCGCCTCGTAGCGTGCCGCCCATCGCACGCGATCGAACACCGGCGCGGCTGGTGCGCGTCCCCGCGCGCCGCTACAATGCCACAATGCCGACGGGACGTCGCGGCGCGGAGCGATCCGGCAGCTCGGCCCGATAACACGATCGTCGCGAAGGGAGGAAGGGAGTCGGTCCCGCGCGGGCGGATCCGAACGCGGAAGTGCTTGTACACCTGGTGGTGGCCACGGTCTTCAAAACCGCTGCGCCGCGCGTGAACCGCGCGGTGGGTGGGTTCGATTCCCATGCACTTCCGCCATTTTTGCGCCATTGTTGGCGCGGGCTACGCGTATTCCATGCCCGTCAATCGGCGGATCCGTTCGCGGTATTCGCCGAGCAGGCCGCCGACGAGGTCCCAGCCTCGCGGCCTTCGCACCTCGATGTCCCCCTGCTCGTTGATGCGCACGATCGTGTCGTCCTCGATGCCGGCTGCCGCGAGATCGTCGGTGTGGAGCTCTTCGTCCCTCACGATGCGCGCCAGCGCCTTGCCGGTCAATTCGACGAATTTCATGGACCTTGCCGCATTTCCTAGGATGGGGAGCCTGACGGCGGGACGGGAACCGAATCACGCAATCCCAGTTGACGTTCAATGTACTTCGCCAGCACATCGGTCTCCAGGTTGACTTCATCGCCGACGCGCAGTTCGCCGAGCGTCGTGACGGCGAGCGTGTGGGGGATCAGGGCCACGCTGAATCGGTCCGAACCGACCTCGACCAGCGTCAAACTGACGCCGTCGACGGCGACCGAACCTTTCGATGCCATTTGACGGAGCAGGGCGGGGGATGCCGAAAACCAACAATCGGACCAGTCGCCGTGATCGTCGCGCCGCGCCAGTCGCCCCACGCCATCGATATGCCCCGTCACGAAATGGCCGCCGAGCGGATCGCCGGCGCGGAGCGACGATTCGAGGTTGATCCGGTCGCCGATGCGCCTTCGGCCGAGCGTCGTCCGGCCGATCGTCTCTTCACCCATGTCGAAACCGATCCGGGATCCGTCGGTTTCGACCACCGTCAAACAACATCCGGCGACACACACGCTGTCCCCGACCCGGAGTCCGGGCGCGAGTTCGCGCGTTTCGAGCGCGAGCCGTATTCCAGCGCCCAGCGGCGCGAGGCGGGAGACGCGGCCGGTCGTCTGGATGATTCCCGTGAACATGCGAGAAACCGAAACCCGTTGGCTGTTGTTCGCGGCGGCCCGATCACGACGGTTTTATCGTACCGGGAATCGTCCGGCGGTTGAATGGGCCGCCGGCGCGTCGAAAGCCCGGCCGGGCGAACGCGAGGAATCTCGGGAGCGCGGCCTGGCCCTCGTCGAGTCGATCGCGCGAGGAATCTCGGGAGCGCGGCCTAGCCCTCGTCGAGCCGAACGCGTTACGATGGGGTGCACCGGGTCCCGTTACGCGGCTCGCCGACGCGCGGTCGACCCTCGGACGCTCAAACCGCTCCCCGATCCCATGTCCCAACGCCAAACGCTCACGTTCCTGCGGCGACGATTCGACGAAATCGGCATCCGGCCCATCACTCGCCACGGCCAGAACTTCCTGATCGATCTGAATCTCGTCGACCTTGTGGTCGAATCGTCCGATCTCTCGGCCCGCGACGTCGTGCTCGAAGTCGGCACGGGCACCGGCTCGCTCACCGCGAGGCTTTCCGCCAAGGCGGGGGCGGTCGTCAGTGTCGAGATCGATCCGAACCTGCACCAGCTCGCCCGCGAACAACTCGCCGGTGCCTCCAACGCCACGTTGCTCCTCCAAGACGCGCTCAAGAATAAGAACACGCTCCACCCCGAGGTGCTCGACGCGGTCGCGGCCGCACTGCGCGCCGTCCCCGATGGGCGATTCAAACTGGCGGCGAACTTGCCCTACTGCGTCGCGACGCCGGTGATCTCGAATCTGCTCAGCGCGCCGGTCGTACCCGAACGGATGGTCGTGACCATTCAGAAAGAGCTCGCCGACCGTATGACGGCGAGCCCGGGAACCAAGGACTACGGAGCGATCAGCGTCTGGATGCAGAGCCAATGCGGGATCGAGCGGATCCGGGAGTTGCCTCCGGACGTTTTTTGGCCGCGTCCCAAGGTCGGCTCGGCCATCGTGCGGATCCTCCCCGACCCGGTGATGCGGGCGGCCCTGGGTGACGCCGCGTATTTCCACGCGTTCACGCGGGCCGTGTTCCTGCATCGGCGGAAGCTCTTGCGCGGAGGGCTCGCCGCCGCCCTGTCCGGCCGTTTCGACAAGCCGTCGATCGACGCGATCCTCGCGACCCACGATCTTCCGCGCGACGCGCGCGCCGAACAGCTCGCCTGGCCTCGGGTCCATGCGCTCGCCGAGTCCTTCCGGCGCGCCGAGACGGGCGGGCGGCGCGCCGCGCCTCGGTGAATGGCCGTTCGCGCCCGCTGGCGGGTTCGAGCCGTTTTCGGCACAATGGCGCGCTGGAACGAAGCGCGAGGCGCGTTTCCCAAGCCGCGCGCGGCAAATAGGGACGATTCGCGAAGAACGGACTGGAAAGGTCGCGTCATGAGCCTGATTGCCTCCGTCGTAGCCCGGCAAATCCTCGATAGCCGCGGAAACCCCACGATCGAAGTCGACGTCGCGCTTTCCGACAACGCGTTTGGTCGAGCGGCCGTTCCGAGCGGAGCGAGCACGGGCGCGCACGAGGCGTGGGAATTGCGCGACGAGGACCGCACGAGATTTCTCGGCAAGGGAGTGCTCAACGCCGTCGCGCACGTCAACTCGACCATCGCCGAGGCCCTTCTCGGCGCCGATGCCCTCGATCAATCGGCCATCGATGCGCAAATGCGGGGGCTCGACGGCACGGACAACAAGAAGAACCTCGGCGCCAACGCGATCCTCGGCGTCTCGCTCGCCGTCGCCAAGGCCGCGGCGCAATCCGCCGGCCTGCCCCTGTACCGGTACCTGGGCGGCGTCGGCGCGACGTTGCTTCCCGCTCCCATGATGAACATCATCAACGGAGGCCGACACGCCGATAACTCGGTTGATGTGCAGGAATTCATGGTCATGCCCCTTGGCTTTCCGAGCTATTCGGAGGCGTTGCGCGCGGGCGTCGAGATCTTCCACCAGCTCAAGAAGGTGCTCCGCGGCCGGAAGCTCAACACGAGTGTCGGCGATGAGGGCGGGTTCGCTCCGGATCTCAAGAGCAACGGTGAAGCGCTCGACCTGATCATGGAGGCGATCGTGAAGGCCGGCTATCAGCCGGGCGACCAGGTCGCGATCGCCCTCGACGTGGCCGCCACCGAATTGTACTCGCGCGACACGGGGCTCTACGCCATTGATGGAAAACGGCTCGATTCCGCGGGCATGGTCGATTTCCTGGCCGACTGGGCGGAGCACTACCCGATTTGTTCGATCGAGGACGGATGCGGCGAGGACGATTGGGACGGATGGACGCAACTCACCCGGCGTCTCGGCTCCAAAGTCCAGCTCGTCGGCGACGATCTGTTCGTCACGAATACCGAGCGATTGCGGCAGGGGATCGACAAGGGAGTCGCCAACAGCATTCTGATCAAGGTGAACCAGATCGGCACGTTGACCGAGACGATCGACGCGATCCAACTCGCCGCGCGGAACGGCTACACGAGCATCGCGAGCCACCGGAGCGGGGAGACCGAGGACGCGACGATCGCGGACCTCGCCGTTGGTCTCCGAACGGGTCAGATCAAGACCGGTTCGGCGTCTCGAAGCGACCGTATGGCGAAATACAACCAACTGCTTCGGATCGAGGAAGAACTCGGTCCGGCCGCCGAATACGGTGGCCGGACGTTCCGCCGGCCGCGCTGACTCGCCCCGCGGACTCGATGAACGGCAACGCACCGAAACCGTGCAGCGCGCCGATCACGGATTCTCCGTGGTTCTGGCTCTATCTGTTCGCGACGGCCGGGCTCGCCGCGCTCATGCTGATGGAACCGAGAATCGCCTCGCGCCAATCGCAGATCGAGCGGAACATGCAAGGCCGAACGCGTGCCGCCCGAGTGCGCGCCGGTGAAACGCCCTCCACGCCCCTCTCCGATCCGGCGCGTCCCGTGTTGACGCTCAAACCGCTCCACGCGCTCTTGGCCGCCCTGCTCGTGGTCGCGTGGGCGGGCCTTTTCGCGAGACGCCGCGCACGGTGTCACTCCGCGGAGCCACCCGCCGCGCGTGTCGGCCCTCCATCGCATGCCATTCCGGAGCGGGACGCGTTCCCGGACCGAACATGTTGACCGTTCTTGCCGAAAGTCCGGTGACGATCGGACTGGCGGGTTGCCTTGTGGCCGCCGTTCTGCTGGTTGTCTGGTCGCAGACCGGACACCGCGCGGCGCTTGGCGCGATGGTCGGCGTTCTCGCGGTCACCGCGGGACTGATCGCCATCGAACGAATCTGGACGACCGATCGCGAGCAACTCCTCGACACACTCGATCGAATCGCCGAGGCCGTCGAACGGAAGCGGCTCGAGGATCTGCTCGCCTTCATCCATCCCGACGCGCGGGGCGTGAAGGATGTCGCGACCGCCGAATACAATCATTATCAACTCGATCAGGCCCGCATCACCCAAGTCTGGGAAGCAACCGTGCTCGACGCCCAACACGCCGTCGTGAAATGCAATGTGCGCGTCGTCGGAGGAACCCGTTCGGGCGAGATCGCCAATCAGGTGGTGGTCCGGTATCTGATCGTCGATTTCAAGAAACACGGCGGCGCGTGGAAAGTGGCGAACTACAGCCACCACGGTCCCCACGAGGCGCTCCGGCGCGACCCGCCCGACGCGGCGGCTCCAGGTCGCGATCCGGCGACGGCATTCTAGGGGCTTCGGCCGCGCCGCGGGTCGGCTTGGCTCCGCGTTCGCCGCGCCGCGTTACGCTACGGACCGCTCGGCGGCGCATAACCGCCGCCGTGGTGATGGCCATGCCATGGGCCCGCGCCGCCGGCGCCCCACGGTCCGCTCCAGGTGCCTGGTCCCGAAGGCCCGGGGAACGGCATCGTGGGATAGGATCCGTACGGCGCCGGACACCCGTAGGGCATTCCGTACATGACCGGCGGACCCCAAAGCCCGTAGGGGACCGAGTACGGTCGAAACGGGTATTGCCATTCGCCATACGGCCGAACGGGATTCCGGCCCCATTCCTCGACCACGTGCAGATAGTCGGCCGTACCGCCCGCCTCGATTACGCTCTGAATATGGCGATAACCGCTTTGCACGACGTTCCGGTCGGGAAACGCGTAAACGGGGCCGATCGGCGAGTAGCGGTAGACCCGCTGCCCGGTCCTGGGATCATGCGTGTAGGTTGACCGCGCGGCGGCCCATTCGTCGGCGCGAAGGACGGGAACCGCGATGCACACACCGAGAAAAAACGCCGTCGCGAGGCCGCGTGCCATGGGATCGCCTGGGGGTGAGTTCGGCGGGCAAGAGGGGCCGCGCGGACCGCGTGGGAGCCTCTTCCTTCGCCTATCCTCATTGCGATTGACGGTATCCCGGCCGTCAAGGGGCCTCGTCCGAAAATACGGTGGGCGGACGACCCAAACCGTCCGATTGTGTGGTCCGCGGATTCGCCGAATTCCGCGCACCGCGGCGCGCGCCCGCGATCAGGGTGTCGCCGGCATCTCGACGAAAAGCTCTTTCGTCTTGGGATCGTACAGGTAGCGATGGCCCGGACGCAGTTCAGGCAACTGGATGTTGTTCGCCTCGACCACGTCGCGCATGAATTCCTCGTGGGAACGCGGCGCATAGCCGTTCAGCGCTTCGAAGAGCTGGAGGGCGTGGGGCAGCGCGATGTTGAAGGTGATCCGTTCGCGCGCCGCGAAGAGGCTCTTCGCGGGCTGCGCGATCATCCGTTGCACGCCCTTGTCGTACTTATCGAGCGACCGGCCTTTCGCTCCCACGCCGACATCCGCCTTGACCCGCTCGGTCGCCGATGGAGGCGGGCTCGACACGGGCGGAGCCGCGCCGGCGAACGGGTCCGATCCGGCCCGCGTTCCGCCTTGGGACTCGGCGAACGGATCGCGTACCGGCGCCCCGGGTATGCTCGGCGAATCCGGCGAGCCGCCCGCGTTCGTCGCTCCCGGCGCAGCCCCGCCCGGCCCTCCGAAAACGGACGGCGGCGGTCCTCCGCCCGACGGCGGCGCGTTCCTCGCCGGATCGTACATGCCCGCCGTCGACGGATCGCCCGGCGGGAAGGTCGACCGCTGTGACGGGTTTGTGTCGCTTGGATCCGATGCGGGCGATTCGGCCGAGGATGGAGGAGTCCCGGTTGTCGCGTTGTCGGCGAGCGGAACAGGCTCGGCGCAGCCGGAAACCACCAGCGGGACACCGAGCGCGCAGATCCAATAATAGGCGGCGACCGTCCCGCGACGGCCGCTCGAAGATCGGGAGCCCATGACAGACCTCCACCTCGACGCGCGTGCCACGGCAATCGGACAAGGCACCCACCGGTCGCCGAGCGCCCTTCCTATACGACCGCGGTGCGTTTCCATTGTCGCACAACGACCGTTCGCCGACCAGCGATGGTGCGGTCCTCCCGGGCAAGTCGCCTCAGTCCGTGCGCCGCGCCGGCGCGCGGCGCGTCCAAGCCATGGCTCGGTTCCCGCGCGGTGGCGGGACCGACGGGCCGCCCGGATCGCCCGGCTTGCGGTCCGGACTCGCTCGAAACAAACTGGTGCCAAGTCCCGACGCGACGACGCCGGAGTGGTTGGCATTCAGCGAGTCCGCGATCTTGGGGAGCGCGCGGGTCTCCGGAATCTCGGTTGAAGGCTGGGAGGGAGGTCGTGGTCATGCGATGGCCGATTGGGATCGCGCTGGTTTGGAGCTTCACGTGTGGGATTTCCGGTGTCCGACCCGCGACCGGCGCGGATCGCCGTCCGACCGATCGCGTGGAGCCGGACCTTGTCGACCAAGGCGAGTTCCTGGGATGCGTGCGCGGATCGTGCGGCGACCGGCCGGTTGGAATGCAGGTCGTCGCGCTGGGACAGGGTGCTTTCGAGGCCCGTTGGTTCGAAGGCGGATTGCCGGGAAAAGGCGAGATCGAATGGCCCGGCGTGAAACTGAAGGGACAACGCGAGACCGAGCCGGGCGGTCGAGTCGTCTTGATGGGGGATGACGGGATTCGAGCCGAGATCTCGGGTGGGCGAACCGACTTCCGCGCTCCATGGGGGTCCGGTCGCCTGATGCGGTACCACCGTTCGAGCCCGACGCTGGGACTGAAACCGCCCGAGGACGCGATCGTGCTTTTCGCCGATGGCCGCGCAAACCGGCTCGATCGAGTCAAGCTTGCCGAGGATGGTTCGTTGCTCGCCGGCGCCGTCACGACCATTCCCGTCGGCGACTTCACCATGCACGCCGAATTCCGTACTCCGTTCATGCCCGACGCGCGGGGCCAGGGTCGCGGAAACAGCGGGATCTACATCCAGCGGCGCTACGAAGTTCAGATCCTCGATTCGTTCGGATTGTCCGGCGAGGCGAACGAGTGCGGAGGCCTGTACCGACAGAGGCGGCCCGCGCTGAACATGTGCCTGCCGCCGCTCGCATGGCAAACCTACGATATCACGTTCCGCGCGGCGCGGTGGAACGCATCCGGAACGAAAACAGACGACGCCGAACTGACCGTGTTCCACAACGGCGTCGCCGTGCACTATCACCGGCCGATTCCGGATAAGACGGGAGCTGGGCAGCCCGAGGGGCCGAACGATCTGCCGATCTATTTCCAGGATCACGGGAACCCGGTGACGTACCGCAACGTCTGGATCGTTACCGAAATCCGATCGCCCAGCCGGCCTGGGACGCCTAGGGTATGCGGCCGACGGTGACAAGGCACATGTCGTCGAACTGGGACGCTTCCCCCATGAAACGCTGGACGTCGTCGATGACGGCCTTGCCGTACGCCGCCAGTCCGCCTGGAAGGCGCCGGATCGTCTCCCGCATCCGTTCGATCGTGAATTGATCTTCCTTCGCGTCCATCGCCTCGTTGATGCCGTCGGTATAGAGTGTGAGGCAGTCGCCCGGTTCAAGCTGAATGACGGCCAGTTCGTACGGCATGTCGTCCACGATACCGATCGGAACGCTCGATACGTCCTCTCCCGCGTCGATGAGTTCGCCCGAGGCTTTCCTCCAGATCGGCGCCATGTGTCCGCCGTTCACGATGGCGACCTGATCCGTCTTGGGATCGACGACAACGATCACGATCGTCGCGAACCGATCGCTGTTGGGGTTGTAGAACCGCCGATTCAATTCGGTGAGCGCCTGAGCCGCGTCCTCGCACATGGCCAGGCAGAACCGCGTTTCGGCGGAGAGTTTCGCCATCAGAAGCGCGGCGGCGACTCCGTGCCCCACGACGTCGGCGACCACGACGGCGACTCGGCCGTCCGGGAGTTGGATGTAGTCGTAGTAGTCGCCGCCGATATCGTTGGCCGATCGGTAATAGTCGAAGAAGCAATAACCATCCAGTTCGGGCCGTCGCTGGGGCAGGAATCCGATCTGGACCTGATGGGCGATGGCCAGATCCCGTTCGACGGCCCGCCGCCTCAAGGCCTGTTCGTGCAACTGCGCGTTGTTGATCGCGATGCCCGCCTGTGCGGCGATCGCGGCGAGAATCTCGAGATCGTCCGCTTCAAATCGTTTGCGCTGATCGAGCGTGTCGATTTGGATGACGCCCAACGGCTCTCCCTCGATGTCCAGGAGCGGCGCGCACATCATCGAACGGATCCGGAAGTCGGCGATGCTCTGGCTCAGTTCGAACCGGTTGTCCGAAGCCGCGTCGGCCGACAGGATGGCCTCTTTCGCTTTCAGCACTTCGTTGACGATCGTGCGGCTGATGCGAGCCGATTCCCTCGAGTTCTCGCGGCGCGTCTTCATGTAGCGCGGGACCAGTTCCCCCCTGGGGCCCTTCAGTACGATGAACCCGCGGTCCGCCTGGACGAATATCCGAAACAGGCATTCGAGGACATTGGGAAGCACGCTGTCGAGCGCGAGCGCGCGGGCCATCGATCGGTTGATGTCGAGGACGGCCGTGAGCTTGGCCTGCGTGGACGCGGTGAGCTGCATCGAGCTGCCGTGTGACAAGAGATCCAGTTTCGACATGATCGTCGAACCGGTGCTCGGCTCGTCGGCGAGCGCGAAGGCCGAACTTGATTCGTCCTCGTCCAGTGTGGCCGCGGGGTCGGCGTCGTCACTCACAAATCGAAAAGCCACTCCGCAAACGCGGATCTCGTCGCCCGAGTGGAGCTCGTGATGGGCGGGCGTCTTGCCGGGCGTTCCGCCGATCGGCTGATCATTGAGCTCGGTGCCGTTGCGGCTGAGCAGATCGGCGACATAGTACCGCTGGTCCTCGACCCAGACCTTGGCATGGTGGCGGCTGACCCCGTGGCCATCCACGAGGATCTCGCATTCGGGATGCCGCCCGATCGTCACGCCCTGATTGGATACTCGATAGCGCTTTCCCGCATCGGGTCCGTTTTCGACGAGCAGAAAGGCCATAGGGGCTCCCTCAACGACCGCGATCGGAGGATCGGGGCCGCGCCGAGGACGTGATCACGCTGGACGCAATCCCAGTGTAAGTCGCGGCCCGAGAGACCGTCAACGCGCGGGTTCGTAACGGCTAATCCCACGCGCATACCAATGCCGGCCACCGTAGCGTGGGCTTCAGCCCTCGCGGCATCATGCGTCGGCCAAAGCCAACGCCCCGGCGCGCTCCCATCGCGGGCTCTGACCGGGCGGACTTGACCGGGTTCGGGGAAAGACGTAGTGTACGCGAAGGACTTGGCGGTCGTCGGGCATCGAATCGCGACGAGATTTTCTCGTGGGATCGACGGCCGTTCGCCGAGCGGTTTGGGGAGTAGTGTAACGGTAGCACGACTGACTCTGGATCAGTTAGTTGGGGTTCAAATCCCTGCTCCCCAGTTCCACGAAAGGCCGTAAATCCAAAGGGTTTACGGCCTTCTTTCGTGGACCCGCGCGGGCGATGCCGATGATCGGGTACAACCTATGTGCCACGCGCCGAATGGACAACGCCTTTCGGATGGCTCTTCGGAGAGCAACGGAGCACCTCGTTCGGAGCAAATCATCATGCGGTGGTTGATGTCGGGCCAACGGGTTCCCGCGCGGACGATCGTGTCCGCGCTTCTCGTCCTATCGGTCCACGTCCTATCGGTCCGCGTCGACCACCGAGTTGTCGGCGTCGTGTGGGCCAAGGAAACCGCACGGGTGCCTGGTCGCGCGCCGGAACGTGCCGACGACGATCCGCCGGTCGCCGAGCCGGTCGGCACGGTGCGGCTCACGCGCGGATTGGCCATCGCGCCGACACGATCGCTCGGCCGGTCCGCCGTGCGGATCGATGCTCTCGATTACGCTCTCGCGCGAGGCGCATTGGAACCACCTCGTCCGGGCGGAGCCCTGACGCTCGCCGACGGCGCGCGGCGCGAGTGGATTCCCGTCCAGGCCGCCGATGACGGTTCGTTCACGCATGAAGCCCTTCGGGGCGGATACGTCCATTTCGACGTGCCTTCCGATCAAGCGCGTGTCATGCTGCTCGAAGCGTCCGGCCATAGTTCGGCGATCGTCAACGGGGAGCCGCGAGCCGGTGATCCGTACTCGCACGGTTACGTGCGTCTGCCGGTGCTCTTGCGGTCGGGGCGCAACGACATCCTCTTTTCCGTGCGCCGAGGCCGACTCGTCGCGAAACTCGCGCCGATCGACAAGCCGGTCTGGATCGATCCGGCCGATGCGACGCTCCCCGACCTCGCCGCCGGTTCGGATACCGACGCATGGGTGGGAATCGTGGTGGTCAACGCGACGACGGATTTTCTGAATGATGGGATCGTATCCGTCCGATTGGATCCCGACGGCTCGGGCGCGACGCCCGCGACGGCGCCCCTTCCCCCGATCGCTCCGCTCACGGTACGCAAGGTCCCGGTGCGCATCACGGTTCCCGGTTCGATGACGGCGGCCGCCGAGGAACTCGTGTGCGAACTCAGCGTCGCGCGTGGGTCGACCGATGGGCGGGAGCCCGTTCAGCCGATCGATTCGCGCCGCATCGCCTTGCGGGTGGTCGGCCCGACCGCGACGCGCAAGGCGACGTTTCTCAGCGGCATCGATGGGAGCGTGCAGTACTACGCGGTCGTTCCCCCGCTCGATTTGGTGAACGCGCGTTCCTCGAACGAAACGACCGGATCGACGCCGAATCCTCCCGCGCTCGTCATGACCCTTCACGGCGCGGGCGTCGAGGGGATGGGGCAGGCGGCCTGCTTCGCCGCGAAGCCCGGCCTGGTCACGATCGCGCCAACCAATCGCCGACCGTTCGGTTTTGATTGGGAGGATTGGGGCCGAATCGACGCGCTCGAAGTGCTCGAACACGCGTCGGCCGCGTTCGGCGCGGATCGTCGCCGAGTGTATCTCACGGGCCATTCGATGGGCGGGCACGGAACGTGGCATTTGGGCGCGACCTATCCCGATCGCTTCGCGGCGATCGGTCCGAGCGCCGGTTGGGTCAGCATGGCGTCCTATGCGGACGGCGGTCGCGCCGATCGCGGGACGCCCATGTCGGAGATCGTGCTGCGCGCCGCCGGAGCGAGCGACACGCTCGCCGTTTCCGCCAATCTCGCGCACCATGGCGTCTATGTGCTCCATGGTGACCAGGATGACAACGTCCCGGTCGCCCAGGCGCGCGCCATGCGAAAACGGCTCGCCGAATTCCACCCGGACTTCGTCTACCGCGAACAGCCGGGAGCCGGACATTGGTGGGGAAATCCATGCGTCGACTGGCCGCCGATGACCGACTTCTTTCTGCGCCACGAGATCCCGAAGGTCGAAGACACGCGTCGCGTCGCGTTCACCACGATGAGCCCCGTCGTGTCGGCCGACTGCCACTGGGTTCGTGTCGACGCGCAGCGCCGCGCGTTCCTGCCCAGTTCGGTCCGTGCGACGTACGATCCCGATCACCGTTTTCTGAGCGGGACGACCGACAACGTCGCGCGGATCGCGTTCGACCTGGTCGGCCACAAGCCCGCGGAGGAAATCACCATCGAGTTGGACGGACAGAGGCTCGACCCCCTTCCATGGCCGGAACCCGCGGGCGCCGGGGCATCCCGCCGCGTCTGGCTCGAATCACGCGACGGCGCGTGGCACGCGGTGTCCGCGCCACCGGCCGAACACAAGCGGGCCGAACGAGGCGGCCCGTTCAAGGAGGCGTTCCGCAATCGCATGATGTTCGTCCATGGCACAACCGGAACGGACGAGGAAAACGCGTGGGCCCTCGCGAAGGCTCGATTCGACGCCGAGCAGTTCTGGTACCAGGGAAACGGCTCGGTCGACATCGTCTCCGACCGGGCCTTCCTGGAACGCCATGATCCAAGCGACGCCGCCGAACGCGATCGCAACGTGATTGTCTATGGCCATGCCGAGTCGAACGCGGCGTGGCCCGTCCTCCTGGCTTCGAGCCCGGCGGAAGTCGCACCGAATCGAGCTCGGATCGGCGATCGCGCGTTCGAGGGTGACGACCTGGCCTGCCTGTTCGTTCGGCCTCGGCCCGGCAGCGATCGCGGGCTGGTGGGCGTCGTCGCGGGAACCGGGCCGATCGGCCGACGCCTGGCCAATCGCATCCCGTATTTCGTTTCGGGAGTCGGGATCCCCGACTGCATGCTTCTGTCCGCCGAGTCACTCGCCGTGGGATGGGACGGCGTGCGCGCCGCGGGGTATTTTGGGAATGACTGGGGCGTTGCGAGCGGCGAGTTCGCCTGGCAGCCCTGACAAGGGCGATCGCGTCCCCGAAACCCGCGTACTCGACCACGTTGGCCGGGCCGTTTTCGGAAAGGACTCCATCGATCCGATCGGGATGCAGGCACGCGAAGATCAGCGCGCCCGTGCCGCCCATCGAACCGCCCGCGAGATAGACGCGCCGCACGCGGTATTGCCGCTCGAGTCGATCGAGGATCCGCCTCAGATCGGATTCGCCTTTCGGTCCCGTCCACGAAGCGGGCGCGCGATAGTCGGGCGAGATGAACACCATGCCGCGCCGAGCGGCGACGTCGCGGACTCCGCGGTATTCGCCCCGCGCGTCCCGCACGTATTGCCATCGGTCCGAACCATGACCGTGCAGGGCGATCAACAGGTCGACCGGTTGGGGACGATCCAGACCGATCGGCTCTCGATGGGGAGTCGCGGATGGAGTTCACGGAGCGCTTACCGTAAGCTTATCGCGTGCGCGGCGAAAAGTCCGTCCGCGCCGGGTGGAATGTTCGCCACACCGTGTTGCCGCGCGCGGAGGCGGCAAGGAAATCGACGCATGTATGCCGCAATCGCATTGAGTCTGATCATGGTCCCCTCCGAAGCACTCGGCCCCGGCGATCATACGCGATCTCTTTCCGTTGATGGACGCGATCGGTCGTACGTGGTCCACGTTCCGCGGACCTACGACCGCCGGAAGCCGACTCCCGTCGTGCTCGCCTTCCACGGCGGCGGGACACACGCCGAAACCATGGTGGCGTTCAGCGGCCTGAACCGGAAGTCGGATCAGGCGGGTTTCATCGTGGTCTATCCCAACGGCACCGGACGACTACCTCGCGTGCTCACCTTCCACGGCGGCAATTGCTGCGGATACGCCATGACCCATAACGTGGATGACGTGAATTTCACTCGAAAACTGCTCGACGACTTGGCGCTCGTCTGTCGAGTGGACTCGAAACGGGTTTACGCCACGGGCATGTCGAACGGCGCGATCATGGCGTACCGACTTGCCTCCGAACTCTCCGACCGCATCGCCGCGATCGCTCCGGTCGCCGGAACCATGGGAACCGAGACATGCCGACCCAAGCGTCCGGTTTCGGTCATCCACTTCCACGGGACGGACGACGAGCACGTTCCGATCGGCGGAGGGAAGGGGGTGGGGCCGTCGGGCACGGAGTTCCATTCCGTGGAGCATTCCATCCGTGCCTGGGTCGAATCGAACGGATGTCAGAACCGGCCCACGGTGGCGACGATCGCGGACACCGAGGGCGACGGTACGTCCGCGCTGCGCACGACCTATGGCCAGGGCCGGGATGGTTCCGAAGTCGTGCTCGTCGAAATCCGCGGGATGGGCCACACCTGGCCCGGTCAGCCCACCAGGCTCCGCACGCTCGGCAAGTCGACCGCCAATGTCTCGGCGAACGATCTCATGTGGGAGTTTTTTGAGAAACACCCGATGCCGTGAAGCATTCGGTCGCGAAGCCGGGCTTTGGGAACAGGGTTCGCGATCGCCATTGGTCCTGCCGACCAGAGAATTACGATGAACCGTGTCGTGTGCGCCTTGGTTTCCGTTCTCGCCGCGTGTCTTGCGGGGATGGGGTACTTATGGGTATTCGACGATGAAATCGACCCTCGGGCCGCGGCGAACATCGGAAAGGGAATATTCGCGCCGATGTGGCGTCACGGCGCGGAATGCCTCGTCATTTTCGCCACTACCTGGCCCGCTGTGGCGTTTGTGTATTATTCGTTGTTTGGAAACAGGATCGTGTTTCGTCTTACCGTCCCGGGAGACAACCAAGGCGGAATCCAAGAGATCGGTAGCTATCGACCAGTTGAAGATCGTGTTCCGCGACATTCGGCCGCCGATCTGGGGGCGGGGCCAGGTCCCGAACGATCATGGCAATCGTCGTTGGCGTGTTTAAAAGGGGACGGACGTCCCCCGCCCGCCGTTCCACTCCCCGCTCACCTATCCGCCGACGCCCCATGCCGAACGCGCCAATCTGGTATTGGGAATTCCGTGTTGTTCCGTATGATTCCGTGGCCCCAAGATGGCCGAGCTTGTCAAAGCAGCCACGGCAGGACACGGAATGCGGATCGGGGTCAGATTGGGTGATTGGTAGATCCAGGAGGTTGGCGAGTGATTTGGTCGGTTGTCCGTGCCCGAGTGCCACGGTGCGCTCTTGACGCTTGCCTCCTAATCGGGTTTCAACGACTTGCGTACCGCGCCGCCTACCAGTTGTCGGTGCGGAACGGTGACGCGGGCATTCCATCCTTGTTGTATAGGTTCGCACCGACCGGGTTCATCGAAAACGCATAGCGGACAGCCACCGGTTCCGGGACGCTCGGCGATGAAACAACCACCGTCTCGCCGTCGATTTTCGCGTCGGCCCAGACCCATTTCTTGTCCGCACCGGCGATCGCGAACCGTTCGAGCTTCCCGTTGGCGACCTCGGTGGTCGGTTCGAGCCCCGTTTTCGCGCCGACCATCAATCCCCCGCCGACATGGTGGAACGCCACGCGGATCGAGCCGCCTTCCGCCTTGTGGCTTGCGTAGAGCGGTCCGCTTGGAACCAGTTCCTTCTTGCCGTACGTCTGGTGCAACGCCCACTGCGCGAGTCGCCAACCGACATCCTGCTTGTTCCGGGGATGGATGTCGTTCGCTTCGCCGATGTCGATAATCACGGCCATGCCCGTATGGGGAATGCCGAGCGATTGGACTTGGGCTTCGCGCAATCTCGCCCATCCGTCGCCACCCGCCGGATCGTCGTTGGGTTTTTGGAAGTTGGCGAGCTGCACCCAATAGAAGCCCAGATTCGGATTGAACTGCTCGCGCCAACCGGCGACGAGCGCCTGCTTCTTGTGGTGGTAGGACTCGCCTTCGTTTCCGTTCGATTCACCCTGGTACCAGATCGCGCCGCGCATCGCGAACGGCCCGAGAGGATAGATCATCGCATGATGGATGGCGGAGGGCGACGTCGGTTCGACCTTGGTGGACTCCGTGTACGCCGCGACCTGTTCGGCGATCGGAGCCAGCTCGGCGATCTTTCGGAATCCCGACAGGGAGACCCAGGGTTCGATCCGCGTGCCGCCCCAGTTCGATCCGACGAGCCCGACGGGGACATTCAGATCCTTTTCGAGTCTCCTGCCGAAGAAATAGCCGACCGCCGAGAATCCCTTGGCGGTTTCCGGCGTGCACGTTTGCCATGTACCGGGGCAAGTGTCCTTGGGGACCGGCGAGGTCAGATGGTCCGGGACATTGAAGAGCCGGATCCGGGGATGCTGCGCGGCCGCGACTTCCTGTTCCGCGTTGACGGACGCGGCGAGCGGCCATTCCATGTTGGACTGTCCCGAGCAGATCCAGACTTCCCCGACCAGCACATCGGCCAGCTCGATCGTGTTCTTGCCCGCGATCTTGAGCGTTTGCCCCTGATCGCTCGCGGCGAGCGGATCGAGTTGGATTTTCCATCGACCGGCCGAATCGGCCGTCGCCTTCTTGGTTTGACCGCCGAAGGTCACCGCCACTTCCTCGCCCGCGTCCGCCGTTCCGAATACGGATACCGGCATATCCCGCTGCAAGACCATCGACGGTCCGAAGATCGACGCCGGCTTGACGTCGGCGAGCGCCGGTGCGCAAAGGACGACACCCGCGACGATGAAGGCGAGGCGTGCGACAAGATGAAGGGTCCGGATGCGGAAACGTCTCATGGTGTGCTCCAGGTAATCATCCCCAACGGATCGAATGGAGCATACTATAAGCGATCCACCCGCCTCTTTGCTACAATCGGTCGCCCGCTTCGGCTCCGAATTCGTCCGCCAGGAAACGCGATCCATGGGGAATCGACCGAACACCGAACCCGAGCGCGCGACCGAGTTCCGATCGGCCGCCGATCGGCCCGCCTCGTGGCGCTGGACGCTGTGCGGCCTCCTGCTGATGGCGACCATGCTCAACTACATGGACCGCCAGACACTGTCGCTCACCATTACCGATATCCGCCACGAATTGGGGCTCAGCAACGAACAGTACGGGAATCTCGAATTCGGCTTTGGGATGGCGTTCGCGATCGGCGGGCTGGTGACCGGTTTCATCGTCGACAGCGTATCCGTGCGCTGGATGTATCCGGCCGTCCTGCTCGGCTGGTCGCTTGCGGGTGTCGCGACCGCGTACGGCGCCGACGTCGGCGCCTGGTGTTCGAGAGTGCTCGTCGACCACTTCGCGGTCGATCCGGTCCGGTGGCGCATCGCGTCGGCCGGGGAGCAGGCCTATCTGGGGCTGATGATCTGCCGAATCGCCCTTGGTTTCTTTGAAGCCGGGCAGTGGCCGTGCGCGCTGGTCACGACGCAGCGCGTGTTGGCTCGGAAGGACCGATCGTTTGGCAACAGCCTCCTGCAAAGCGGCGCGGCGATCGGCGCCATCTTCACACCGCTGGTGGTCCAGTGGTTGGTGACCGATGAGCCCGGCACGTGGCGAGGCCCATTCGTGATCATCGGCCTCGCGGGCATGACGTGGATCGTGCCCTGGTTCGCGCTCGTTCGGTCCACCGACTTGCGGCGACCCGACGAGCAAGGATCTTCGACCGAGCCGAGTGGCGCCGCGCGGGCCGTCGGCGGTCCATCCGTCGGAGGAACCGCCGACGGCCAGTCGACGGTCCGTACGCTGCGGCGTTTCGCGGCGCTCGTCGTCGTCGTCATCATGATCAATGCGACATGGCAGTTCTTCCGGGTCTGGTTGCCGGCGTTGCTGCGCGAGTTCCACGAATACGATCGGACGACCGTGAATTACTTTACTTCGGCGTACTATATCGCGACCGACGCGGGATGCGTCACGGTCGGCGCGCTCGCGCGCTGGTTGACCTCATTGGGTTGGGGTGTGCACCGCGCGCGGATGGCGACGTTTCTCGGCTGCGCGCTGCTCACGTCGCTCAGCACGATCGTCGCGCACTTGACGCGTGGCCCGTTACTGCTGGGCCTGCTGCTCGCCATCGGATTCGGCGCGCTGGGCCTCTTTCCGAATTTCTATTCGTTCACGCAAGAGCTCTCGGTCCGCCATCAAGGCAAGGTGACCGGAATCCTGAGCGCGGCGACGTGGGTCATCACATCGTGGATGCAGCGGGAAGTCGGCCGCATGGTGGATGCGACCCATTCGTACGCCGCGGGCATTTTTTGGGTCGGCCTCGCTCCGCTCGTCGCGTTCGCCGCGCTTGCCCTCCTGTGGGGAGGTCGGTCGGACGAATGAACGCTCGCCGCCCCTCGCCCCGACCTTCGACGCGCGCCCGGCCGGTGGGCGGCCCGATCGAATACGCGCAGGGGCCGATCGCCGATCGGCCCCTATGCGTCGATCCGGCCCTCCCGGTTCCCGCCGTCTACCTGCGCACGCCCACGTGGCATCCGCTCATCTACCGCAAACGGATCGATCGCGTCGAGGGCGGCGCGAGGCCGGGGGACCTCGTCGCCGTCTATCTCGAACCCGACCAATTGCTCGGCTACGGACTCTACAATCCGCGATCCGAATTCGCCGTTCGGATCGTGCGTTGGGGAACCGAACTGCCCGACGCGGCGTTTTGGCGGGAGCGATTCGAGCGCGCGGTCGCCTTGCGTCGCGATTTCCTTGGGCTCGATCGGGTCACCGATGCGTATCGCCTCGTGCACGCCGAAGGGGACGGGCTCCCGGGGCTCGTCGTCGACCGATTCGGCGAAACGCTGAGCGCCGAGGTTTTCAGTTTGGGCATGTTCCAGCGATGCCGGCCGATTCTGGACGGTCTGGCCGCGCTCTGCGGGACCCGCCATACGGTGGTTCAGGCGGGACCGAACACGGTCGCTCAGGAGGGTTTTGCATGCCCGCCGGTCGTCTCCGACGGCGCGCCGCCGCGCGTCACCATCCATGAATTCCAAACCCGGTTTCGCGTTCGGTTCGAAGGAGGCCACAAGACGGGCTTCTTCTGCGACCAGCGCGACAACCGCAAGCGGTTGGCCGGATTTTGCGGGGGCAAGTCGGTCCTCGATCTGTGTTGTTATTCGGGCGGGTTCGCCATCCAGGCAAAGCGGCTCGGCGGCGCGACCGAAGTGATCGGCGTCGATCTGGACGAGGAGCCCCTTCAACTTGCCCGCGAGAACGCCGACCTCAATCAGGTCCGCGTCCGATTCGTGCAGGCCGACATCTTTCCGTTCATGCGGGACATGCTGCGCGGAGGCCGCCAATTCGACGTGGTCGTGCTCGACCCGCCCAAACTAATCCGATCCCGCGCGGAGATCGACGAGGGAACACGGGCCCACTTCGACATGAACCGGCTCGCCATGCAGCTCGTCAAACCGGGCGGGCTCATGTTGAGCTGCACGTGCGCGGGGTTGTTGCCCGAGTCGGAGTTCGTGCGGCTGTTGAGCGCGGCGGCGCGGCAAGCGGGCCCGCCCGATCCCCGGACAGCGGGCGACGAGCGGCCGCGCCATGCCCCCCGCGCCATGCAGATCCTCGAAAAAACGGGAGCGGCGCCCGATCATCCGGTCGACGCGATGTGTCCCGAAGGCGAGTACTTGAATGCGGTCTGGATGCGGCTCGTTTGATCGCCCGCGCCGGGCCGTCCCGCGCGATGCGTTCGGCGTTATACTGGGGCAAGGACCCCTTCGATTGGCCGATCGGCGGGCCGCGCGGAGTCCGGACCTCGAAACGGGCTCACCCGCATGGCAAACGACCCCTCCCCGGCGCGGCGGTCGAACGACCTTGCCGAGTTGCCGCTCGGATCGTCGGCGACGGGAGGCTCGGGCTGGCTGCCGATGTCGGCCGCCGAGATGCGCGACCGCGGGTGGGATTCGGTGGACGTTGTGTTCGTCACGGGCGACGCGTATGTGGACCATCCGAGTTTCGCGATGGCCGTTCTCACGCGCGTGCTCGACGCGGCCGGGTTTCGAGTCGGCGTCTTGAGTCAGCCCGACTGGCACGCGTGCGACGCCTGGAAAACGTTCGGTCGGCCCCGTCTGTTCTTCGCGGTCAGCGCGGGGAACATGGACTCGATGATCAACCACTACACGGCGAATCGGAAGGTGCGCAACGATGATGCGTACTCGCCGGGCGGCCGAATCGGCCTGCGCCCCGATCGGGCGACGCTCGCCTATTGCCAGCGCGCGCGCGAGGCGTACAAGGGAGTGCCCGTGATCGCCGGCGGCGTCGAACCGTCGCTCCGGCGCCTCGCGCATTACGACTATTGGAGCGACAAGGTCCGCCGCTCCATCGTTCTCGACTCGAAGGCCGATCTGGTCGTGTACGGCATGGGGGAAGAGGCGATCGTGGAGATCGCCCGCCGACTCGACGGGGGCGAATCGGTCCGCGATCTGCGCGACATGCGGGGAATCGCCTTCGCGCTCGGCGCGTCGGAAGCCGCGCCGAACGACGCGATCGTGCTTCCGAGCTACGAACAGGTCGTCGCGGACAAGCGGGCATTCGCCGACGCGACGCGGCGCATCCACGACGAGACGAATCCGTTCAACGCCAAGAGGCTCGTTCAGTTCCACGACCGCCAGGCCGTCGTGGCGAATCCGCCGCGTTTCCCCCTTGCGAGGGAAGCCATCGATCGCGTCTACGGCCTGCCGTTCCTGCGCCGGCCGCATCCGTCCTATCGCGATCCGATTCCCGCGTTCGAGACGATCAAGGATTCGGTCACCATCCTGCGTGGCTGTTTTGGAGGCTGCACGTTCTGTTCGATCACGACACACCAGGGCCGCATCATCCAATCGCGCAGCCGCGAATCGGTGCTGTCCGAGCTCGCCGCGATGGGCCGGGACCGCGATTTTTCCGGAGTCGTCAGCGATCTTGGAGGCCCGACCGCGAACATGTACGCGATGGGCTGCACGAGGCCCGAGGTCGAAGCCGTCTGCCGGCGGCAATCGTGCGCGCATCCCTCAATCTGCAAATTGCTCGGCGCGAACCACGGGCCGCTCATCGGCCTCATGCGAACCTCGCGCGACGTGCCCGGCGTCAAGAAAGTGCTGATCGCGAGCGGAATCCGCATGGACCTGGCGAACCGTTCGCCCGACTACATGCGGGAGTTGACGCACCATCACGTCGGCGGCCATCTGAAAGTCGCTCCCGAACATGTCGATCCGGAAGTGCTCGACCGGATGCGCAAGCCGTGCGGCGAGGACTTCGAACGGTTCACGGCGGAATTCGAGCGGGAGTCGGGCCGCGCGGGGAAGCGACAGTACATCGTTCCGTACTTCATCGCGAGCCATCCCGGAAGCGACCTCGACTCCATGGTCCAGCTCGCCGTCTACCTCAAACAAACGGGCTACCGACCCGATCAGGTCCAGGACTTCATACCGGCTCCGATGGACGTCGCGACAGCCATGTACCATACGGGCCTCGATCCCTGGACGGGCAAGCGCGTCTTCGTCGCGAAATCCGCGCGGGAACGCCGGCGGCAACGCGCGCTCATGCAGTTCTTCAAGCCCGAGAACTACCAGGAAGTGCGCGAGGCGCTGATCGAGGCGGGACGTCGGGATCTGATCGGCGACGAACCCGATTGCCTCATCCCCGCCGAACGGCCGTCCGAACCGAACGTGCGTCGAACGACGTCCTCGAAGGGGTCACGGACCGTCGAGCGGCCGCGTCCGTCGAAACGGACGGCCATCCAAAAACGGCGAGGGAACGGGCGAGGGAAAACCGGGTCCGGCTCGCACGGGAGTACGGCGGAAAAAGACGGAAAACGGCGGGAATCCCGGCACCGTCCCGGCAAGGGATACCGGCCCGGACGGAAAGGTGCCGGCTCGTCATGAATGTCGTCCTGTTCGATATCGATGGAACGCTCATCCGGACGGGCGGCGCCGGACGCGACGCGCTCGACGCGGCCCTGCTCGCCGAATTCGGCAAAGTGGGATCGGATGCGGTCGAGGTCAACGGGCGGACCGACCGAGGCATCGCGGGATGCCTCTTTCGATACCATGGCATCGAGGACTCCGACGCGAATTGGTTCCGCTTCCGCGCGGCCTACCTCGACGTCCTTCCCCGCGCGCTCGCCGCCCGCCAAGGGAATGTGCTCGACGGCGTCGTCGACCTCGTGACGCGCCTGCGCCGCATCGACCGGACGCTCGTCGGCCTGTTGACGGGGAACGTGCGCGAGGGCGCGCGGATCAAGCTGGCTCACTACGCGATCGACGAGCATTTCGCGTTCGGTGGTTTTGGAGACGAACACCACGAGCGGGACGACGTGGCGCGCGAGGCGTTCCGCGAAGCGCGAACGCGCGTCGGCGCGTCGCTCCGCGCCGATCGGATCTGGGTCGTCGGAGACACCCCGAACGATATAGGGTGCGCCCGAGCGATCGGAGCTCGCGTCGTCGCCGTCGGGACGGGATCGTATTCTCCCGCCGAACTGGCGACCCACGAGCCGGATCTGGTTGTCGCCGACTTGAGCGACGCCGAGTTCCTCGCGAACCGGTTCACCGAGGCCTGAGCGGGAACGTCCAACGGCCTCGTTGGCGAACTGGGGGGCGGCTTGTCGCGGCAAGCGGGAAACCCGCCCCACGTGGTCAGTCGCCGCCGGTGAATGTCCGCTCGACGAATTTCGTGTCGATCCAGCCTCCGACGAAGTCGGTGTGGCGCAGGACCCGCTTGTGGAACGGCGCCGTCGTCGGTATGCCCTCGATACGGAGTTCATCGAGCGCGCGGATCATGCAGGCGATCGCCTCCCCCCGCGTCGGCTGGTGGACAATGAGCTTGCCGATCATCGAGTCGTAGTGCGGCGGAACCGTGTAGCCCGGGAAAACGTGCGTGTCGAATCGGACTCCCATGCCGCCGGGAAACATCATGCGGCGAATCGTTCCCGGACCCGGTTGGAACCGCCGGTCGGGATCCTCGGCGTTGATCCGGCATTCGATCGCGCAGCCCCGTTGCTCAATGTCCGACTGCGGGAAGGGAAGCCGCTCGCCCGACGCGATGAGGATCTGTTGCTTGATGAGGTCGATGCCCGTCACCATTTCGGTCACCGGATGTTCGACCTGAATCCGCGCGTTGACCTCGATGAAATAGAATCGGTTGTCCTGATCGACGATGAATTCGACGGTGCCCGCGTTCGTGTATCCCGCGCTCCGGATCAACCGGACGGCCGATTCGCAAAGCTCGCTTCGCGTTTCCGCCGGGAGATTGGGAGCCGGGCTTTCCTCGATCAGCTTCTGGTGGCGGCGCTGGGTCGAGCAATCGCGTTCCCAGAGATGGACGGCGTTGCCGTGATGGTCGGCGAGGACCTGGACCTCGATATGCCGAGGCCGTTCGATGTACTTCTCGATGTAGACACCGGCGTTTCCGAAAGCCGCGCCCGCTTCGGCCCTCGCCTGGGCGAGGGCCGACTTGAGCGCGAGGTCGTTCGAAGCGACGCGCATGCCCTTTCCGCCGCCTCCCGCCGTCGCCTTGATCAGGACGGGGAATCCGATCCCGTGGGCGACCTGCGTCGCCATCTCCTCGTTTTCGATCAGGCCGTCACTGCCCGGCACGATGGGAACGCCCGCGTCGCGGGCCATCGAACGCGCGCGGTTCTTGTCGCCGAGCAGATCCATGGCTTCGGGCGACGGGCCGATGAAGTCGATCTTGCAACTGCGGCAGACTTCGTTGAAATGCGAGTTTTCCGACAGGAACCCATAACCCGGGTGGATCGCCTCGACGTTGCCGACCTCGGCCGCCGAAATCACCTGATCGACTTTCAGATAACTCTGCGCGGATTTCGCGGGGCCGATGCAATAGGCCTCGTCGGCGAGCTCGACATAGGACGCGCCGCGATCGGCTTCGCTGAAGACGGCGACCGTCTCGATCCCCAACTCACGGCACGCGCGGATGATCCGCAGCGCGATTTCGCCCCGGTTGGCCACGAGGATTCGCTTATACATGGCAAACCCCGCTAGCCGGTCGTGTCGACCTTGAACAACGGTTTGCCATGATCGACGGGCTCTTCGTCATTGACGAGTACGGCGACGATCTTCCCGCGCACTTCGGCCGGGATTTCGTTGAACATCTTCATCGCCTCGATGATGCACACCGTCGTTTCCGGTTCGATGTGATCGCCCACCTTGATGAACGGTTCGGCGTTCGGATTGGGGCGCGAGTAGAACGTGCCGACCATCGGGCTCTTGATCACGACGATATTCGCCCCGTCGGGCGGCGCGGTGAGCGCGGAACCGGAAGGGACCGTCGGGGTCGGCGCGGCGGCGACCGGAATCATGGCGCCGACAGGCGCCGTGTTCCGTGATCCCCGCGCGATGCGGACCGCCTTCTCGCCGTCGCGAAGATCGACTTCTCCGACATCGTGTTCGCGCATCAGATCGATCAGCGCGCGCAGTCGATCCAGATCGAACACGCTCGGTGGATCCTGTCCGCCTTCGGCCATGGTTCGCGCTCCCGTATGCCCAGGTCCGCGCGGCGGCGGACGCACCATTCACTGACAAAGGTCCTTGGCGACCGTGGTCATCACGTCATGTCCGGCCCGCGTCACCAGCACGTCGTCCTCGATTCGGACACCGCCCCAACCGGGAAGATAGATTCCCGGTTCGACGGTGACGACCATCCCGGCTTTCAACAGACCGTCCTGACCGGGCGCGAGTCGCGGCTGTTCGTGGATCTCCAGTCCGAAACCGTGTCCCGAACCGTGTCCGAACCGGCGCCCGAATCCGGCGTCCTCGATCACGTGTCGCGCGGCCCGGTCGACGTCGCCCATACGGGCGCCGGGCCGGATGGCCGCGATCGCCGCGAGCTGGGCTCGCAACACAACTCCATACACGCGTTCGAGTTTGGGCGGGATTTTATCCTTGACCATCAGCCGCGTCAAGTCGCTGGCATAGCCGTCCACCGTCGCACCCCAATCGACGAGCGTGAACGGATGGTCGTCGATGCGCGTATCGCCCGGTCGGCCGTGGGGCAGAGCCGCGCGCGGGCCGGCTCCCACGATCGGCGGGAAACTGCACCCGGAACCGCCCAGCAATCGAATCCGGTACTCCAGTTCGCAGGCCATCCGGCGTTCGGTCCAATCCGGCCGCATCGACGCGCGCGCGTCCTCATAAGCCCGTTCGGCGACCGCGATCGATCGACGGATGCATGCGATCTCATGACGGTCCTTGACCGCGCGCAGTTGGGCCGTGAGTCCATTGAGCGGCGCGATGGCCGCGGCGCGGGGACCGTCTTGGATCCGCGTGGCCTGATCGACCGTCATGTGGTCGCCTTCGAAGGCCAAGTGGCGAACGCCGGCCGAGCGTAACGTTCGATGGTAGTGCTCATGCATCGTGCGGGGAGGTCGGCGGATGGCGAGTTCCAGACCGGGGCATTCCTCGGCGAGTTGCTGTTCATACCGCGCGTCGCTCAGCAGAATCGGCCGACCCCGCGTCAGAAGGAGGGCCGTATCGCCGCCCGTGAATCCCGTCAGATACGCGACATTGGGTTCATGGGTGACGAGGAAATGATCAAAACCTCTGCGGCGAAAAAGCGACTCCAATCGGCCGCGCCGCCGGGCGAAGTCCATCGTCATGGGAGCGTCTCGCGCCACGGGATCCGGGGTCCAAGGCCCGCCATTGTGACAGGACGTGCGCGGGACGCAACCGTGCCGACGAGCGGGTGCTCGTTCCCTTGGCGTCCCGAAGGGGGCACCCTAAAATGACGTCGCGCGAAGGACCGTCATTGGAATGCCGTCGAATCCCGAGGAGTCTGTTTCGCCGATGTCCACGTTGTCGCGACCGCCGCGTCCCGAGCACAGTTTTCGCCGAGTGGCCATCCTGTTCGCGGGCGGCCCGGCCCCCGGGGCCAACGCTGTGATCAGTACGGCTTCCGTCTCGTTCCTCCGAAACGATATCGAGGTACTGGGCATCCTGCACGGCTATTCCGGCATGATTCAGTTCGGGCCGGACCGACCGATGGAGCCGGGTCGCGACTACATCGTCATCGATCACCGGGTGTTGAAACGCAGCCGGAGCAGTCAGGGGATCATGCTGGGCACCGCGAGGACCAATCCGGGGAAGCAAATCTCCAGTCCCGCGCACCTCGACGACCCGGAACGGTGCAAGCCGCTCCGCACCGTCTACGAAGCGCTTTGTTCCATGAACGTCGACGCGCTGATTTCGATCGGCGGCGATGACACGCTGAAGACGGCCAACAAGTTCAAGTTGTTCCAGGACCGGCTCCCGGCCGGAAGCCGCCGCATTCCGGTCGTCCACTTGCCGAAGACGATCGACAACGACTACATGGGGATCGATTTCACATTCGGGTATTTCACGGCCGTCGAGACGCTCGCCGGCGAGATCCGCAATCTGTTGTACGACGCGGAGGCCGGTCGCGCGTATTTCCTCGCCGAGACGATGGGCCGCAGCGCCGGCTGGCTCGCCTACGGCGCTGCGATCGCCGGTGAAGCCAGCCTCGTGATCAGCGTCGAGGACATCGAGGGCAAGTATCTCGTCGAGGAAAAGTCCGAGAACCCGGAGACCGGCGAAACGACGGTCCGCTCGGTGATGGACGTCGAACGGGTCGTGCGGCGGATCGTCAAGACGATGCTCGCGCGCGAGGACGAACGGAAGGAGTTCGGCGTGATCGTCATCGCCGAAGGGCTCGCCGAATTCCTGCCGTCGAACTATTTGGCGGGGATTCCCCGTGATGAACACGACCACATCTCGATCTCGCACGTGAACCTCGCGAGGCTTTTCGCGAAGCTCGTCGGCGATGCCTACAGGAAGGAAACGAATCGGCCGCGCAAGATCACCGGTATCCAGCTCGGCTACGAATCGCGGTGCGCGAAACCCCAGGCGTTCGACATCATGCTCGGCAGCCAGCTCGGCGTCGGCGCCTACCGCGCGCTCGTCGAAAAGCGGCTCGACGGCGTGATGGTGTCCGTTTCCGGTCAGCTCGACCTGCACTACGTTCCGTTCGAAAAGCTGGTCGACCCCGACACGCTGGTGACGGTGGTGCGCTACATCCAGAAGGCCAGCGACTTCCACGCGCTCGCCCGATTCCTGGAAACCTACGTAAACGAATGATCGGCGGAAATGTCCGCACTTCCCGCGCGGCGCGAGGAACTGGAGGACTCTATTACCCGCCGCCGCGCATGGGAACAGGACACCCAGGTTCGGGTGGGACGGGGAAGTCGGGTGTCCTGTTTGGAAGCGATCAACGACAAAGTCGTGGTTCGCTCCGCGAACCACCGCGAGCACGCTCGGTTTGGATGCCACGTCAAGTTGATCGCGGAGCGATCAACGACTTTGGAGAATCAAGACAGGACGCCCAGGTTCGGAACCCGAAGGCGAATCCGGGTGTCCTTTCTCGGACGGGAGACGCCGACGTCCGAGATGCTGGCGATGCTCGGCGCGAGGGCCCATCATGGGCTGGCTTGCGGTCTTGGGTTTGGGGCCGCGACGCTCGTGGTGCTCATCCCCGGACCCCGCTTCCGCCGCCGCGAGGATGACGAATCGCGGACGCCTTGCCCGCGCGTTGCGGCACGCTCGGGCGTTCACCGACAAGAACGTCACGAACGGTCGATCGACGCGGTGCTGACCTCGATGACTTCGGACCATCCACTCACGCAGCCCCTGGACGACGCCGCGACCCTGCTCGCCGAGCGGCGCGGCGAGCCGTTCGCCCAATCACACGATCGGGCACTTGAAGCGGACTGGGGTGACGCGGTGTTGTCATCGGAGACGTCCACCGCGCCGTTCGGTTCGAGCGGAGTAGAGAGGTTGGACGTAACGCCGATCGGTCCTTCTATCGCGCCCCGCGCCGATGGTCCGCGCGTCGGCGCAGCGCTGGCTCGGCGGCGAGCGGTACGGATCGCGCGGATGGCCGTACCGGCGCCCGCTCGGCTCTCGGACCGATCGTCGTGGCGTTGGCGGTTGCCGATCGCCGCGGCACTCATGACGGTCAGCGCCGCGTTCGGCCTCTTGGCCTGAAGAACGGACTCCGGTCCGAACACGGGTACCGAGCCGAATCCGGTGTCCGCGCCGAACGAACCGCCGTCAAGCTGGGCGCTCACGACGTACACGAAGGGGATCGAGCAGGTCGCGCCGGGCGAGTTGGTGCCGGCGGACCGCCTGCACGGCGACAACGACCTGACGCTGGGCATCGTCGTCGATCCTCCGACCTGGCGTCGGATCGTCCTGCGCTGTCCGAAGACCGATGGTAGCCACGCCGACGGCAATTTGCTCCGGCCTCTCCGGTGGCTCCGGGAACAGCTCGACGCCACCCGCGCGGAGGTTCGCGGCGCATCGCGCGATCCGGCGCCGCTGACGCCCGACGAGATACTGCGGCTCGAACGGGACCTGGTGGAGGCCAAGTTCCACATCGCCGTTCCCGAATGTGGCATCGATGGCTTGGCGGAGGTGCTTGAGGTCGGGCCGTGTCCCGACATCCAGAACCTACTGGGCACGCGGGTGGTGACGGGCACATGGAGGCACCACCCGGCGCGGGTGATCGATCTTTGGATCGAGGATCTCGACGGGCCGATCGGGACGACGGTCAACCATCCGTTTTGGAGTGAGGACCGGCTCGCGTTCGCGCGGGCGGACGAGCTACAGGACGGTGAGCGGCTGCATTTGCTGTCCGGCGGCGCGACCGCGCTCGCGCGGCTCGTCCGGGCCTTCATGAGGTGTTCAACCGCTGCCGCGTGATCCACGCCGTGCCCGCAACCGACGTCAGCCTCGCGCGAAGGAAGGCCCCGCTCCTCCGCGCGCACCCGGTTATTGAGAAGTTACCATTGTGGAAATCTCTCTTTCCTATTTTCCCATAGGTTCTTCTGCGCGGGAAGGACGCGAATCGTGCCCTATTTCACCGTGAACTCAATCCGCCCTCCCACCGGCACGGTCACCGCGTTGGACGCCGGCGACACGCGACTATAACCCTTGGGAGTCCGGACGATCGTCTTCAACTCCTTGCTCGTCGGGTTGTGAGCGAGCACCTTCACGGCGTTTCCGTTCTCCTGAACCACCGTGAGCCTAAGTTCCGGGCAGTCGCAAACGGCCAGATTGCCGATATAGACGTCCGCATCGCCCTCGTCCAAGTCGAGCGAGGCGTATCCGACGCCGTCCAGGAAGCCGAACGGCACAAGTTCATTTCGCTTGCGGTCGTAGGCCGCGGCGGAGCAATTCGGATTCAATCCGCGAACGCGCACCGGCAGACGGCAAGGCAACCGTTGCTCGGTTGTCTTGCGAATGACGCCGAGGCACTCGCCGTCTTGGGCCTCTAGGTCAAGATAGAACTTGGTGCCCAGCACCTTGCCTTTCTCCAGCTCTGCGCGGTACGCGGGCGGGCCCAGGATTCCCATGCTCTGCAGCACCCACTGGAACTCGGAACCGTCGGCGGGGCCTGCGTAGCGGCCCAGGACACACAGCAGGCGAAACGGCAACTTGTCGCCCACCGCCATCTCTTGCCCGGGCCGGGAGATATAGGCCGCGGCCCGAACTCGGCTCTTGTCGGCCTCGACCCGTAGCGAATAGCCGTCGTCCAGAAGCACGATGCCCTGTGCGCCGACCAGATCCGGAAAGCAGGCGAAGTAGCTGCCGGCCGGCAGCGGGCCGTCGTGGACGAACGGCTCGCCCGTGTCCGGCAGGGGAATCGGCGCCACGGCCTGCCCGGGCAACGCCAGCGTGAAGCGATCGTTCTCGCCTTCCTTGGGAGTCGGCGTGACCACGGTCAGCGGCAAACTGGCTCGCTGATTCGCATCGAAGCGGAACGGCTTCTTGGCGGTAAGGCATCCTTCGACCACGACCAGTCCCATGTCGCGGTCGCGGCGAACGCACGCGAACTCCCGCACGTCCAGGTCGAAATACTCCAGCGCGCGATACGGCATGTAGGGCGTCACGTTCAGGACGGCGCGCAAATGGCCGCTCACCGGCAGAAACTCGTGCGTGATGTCCCACCGCTGCACAATCACGTCCCTGCCCACCAACGGATACGAGCAGCGGGAGAAATACCCGCCGCCGCGATCCCAGCCCGGAATCTGAGGAACCAGATCGGGCCAGTAGCCCTTCCACGAAGAGCCCCCGTCCATGCCCGGCAAGGCGATGTCGTACGTGGGCGCCGCCGGCGCGATGGCGGTCGACGGCGGACGGCCCTTGTCCACCATCGTGGCCGCCGGGTAGTAGTACGGCGTCCCGTCGTTTCCGCGGACGATGCTGATCGGCATGGTGTTGTTGCGATCGCTGCACACTTGCGTCCGGCCCAGGAAATCCACCGTCAACAGGCTCGGCGTTACGAGTTCGCCGCCGCCTCGATCCGTGACGACCGCGACGAACCGGCGCGACTGATCGTGCAAGCCGTCGAAGCTCAGATCGAACGTCGTCCCCTCGGCAAGATGGCGGGCATAGAGCTTTGTGCCGTCGTAGATTCGCACTTCGTTGAGGCCGGCGTCGGCCTGGACCGTCAGGCGAATCCGCCATCGCTCCGTTCCGCGCAAGGAATATGCGCCCGACGCGACGCGCGACAGATTCCGGCCATCCCAGCAGAGCAGTCGGGGACCGGAGGAAATGTACGATCTGCCCGGCCGCCAGCAGGGCTCCGTGAACCAGTGCCGCGCCGCCGGCGCATCCGGTCCGAAAAGCCACGTGCGCGGGATCGGCTGACTCATCGAAGCAAGTTCCGCGGGGGCAAACAGCCGATTCACCACGATGGGCTGCACCTCGTCCTCCTGCTCTTGCTTGACGAGGTAGTCGTCCAGCGACCGGTCGACCAGGGCATTCTTCTCGACAGTGTACACGGCGAAGGAATCGAGAAAGCGGTAACTCCAGGCCGGGTGTCCGCCTTGCCGGATGAGAAACGGCGCGGTGGGCGGGGCGCCGCGCATGAACTTGAAGTTCTGCGATTCCCGAATGCGCTGGCCCGACGCGTCGAGCATATTCGGCGTCAGCCAGGGCAGCCGCGGGCCGAACTGCACCCAGCGATTGCCGGCCACGTCCATTGCCTCGATTCCGGGAATCGCCCAGAAGGAGTCGCTCGACGCTTTGTCGCACCGTGCCACGAGTTGCTCCCAATCGCACTGCTTGAGCTTCTCGAACGTCTCGGTGAAGACGAGCCACTTCAGCCCCGCCGCCCGGGCCGCAGCGGCCCATTGCTCCACCGTGCCGGAGCCGTCGCTATACGCCGAATGCGCGCCGATCACGCCGGGAAACGCGTGCGGAGTTTCCGGGATGCCGCCGTCCGTCCAATCGATGGGCGGATCCGAGCGCAGGTCCGAGGCGCGCTCAGCCGGGGCGGAGGCGTTTCCAGCCCAACCGCCGAGTTGCTTCGACGCGACCGACGGCTCGGCCAGCCAGCGATATAGATTCGCCAGCAGCCGGCCGGCGTCGCTGGGCGTCTTCCCATCGCCGCGCGTAAGACAAACGTCGTCCGTCAAGGGATGTCCCTGCCACAAGAGGCAGGGGAGGAAATGCAACCCCACCGCTGCCACGCGTCCCTTGCCGTACGCTCGCACTGCCGCCAGCGGAGGCGCGGCGGCGAAG
Source organism: Planctomycetota bacterium (assembly GCA_016872725.1). GTDB lineage: Bacteria > Planctomycetota > Planctomycetia > Pirellulales > Pirellulaceae > VGZC01. The sequence goes on from VGZC01000003.1 coordinate 63,737, forward strand.
CGGCCAGGGAGGTCGTCGCGGAAATGCACGGCGTGCGCCATGAACCACGTGCCGGCGCGGCTCGACGCCGTGTCCATGCCGCGAACCACCACCTGCCACGCGTCCGACTCGATCCGCAATGGCGCCGTGGCCGGGCTGTACATCACCGGCGTCGTCGGGTAATAGACCGTCTTGACGCCTTGCATGACGGCGTGTTTGGCCACGTCGGTGGTCCACCCGTAGCTATGCTGAACCCTTCGCGGTTGCACGTACGCATGAGACGGATCCACCACCTGCTCGATGAGAAACTCGACGCCAAACGCCCCGAACAACGTCTTCCACTGGCGCTGGATGTCGTCCTTGGCGACATATCCGCCGCCGATTCCGTTGAGCACCAGCAGCCCGCCGCCGGCCTCCACATACTCTGGCAGCAGTTCGCTCCACTTCTTCACGGTGTCGGGCGAGACGGTCAAGGCGTAGTCGTAGAAGAACCCACCGGTCACGAAGACGTTGAACTGCCGCAACAACTCCCAGTTCAGGTCCTTCGGGTCCTTGAGAAACTCGACGCGATAGCCGTCCTTCTCCATCTGCCGGGTCCAGGCCGTCTTCCACGGGGCTGCCTGCTCGTGGTAGCTTGCGTAGAGGAGGACGGCGGCTCGCTTGGCCTGCGCGTCGGCGTCGGCACACGCGGACCGCGGAGCCAGAGCGCCAGCCACGAAAAAGGCAAGACACACAGTGACTCGGGCAAACATGTTCATGGCAATGAGTTTCCCATCAGGTCCGCGGCGGCTTCGCCGTCGCCGCCGGCAACGCCTTTCGATACTTATCAGCGTATAGTCCGATCCGCACGAAGCTGGGATTCTCGATATAGGCTCCGCTCGGATACGCTCCGAACGGCAACAGTCTCACCACATTAATAATCCGCCGCGCCGTCTTCCAGTCGGCGCGCCGCCGAGACAAGCTCGGCGGCGGCGGGAAGGGGGCGGCGGCGCCGAGTGGATTGTCGCCGACGCCGCCCGGTTCCGTATTTCGGCGACGCATTCGGACGATTCCGCGCGGGTGCCCGTTCAAAGCGTTCCCTTGGTGCTCGGAACGCCGCTCGTCCTCGGGTCGACTTCCGACGCCATGCGGAGCGCGCGGGCGCTTGCCTTGAAGATCGCTTCGGCGATGTGGTGGCTGTTGCGGCCGTAATGAACCAGGATGTGCAGGTTGGACAGGGCGTTCGCCGCGACGGCCTGCCAAAAGTCCTCGACCAATTCCGTATCGAACTCGCCGACCTTCGGGCTGGGAAAGGCGGCTTGGAAGACAAGGTAATATCGGCCGCCGAGATCCCATGCGACGGTGGCGAGCGTCTCTTCCATGGGAAGCGTCGAGTGCCCGTACCTGCGGATTCCGGCCTTGTCGCCGAGCGCCGCGCGGATCGCCTGTCCGAGGCATATTCCGACATCCTCGACCGTGTGGTGCGGATCGACCCGCAGATCGCCTTCCGCCCGGACGTCCAGGTCGAACGCTCCGTGCCGCGCGAACAGTTCGAGCATATGGTCGAGGAATCCGACTCCCGTGCGGATATCGGAGCGGCCTTCGCCGTCGAGGTCGCATTCGAGGGTGACTTTGGTTTCGCGGGTCTGCCTCGAAACCGTCGAACTGCGCGCCATGTCAGACCATCGCTTTCACCAGGGAGAAGAACGCGTCCATCTGTTCGTCCGTGCCCACGCTGATCCGCAGTCCGTCGCGCCATCCGGGATAGTCCATGTATCGGACCAGGATCCGCTCGCCCTTCAGTTGTTCGTAGAGGCCGCGGGCCGGACGATCCGCGTGTTCCGCCCAGACGAAATTGGCGTTCGAGTCGATCACCGAGAAGCCGAGCCGCCTCAAACGATCCGTCATCCGTCCCCGCGTCGAGAGGATCCGATTCCGGTTGTGACGGAACCAATCTTGGTCGTCGATCGCGGCCGTCGCGCCGGCGATCGACAGGGTATCGCAGTTGTACGAGTCCTTCACTTTCCGGAACTGCTCGATCATCGGAGGCTGGGCGACGAGGTAGCCGAAACGGAGTCCCGCGAGCGCGTACGACTTGCTCAACGTGCGCGCCACCAGGATGCGTTCATTGCGGCGCACGAGATCGACGCAATGCGACGGCGCGAAATCGGCGTACGCCTCGTCGACCAGAAGCGGGCACTCAAGCCGTTCCGCGATTTCCAAGACCCGTTCGGGTGGAATCACGGTGCCGGTGGGACTGTTGGGATTGGCCAGAAAGGCGCATCGGAGGTCGGGGCGAGGCGCGGCGAAGGCGTCGTCAAGCGTCCAGTCGGCTTGGAACGGCGTCTCCTCGCACCGGGCGCCTTGGATTGCGGCGAGCGTGCCATAGAGGAGGTAGCTCGGGTACGGATACCGCACGCGTTCGCCCGCGCCGACCAGGGCGCGCGTCACGATCGTCAGGATATCGTCGCTCCCGTTCCCGCACACGATCCAATCGGGCTCGACGCCGAGCAGCGCGGCCGCCCGTTCCCGGAAGGCGCGGGCGAGCGGATCGGGGTAGCGGGCGAGCCCCGACTCGATCGCCGAGCGGATGGCGGCCGCGACCGACGGGGATGGGGGATAGGGGTTCTCGTTCGTGTTCAACTTGATGAACTTGCCGCCCAGCGGCTGCTCGCCGGGCGTGTATCCCTCCATCCGTTCGATTTCGGGCCGAAAGTAGGACATGACGATTTCCTGTCAGTTGCATTCAAGGCATTCTCGACGCGCGCCATTCAAGACGGATCGTCGGCCGCATGGCCTTCGATGCGTCCGCGCGGCGTCAGGATTCCTGTTCAAGACGCACGTCGACACTGGCTCGATGCGCGGAAAGGCCTTCGATATCGGCGAGTCGTCGGACGTCGTCGGCGATCGCTTCGAGCGCCTCGCGCGCGTATTCGATCACGCTGTTTCCCCGCAGGAACGTATTCGCCGTCAATCCGCTCGCCCACCGGGCCGTTCCGCCGGTCGGCAGGACATGCGACGGCCCCGCCGCGTAATCGCCGATCGAGACGGGGCTGAAGTCGCCCAGGAACGCCGCGCCCGCATGGGGGATTTTTTGCAGGAGCCGTTCGGGATCCCGGGTCGTGATATGAAGGTGTTCGGGAGCGAACGCGTCGGCGATCGCGCATGCGTGGTCGGCGTCGCGCGCCCGGATCAGCGCGCCGAACTGAGCGAGGCTTTGCACGGTCAACTCGGCGCGGGACAACCGCGCGATCCGCGCGCTCAGTTCCCGCTCGACGCCTTCGAGCAGCGCATCGGACCAACTCACCAGGATGCCCGCTCCCGGCGAGTGTTCGGCCTGCGCGAGCAGATCGGCGGCCACGAACTCGGGGCGCGCCCGCTCGTCGGCGACGACCACCACCTCGCTCGGGCCGGCGATGGAATCGATGTCGACCTCGCCGTAGACCCATTTCTTCGCGAGCGCGACGAACAGGTTGCCCGGCCCGGCGATCTTGTCGACCCGCGGAACACCCGGGACGCCGTAGGCGAGCGCGGCGACCGCCTGGGCACCGCCGATCCGGTAGACCTCGTCGATGCCGAGTTCACGGCAGACGGCAAGAACGTCGGGGTGGTGCGCTCCATGATCGGTGGGCGGCGCCACGACGGCGATTTCGTTTACGCCCGCGACTTGGGCGGGCACGACGGTCATGAGGACCGTGGACGGATAGGCGGCCGCGCCGCCGGGCACGCACACGCCGACGCGCCGCAGCGGAGTGTACCGCTGCCGCAGCCGCACGCCTCCGGGCCGAGTCAGCTCGACGTCCCGATGCAGGATGGCCGTCTGGAACTCGACGATGTTCGACCGGATTCTCCGAATGGTCGAGAGGAACTCGGGCGACGCCGCGCGGTGGGCGCGGGCGATCGCGTCGGGATCGACTCGAAGCGTGTGGGGTTCGAGCGGAAACCGATCGAGCTTCCGGCTGTATTCGAACAGGGCGTCGGCGCCTCGGTCGCGCACGTCGCGGCAGATCCGTTCCACGACCTGTTGCGGCGACAGGGGTTCGCCGAACGCGGCGATGGTCCGGCCGCGTCCTTGCTCACTCACGATATCCCCGCGCGGACCGAGCCGCTCGCGGAGCACGGCGAGTCGCGCGTCGCATCCATCGATGCGCGCGTCGATGCGAGCGATTTTCATTGGCGGTCCGTCCATACGGGGTTCCACCGAATCCACGGAGCCCAGGGAACAAGAGGGTCTTGCGAATGCCGGGAGCTCGCGACGCGCGAGGCGTCGGATGCGCCGCGCCTCCCGCTTCGAACGAACGTTCACCGGGAATTCACCATCATCGCATCGGCCGTTCGGGTGAGCAGTCCGCAGGCGAGGTCGACGTCCTCGGCGGACACGTCCAGGTGCGTGACGGCTCGCACGCGCGACGCGCTGACCGGCAACATGCGAACGCCCCGTTGTTCGAGCGAATCGACGAACGCGGCGGCCGTTCCGAGCGATCGATCGACTTCGAAGATGACGATATTCGTGTCAACCCGGTCGGGGACGAGCCTGAGCGATTCGCATTGGCGCACGGCGGCTGCGAATCGCGATGCCTTTTCGTGGTCCTCGGCCAACCGCTCTCGATGGTGTTCCAGTCCGTACAAGGCGCCGGCCGCGATGACCCCGGCCTGCCGCATACCCCCTCCAAACAGTTTGCGGTGGCGTCGCGCCTCGCGGATCATATCGCTCGGGCCGGCAAGCGCCGAACCGACGGGGGCGCCGAGCCCCTTGCTGAAGCAAACGCTCACCGTGTCGAAGTGGCGGGCCCACGCATCGGCGGCGATTCCGGTCGCGACGACGGCGTTGAAGAGCCGCGCGCCGTCCAGATGGGTACGCAGGCCCCGCTCGCGGGCCCACCCGCAAATCGACTCGACGACATCGTACGGCTGAACGCGGCCCGCGCCCCGATTGTGCGTGTTTTCCAAACAAACGAGTCGCGTGCGCGCCAGATGATCGTTGATCGGGCGGATCAAGTCGACCAACTGGCCGAGTTGGAGAACGCCGTGCTCGCCTTCCACGGTCCGCGCGACGACGCCGCTCAGTTGAGCGAACGCCGCCTGTTCGTAGTTGTAAATATGGCAGTTGACATCGCACAGGAACTCGTCGCCCGGCTTGCAGTGGATGCGAACGGCGATCTGGTTGGACATCGAGCCGGACGGCATGAACAGGGCCGCGTCCTTTCCGAGGATCTCGGCCGTGCTTCGTTCGAGCCGCTCGACCGTCGGATCGACATCGATCACGTCATCGCCGACTTCCGCCTCCGCCATCGCTCGGCGCATCGCCGCGCCCGGCCTGGTGACGGTGTCGCTGCGCAGGTCGATCATTCGGTTCATGGTCATTCGGAACTCCGGGACGCGTCGAGAACCAAGTGTTTGGGTCCCGTCGGACCCTGGCGGCGCCGAGGGACATCCCAACTCCCTACACTATCCGGCCCGATCCAGGACGGCCAGTGGGGCCGCGCCGAGATGACCCGCCTCCGGCGCCGGGGGTTCGCGCCGACAACGAGTCGGGAACCGTTGCATGCGAAGTCGGCGTTCGCGGGTCCATCACCCCGGGGGGAATGGGCTCGGGTATTTTGAGTTTGCGGGCTGGAGTGGTACGATAAGAGGTCCTGAGGCCTCCGTCGGACGCGGGTTCGAGCGGCGCGGGACGCCTGGATTGTCACACCCCCAACGGGACCGCCGGCCCTGGGCATGCGCGCTTCCTCGATGTCCATTTCCGACTTCCTGCAACTCGCCGTCCAAAGCGGGCTCGCTACCGCCGCGCAGTGCCGGCAATGGCAGGTGGAATACCAGCAACAGGCGATCGGTGTCGGCGCCGACGACAGCGAACCGTTCGCGCAGTGGCTCGCGGCCCAGAGCCGGATGAGCCGATACCAGGCCAAGGTGCTCTTGGCCGGCCGAGCCGGGCCGTTCCTTTACGGGGCGTACCGTCTGATCGAGAAAGCCGGTGACGGGCCGTGGGACGAGTGTTTTCGCGGTCAGCACGCGGAATCGGGATACCCGGTTCTCATGCAGTTCATCAGCGGCGAACTGACTCGCGATCCGAGGGTTTGGTCCGCGCTCGAACCGTGGCTGGTCCGTCTGACAACGGTGGGGCACCCCTGCCTTCACGCGTGGTTTGAATACCAAACGGCGGGCGCCTACAAGTTCATGGTCTTCGAGGACTTGGTCGGGCAGTCGCTCGATCAGGTCATTCCGAGACAGGGGTTCGAGCCCCAGCGCGCCTGCTGGATCGCGCGGCAGATCGCCGAAGGTTTGCGGACGTTGCATCGCGAGGGCATTGTTTTTGGCCAACTTCGTCCCGATCAAGTCTGGCAGGATCGTTCGGGCGCATGCAAGCTGACGCTGCACGCGCTCGCGCCTCAGTTGGCTGCGACGCAGGGAACGTCGGCCTTGATCCGCTCGGACTACCTTGCGCCGGAACTGGCGCGCTCGGGCAAGTCGCCCGACATCCAAACCGACGTGTACGCGTTGGGGTGTGTGCTGTATCACCTTCTGGCGGGACGCGCGCCGTTCGAGGGCGGGACGGTTGACGAGAAGATGGCGCGGCACGCGTCCGAGGCGATCCAGCCGCTCGATACGCGTGGCGTTCCACCGGCCCTATGCCAACTCGTCACGTACCTCATGGCGAAGAATCCGGCCGTTCGGTTCAAGACTTTGGACGACGTCCTTCCTCGTCTTGCCGGTTTCGCCGGCGACGAAGCGCATCGGCTGCCGCCCAGGCCGGCTCCGCCGGGAGAGCGCGCATTCTGGCAATACCTGCGAGGTCAGGCGGCCCGATCGCCGATCGCGCCGGCTCCCATGTCGGCCGCGACGGCCCCGCCGACGGGATCGGCGGCTCCGTATGGTTCGTATCCGCCGCCCGCGGCTCCGAGAATGGCCGGCCCGCAGGCCTCGCTTGCGGGCGCCGTCGCGTTCGGTCAACCCGCGGTCGCCTCGTCGTTCGCCCCTCAGGCCGGCCCCATTCCGTCCGGCTTGCAGGCAGTACCGATTCCCCAATACCCGGGTGCGTCGGGGGTCGAGACCGCGGCGCCGCCGATGACGCCGTCGCCCTTCACGCACCCGGTGGCCACGCCTGGGACGGGCGTGCCGCTTTTCGCGGCGTCGGCGTCTCGTCCGGCAATCGACATCCGCACACAGAAATCGCGCCGTCGCCGATCGAATCCGTGGACCGCGTTGGTGGCCGCGCTTTCGGTCATCGCGATCGGCGGATCGCTCGCGTATGTGTGGGTCCATCAGACGCCGACGGCGTCGGGCGACGGGAGTTCCGACAACGGAGAATCGGCCCGAGCGGGCGACGCGAACCGTACCGACTCGACGACGAAGGATGGCCAGACCGAGCCATCGAACGGTCGATCCGGTAACACGAGCTTGACCGGTTCGGCCTCATGGATCGATGACGACGGGAAGTCACTTTGGGCATCTCCCACGTCGGGGCGTCCGATCGATTTGACCGGCATTCCCTCCAATCCGCTTCTGATCGTTTCGATACGTCCGTCGGACCTGGCGTCGCACGCCGAGGGGCCGAGACTGGTCAAGGCGCTCGGCCCTTGGTTCGAGGCGAGGATTGCGGACTGGACCGCCGAATCGGCCATCCCTTGGGAGGACGTCGAGCGGCTTGTGGTGAGCGTTCACGCGGGCGATTCCGGATCGCTGCACCCGGCGTTCGTGGCGCATTTGAGGAATGCGAGGCTTCGCGGGGAGTTGATCGAATTCTGGGGGAATCCGGGTCCCGAGTCGGTCGGCGACGAGACGATCCATAAGGGGACGAAATGGGCGTATTACGTTCCTCCACCGATAGCCGCGCCTCAGCGCGGCGACCGACGCGCGCGAGCCGATGAAGGCGCCGCGGGGTCGGCGAATTCCGCCGATGCGGCGCGAACCGTGGTCATGGCATCGGAGTCCCTGGTTCGGTCGGTGGCGGAGCGGCGCGGCGAGGCGCCTCCGCCTCCCAACGGAACCGACCCGCTGCTCCGCGTTTCGGACGATCAGCGTTTGGCGACCGTCCTTTTCTCGGCGGAGGACCTCCGCACGGTGGTCTTGCGCGAGGGGCGGAAATTGGATGTGGGCACGGTCGAGCGTCTTCGCGCGCCGCTGGAGTCGCTCCTGAGCGACGACGCGCGCGGCGTCATGATGAGCGTCCACCTCGATCAACAACTCTATGTGGAGCTCGCCGTCACCTGCGACGCGGAACGCGATCGGGAACAAGTCGCGACCGACCTTCGCGAACGGGTCGCCGCGCTGTCGCAGGAAGTCGCGGCCTATCTCGCGCGCGTCCCCCCCTCCGCCTATTGGCGCCCGGTCGCCCAGAAATATCCGGGCATGGTCCGGTTCCTCTACGAACAGACTCGGGCGCGGGCCGAAGGCGATATCGCCATGCTCAACGCGAGACTGCCCGACGCCGCGGCGCACAATCTCGCGTTCGGCGCCGAGATGCTCCTTTCATCCGATCCGGAGCCGGCGGGCAATATCCTGGGGAAACGGTCCGAATCCGATAAACCGATCCCGACCTCACTCGAGGAAATGCTCGAACAAAAACTGACCGTGCGTTTCGAGGATACCGCGTTGGATGCCGCGATGGCGAGCATGGTGCGGACGGTCCGCGAGGCATATCCGGGACTGTCGTTCGAATTCGAGATCATCTTGGCGGCGAAAGAAATCCTGAAGGACGGCGTCGCAAAGAACCAACCGATCGGGGCGTTCGCCGTCGAGGATGGATCGGTCGGCGAAATCCTGACATCGCTCGTCCTGCGCGCGAATCCGAACGCTTCGATTCGTGATCCGTCGAACTTCGAGCAGCGGTTGATATGGGTGGTGGGCGAGGACCTCGACAACGGCGGCAAGAAGGTGATCCTCGTCACGACGCGCGATGCGGCGGCCGATAACGGCATCGCGATTCCCAAAGTGTTTGAGGCCCAACCGTGACATTTACTCCGTTTGCGATCCACTGTCCGACGTGCCGTCGGTCGTTGACGGTGCGATCGGCGGCGGCGATCGGCAAGATCCTCGCCTGCCCTCAATGCGGAAGCATGGTCCTGATCGAATGGCCGAACGTCGCGGCGTCCGATCGCGGAGTGGCCCAGGAGGGCGCGACGGGACATGCTCCGGCGCGGCGATCCGAACGAGGACTCCGCTCCGACGAGACCGGCAAGACGGCGTCGCAGGCTCCCCTGGAAGCCGCGCCGGATCCCCAGTTGGCCGATACGGTTCCCGAGTCGTTCGTCGGATCGGTTCCGCCCCCATCGAAGCCGGCGCCCGCTCCGCGCGCGGAATCGGTCGGGGGGCCGGCGCGAACGGACGAACCCGCCGTTCCCCGCGCGGCGGATTGGGTATCGTCGGATGCTCGCCAGATGCGGCGTTGGATGATGGTCGGCGTCTCGGCCGCCGCCGGCGCGATCGTGCTGATCGTCGTCGTCGCGATGACCGTCGCCGATCGATTCGACCAATCACCGGGCGATTCGACGACGGCCGATGCGGGAGCGAACACGAATGCCGTGGGGACCGAGACGCCGCGAATCGCAACGGATGGATCGGGACCGAATCCACCTGACACGCGCGCCGCGACCAACCCGACCCAACCCAACGTGGGTTCTCGACCCGACGGCGCGCCGCCCGCCGGACAATCCCCCCTCGCGCCGTCGGTCGGCGCGGGGACGCCTGGTGAACGGACCGACGGCGGGCCAGAGACACCTTCCGAGCCCTTTTCCGGCGATGCGGACCGTCCTTCGAGGGCGACCAAAGTCGATCCGGCGGTGTCGCCGAGCGGCGCGGCGACCGGACCGCCGATGCCCGATCCCATGGCGCCGCGTCCCGTGCCTCCAACGACGGCTCACGGCCCATCGGCGCCCGGCACGATCTCCGCGGCGCGGAGCGGGTTCTCCGCGGACGCGATCGCTCGCGAGTTCGACGGACTGATGAGTGACACGACGTTCGATCGCGAGGCATCGCTCGGCGCATCGATGTTCGATCTGATTCCGGCGCCGGGAAAACCGGTCGATGCGGCATTGGCCGTTCCGAAACCGCCGCCTTCGCGACCCGTCCAGGCCGACGCCCAATTGGGAATCCGCGTTCCGCGCATCGAAATGGCCGATGTTCCACTCGGCGAGTTCGTCCGGTTCATGTCGGACTTCACAAACCTCGCGATCACGTTGGAAATCGACGGGGTCCACCGCCAAGGACACTCGGTGCGAACGCCGATTCGAGTCGACATCACGGAGGGCGACTTGCGATCGGGTTTCAACCGCGCGATGGAACCGATCGAGTTGGAACTGATCGTGGAGAACCGATTCGCCATCATCGCGCCGCGTGGAGCGCGGCAGGGTTATGACCGCGTCTACGACGTCTACGACCTGGTCGGCGAGGACGCTGAATTGAGCTCGTTCTTGACGAACGTGATCTTCGACCTGTTCGTGCCGGCGGCCTGGGAGAAGAACGGCGGGCCCGGAAAGCTGGCGATCGCGAAGGGGCGCATGACGGTCGCGACGACTCCCGCGCTGCACTACGAGATACTCATGCTGTGCGAGCGGCTTCGCGTCGCTCGGGGATTGCGGCCTCAAGGGATCCTGCCCGACCCCATGGCCGAACTGAGGCCGCGGGTCGCGCTCGCGCTGCCGCGATTGGGCTCGACGGTCAGCGCCGACTTCGCCGCGCCCGCTCCGTTGACCGATATCCTGGGGCACCTTTCGGATGCGGGCGGCGTCGACTTCGTCGTAAACTGGTACGCGCTCGATGAGGCGGGATGGCATCGCGACGCGATGGCCAGGCTTCAAGTCGCCGATGCGACGCTGGCCGACTCGCTTTGGCGGCTCCTCGCTCCGATGGGACTCTCATTCCGAGTGATCGACGCGACGACCCTTCAAATCACGACGTCGAAGGAGGCATTCCAGACGGCCGAGGTCGAGTTGTTCCGGATTCCGGACGCGGCGATGGCCGACGAGGGGCGCAGGCTCACGCGCGGCCTGCGCGCGATCGTCGAGGATCCGACGGCGTCATCGGGGAGCGGTGTTCGTTTCGATCCGAAGAGCCGAACGCTGATCGTCGTGGCGCCCCAACACGGCATCGCGGCCGTTTCGAGGTTGCTCGAACGGCTCGCCGTTCCGGCGGCGGGAGGCGCGGGAGGCGCGGTCCCCGTCATCGAATAGTGGCAACGGAAGCCTCGATGAATGGGCTCGGTTCGGCCGGCTCGACAACTCGGCCCACCGCCTCGGCGATCGCTCGACACCGAATCATCAGGGCGCGGAACTGATCGATATTCAACGACTGGTATCCGTCGCTCAACGCATTCTCCGGATCGGGATGCACTTCGACGATCAGCCCATCGGCTCCCGCCGCGACGGCCGCGGCCGCCATGTCGGTGACCAGGTAGGAATGCCCTGTACCGTGGCTCGGATCGACCACGACGGGCAGATGGGTTTTCCGGTGCAGATAGGGCACGGTCGCCAGCGGCAAGGTGAATCGCGTATGCGACTCGAACGTCCGGATCCCCCGTTCGCACAACATGACGTTCGGGTTGCCTCCATTCAGGATGTACTCGGCGGCGAGCAGGAGTTCCTCGATCGTGGCGCTCGGGCCGCGTTTGAGCAGAACGGCGCGGCCGCAACCGCCGACCGCTTCGAGCAACCGGTAGTTCTGCATGTTCCGCGCGCCGATCTGCAGCACATCGGCGTAGCGCGCGACGAGATCGACATCCTCGGGAGAGACGACCTCGGTGACGATCGCCAGGCCGGTCTCTTCGCGGGCGGCGGCGAGCAGTTTGAGACCCTCTTCCTTGAGTCCTTGGAAGCTATATGGGCTGGTGCGGGGTTTGAACGCACCACCGCGCAGCGCGCCGGCGCCGGCCTGTTTCACCGCGCGGGCCGTATCGAGGATTTGTGTTTCGCTTTCGACCGAACAGGGGCCGGCGATGACGCCCAGCGCGCCGGCGCCCACGGCGAGGCTGCCGACGACGACGCTCGTCGGTTCGGACTTGACCTCGCGGCTCGCGACCTTGTATGGGGCGAGGATCGGCACGACGGCGGCGACGCCCGGACCCGTCTCGAGCGACTCCTTCGCCTGCCCGCGTTTTTCGCCGATCGCCGCGATCACGGTGCGTTCCGTTCCGCGGATGATGTGCGATCGGAGGCCGAGCCCCTCGATCTGGCGGACCATGTGTTCGATCTGCGACGGTGTCGCGTTGGGTTCCATGACGACGATCATCGGGACGGTCTCCATGACGAAAGGGCGGTGGGTTGCAACAAAAAACCCCGAAGTCGCGCGGGCGACCTTCGGGGTCCGGGTTTGTCGTTGTGGGGGGTACGGCGACCTACACGACTCCTCCCGCCCCGGGGCGCGCGGGAGTCAACGTAAACCGAAAAAAGCCGAGGTTCACGATTGCCATGCGTCCATTATGTTCCGAGCGGGTTGATTTGCAAGACGGCGTCGGCCGAGTCAGCAGATGCGGGGCAGGGGGGCTCCGGCGGGTTCGTCGAGCGGTTGTTCGCGGCCGAGCGCTCGGCGGATCGTCACGGCCGCCCCGCGTCGCCGGACCGCTCGGCCCATGATCGCCGCTCCGGCCGTCTCGGGGATTCCGCGCAGCGTATCGAGCGCGCCGGCCGCCGACTCGGCGGCCACCGCCACCACCATCGTCCCCTCGTTGGCGACATGGAGCGGATCGATTCCGAGCAATTCGCACGCGCCCCGCACGACAGGTGACACAGGTACGTCACACTCGTCGATCGACAGCGTCAGGCCGCTCGCCTCGGCCCACTCGTGCAGCACGGCCGTCACGCCGCCTCGCGTCGCGTCCCGCATCGCGCGAACACCCGTTCCGATCCGATCCCGCAGGGCCTTCGCGGCGTCGGCGAGCGGCGCGGAATCGCTCGTCGGGGACGGTTCGAGCGCCAGGCCCTCCCGGGCGCTCAGGACGGCCATGCCGTGGCGCCCGATCGGCCCGGTCACGAGCAGGACGTCGTCCGGGGCGATCGAGCCGGGGCCGGCCGGTCCCGGTTCGATCACGCGCCCGATCCCCGCCGTGTTCAGGAACAGGCCGTCGGCGGCGCCGCGCGGAACGACCTTCGTGTCGCCCGCGACGATCGGAATCCCAACACGGTTCGCGGCGCGCGCGACGCTGTCGAGCGCGCGGTCGAGCATCGCGAAGGGGAGGCCTTCCTCGATGATCACCGACAGCGTCAGATACAGCGGTTCCGCGCCGCTCACCGCCAGGTCATTCACCGTGCCGTAGACGGCGAGGGATCCGATGTCGCCGCCGGGAAAAAACAGCGGCGACACGACGAAACTGTCGGTCGTGAACGCGAGCGGACCTTCAACGGGCGGCAATCTCGCCGCATCGTGCATCTCCCGCAACCAACCAGTATCCAATCGGGCGACGATCCGCTCGCGGATCAGTTTCCGCATCCAACGTCCGCCTTCGCCGTGGGCGAGCAGGACTCGGTCCTCGTCGGCGCCGGTCGATGGCCCGTTTCGGCTCGATGCGGAAAGTGGCGGGCGTTCCGAATGCGGGGCGTCCATGATGGGGTCTTGTCCGTTCGAGGAATCGGGAAATGGTCGATGCGGCGCTCAGGAAGCGGCGGACGGGGGGCGATACCGAAAATACGCCGCGCACGCGCCCTCGGCCGACACCATGGGCGTCCCGAGCGGCGAGTCGGGCGAGCAGGTCGAGCCGAACGCGGGACAGGAGGTCGGCTTCATGCGCCCCGCGAGGATCTCCGCGGCTCGGCACGTATCGGACTCATCCTTGGCCTCGGACGCCCCAACGGCGAATCGGACCCGCGCGTCGAACCGTTTCCAGGCGTCGCGCAGACGCAACCCGCCGCTCGGAATCGTCCCCAAGCCCCGCCACGTCTGATCGCACACCTCGTAGACCTCGCGCACCACGTCCTGCGCCGCCGGATTGCCTTCACGACGCGCGCTCCTCGCATAGTGGTTTTCGAGCCTCGCCGCGCCGGTCTCCAACTGTCGAACACAGGCGAGGATGGCTTCGAGCAGATCGAGCGGCTCGAAACCGGCCACCACGACGGGAACCCCGTACGCCTCGACAAACGACTCGTACGACTCGTATCCCATGACCGTGCAGACGTGTCCCGCGGCGAGGAAGGCCTGGATGCGGCTGTCGGGATACCGCATGATCGATTCCATCGCGGGCTGGACGCGGACGTGCGAGAGGATCATGCTGAAGTTGCCGATTCCCTCGCGATCCGCCTGTCGGACGGCGAGCGCCGTGGCGGGAGCCGTCGTCTCGAACCCCACCGCGAGAAAGACGATCTCGTGGTCCGGAAGGCCCTTGGCGATCTGGACGGCGTCGAGCGGCGAATAGACGGGTCGCACGTTGCCTCCGCGCGCCTGGGCGTCGAGCAAGGTTCGGCGACTGCCCGGCACGCGCAGCATGTCTCCGAAACTGGTGAGCACGACGCGGTCGCGGAGCGACAGGTCGATCGCAAGATCGATGGCGTCGAGCGGCGTGACACAAACCGGACACCCCGGACCGTGGATCAGCTCGACGACGCCTTCGAGTTCGGCGTCGATGCCGTGCCGCAACAAGCCGTGCGTCTGCCCTCCACAGACTTCCATCAGGGTCCATCGCCGCGTGGCCGTCTTGCGGATTTCGTCGATCAGTCGGCGGGCCGCATGGGGATCCCGGTATTCGTCGACGTACTTCATGTCGGACTGCTCCGCCAACCTTCGTCGTCGTTGAGACTCTCGACCAACTCGAGCGCCCGCCCCGCCGCCTCCGCGTCGACTCGGCTGATCGCGATACCGGCGTGGACGATCACGTAGTCCCCCGTCTCCGCGTCGGGAACGCACGACATATGGCATACGCGTCGGATCCCGCCGAACTCGACTTCAGCCCGCGCGAGGGGCCCGTTCCGTTCGATCCAGTGCACGACCTGTCCGGGCACACCAAGGCACATGGCCGTATTCCCTTTGATTCGCTCGATTGGGGCCGTCGGTCGCCGATCCGCCGTGACGGAATTCCTTGCCCGCGGCCGAACCCGGCGGTTTTCGCGTCACTTCCCGCGATCGATCGCGCCGGGTCGCGCGGCGAGTTGCCCGGCGGCAAGGCCTCCGTCGTTGGGCGGAATCCAGCCTGGCAGTCCAACCGGTCGGCGCATGGCGTCGAAACGCCCCGCGAGCAACTCCACCAGAACCCGATTCTGGAAGACGCCGCCTCCGAGGACAACCGGGTATGGCGGGAGGACGCGGACCAATTCGGACACGGAATCCGCCGCCGCGCGGTGGAATCGCATCGCGATGGTCCCGGGCGCGGCGCCCGCGAGTCGATCTCGCAGCACGGATCGGATGACGGGGCGCCAATCGAGCTGGAAGCGGTTCGTTCGCGAGTCTCGCTCGACAGGCATCGTGTACGATCCCAACGCGTCCCGATCACAGACCGTTTCGAGCCGCATGGCGGCCTGACCTTCGAAATCGCACCGGATTGCCCCGAGCGCGATCGCGGCGACCGCGTCAAAGAGCCGCCCCGCGCTCGTGGTGACGGCGCACAGGCGGGGGTTTTGAAGGAGCGTGAGGAGCCGATCGCAGTCCGCGTCGCTCGGCGCGGCCCGAACATCGCCCAGTCGCGCCGCCGCCTCGTCGGAAACCGCATCGCGAACGAGCGCGACGGCGACGCGCCATGGCTCGCGCACGGCCCGTTCGCCGCCCGCCAGCGCGAACGGTCGCAGATGGCCGAGCCGTTCGTATCGGGCAACGGTCGCGAGAAGGACTTCACCGCCCCAGATCGTGCCGTCCGGTCCATACCCGGTGCCGTCGAACGCGACACCCAGTACCTCGCGATCCAGCCACCCGGCTTCGAGCATGGCGGCGACGACATGGGCGTGGTGGTGTTGGACGCGTACCGGTTCACCGCTGTGCTCGGCAAGTCGGCTTGTATGGTAGTCGGGATGAAGATCGCAGACCGTCTCGCGTTGTTCGAGTCCGTAGAGTTTTGCGAGCTCTCCGCGCTGCTGATCGAATCGGTCGCGCGTCGCGCCCTCGTCAAGATCGCCGATATGGGGTCCGAGGATCGCCTGTTCGCCGTTGCTGAGCGCGATCGCCGCTTTTTGATGTCCCCCCAGCGCCTCGCGCGGTTGGAGGGAAGGGATCGGGAGGGAAAGCGGCGCGAGGCCGCGCGCGAGCCGGATTCCGACGGGGCGGCCCGCAATGACTCGAACGACGCCGTCATCGAGCGGTCGGCGGATGACTCGGTCGTGTTCAAGCCATGCGTCCGCGAGTCCTTCAAGACGCGGCACGGCGTGAATCGGCTCGAAGACAAGCGGCTCTCCCTCACGGTTGCCGCTCGTGCAGACCAGCGGTGTTCGCGCGGCATCGCACAACAAGGCGTGAAGCGGAGTCGTCGGGAGCATGAGGCCGACGGTCGCGAGCTCCCCGGAAACGGATGGAGCGACCGGAGATTCGGGACGTCGCCGAACGACGACGATCGGCCCCGACGGCGCGGCAAGGCATGTGGACTCGACGTCGTCCAGAACGGCCAATTCGCGCGCATGCGAAAGTGAACGGACCATCACGGCGAGCGGCTTGGCGCGGCGGCGCTTCCGTTCCCGCAACCGAACAACGGCCTCCTCGGACTCGGCATCGACGAGCAGTTGGTAACCGCCGAGACCCCGCAGCGCGACGATGCGTCCTTGCCGCAGGATGCACGCGGCCGCCGCGATCGCATCGCGGGCCCATGCGACGATACGGCAGTCTCCCTCGTGGAGCCAGATCCGCGGTCCGCAGCGCGGGCAGGCATTCGTTTGCGCGTGGAACCGCCGATCGTCGGGTGAATCGTATTCGCGCCGGCAGTCCGCGCAAAGCGTGAAAGGGGCCATGGACGTTCGAGCCCGTTCGTAGGGCATGGCGTCCAGGATCGTGTAGCGGGGACCGCATGCCGTGCAGCTTGTGAACGCATAGCCCTTCCGGCGGCCCGGTCCGTCGCGCGTTTCGCCCAGGCATTCGTCGCACGCGCGCAGGTCCGCGGGAACGCGCGTCGACAGCGGCGCGGCGCGGCCGTCCACGGCGCCGTTCGCCCGTTCGGGCGGCAGGTAGCCGACGCGGAACTCGGAATAGCCCATCGGCACGACGGCTTGACTCGTCCATGCCGTGATCCGCGCCTCGACCGGCAGGTTGCTCGTCAATTCGGCGACGAACCGGTCGGTGGCGTCGCCTTCGACATGGATCTCGACTCCGTTCCGCGTGTTGCCGACATACCCGGTGAGCGCCAGGCGAACGGCGAGCCTTGCGACCGCCGGGCGCACGCCGATTCCTTGGACCATCCCGGACAGGTCGACGCGGAGCGCGGTTCCGGGTCGCATCGCATCGCCGTTCCTCGGTGAAGTCATGGCCGCGTTCCGGCGAACCGGCTCTCCTCGCGATTGTCGGTCGGCGGGTGATACGGTTCGCATTGTATCGCGGGCGAGCCGACGCGGCACCACACAATTCCTGGAGTGCGCCGGAACGAGACCAGGGGGAGCGGCGGCGGAATCTCCATGCGAAGTGACAATCGCGTGTCATATGCAAGCCTGGACGGCGGGCCGGACCTCGCCTATCGTTGATACAGGGCTTGGAAAGGAAACCGCTCGTCGGCGAAAGGTGAGGGCAACGTCTTGAGTTTCGAATGGTTGTTTCGTTCGCCGATCGGCGCGCGGCCTCTAAGGAGACGGAGATGACGGGTCCACGGATAGATCCCAAAGTTGACTTCGCGTTCAAACGCATCTTCGGGAATCCCGAACACACTCGGATTACGATCCACTTTCTAAACGCCGTCATGAACGCCGATCCCCCAATCATGTCGGTGACGATCCTGAACCCCGATCGAGAGAAGGACTTTCCCAATGAGAAGCAGATCGTGCTCGATGTATTGGCCGTCGACGAAAAGGGAGGGCGATTCAACATCGAGATGCAAACGACGCTACCCGGCGACCTCGTCAAGCGGCTTACGTACTACAACTGCCTCAATTACGTTCAACAGCTCCAGGAGGGTGACGCCTATGTGAAGCTGCGCCCCGCAATCAGCATCTGCGTTCTCGACCGAATCCTCTTCAAGAGCGCGAGCGAGTACCACCTGAGTTTTCGGCTTGTATGCGACCAGCGGCGTCTGGTGTTCACGGACGACCTCGTCTTTCACATGCTGGAGTTGCCGAAGTATGATCCTTCATGGGATGATGGTGTTCCAGCGATGGGTTCGCTCGAAAAGTGGATCTACTTCCTGCGGCGCGGCGATCAATTGGAACCGCGTGAATTGGCGGCTCGACTTGGAGATCCAACCTTCCTTGAAGCGGCGGGAGTCTTGGAGATGATATCGCAATCGCCCGAGGATCGGCAAAGGTATGAGGCTCGCCAGAAGTTCCTGCGCGACTACGAGGGTGGCCTGGTCGCAGCCCGTGAAGAGGGTCGTGAAGAGGGTCGTGAAGAAGGTCGTGAAGAAGGTCGTGAAGAAGGTCGTGAAGAAGGCCTTCTTGCCGGGAAGATCCAGATGCTGCAACAGCTGCTCGGTGAACGCCCATCGAGCCTAGACGAGCTTGTCCTCTTGGATCCGGAACTCAGGAAGGCCCTCCTGCCCGAACTTCAATCGCGACTCCGCGCCCGGCACCAATAGCCTGTTTCAGGCGATGGAAGCGGGCCATCACCGCCTCGGGCCTTCCGTAAGCGGGAAGCAGGAGGCCGTGCGGGTCGGAGTCGATTCGAACCGGCCGAATTGCGGAACGACATCAATCGCCGACGAGTCGGTCCCGTTCCCGTTCGAGATAGTCGCACCAGGATTCCATCCCCGTTCCATCGAGCGCGGCGACCGCGATCAGGTCGAGATCCGGTTGGATGCGTCGCGCATCTTCGGCGACACGGTCCATCGAGAAGGGGACGTGCGGCAGGAGATCGCACTTGGAAACCAGCATGAGTCGGCTGGTTCGGAACATCTTGGGGTACTTGCCCGGCTTGTCGTCCCCTTCCGTCACGCTGATCAAGACAACGCGAAGATGTTCGCCCAAGTCGTGCGACGCGGGGCAGACGAGGTTTCCGACATTCTCGATGAACAGGTATTCGAGCGGTCCGTCGCCGAGCGCGTCGATGCCGCGGCGAACCAGCGGGAATTCGAGGTGGCAGGCTCCGCCCGTCGTCAATTGCACGGTCGGCGCGAGCGGGCCGAGCCGCCGCGCGTCCCGATCGGTTTCGATGTCGCCGACCAGTACGGCGATGCGGCGTCGTCCCGCGAATCGGCGCGCGGTGGCCTCGAGCAGCGTCGTCTTGCCGGATCCGGGTGACGAGACGAGGTGGACGACCAGCGTGCCTCGCTTCGCCATGCGGACCCGCTCGGCCGCGGCGTCCGCGTTCACGTCGGCGAGCACGTCGCGCCGCACGACAATCGTCCTCACCGTCTCAGCCACGCGTTGACTCCTCTCGCCCGACGGGGCCTTCCGAAGACAACGTCGGACCCTCGTTGCGCGCGTCGACAAGCGTGACGCTGATGAGGCGGAACGCGTCGCCTCGCACGAAGCGCAGCCAGGCTCCACACGCCGGGCAGTCGGGACGGAAGTCCTCCATCGTATGCTCGTCGTCACACGCCGAGCAGACGCCGGTAAGTGGAACTTCGTCGATCACGAGCGACTCGGGAATCGGGAAGTCCCCCGATTCCACACGGTGGAAAGCGGATGCAAGCAGCGTGGGATCCACGCCCGCGAGCGCGCCGACCTCGACACGCACCTCCTTGATGCGCGAGGCATGGTGCTTTCGGCGAATGGCATCGGAATGTTCGAGTACCGAGCGAAGCAAGGATTGCTCGTGCATGCGCGTCACGGCCGTTCGACCGACTCCTCGATATCCCGCACGATCCGCATGGCCAGGTCGTCCAAGATCGGCACCAGTTCGGGTGAAAGATGGGCGTCGTCCGAGTGCTGAGCCGACGGCCTTCCCTCAACGGCCCAAATCACGACGCGACTCGGGAGTTTTCCAAGCCGTTCGGCGAGCGCGAGCACCGCGGGTAGCGGCATATCGTGCGTACCCGACCAGTCCATCCGCGCATCAACGGGAATGGGCCACTCCCAACGACGCGTCGTCCCGTATGGTCCCAATCCGCGGCATGCGTCGCACAACACGAGATGGCGAACACCGTCGAGCCAATCGACCGCTTCGATCGGCGATCGGGCGATGCGCACGGCAACCCGAGCCTCCGAGGCCGCTCGGGCGACTCGGTCGGCGACGATCCAGCCCGCGCGATCGTCGCCATGCGGACTGCCGATGCCGACGACGAGCGTGCGAAGCCCCGTCATGCGCGTTCCACTCGGACGTTCAGGAAATGCGTCGAGCAACTGATGCACGGGTCGTAACACCTCACGAGGTTCTCGCATTGTCGGGCGAGCGTCGCATCGTCCGCCGTTGCGACGTGGGGGACCCACGCCCGCAGATCGGCCTCGATTTGTCCTTGGTTCTGCGATGTGGGCGGGACGATCCGGGCTTCGCGCACCCGTCCTCCCTCATCAACGGTGTAGCGGTGAAAGAGCAGGCCTCGCGGCGCCTCGGTCGCGGCGCAACCCGCTCCCGCGCGGTACGCGTACGTGTTCCTGGCGGGGCGCGCCGGCTCGTACGATCCCAGGATCTCAAGAGCCTCCTCGTAGGCGTGGACCAACTCGATCGATCGAGCCACGATGGTCCGAAACGGATTGCCGCACGTTCGGTCGAATCCGAATTCGCGGGCCAGTTCGCGGGCCGTCGGCGAAAGATGCTCCCAATTCAATTGGACACGGGCGAGCGGACCGACCAGATAGGGGCGTCCGGTCCCGACGCGTACGGAATGAAGGGCCGTCGAATGCGCCACGTGGTCCTCGCGAAATTGCCGCTCATACTCGGCGACCGGAATCCGTTCCGCGCCGCGCCCGCCGTCCGGCCCCGGCCCGGCTTCAAGAACGCCGACATCCCCTTCGTTCATCGGATATTCGGTGTCATGAATGAGCGAGACCATTTGGTAGTCGCGGGAGAAGTCGGGGAAGTCGAACGACGCGGTCCATCGAACCGTTTCGATGGCCGCATCGACGCACCACCGGAAATCGGGAATGAGCCGTTCGAGTTCGTCCCGGCGCGGCGATCGATAAAAACCGCCCACCGCGACGTTGATCGGATGGATCGATCGGCCGCCAAGCGCCTCGATGAGTTGGTTGCCGTGCTTCTTCATGCGCAGTCCCCGGCTGACTTCTTCGGGGTACCGGCTCGCCATGTCCAGTCCGCTGTCGAAGCCGAGGAAGTCCGGCGCGTTCAGCAGATAGACGTGCAGCGCGTGGCTTTCAATCCACTCGCCGCAGTAGAGCAGGCGGCGCAGGCGGCGCACTTCGGGGGAAACCGCGACGCCGAGCGCCTGTTCCAAGGCATGCACGCTGCTCATCTGGTACGCGACCGGACAGATGCCGCAGATGCGGGCCGTGATGTCGGGAACATCCTCGAGCGGCCTGCCGCGCAAAAGGGCCTCGAAGAAGCGGGGCGGTTCGTAGATGCGCAGTTCGATCCGCTCGACGTCCGATCCGCGCAGCTTGAGCAGGAGACCGCCCTCGCCCTCGACACGCGTCAGGATTTCGACCTGGATCGTCCGTTCGGTCATCGTCGCACCTCGTCGACCCGGTCCCGCCCATCGGCCAACCGATCGCTCTCCTCGCGGAAGGCCGGCGCATAACCATTGAATGTCCGGAGGCTCTGCGCGATTCGGCCGGGCCGCATTCCGTCGGACGCGAGCCGGGCCGTCAGGCCGGCGAGGTTGGCCTGCGCGGCGGGCCCGAAGCAGGCGTAGCACCCGCGATCGTATGCGGGGCAGATCGCGCCGCAGCCCGCTTGGGTAACCGGACCGAGGCACGGCTCGCCCCGCGCCACAAGCACGCAGACCGTGCCTCGACGCTTGCAATCGATGCACACGCTGTGCGAGGGCGTGCGGGGCCGTCGACCCGCCAGGAGCGACTGGATCACTTCGATCAATTGGTACTGGTTGATCGGGCATCCCCGCAATTCGAAGTCGACGTGCACATGGTCGGCGATCGGCGTGGATGTCGCGAGTGTCGCGATGTATTCGGGAGTCGCGTACACCGCGCGGATGAAGTCCGTGTGATCGGCCCAGTTCTTGAGCGATTGGATTCCGCCCGCCGTCGCGCACGCGCCGATCGTAATGAGACATTTCGCATCACGGCGGACCGCCCGGATTCGCTCGGCGTCGTGCGCCGTCGTGATCGATCCTTCGACTAGAGCCACGTCGTAAGGTCCCGCCCGCATCCGGCTCGTCGCCTCGGGGAAGAACGCGATGTCCAAAGCGCCGGCGACGGCGAGCAGGTGGTCTTCGGCGTCGAGCAGCGACAACTGGCATCCGTCGCACGAGGCGAACTTGAAGACGGCAAGCTTCGGTTTCATGGTCGCGACTCGATAAGTAACGAAAACGCCCTGAATACCCGGGTAGGGTTGACGATGTTGGATCGTCTTCCCATGAAATCACGGCCTCGATCCCCAATCAAAACGCTTCAACATCCAGGAAGGGGGCCACACGATCGTAGCGAAACACGGGCCCGTCGCGGCATACGAATTCGCCGCCCATCTGGCAATGCCCGCAAAGACCGACACCGCACTGCATGTTGCGTTCGAGCGATACCCAGATTCGGTCGGGCGCGAACCCGCGGTTCAGCGCCGCGGCGATCGTGAACCGCATCATCACTTCCGGCCCGCAGCACATCAGCACGGCGTTCCGCGCGTCGATCGCGTCGAGCCTCTCGAGCAGCAGGGTCGCAACGCCGACATGGCCGGTCCATCGCGAGTCGGCACGGTCGACCGTCGTATGCACCCGTATCCCGGCTTGCGACCATTCCTCGTATTGTCGCCAATAAAGCAGGCTCTCCGGCGACCGCGCGCCGTAGAGCAGATGGCGGCGGCCGAACTGGCGCGCGTTTCGCATGAGCGATCCGATGGCCGGTCGAAGGGGCGCGAGGCCGATCCCGCCCGCGACCAGGACCACATCGCGTCCGATGCAGTCGGTGATCGGCCAACTCGTTCCAAACGGACCTCGAAGGCCCAACGTGTCGCCGGGGCGAAGTCCGGTGAGCGTCTTGGTGACGTTGCCCGCGACGCGCACCGTGTGGCGGTAACCGGCCGAGGTCGCCCGGTCCTCGCTGATCGATATGGCGCATTCCCCGGCGCCCGGAAGATAGAGCATGTTGAATTGCCCCGGCGCGAAACGGTACGCGGCCCCGGCCGACTCGTCGCGGAACGCCAAGTCATACGTCGCGACCCCCTCGACTTCGGCGAGGATTTCACGGACCCGGACCGTGTGGGTCCGCCAGGGACGCAGCCCCGCGGCGGCGGCCGATCGAGATGCATCGCGCATTACGAAGATCCCTCGGAAACAGGCGCGTCGCCGCGGATGGCGAGCACTTCCTCGGTGAGGTCGATGCCGGACGGGCACCACGTGATGCACCGGCCGCAACCCACGCAGCCCGATGTCCCAAACTGGTCGTTCCAGGACGCGAGCTTGTGCGTGAGCCACTGCCGGTAACGCGACCGGATCGAATCGCGCACATGACCTCCGTTCATATAGCTGAAGTCGATGTTGAAACACGAATCCCACCGCCTGCGGCGCTCGACCCGGCCCCCCGCAAGGTCGCTCACTTCCTCGACCGAACCGCAGAAACAGGTCGGGCAGACCATGGTGCAATTCGCGCACGACAGGCAGCGCGACGCCGTTTCGTCCCAGCGGGGATGTTCGAGATTGTCCATGAGCAGGTCGCGGAGTCCGCGCGTATCCAACGATCGTTCGATTTGTTCGGACGCCGACCGTCTCGCCGCCTGCGCGGCCCGCAATTGGGAAATCGACGCCTCGGACGAATCCAACGTCGCGAGTAGGGCGGCTCCTTCCGCCGTGCCGACCTCGACAACGAACCCGTCGGACAATTCCGTCAGCGCCAGGTCGAATCCGCTCGTGCAGCGTGGGCCCGTCCCCATCGACGGGCAAAAACAGGTGGACGCGGCCTGCTCGCAATTCACGGCGACGATCAGGGCCCGCGTCCTGCGGCCCTCATAGATCGGATCGACGTACGATTCGGCGAGGAACACGCGGTCCTGTACGCGGATCGCCGCGATTTCGCACGCGCGCACGCCCAGGAAGGCGAACTTCGGCGGCGCGTCGTCCGCCTCCTTGAACTCCCAGTCGCCGCCTTCCCGCGCTGCGCGCGCGATGACCACTGGCGTCGGAAAAAGATATCCCTTCCACGAATGCGGGCCGACAACGTACCCGAACCACGCGTCGTCCGTCCGACGCCGTACGCGGTACGAACCCGGTTGCTGCTCGTCGGTCCATCCCCTCGGAAGATCGTCCACCGAACGGATCCGGTCGTAGACGATCGCATGTTGATCGAGCGTGGGGCCGATGACCGAATAGCCCATCGCCTCGAGTTGTTCGAGCAGGCAGGGGAAGCGGTCCTTGTGCAGGAATCGTTGGCCCGCGTCCGCGCCCGAATGACCGTTCATGGCCCGTCTCCTGGTTCGAGACGAACCGGCGCCGCGGCGCCGGCGGGAAGGTCCGCGAAGAGGTCGAGGAGTTGGAGGCGTGTGGCGACGAGTCGCTGGGCGAGCGCCGCGGCCATCCGCCTCATGATCTGAAACCCGAAGTGGTGATCGGATTCGCAAAGCCGCAGAAGGCCGTGCGAGTCGATGACGACCAATTCGGAATCATCGAGCGCGACGGCGCCGGCGGTCATCTTGCCTTCGCCCAAGAGAGCGGACCAGCCGATCATCTCGCCGGGACCGAGCGTCAGGATGCGGACCGAACCGCGCCCGGGGACCTTCATGTCGAGGGCGACCTTGCCCTTGCGAAGCAGATAGAGGTTCGCGTTCCGGGTCCCTTCGCGGAAGATGACGGACCCCGACGCGGCGCGCTGCAGGCTTGCCGCGTCGGCGAGCCGCGCGATGACCTCGGAAGGCACTTCGGCGAGGAACCGAAGTTCCTCGAGTGCGTACCGCACGTGTTCAACGTCCATGGCATTCAGCTCCCCGGGTTCGCGGCGGCCACGGCCTGCTCGGATCGCGACGGAACGTTCCGCAGGAACGCGTCGATCGACGCGGCGGCGCGGCGTCCCGCCCCCATGGCGAGGATAACGGTGGCGCTCCCCGTCACAATATCGCCTCCCGCGAAGACCCCGGGCCGCGACGTGCGCAGAGTC
Source organism: Planctomycetota bacterium (assembly GCA_016872725.1). GTDB lineage: Bacteria > Planctomycetota > Planctomycetia > Pirellulales > Pirellulaceae > VGZC01. Next base: position 88,882 of record VGZC01000003.1, read on the forward strand.
TCGGGGTCGGCCGCGATGTATCCGCGACGGTCCGTATCGAGGTTCGGCGTGGACCGCTGGATGAGCGGATTCGCGCCGGTTCCGAGCGCGATGATGGCGACGTCCATCGGAACGTCGAATTCGCTCCCTTCGATCGGCACGGGGCTTCGGCGGCCGGTCGCGTCGGGGTCGCCCAATCCCATGCGTCGGCATCGCGCCGCGCGCAGTCGGCCCGCTTCGTCGCCGAGGAACGCGATGGGCGTCGCGAGTGTGAGGAATTCCACGCCTTCCTCCTTCGCGTGACCGACTTCCTCGAGCCGCGCCGGCATTTCCTTCTCGGTTCGCCGATAGATCACCAGCGTGCGCCGCGCGCCGAGCCGCAGCGCGGTGCGCACGGAATCGAGGGCCGTGTTGCCGCCACCGATCACCGCGGCGATTCGATCCCGGCACGCGTAGACCGGCTCGTCGAATTCGGGAAACCGCGCCGCGTTCATCAGGTTCACGCGCGTCAGGAATTCGTTCGCGGAATAGACGCCGACGAGATGCTCGCCGGGAACCCCGAGGAATTTCGGAAGCCCCGCGCCCGTCGCGACGAAGACCGCGTCGAACGCCTCTTCGCCGAGCAGTTCGTCGATCGTGATCGTCTTGCCGATCACGATGTTGGTTTCGAAGACGATCCCCATGCGCCGCAGATTGTCGATCTCGCTCCGCACGATCTCCTTCGGCAAACGGAATTCGGGGATCCCGTACATCAGGACCCCGCCCGGTTCATGAAGGGCTTCGAAGACGGTGACATCGTGCCCCTTGAGCGTGAGATCGCCGGCGGCGCTGAGTCCGGCGGGTCCGCTGCCCACGACGGCGACCCGTTTACCCGTCGCGGGCGCCCGCGCGGGAAGCGATACGTGGCCGGCGTTCCGTTCGTAGTCGGCGACAAACCGTTCGAGATATCCAATCCCGAGCGGCGCGAGTTTCTTGCCGAGGATGCAGGCCCCTTCGCATTGGTGTTCCTGGGGGCAGACGCGACCGGTGACCGCCGGCAACACGTTGTCCTCGCGGATCTTCGCCGCCGCCGCCGCGAAATCGCCTTCCTGGACGAGTTGCGCGAACTCACGCACCTTGACGCCCACGGGGCAACCCTCGACGCACTTGGGATGCGCGCATTCGATGCAGCGCGACGCCTCCGTGTGCGCCTGAAGGGGCGTAAGACCAAGATTCACTTCGCAAAAACCCGATCGACGCAGGTCGGCCGATTCGGCCGGCATCTCTTGCCGGGGGATCTTGGCGCGTTCCTTGGGCTTGAGCGGGTTCGTCACGTCGTGGGGTCTCGAAGGATTGCGTCAGGGTGGGAAGACTCGGCGCTCGTCCGATCGCCCGCCGCGAGGTTCCATTCGGGGTGCCGTTGGGCGAGCCGACAGGGTTCGGAGTCGAGCGGACGAGGCACGCGTTCGAGGTCCCGCTCGGGATGTTCCCGGAATCGTTCGAGCGCGACGCGTTCGGCGTCGCGGTACATCGCGTTGCGCTGCGCGAGCACGCCGAAGTCGACTTGATGCGCGTCGAATTCGGGACCGTCCACGCACGCGAACCGCGCCTGGTCGCCGACGACCACGCGGCAACCGCCGCACATGCCCGTGCCGTCGACCATGATCGAATTCAGGCTGACGACGGTGGGAATCGCCGCTTCGCGCGTCGCCTCCGCCACGCTCCGCATCATGGGGATCGGTCCGATCGCCAACACGAGATCCATGGGGGGGCCGGTTCTCAGGAACTCGCGGAGCGGGTCGACAACCAAACCACGCCGGCCATGACTTCCGTCGTCCGTCGTCACGATGCACGTGTGGCTCGCCGCCCGCAGCTCGGCTTCGAGAATCACAAGGTCCTTGGCGCGCGCGCCGAGGATCGCGTCGACGTGGTTTCCCGCATCTTTCAGCGCTCGGGCCGTCGGCAGGGCGATCGCCACCCCGACGCCCCCCGCAACGACGACGACGCGCCCGTGGACGCGGATCTCGGATGGATTCCCGAGCGGGCCGACGACATCGAGCAGGCCCTGGCCGGCTTCGAGCGCGTTGATCAGGCGGGTCGTCTTGCCGATACCCTGCACGATCAGCGTGATGGTGCCCGCGCCCCCGTCGCTGTCGCAGATCGTCAACGGAATGCGTTCGCCCCGATCGTGGACTCGGACGATCACGAACTGACCCGGCAACTGCTTCCGCGCGACGCGCGGAGCTCGCACGACGATCCGCTTCACGTCGGGACCGAGCGGGCGCGACTCGACAATCTCGAACATGCTTCCTCACTTGGGATTCGGCCGCGTTCCCGAGAGAATCCACACGGAATCCAAACGGAGCAAATCGCGCGCCGTTCCCGGTCCTGCGGTTTTGGGCACCGCGTCGGCGTTCGGCCGACGCCGCCCGGTTCGGCGAACGCGAAGGTCCGTTGCATGGGACTGGCGCGCAGTGTAGCACGGTCGGGCCGGTCGTCCGAGTGGGCCGGAAGCCGGGAAGACAGTACGGCCGAACGCGGCTACAATCGGCGTCCTCTCGACGCGCACCTGGTCCCGTGTTCCGATCGTCGGCTCGATGTCTCCCGTGGTTCCCGTATTGTCGCCGCACGCGCCTCCCGCGCGCACCGCGCGCTTGGCGCTCGGCGCGATGGTCTCGCTCTACTTTTTTTCCTTCTTCCTGCGCGCGTCGGTGCCCGGCACCATTTTCAACGAACTGCAAATCGACCTGGCGCTCACCGCCGCCCAGGTGACCGGACTGAGCTCGGCGTTCTTCTACGTCTACGCGCCGATGCAGTTCGTGGCCGGCGTTTGCGCCGACAGGTTCGGCGGTGTCCGAACGCTGCTGTCCGGCGCGCTCGTCATGACCATCGGCGCGGCTTGGTTCCCGCAATCCGATTCGGTGGTCGCATGCTACGCAAGCCGCGCGTTGACGGGATTCGGCGCGAGTTTCCTGTACCTGTCGATCGTCAAGGAAATCGACGTGCTGTTCGGCCCGATCCGGTTTCCGACCGTGCTGGGGACGGTATTGGGATTCGGCTACGCGGGCGGCATCGCGGCCATGTTGCCGTTCGAGCGGGTCGTCGCGCTGACGGGGTGGCGATGGGCTCTGCGGGGCGCGGCGATCGCGCTCGCCGTCGTTTGGGTTGTCGCCTTCATCGTGCTGAGCCGGATTGGTCCGAAATCGGGGTCGCCGGTCCGGTTGTCCTGGAAGCCTCTTTGGCGCGTGTTTGTCCATGGGCCGAGCCGTCCGCTTTTTCTGGTCGGGTTGATCAACTATCCGGCGTATTTCGTGATGCAGGCGGGTATCGGCAAGAAGTTCCTTCAGGATCATGTCGGATTGAGTTCGGCGTCGGGCGCCCTGTTCACCACGATCATGATGGGGATCAGCGCGTCGATGATGCTGTCGGCGGGGCCCCTTCTCCGTTTGACGCGCCACCGCCGAAAACCGCACCTGTACGTCGCGAGTTCGTTGATTCTGATCGCGTCGAGCCTGCTGCTCGCGGGCGTACTGATGCGGGCGCGGGGAGTCTGGTTCCTGTTCTGTTACGCGATGCTCGCCACGTCCACCGCGTCGGCGCCGGCGGGCAACGCCCTGATGAAGGAACTGCACGGCCGCGAGGTGGTGGGAGCGGCGATCGCCGTTTTCAATGGAATGGCGTACATCGGAGTGGCCCTGTTGACGCAGGTGATCGGCCTGGTCCTCGACGGATTCTCGAGTGCCGCGCGGATCTCGGACCGCGCCGTCGAATACCCCCCCGCGGCCTACGCGACGATCTTCGCGATCCTCTCCTGCCTGTCGGTCGTGTCGCTGACCGCGACGCATTTCATCCGCGAGACGCACGGATATGAGCCGCGCGCGTAGGCGTTCGCGGCGCGATTCCTCGCATCGCGCATCCGACCGATCCGACTCAACGGGAATCGCCCGCATCGAGCAGGCCGCGGGCACGCAGTTCCCGCTCGAGCCCGCTCGGCGATTCGAACCGCACGGCGTCGAACCCGGCTTCAAGCGCCCCCGCGACGTTGTCCGCGCGATCGTCGGTGAAGAAGATCTCGCGAGGCGCCGCGCCCGCCATGGCGGCGGCCGCGCGGTAGATGTCCGGTTCGGGCTTCGTGCTCCGGAGTTCGTAGCTGAGCGCGTGGATGAGGAACCGTTCGGTGAGAAGAGGGTAGTCGGCCACGCAGCGCGCCCAATGCGCCTCGCACGTGTTCGAGAGAATCCCCAAACGGTGTCCTCGGTCGTGCAATCGGGCGACAATTCCGTGCGTTTCGTGGATAACCGAGAACATGTCGGCGCACGCCTCGCGCAGCGCTTCGTAGCCGGGTCGGGTCCCCGTCGCCTCGCAAAACCGTTCGTGGAATTCGCGGCTCGTGATGTCGCCCCGTTCGTACGCGTGTTCGAGGGGCGTATTGTAGACGACGCCGCGCACTCGGCTCGCCGAAAGGCCCGTCAGCGCGGCCATCCGTTCGCAGGACCGTTCGTGGCTGAAGTCGAGCAGGACTTTTCCGAGGTCGAAATAGACAAAGGCGATCGGGCGAAAGGTCGTGGGCGCGTCGTCCCCGTGCGTCATCGAAGGCTCCTGATCCCGAGGTTCCAAAGAGGCCCCCATGGTCGCTGCTCGAGGGTCGACTTACAATGCCCGTCCTTGCCGTGAGGGCCCGTTCGGCCGACGGCTCGATCGATCAGGACCCTGGGGACGCATGCCATGCCCGAACCGCTCAATCGCCACAGCCGCAGGATCACGCAGGTCAAGAGCCAGGGCGCGTCGCAGGCCATGCTCTACGGTACCGGTTTGACCGACGCCGACATGAGCAAGGGGCAGGTCGGTATCGCGAGCATGTGGTACGAGGGCAACACGTGCAACATGCATCTGAACGACCTCGCCGCCAAAGTCAAGGAAGGCGTCATCCAAGCCGGACTCGTCGGCATGCGGTTCAACACGATCGGCGTGAGCGACGGCATCTCGATGGGGACGGAGGGCATGAGTTATTCGCTTCAGTCCCGCGATCTGATCGCCGACTCGATCGAGACGGTCATGGGGGCGCACTGGTACGACGCGCTCATCGCGCTCCCCGGATGCGACAAGAACATGCCGGGTTGCCTGATCGCGATGGGGCGGCTGAACCGGCCGGCCCTGATGGTCTACGGCGGCACGATCAAGGCCGGTTTTCACGACGGCGAGAAACTCGATATCGTCTCCGCGTTCCAATGCTACGGACAGTACCTTGCCGGCACGATCGACGAATCGAAGCGGCACGACATCGTGAGGGAATCATGCCCGGGCGCGGGCGCCTGCGGAGGCATGTACACGGCCAATACGATGGCGACGGCCATCGAGGCGATGGGCATGAGTCTGCCGTACAGTTCGTCGACGCCCGCCGTCGATCCGGCGAAGTTCGAGGAATGCCTTCGCGCGGGTGACGCGATCCGCGTTCTGCTCGAAAAGGACCTCAGGCCCCGCGACATCATGACGCGGCGCGCGTTCGAAAACGCGATCGTCCTTGTCATGGCGGTCGGCGGATCGACCAATGCCGTGCTGCACCTGTTGGCGATGGCGCGGAGCGTCGACGTGCCGCTCACCATCGACGACTTCCAGGCGATCAGCGACAAGACGCCCTATCTGGCCGATCTCAAACCAAGCGGCGCGCATGTGCAAGAGGACCTGCACGGCGTGGGCGGAACACCGGCCGTCATGAAATACCTGCTCGAAAAGGGCTTGATCCACGGCGATTGCGTCACGGTGACCGGAAAGACGGTCGCCGAGAATCTCCGGGACGTTCCGGGCCTCGCCGCGAACCAGACGATCGTGCGGCCGGTCGACAAACCGCTGAAGCCGACCGGCCATATCCGCATCCTGAAAGGCAGTCTCGCGCCCGAGGGCGCGGTCGCGAAAATCACGGGAAAGGAAGGCCTTCGGTTCGAAGGGCCGGCCCGCGTCTTCGATTCCGAAGAGGCGATGCTCGCCGCCCTCGAACAATCCCGCATCCGACGCGGCGATGTCGTGATCATCCGTTACGAGGGTCCCAAGGGCGGGCCCGGCATGCCCGAGATGCTCACTCCGACGTCGGCCATCATCGGCGCGGGACTTGGCGCCGATGTCGCCTTGTTGACCGACGGCCGCTTCTCGGGCGGTTCGCACGGCTTCATCGTCGGCCATGTGACGCCCGAGGCGCAGGAAGGCGGTCCGGTGGCGCTCGTGCGCGACGGCGACCGCATCTCGCTCGACGCCGAATCGAACCGCATCGACTTGCGTGTCGACTCCAACGAACTCGACGCGCGCCGCGCCGCGTGGACCCCGCCTCCGCTCAAGGCGCGGCGCGGCGCGCTTGCCAAGTACATTCGCCTCGTTCGCTCCGCATCCGAAGGTTGCGTCACGGACGAATAGCCTCGCCGCACTTCATCCCTCAGGCTTCGTCCTTCAGCCTCCCTCCTTTCTTTTCGCTTGCCATGCGACGTGCGGTTCGACTACGCTGGGGAAACAGAGCGTGGCGATCGACGTATCGCGCGGAACGGGCGCGGCGCGGAGCGGCGTCCGCGGGCATTCCGCCTTCGCATGCGATCGACATGCGGTCCGAGGCGCGGGGAACGGGAACCATGATGCGCGATGAACTCGAGTCGTTCTTCGCCGATCCGTCGGCGGAGAACTACCTTCGCGTGCGGCGCCGCGTTCTCGGCTATCGCCGGGCGCCCGTTCCCGAACAGATCGCCTTGGTGGAAATCGACTTCCGCAGCGGCGCGTACGACCGTGTTCGATCGGAACTTCCCCGACTCTTGCCCCATTGGAAGCTGTCGCCGCGCTTCTATCGGCTCGCCGGCCTGACGGCGCTCGAATCGGGCGACGACGAAGGGGCCCGCGTCGATCGGTTCCTCCACGAGACCTGTTTGCTCGGGATCCTCGCCACCGGCGAAGGCGACGCCGACGCGCCGTACCGCATCACGTACGCGTCCGACGTCGACGAGGTCTTGGAGCATCTCGGGGCGCCCGTTCGAGGCAAGAGCCTTGTGCGAGGCCCCGACGGGCTCTGCAATGTCGTCCATTCCGACACGCGCGACTTCTGGTTCGCGTGATCGTGCCCCCCTTCGATGCCGGACGTATCATGCTGGTCCACGTGACGTGCGGTCGCTGTCAGAGGCAAGTCAAGGTCAGCTCGCGATTCGCGGGCCGCGACGTCGCATGTCCGCATTGCCGCGGCACGATCGCCGTTCCTCCTTCGGTTTCCGGACCGAATTCCGCCGAGCCCGCGCCGGTCGGCGACCGCGATGCGGCCGTTTCCGGTTCCATGCCTCCGCCGGTCCCCGAAAACGGCCCATCGACCGGTGTCGATTCGCCTCGTTTCGAGTGGCTCGAACCACCGCCGTTGCTCGAACCCCGCGAAACGGCGGCGCCGACGTCGCAAGCCGCCGAGCGGATCGCCGTATCGCGTTCAGTCATCCTCATGCAGGGTGTTCTTCTGGCGTTGACGGCGATCGCCGGTTTTGTTTTCGGATGGATGACCGGTGTTGGACAGGGATCCGGAAAGGGAGCCGCCGTTCAACCCTGTTTTCTCGACGGCAAGGTCATGCGGGCCGGCGAGGACGGACCTGCTCGGCCCGATGCGGGCGCCGTCGTATTGATCTTCCCGCGCGACGAACGGCCGGATGCGGGTTCGCGCGTTCCGGTCGCCGGCTTGCGGCCCAACGAAGAGGACTTGGAAACGCGGAAGCGGAGCGGCACGTTGCTGAGGGCGATGGGAGCCGACCTTTCCCGCGCTGGCGACGACGGACACTACCATCTGAGGGTTCGCCGCGCGGGACATTACTACGTGCTTTCCCTTTCCGGGAACATCCGGCGGAACTCGGCGGAACCGCTCGATCGCACCATGCTCGCCGAACTCGGACGCTATGTCGATCGCGCGAATGAGTTGATCGGTTCGAGCGCGTTCCAGTGGCGGGAACTCGAAATCCGGTCGGACACCACGATCCAAGTGACGTTCCGCTGATCGTTCCGGGGGCCCGAGCGCCGTCTACTCCTCGGGACCATCGGTCAACGATCGGATGCCGACGGCGACGACGAGCAGGATGAGATCGACGAGCAATACGATGGCGATTCCGCCTCCGACCCAGTGCAGGACGCGCGCGACGCGTTCGTCGCCGAGCGATCCAAGAAGCATGGCGAAGGCGGTTACGGTGAAGAACGCGGCGGCGCCGACCGCGAGGATGGCCAGGAGCGACGCGACGATGCGTTGGGGTTTCACGGCGAAGGTGGACTCCGAAGGGAGATCGGTGCGGCCATTCTGCGAGTCGGTCCGCGATCTGTCAATCGCCGTCGCGACCCGGCTCGACGAACGGAACGCCCGATCCGTCGCGGCGGCCGACGCGCCGGCTTCGCGCGAGGCGCCGCCGGGGATTGCAATGCGGCCGCGCGGCGGCCACAATCGCCGAGCGTGGGGATGCGTTGGGGAGCGCGCGGCCGCGGTGCCTCGCCGCGCCGGCTCAACGGCGCCCCGACGGCGACCGTGACAACGAAGACAGGATCCCCCCCAACCGCTCCATCCAGCTCCTTGGGAGAATTGCCGTGACAGTGAAATCCGGAAATGAAAGCTCCTCGCGCCGCGAGTTCCTCAAGACGTCGGGCCGCGTCGCCGCCGCGACGACCCTCGCCGGCTTGGCCGCGCCGCGCGTGCATGCGGCGTCGGATGACACGTTGCAGGTCGCATTGATCGGATGTGGAGGACGCGGGACCGGCGCGGCGTCCGACGCGCTCTCGGTCAAACAGGGGCCGATCCAGCTTGTCGCGATGGCCGACGTGTTCCAGGACCGGCTCAACGGAAGCTACCAGAACCTGAAAAACCGGTTCGACAAACAGGTCGACGTCCCACCCGAGCGGCAGTTCATCGGGTTCGACGGGTATCGCGCGGCGATCGACAGCATGAAGCCGGGCGGAATCGCGATTTTCGCCACGCCGCTCGCGTTCCGATGGGCGCACTTCCAGTACGCGGTGGAGAAGGGCATGCACGTGTTCATGGAAAAGCCGCTCACCGCGGACGCTCCCACTTCCCGGCGGATATTGCGGATCGGCGAACAGGCGACCGCGAAGAACCTGAAGGTCGGCGTCGGACTGATGTCCCGGCACAGCCGCCACCTCCAGCAACTGCACGAGAGAATCCAGGAAGGGGCCATCGGCGACATCGTGTCGATGTTCGCCTATCGGATGACGGGCCCCGTCGGCTCCGCGTTCTCGGAAAAATGGCCCGGCACGCCGAGCGAACTGCTTTGGCAGATCCGGAACTTCCATAGCTTCCTCTGGGCGAGCGGCGGGTCGTTCAACGATTTCTATATCCACGTCATCGATCATTGTTGCTGGATGAAGAACGCCTGGCCCGTCAAGGCCCAAGCGCTCGGCGGGCGGCACTACCGCGCCAACTCGCGGGGGAATCGGCTCGTCGATCAGAACTTCGACGTCTATTCCGTGGAATACACGTTCGCCGACGGATCCAAGCTCGTCGCGGACGGACGGTGCGTCGCGGGAGCCGAGACGATCTATTCGAGCTACGCGCTGGGCACGAAAGGGATGGCCATCGTCTCGAAGGCCGGGGATTGCGGACCGCCGTCGAGCGTCTATCCCGGACTGCTGCCGGACCGTTCGAAAACGACCTGGGAATCCAAGGTCGGACCCGACGAGAACAATCCCTATCAGAACGAATGGAACGATTTGGTTGACGCGATCCGAGCCGACCGGCCGTATAATGAGGTGGACCATGGTGTGAAGGCGAGCCTGGTCAGCTCCTTAGGACGCAGAGCCGCGCATACGGGTATCGAGATCACGTATGACGAGATGTTCGACGACGATCAGGAATACGCTCCGGGCGTTGACACGTTCACGATGGATTCCCCGGCGCCCGTGCGGGCCGACGCCGACGGGAACTACGCGGTGCCGCAACCGGGCCTCGTCACCGACCGCGAGTACTAGTCGGCGCGTCGGAAGCGGAATCACCCCGCGATTACCGATTCGGGCGATCGGCTCCGCCGTCACCGCGTGGCTCGCGATCGTTGCCCCGTCGCGGGCCGAGATCGTGACACTGCGCAACGGGCTCCGACTCGAAGGAGCCGTCGTCGAAATGGCGGGCATCGCCGAGAACCCGCTCAAGCCGATGCCCGGTGCGGGCGCGGTCGCCGTGAAGCAGATCGTCATGATCGACGACGAACTGCGCCGCGTCTATGTTCCCCAACGCATGATCGCATCGATCGCGCCGTCCGAAACGACCGCAGTGGAGAAAATCCGGCTCGAACAGCGGGTAATGGAGCAGGGCAGGAGGCTCGGCATCATGGGGGATATCGTCGGCGCGACACCGTTCGACGATTGGGGGCGGCGTGTGCTCTCCTTGAGCGGCGGAAGGTCGGGCCAGATCGACCTGATCCAGGGAATCACCCTGATCAGCCCTCTCTGCACGCGGATCGAGGGCCTGAACACGGCGAACGGCTACGTGAGCGACATGCGCGTGAGGACGAGCACGCTTCCCCGCGACATTCTCAGTCGAATCCTCCTCAAGCACGTCGACGCGCGGAATCCCGACGACCGCCTCAAGATCGTGCGGTTGTATATCCAGTCCGAACGGTACGGCGACGCGCGCGACGAATTGCAGCGGCTGCTTGCCGACTTTCCGGAATTGAAGGAGCTCGAACGGCAGGTGGCCGCCTTGAATCAGCTCGGGGCCAACCGCCGCATCCGGGAAATCGAACTGAGGGGCGAGGCGGGGCAGTTCGTCACGGCGCTGGCCCTGCTGAACGCGTTTCCGACCGACGGCGTGGCGGGAGAGACGCTGCTGACCGTCCGCGATCTCATGGCTTCGTATGAGACCAAGACCCGGCAACGCGAGGAACTGCCGACCCGTCTTGAATCGCACGCGGCGGCGATCAAGGACGGGACGGTGAGAGCGGCCGTCGCTCCCGCGATCGCGGAGATCCGCGCCGAACTCGATTTTCACACGCTCAACCGGATGGCCGACTATCTTCGGCTTTCCACCGATCCCGCGACGCCGCCCGAGCAATTGGTTTCGCTCGCGGTGAGCGGCTGGTATTTGGGAAGCGGCGGCGGCATCGAGAATCTCGCCGTCAGCTCGACGTTCCGCGACGCGCGGGACCTGGTCCAAAAATACCTCGACAGCCGCGACCAGGCCGAACGGGACGACATCCTCGAACAACTCGGCAAACTCGAAGGTGGCGTGCCCCGGTACCTGGCGCCGATCCTCGCCAATATGAAGGCCGTTCCGGGCGATCTGCCCGCGCCGATCGAGGGCATTCCGGGAATGTACGAACTGGCGTGTCCCGGTTTGACCGGGGACGAGACGTTTCGTTACCGGATCCAATTGCCGCCCGAATACAACCCCTATCACCGGTACCCGTGCATCGTCACGCTGCATGGACTCGGTTCGCGGCCCGACCGGCAGATCGAGTGGTGGGCGGGGTCCTACAATCCGAAGCTCGAGATGCGACTGGGCCACGCATCGCGCCGGGGGTTCGTGGTGATCGCGCCCGAATGGACGCGGAAGAGCCAGACGGAATACGAATACTCGTTGCGGGAACACGCCGCCGTGCTCGGCTCGCTCCGCGACGCGTGCCGCCGATTCTCGATCGATACCGACTCCGTTTTCCTGACGGGCCATGGTACGGGCGGGAACGCCGCGTGGGATATCGCGCTGGCGCATCCCGATCTCTGGGCCGGCGCGATCCCGATCGTCGCGTCGGCGGGCAAGTATGTGACGCGCTATTGGGAAAACGCCGATCGCGTGCCGCTCTATTTCGTCTTTGGCGAACTCGACGGCAGCCGCATGGTCGACAACGCGACCGACCTCGATCGCTATCTCACGAGGTCCCGGGGCGGATTCGACGTCACGGTCGTCGAGTATCGCGGGCGGGGTCCGGATCATTTCATCGATGAGATCCAAGAGATCATCGCATGGATGACCGTCGCGTCGCGGCGCCGCGAGTTCCTTCCGAAGGAGATCATGGCGGTGAGCATGCGGCCGTGGGATCGTTTCTTCTGGTGGATCGAGGCGGACAATCTGCCGGAGCGCAGCATGGTGACTCCCGTGAATTGGCCCGATAGCCGAGCTCGCCCGGCGACATTCGAGGCGCGCGCGTTGCCCAACAACCGGGTCACCGTCGATTCCCCGGCCGACATCACGACCGTGTGGCTTGCGCCGGGATTGGTGGATTTCGAGCAACCGGTCCGGGTCGACATCAACCATCGGACGGTCAAGGACCCGATCGCTCCGAGCGCGGCCGTCCTGCTCGAAGACGCGCGCGTCCGCTGCGATCGCCGGCATCCGTTCTGGGCCAAGGTGCGGTCGTGAGGTGATCGCGCCCGCCCGCCTCACATGTTGGTGGGATCGTCGGGGGTGCCGCCGAGCAGTCCGTCGAGCGCGGCGGCGACCGCCGCTCCGAGCTCCGTCGATTCGCCGTAGACGCGACAGATCCGGTAACTGACCGGCAATCGGCGGAAGAGCTGGTTCGCGATGAGCGGGCGGATGGCTCCGGCGGCCGAGTCGTACATGAAGTTCTGACCGGCCGACGGACCCGCCGTATGCGGCCGGAAGATGTGACGCGCGATGTCGACCCGCAGCGGCGCATCGGCCGTTTCACGCGGCAATTGCCGGCGGATCAACTGGGCCACCATGTCCGAATCGCTGAAGATGCTGCTCTTCTCCGCGTCATCCTCGCTGAAGACCAGATGCCGCTGACAGACCAGCTTCCATGGACAACGTCGGTCCAGCAGCGCACTCCAGCGTTGCCCGAGCGAGAACAACTCGGGATCCCCGCTCCGCCTCCAGCGGCGGACGTCGACCAAGAGCGAGGACTCGGTGAATTCCAGATACGCATCGAGATGGTCGGCCGGATTCCCCGGAAACAACCGGTGCGCCGACTCGCGAAACAGGTCGGAAAGAGCCAGGTCGATCGCCCGCACCGTGCGATGGAAATAGATCGCCCGAAACAACTCGGCGCGCACGCCCATGAAACGAATCAACGCGTCCATGCCCCGATCGTGGATCGTGAGGCCCCGTGAACTGAAGAAACTGTAGTGGAGCAGGCGATCGAGGTCGAACGCGCGCTGGCTGTAGCCCGACATGTACGCGTCGCGCAGCACGAAATCCAGATTGTCGATCGTATAGATCCCGCTCAGAAGGCCCCGCAGGAACCGAAGCCAAACCGGCCGATCCTCATCGCCGCTTCGGGGCCGGACGATCAACCATGCCACGTGCTCGGGATCGAGGCGTTCGCCGGGTTCGAGCTCGCTATTGGGGCAGCGCCGGATCCGGGCGATCGAGGGAGCGAGTCGTTCCCGCACGATCCTCGCGCCGATCGTCTCGTGCGTTTCGCCGAACCGACGCAGGAAATGCTCGTCGAAGAAATGTCCAAACGGCCCGTGCCCGACATCGTGGAGCAGGCCGGCGATCCGCAAGAGGCACTCGACGTATCCGCGACTCGGGCAATCGCCGCAAACCTCGCGCAAACTCGCGTACAGCGCGTCGGCGGCTCGGCTGCCCAGATGCATCGCGCCAACGACGTGCGGGAATCGCGTGTGCTCGGCCGACGGAAAGACCCACCACGCCGATTGAAGTTGGTGGATGTGCCGGAGCCTCTGGATCCATGGGTCGTCGATCAAGGACCGTTCGGCTCCATCGCCTCCCTCGGCGGATGCGTCCGATGTGAACGGGATATAGCCGTGGATCGGATCGTGGCTCAGGTTTTCGAGATGATAGGGACGCATGGTGGTCGATTATCCGCTTGCCGTGCGTGCGCCGCCAAGCCCCGTCTCCCGGTTCGCGCGGAAAGGTCCGCCCTGTTTGCCCCCCTTCGCCGGTCCGGCCCGGCGCGCTGGGCAAGGCCGCGAAGGGGTTCCTTCCAAATGCGCCGGTAATGCGCTGGCCGCGTTTTCGTGGAACGGACCGACGCGTTCCTCGCCGATAGACTAAGGTATCCGACCGTGTCCCCGCACGCCGCGCCGTCGATCGTTTCCGGAACCGTCTTCGTATCCTCCGCGTCCGCCCCAACGCGCCGAATTCGCTCCTCGCCCTGTCCAGGAGAGCCCGCGTGTCCCGAATTCCTTGCCCGCCTGTGGTCCGTTCGGCAACGATCCGTTGGTTGCCGGTTGCCCGCATAGCCGTTTCCCTGATTGGGCTTGCCGTCGTCGCGCCGGTTGTCGGCGCGCGGGACGCGGCGAGCTATCTTCCGGAGACGACGAAGGCCTGCGTCTCGGCGGAGGAATTTCCCGAATTGCTCCGGGCATGGAATGCGACCCAGTTGGGTCGGCTTTTCCAGGATCCGGCGATGAAGGCATTCCTCGACGATGTGGCCCATCAGGTGCGGGACAATCTGACCGACACGCGCACGCGGCTCGCCCTCGATTGGGAATCGCTTCAAGGGCTGGCGGTCGGAGAGGTCTGTCTCGCGGCGATGGAACCGGCGGGCGAGGACACCCGCGCGGTGATCCTGATCCTGGAGGTTCGCGAGGGACCGGCCATCCAACAAGTCCTCGGCAAAGTGGATCGCGCGTTCGCGGCGCGCCGAGCGGCCCGGCACGATCATGTCGTCGCCGGGGTGAGGGCCGTGCGGTATGACGTTCCGTCCGACGGACCGAAGGAAGGCTATCAGGCGTTCTACGCGATGCATCACGGGCGGCTGATCGCGGCCGATCATCCCGTCGCGTTCCAAGGCGTTGTCGAACGGATGCTCGACGCGTCGCGACCCTCGCTGGCCGGAACGGATGCCTACAAGGCCATTGCGAATGGCACCATGCTTCAGGATGGCCGGATCGCGCCGCACGTCCGGTGGTTTGTCGAACCGTTCGGGACCGCGCGCATCCTCCGCGCCTCGGCCGGCATCGAACGCAAACGGGGCACCGACCTGCTCAAGTCGCTCCGGAACCAGGGGTTCGAAGCCGTTCGGGCGGCCGGTGGTCAGGTTGCGTTCCATGTCGAGGGTCACGAGATCCTGCATCGGACGATGGTCTATGCTCCGGGCGAAAAGCGGCTTGCCGCCCGCATGCTCGACTTCCCCAACGGCGCCGCGCTCGAGCCCGAACCGTGGGTTCCCGCCAATGTGGCGAACTACATCTCGTTCCGATGGAACATGAGGAACGCCTTCGAATCCGTCCATTCGCTCGTCGATGAACTCGCGGGCGAGCCCTTCTTCGAGGAATTTCTGGACAACCTGGAAAATGATCCGAATGGTCCGCGCGTCAATGTGCGACGCGACGTCATCGGGCATCTCGGCGGTCGCGTGACATTTGTCAGCGACTGCACGCATCCGATCACGCCTCGGAGCGAACGGTTCCTTGTCGCGATCGAACTCACCGATCCCGAGATCGTCGCGGGCACGGTGGCGAAGGCCTTGCAGGCCGATCCGACGGCGCGTCGCGAGGAAGTGCGGGGTGTCGCCGTTTGGGAAATCGTCAACGAGATCGACGAGGAGGATCTTGTTCTGACGGTCGAGTTCCAATCGCCCGGGCTCGGGTTCGGCGCTCCGAAAGAGGAAGAGACCAAGGAACAGCCCCCGGCATTGCCCAATTCGGCCGTCGCGGTCGTGGACGGCAAGCTGCTGATCTCGTCGCACGCGGACTATCTCAAGGAGGTCGTCGCCGGGCCGGCCCAATCGCGACTTGCGGGCATGAGTGACTACATCCGAGTCAACGACGCGCTCGAACAACTCGGCGCGGGCAACGAATGCTCGCGGTTGTTCAGCCGATCGGACGAGACGTACCACGCGACCTATGAACTCGTTCGGTCCGGTCGCATGGGCGAATCCGAGTCCCTGCTCGGTCGGCTCCTGCGCCTTTCGAAGTCCGAATCGGGAGCCGATCGGCGCAAACCGGCGGTCGACGGTTCGAAGCTGCCCGAGTTCGAACAGGTTCGACGCTACCTTGGCCCCGCCGGCATGTTCACGGAGACGCACGAAACGGGCTGGACCATCACGGGCAGTCTGCTACCCTACGAGGCGCGGAGCTCGCAATGAGTCGGCGTTTCGGTTCGAGGTGGTGGGATGATCCTGGGGTTCGGTGAGATCATGGCGAGGCTGGCGCCGCCGGAACGTCGGCGGTGGCGGCAAGCGTTGCCGGGAAGCGTCGAGGTCACATGGGGCGGCGGCGAGGCCAACGTCTGCGCGGCGCTCGCCTTGTGGGGACACGCGACCCGGTTTGTGACGGCCCTGCCGAACCATCCGATCGCGGACAGCCTCGAAGCGACGCTCCGCGGATTGGGCGTGGATACGAACCGGGTCGTGCGCCGCGAGGGCAGGCTCGGGCTCTACTTCGTGGAGGTCGGCGCCAATCAGCGGGGTTCGACCGTGATTTACGACCGCGAGGGGAGCGCGGTCAGCCGTGCCCTTCCCGAGGAATACGACTTCGATCGGTGCCTCGAAGGCGTCGAATGGATCCACGTGACGGGCATCACACCGGCGATCAGCGAGCCGGCGTTTCGCGCCTGTCTGACGCTGGCTGAGCGGGCGAAATCGCGCGGGCTCGCCGTGTCCTGCGACCTCAACTTCCGCAAGAAACTCTGGAACTGGCGCGCCGCCACGCACCCGCGCGAACTCGCTCGGCAGTGCATGGCCCAACTGCTCCGCCATGTCGATGTCGTGATCGGCAACGAAGAGGACGCCGCCGATGTGCTCGATATCCACGCCGCGGGGTCGGACGTCCTGCAAGGCCGGATCGATCCCGCGGGCTATGTCGACGTCGCTCGACGCATCGTCTCCCGGTTTCCCGATGTTCGGCATGTCGCGATCACGCTGAGGGAAAGCGTGTCGGCCGACCACAACAACTGGGGCGCTCTGCTGTTCGACGCGGCCGACCGCGCCGCGCGCTTTTCGCCGCGCGACGAATCGGGAGGCTACCGCGCGCACGAGATCCGCGACATCGTCGATCGGATCGGAGCGGGAGACTCGTTCGCCGCAGGCCTGATCCACGGCCTGCGCTCGTTCCCCGAGGATCACCAACGCGTCATCGATTGGGCGGTGGCGGCGAGCTGCCTCAAGCATACGATCCACGGCGACTTCGCCTACCTGACGACGGCCGAAGTCGATTCGCTCGCGGGCGGCGATCGCACGGGCCGCGTACAACGGTAAGCCGGATCTCCCCGCTTCGCCCAAGCGGGCGTCTTGCGGTTTTCCCGACGGCGTACCGGACCCGGCGGAATTCCCTCGCTCTCCGCCGCGGCGCGTTGGAGCGACGCGCGTTCAAAACGACTCGGGATAGATGACGATCTCGATGCGCCGGTTGCGCGCGCGGCCCGCGGGCGTTCCATTCGAGACAAGCGGCTCGTTGGGGCCGTGGGCGACCGAGAACCACTGCCGTTCGGGGAGCGCGGCGCGTTGCACGAAATGCTGGATGACGGCGAGCGATTGCGACGCGGCCAATTGATGGAACGTGCTCGCCTCGCGCAGCGACGCATTGTCCGTATGGCCCTCGACCGCCACCTTCTGCTTCGGAAAACTCTGCGCGATCGCCGCGGCGACCGAATCGAGGATCGACGGGGCGTTCGCCTGCCAGCGGACGGTTCCCGTTTCGAACAGTTGGTCGGCGGGGATCTCCACGCGCACCACGTCGCCGTCCCGCCGGACATCCAGGCCCGGGATCGTGACGGCGGTCAGGTTACGGGTCAAGCTGTTGTTCGCGGTGATCGTCGCCCCGCCGCGCTGCCGCGTCGACGCGACCATCGCCTCGATCCGCCGTTCCGCGTCCTGCACGGCGCGCTGCTTGGTTTCGAGCTGATTGGTCGTCTCGGTGAGCTGTTTCCGCAGCAGTTGGTTCTCGTCGAACACCAACTGCCGCTGCTGTTCGGATTGGGCGAGTTGGCGATGCAGGTCGCTGTTGTTCGTGTCGAGTTTTCGGTTTCGCGAGTCGAGATCCTGGAGCTGGGCGACGTGCTCGGGCGTCTGTTGCGGTTGACGCCAGAATGCGCCTTGCGGACCGGGCGCGAACGGATTCTGATTGCATCCGGCCGGTCCGGACACGAGCAGCGCGAGCAGCGCGAGCAGCCGCCGCCTCTCCATGGCCCGTTCCTCCGACCTCCCTTGCGCTCCACCCGCATGACCCGCGCGCAATCACGAAGCGCGGACCGACACCTGCGTTCGGGCGGTGGGATGGTACCGGACCCATGCCAACCCGGCAAGGCCAATCCGCGCAAAACGCGGATGGCGGATTGCGGATGGCGGCCGATCGGACGACGGGGTGGGGGGGCCACCGGGCTCACGCGGAATGCGCGGCGACCATTCATGCTGGCGTGGCTTGGGGAGGCGGCGCGGGCATCCTCCTTCCGGCGCCGATCGACGCGTCGGTCGGATCAAACCCGCCAACGCTTGCCGCTCGCGACATGGCACACGTCGATCCCGGGTCGATCCGCACCGTCTTGCATGCGCATCTGGACGCCGAGCACGCGGCTCTCGATCCAATGCTGCTCGCGAACCGAACCGGTCGCCGCCAGGCGCAGCGCGTCGCCGTCGTGACGATAGAGTTCCAACCGCCACGGATCGCGATCGACCACAAGCAGTTCCCGAGTTCCAATCGCGCCGTAGAACCCCAGTTTCTCGCGTGTTTGATCGTGGGGACTGACAATCTCGATGACAAAGTCGGGACCACCGGACCAGAATTGGTCATGATTGACGGCGCGTGTCGTCTTGAGGAACACAGCGACGTCGGGAACACGGAAATTCGATTCCCAACCGGCGACGCGGTCGCTCACATTCACGCCGGGAACGACATCGCCCGCCTCCGAATCGAAGAAGATCTCGCCCAGCACACGCGTGAAACGCCCAACGAGCAACTGGTGTTCGTGGTTCGGCATCGGCGCCATCATGTGAATGCTCTCCCACACCTCGTCGTGCCGATCGGCGCCGGACGCGGCTCGCTCCGCTCTCAGCCGCTCTTCCGCCATGATGTCGTGGGCTACCATGGTCATCGTCCTTCCCGCAACACGCCGAAGCCAGTGATCATGCCGGCCGCGTGACGATCGGCGGCCTTTTCCATCATACCGAGCGCACGATCGGAAACGCAATTCGACGGCATGACGCGCGCTTTCCGCTCCGGCCGTCAGAACAAGGGCCGCTGCGAAAGGTCGTTCGGAGGCGAGCCGCCCTCGGGGCGCGCGACGCCAAGATGGTTGTAGGCGCGGGGCAGGACCATCCGACCGCGCGGCGACCGTACGACGAATTCCGACCGCAGCAGGAACGGTTCGACCTCGTCCTCGAGCGTATCCGACGCCACGTTCATCGTGTGCGCGATCGCCTCGATGCCCGCCGGACCGCCTCCGAAAACGCGGATCAGCGTTTCGAGATAACGGCGGTCCTGTTTGCCGAGTCCGAGTCCGTCGACTCCGATCATCGTCATCGCCGTGCGGGCGACGTCGAGCGAGATGCGTCCGTCGGCGCGGCTTTGCGCGTAGTCCCGCACCCATCGCAACAGGTTGTTGGCGATGCGCGGCGTGCCTCGGCTGCGCGACGCCAATTCATCGGCCGCGTCCCCGTCGATGGCGACCGCCAACTTCGCCGCGCTCCGCTGGATGATCCGGCTCAGGTCGTCCGCGTCGTAGAAGTCGAGGTGTTCGCGGATCTGGAATCGGTCGCGGAGCGGCGCCGACAGCATGCCGGCCCGCGTCGTGGCGCCGATCAACGTGAACGGTTTCAGAGTCAGATTGATGGTGCGCGCGTTGATGCCCTCGCCGAGAATGATGTCGAGCCGGAAGTCCTCCATGGCGGTATAGAGGTATTCCTCGACGGCCGTCGGGAGCCGGTGGATCTCGTCGATGAACAAGACCGATCGTTCCTCGGCATTGGTCAAGTAGGGGATCAGGTCGCGCGGCGCCTTGAGGAGCGGGCCCGACGTGGTCTTGATCGCGACGCCCAGTTCATTGGGGATGCACGCGGCCAGCGTGGTCTTTCCCAGCCCGGGAGGGCCATCGAACAGAATATGTCCGACCGCTTCGCCCCGCCGCCGCGCCGCTTCGACGCCGATATGGAGCCGTTCGAGCACTTCCCGTTGCCCCACGACCTCGCCGAAGCGTTGCGGCCGAAGCCGCGTATCCTCCTCATCGATCGGCCGATCGGCGGGCTCGCGGATGGTCGTTTCGCGTTTCATGAACGATCCTCATGCCGACCGATCGGTCGGGAAGCCGGAACGGCGCGGCGTCGGGAAACGGCTCGGAGCGCGGCGCAGGGCGGTCATGACGCGCTCCGCTCGAACGTGTTGCGGTAGATGGCCCGAAGCAGGTCCTCGACTTCCTTGAATTTCTCCTTCGTGTCGAGCGCCGCGTCGATCATGCGCCGCGCGTCGGCCTCGCTGTGCCCGAGCGTCAAGAGGGCCTCGAACGTCATCTGCACAAGGTCCCTCGGCACATCCTGCCGCGACGGCTCGTCGTGGGACGAGACGAGCAATGCGAAACGGGACATTTTTCTGCGCAGCTTCGCGACGACCCGTTCGGCCGTCGCGGGCCCGACGCCGGGGAGCGCGGACAGGCCTTTCGTGTCCTGTTGTTCGATCTGGACGGCCACGTCCCGCACCGGCCGAACCATCGCCCGCAGGGCCTTCTTGACTCCCACGCCGTCGACCGAACAGAACATCTCGAAGAACTCGCGTTCGACAACGCTCAGGAATCCCACCAAACGCGGCGTCATGCGGCCGCCGGCCGCGTTGCCCTCGATGTACTCGATCGTGTGCAGGCGAACGTCCTCGTTCAACCGGCCCTGGAGTCGGGATCGCACGAAGTCGGGTACCAGCACCTCGTATTCGAACGGGCCGGCCTCGATGACCGCGTGGTCCTCTTCGACGGCAATGAGCTTCCCCGTGATCCGCGTTCTCATCCTTGCAGGGCCTTCCATGTCGTGGATTGACTGTAGTGGTGGCACAGCGCGATCGCCACGGCGTCGGCCACGTCGGCCGGGTGGGGCGGTTCGCGCAGTCCGAACTCGCGGCAAACGGCCGCCTGCATCTGATTCTTGGGAGCTCGACCCGATCCGGTCAACATCTTCTTGACATGCGTCGCCGCGTAATGGAAGACAGGCGAGGACGCCTGCGCGGCGGCGAGGCAAATGACGCCCCGCGCATGGCCCATCAGGATGGCCGTCCTGGGGCGGTCGTAGTGCGAATACAATTCCTCGATCGCGACCACCGCCGGACGGTACGTCGCCAGGAGCTCGCTCAGTCCGACATGGAGTTCCTGGAGTCGTCGTTCGATGGCTCCGCGCCCGCCGCGAATGACACCGGCCTCGACGAGTCGCGGGGCTCCGCCGTTCGCGGCGAGCACGCCGTAGCCCGTGATGTTCAAGCCCGGGTCGACGCCGACCACAATCCGTTCGCCTTCCTTCATCCGTGATTCACCCGGTTCCCGGATCGGAGGCTCCGCGCGGAGCCGTCGCTTCGGACGTTCCGTCGAGCTCGCCGGGTCCGATCCATTCGAGTAAGACGACGCACTCCGCCACGATGGCCTCCTCGCGGCCGATCGGTCCCACACCCTCGCCGGTCTTCGCCTTGACGTTGATGCGCGCGGGCTCCACCGACAAGAGCTCGGCGATCCGTTCCTCCATGCGCCTCTTGTAAACGCCCAGCTTGGGCCGCTGCGCGAACAGGATACAGTCGATGTTGACGAGCGCGTAACCGGCCTCCCGAACCCGCTCGTACGCTTCTTCGAGAATATCGGCGGAATCCCGGCCGGCATTGGCCGGATCGGTGTCGGGAAACCGATCGCCGATGTCGCCCAGGGACGCGGCGCCCAGCAATCCGTCGGTGACCGCGTGCAGCAAGGCGTCCGCGTCGCTGTGCCCGACCAGGTGCCGGTCGAACGGAATCAGGCAACCGCCCAGCACCAGCGGACCGTGTTCGGCCAGCCGATGCGTATCGTGGCCAATGCCGATCCGAAGACGCGACATCGACAAGGAAAGAGGATCAACCGACACGGCGAGCGTTCCTGTCGAACGGACGGTAATGGCCAGGCAGTCAAGGGCGCGTCGGCGACGTTCCTTCAACGTACGGATTCGATTCCGCGCCGACACGGCCGGTTATAACGGAACGCGTGTTCACCAACAACGCCGATCGGCCGTGAATCGCGGAGCGGCCGTCCCGGGCGTCGAGCGGTCCGCACGCGGCTTCCCTTTCCGAGTGCCTGGGCGGTCCGCGCCGCGCGGCCTATAATCGACGCGTATGGCGATCATTGAAGTGAACGGCTTGAGCAAATCGTACCGGGTGTACCAGAAACCGGAAGGCCTGCTCGCGTCGTTCCGAGGTCTGTTCCACCGCACGTACCGCGACGTGCGCGCCGTGCGGGAAATCGACCTCGAGGTTCGGCAGGGCGAGTTTGTGGCCTTTCTGGGCCCGAACGGCGCCGGCAAGACCACGACGCTCAAACTGCTGTCGGGCGTCATCAATCCGACGAGCGGTTCGGCGCGGGTCATGGGGCATGTGCCCTGGCGGCGCGAGAACGCGTACCGAAGGCGATTCGCGCTCGTCATGGGCCAGAAGAACCAGCTCTGGTGGGACTTGCCCGCCATCGAATCGTTCCGACTCCACCAGCGGATCTACGGAGTCGAACCGGCCGCCTTCCACCGCAACTGCGACGAACTCACCGAATTGCTCGACATCCGCCCGCTGTTGCACCAGCCGGTGCGGGAGCTTTCGCTGGGCGAACGGATGAAGATGGAACTGACGGCCGCCCTGCTGCACGCGCCCGATGTGCTGTTCCTCGATGAACCGACGATCGGATTGGATGTCGTGGCCCAGCACCAGATCCAGACGTTCTTCCGCCATTACCAGGAACAGCGGCGGATCACGATCCTGTTGACGAGCCACTACATGAAGGATGTCGCGGCCCTCTGCCGGCGCGTCGTCATCATCGCGCGGGGCCGCATCCAGTACGACGGGTCGCTCGCCGGGATCATCGACCGGTTCAGCGGCTCGAAGATCGTGACGTTCCAATTCGCCGAGGGCCAATCGGCGGGCGACCTGTCCGCGTACGGGGAAATCGTCGAGTTGCGCGAACCGAAGGCTCGGCTGCGCATCGCGCGGAATGAAGTCCCGAGGGCGCTCGCCAAAGTACTCGCCTCGCACGCGGTCGCCGACGTTTCGGTCGAGGATCCTCCGCTCGAGGAGGTCATCGCCGACCTGTTCACCCAGGTGAACGGGAGACCGGCCGAACCGGATCGCGGCGATGCGGTCGGCGAGCCGATGGACGAGGTGGGCGGCGTGGTGCCGTAGATGATGGCCTTGCATGTCGAACAGCGCGCCTCGAACGGATCGCCGGGACACCGTCGCATGATTGCCCGCGTGAGAGTCTGGTGGACGATCCTCCGCATCGCGCTCGAGGACCGGCTCGTCTATCGAGGCGACTTCGCGCTGGGAACGCTCATGCGGTTCCTGCCGATCATCACGCAGATCTTCCTGTGGTCGGCGATCTTCGACGCGCTCGACCGCGGGCCCGCCGGCCCCTCGCGCATCGTCGGATATCAATTCGAGGACATGGTGGCGTATTACCTCTTGACGATGCTGGCCCGCGCGTTTTCGAGCATGCCGGGGCTCGCCTCGGGAATCGCGCTGCAGATCCGCAACGGCGAGATCAAGCGGTTCCTGGTCCAGCCGGTCGACCTGCTCGGGTTCCTCCTGCTGACGCGCGTCGCGCACAAGCTGGCCTATTATTCGGTCGCGGTCGGACCGTTCGCGCTCGTTTTCTTCCTGTGCCGCGGCTATTTCGTCCACGGATGGCCCGACGCCTCGACGATCGGGCTCTTCGCCCTGTCGCTCGTATTGAGCTTCCTCCTCGGTTTCTTCCTGGAGGCGTGCATCGGCCTGATGGGGTTCTGGCTTCTGGAAGTCGGATCGCTGCTGTTCATCTATATGCTTCTGAGTTTCTTCCTTTCCGGACACATGTTTCCGCTCGACATGCTCCCGCATCCGTGGCGCGAACTGGTCGATCTCTTGCCGCTTAAGTACCTCGCCTATTTTCCGGCCGCCGTTTTCCTCGATAAACTCGGCTCCGACGAGATCGCGAGGGGTGTCGTCGTCCAATGCGTTTGGTTGGCCGTCTTCATCGTGGCGTCGCGCATCGCCTTCCGGCGGGGTATCCGGCGATACAGCGCGTTCGGAGGATGATCGATGGAGTCGCCTCGGCGGTATCTGGGCATCCTGGGGGCGTTTGCCCGGAACAGTCTGATGCGCGACATGGCGTTCCGCGCCGATTTCCTGATCGAATGCGCGTCGTCCGTTTCGTGGGCTCTGATGAACGTCGGTTTGTACGCGATCATCTTCCGGCACACGCGGATGATCGGACACGACACGGGGTGGGGGCGCGACGAGTTCTTCGTTTTCATGGCGACGACATGGTTCGTCCACGCGATCGTCCAGGCGCTGTTCATGCCGAACGCCGAGGAATTCAGCGAGTTGATCCGGACGGGGAATCTTGACTTCGCCCTGCTCAAACCGATCGATACGCAGTTCCTGGTCTCGTTCCGGAAAGTCGATTGGTCGGCCCTTTCGAACCTGCTTTCCGCGGGCCTGCTGCTCGCGATCAGCCTGCGCGGCCTCGCGCGGCGCGAACCGAATCCCCTGACGTTCGATCCGGTGACGCTCTTCCTCTATCCGTTCTACGTGATGTGCGGCGTCGCCATCCTCTACAGCGTCATGATCGCGCTGGCGTCAACGAGCATCTGGTTGGGGCGGAATCAGACGCTCTACGATTTCTGGTTCTACATCACGAACTTCTCGAGGTACCCGATGGAGATCTACCAGCGGGGATGGGGGAGGCCGCTCGGCGCGTTCTTCACGTTCATCGTACCGGTCCTGGTCGTCGTGAATGTCCCCGCGAGATTGCTGGCTCAACCGTTGGTTCCCCGCGCGTCCTGGGAATGGCCGTTGGCCGGCTTCACGGTCGTCGCGACCACCGGATCGCTGGCCGCGTCGCGCTGGGTCTTTCAACGGGCGTTGGCGAGTTACCGGAGCGCGAGCAGTTAGCGCGGGTGGTTGCGAGGCCGGTCGGCGGGGCAGGGGAGGCCGTACGGAATGACCGAGACAAGCAAACGACGGGGGAGGGGCGGGCTCCTGGCGTGGCTCCAGCTTTGCCGCGCGCCCAACGCGTTCACGGCCGTCGCGGACGTGATGATGGGCTACCTGGTCGCGCGGGGGAACTGGGAGCCGGCGATTCCGTTCGTCCTGCTCGTCCTGGCCGGCGCGGCACTCTACACGGCGGGCATCGTGCTCAACGATCTGTTCGACATCGACATCGATCGGCGCGAGCGTCCCGAGCGGCCTCTTCCGAGCGGACGCGTGTCGGTACGCGCCGCGCGGAGGCTCGGCGTGGGCCTCTTGGCGGCGGGATGCGCGCTGGCCGCGGCGGCTCCGCGGGCGTCGCCCGCGTTCGACGGTTCGCCATGGCTGCCCGGCGCGGTCGCCGCCGTGCTCGTCGCCGCGATCGTCGCGTACGACGTGGCCGCCAAGGATACGTGGCTCGGTCCGTTCGTCATGGGAAGTTGCCGCGCGCTCAACGCCCTCCTCGGCATGTCCGTCGCATCGATCGACGACTCGACGGGCCGTTTGCCCTGGGCGGCCGAGCACCTGTGCGTCGCGATCGGACTGGGCGTCTACGTCGCGGGAATCACGTGGTTCGGCCGATCCGAGGCCGGAACCAGCCGGCGCGCTAGGCTCGCCGCGGGACTCACCCTCATGATCGCCGGATGGGTACTTGTCGCAAGGCTCCCGAGCCTCGTTTCGCCCCACGCCGTCGCGCGGATTCCGGTGACCGAAGTTTGGTACCTGCTGCTCGCGCTCCTCGGGATTCCCGTCCTTCGCCGCGCCTTCGCGGCGATCACGCGCCCTGATTCGCGCCGCGTGCAGCTCGCCGTCCGGCAAGCGATCTGGTCGATCATCTGGCTCGACGCCGCCGTCGCGATCGTCGTCGCGCCGCCGGTTTTCGCGTTGACGATCGCCGGTCTGTTTCTCCCGATGATCCTCTTGGGGCGATGGGTCTATTCGACGTGAACCGCGCGCGGCGCGCCGGACACGGAAACCGGTTCACCGAACGGCGGGGAGCCAACGCATGCGATTGGGATACAACACGAACGGATTCCCGCACCACGATCTGCGCGATTGCCTCGCCATCCTGAGCGAAATCGGATACGCGAGCGTGGCGCTCACGCTCGATCACCACGCGCTCAATCCGTTCGATGCGGACATCGCGTTTCAGGTCGCCGACGTGAGGCGGCGGCTTCGCGAGTACGGCATGGCGTCGTTTGTGGAGACCGGCGCGCGGTATCTGCTCGACCCGCGCCGCAAACACCAGCCCACCTTGCTCAGCGCGCGCTCCGAAGACCGCTCCCGACGCGTCGATTTCCTCCGCCGCGCGATCGATATCGCGGCCGACCTGGAAAGCGGGGGCGTCTCGCTCTGGTCGGGAGCCGCCGATGACGACGCGACCGGTCCACGCGCGCTCGATCGGCTCTGCGGCACGCTCGAACCCGTTCTCGAACACGCCGAGCGGCGCGGTGTGGTTCTGGGTTTCGAGCCGGAACCGGGAATGGTGATCGCCACGCTCGCCGATTTCGAGAAGCTCCTCGGTCGTCTCGACTCCCCGCGGCTTCAATTGACCATGGATGTCGGCCACCTGCATTGCCAGGAGGAGGAACCGATCCCGGACCGGATCGAGGCATGGCGCGATCGGATCGTCAATATCCATGTGGAGGACATGCGGCGCGGAACGCACGAGCATCTGATGTTCGGCGAAGGCGACATGGAGTTCGGGCCGATCCTTGCCGCTCTGCGCCGGATCGACTATCAAGGCGGAATGCACGTGGAGTTGAGCCGTCATGGGCACGCGGCGCCGGACGCGGCCCGGCGAGCCTATGCGTTCCTGCAACCGCTGGTTGCGATCGAGGACCGCGCATGAACCGATCCGTTGTCGTCCTATCCGTTCCGGGGCTGCGGGCTCGCGACGTCGACCGCATGCCGTCGCTGCGCGCGTTGAGCGCGCGGGGAGGACGGTCTCCGTTTGCCGCGTCATTCCCCGCCGTGACCTGGCCCGTGCACGCATCGATGGTCACCGGCGCCGCCCCCGACCGGCATGGAGTCGTCGCGAACGGGTTCTATTGGAGGGACAGACACGAAGTGGAAATGTGGACCGCGCCGAACCAAGTGGTTACGGCGCCGCAAGTGTGGGATGTGTTGCGCGCCCGCTGGCCGGAATGCAGATCGGCCGCCTGGTTTCCCATGCTGAGCAAGGGATCGACGGCCGACTACGTCTGCATGCCGGCGCCCGTGCACAACCCCGATGGATCGGAGTCGCTCTGGTGTTACACGCGGCCGACCGGTCTTTACGGCGAGCTCCTCGAGTCGTTCGGCCATTTCCCCTTGAGGCATTTCTGGGGACCGATGGCCAATATCCAGTCGACGCGATGGATCGCCGAAACGGCCGTCTGGACCGCTCGGCGGTTTCGTCCCGACTTCTTCTTCATCTACCTTCCGCACCTCGACTACGCCGCGCAAAAGGACGGACCGGACAGTCCGGCCGCCGATCAGGCGGTCGCCGATCTCGACGGCGTGCTCCAACGCATGATCGGGGATTGGGAGTCGGCGATCGATCCCGAAAGACCCACGTGGCTCGTCGCGAGCGAATACGTGATCATGCCCGTCCACCATGTGTCGTATCCGAACCGCGTGCTGCGCGACGCGGGGCTCCTTCGCGTCCGGTCGACCGATCGCGGTGAAATGCTGGACTTCGAAACGAGCGAGGCATGGGCGCTCGTGGATCACCAGTTCTCGCACCTGTTCGTGCGCGATTCCGATCCCGCGATCGTGCGGCGGGTGGCGTCGATCTTCGAGCGCGTCGAGGGCATCGACGAGGTGCTTGTCGGCGCCGACCGAGCACGGCGCTCGATCGATTCGCCCCGGGCGGGAGACGTCGTGTTGATTTCGTCGGCGGGCAGTTGGCAGGCATACTATTGGTGGCTCGACGACCGGAACGCGCCGGCGTTCGCGCGGACCGTCGATATCCATGCCAAGCCCGGATACGACCCGGTCGAGCTGCATTTCGATCCGGCCACGCGCGGCATCCCGCTCGACGCACGCCTGGTCCGGGGTTCGCACGGCGCGCCGGTCACCGGTGAGGACCAGACGGGCGTGCTCGTCTGTTCGCGGGACGGCGTCTTGCAGGGTGAACGGATGATCGATCGCGATCTCTTCGCGTTGGTGCTTGACCAATTCGCCGGAGACCAGGGCCCCCTACGGTAATTGGCGGAAGGCCGGGGGGCGTCGCGGAGTTCCATCACCGAGGCCGCATAGGGGGAGCAGGGGCAGTCCGGATTTCGGTTCCATTGGCCCCGGCACTCGTCGCCGCCGCGCCGCAAGGCGTGCTTTCGAACGCTGGGACCCGGAGAACGGGGCCGTCCAGGCCGTGCTCGTCGATTCACCGGCAACCGGATCGCTCACCGGCCGCGAAAGTCGCTGATCGCTCCGCGATCAGCCGGCCCCAACATCTACGATCGGGTGACGTCGATCCGCGATCCGATGGCGGGCGTGACGAGTTTTTCGTACGATAGGGGCAACAAGCTGGTTTCGCTGACCGATCCGGTCGGCAACACGACCCAGTTCGCCTACGACGGACTCGGGCGCATGACCATGGAAACCAATGCGCTGGGACAAAGCCGATCGTACTATTACGATAGCGCCGAGACGCTCGCCAAGCGGATCGACCGGCGCGGCAAGGGGATCGTTTGGGATTACGACGACCTGAACCGTCCGACGGCCGAGTCGTGGTACGACGACGCGTCGCCCGTGGCGAGCGTCTCGGTTTTGATCGGCGGATCGGCAAGTCGGTGGACGCCGACGGGGCCGGACCCGGTTCGGCGACGGCGACGCGGTTCGTGTACGACGGGGACCATATCGCGCTCGAGTTCGACGGTCCGAACGCGGGCGACTTGACGCACCGTTACCTGCACGGCCCGGTGATCGATCAGATTCTGGCGGACGAGCTGGTGACGTCACTCGGAACGGCGGGCGACGTCGTGTGGCCATTGGCCGAGTAGCTGTCCATTCTACGGCGCCGTCAGGAAGGCCTGGCGCCCGATGGCCGCGTTCGGCGATAATCTCGAGGGGGGGGCCTTCGTGCTCGTGCTCGTCCTCGTCCTCGTGCTCGAATGGAGAGGGGGCGATGATGGAACCAAGCGCCGCGAAGCGGATGGTTGCGGGATGTCAGACGATGAGCGGCAAGCGGGGCGTTGCGATGGAACGGGCTCGCGGCGCGCAAGGCCGCGCGGCCCGACGCCGGTGCCGACTGTGCGGGACCGCGCAGAATGCGTTCCGACACGTTGTTAGTTCCCGCCACGTGCTCGGTTTCCCCGCTCGGAGTGGTCACCTGAGGGGCCGTGACGAACGTGAACAGTTGATTCCGGATCAGTAGCCGCATCCGTTCTTCGCACAACAAACGGAAATCGTTCGCCGGACCCTCGAGTGTCGGCAGTTCGGCGCCCCATACGCCGCCACACAGGTCCACAACGCGGTCCTGGAGTTTGTCGACGCGCCGCCGACGTCCGGCATCGCTACCGCACTCCCTTGCCGGGTCTCTTTCGCTTCCGGGTTCGCCCCCGCGCCTCTTGGCGTTTTTCCTCCTCCCGCACGGAGAACGGCTGTTCCACCTTCCCGGCCCCGCCCTTTTCCCGCTCCAGTTCCTCGATCCGTTGCAGGGCCGCCAAGAGCCGCCGATTCAATGAACCAATCACCGACAGCAGGTGCTCGGCGTCAAGCCGACCTTGCCGAATCTCCTCCCGCGGATTGTCCAGTGACTTCTCATCCATGCCCCACTTGATAACCGACTCGCCGATTTCCACCAACGCCCGTTCTTGTAGAATGGACAGCTACCGACGGGCTGTGGGAGGCGCGAAGCGGGAAATCGCCGCGCGGGAAGGAGTTTTGGGGCGCGTCGACCGTCACGGAACGGGCCGGAATCGACCGGCATACATCATATTTATCATATTTGGGTATTCAACCCGCGGGTCCGTGCCGAGGGAAGTCGAATGACGCGCCGCGGCGTGAAGGCGCCGGGGATTTCCCGGTTCCGGCGCGGTTTCCGAATGGGATTCGCGCGGCGGCAAGGCCGGTCGAAGGCCCCGTTCGACTGACAGAAACGCGTCATGGGCGTCAACGGCGCGCATCGTCCGCGTCCGGCGCAATACGCCCAAGACGGCCGTTTGTTTGGAACGTGATGGTCCGATCCGCGCATCGTGCGCCTCGTCATGTGAAGGGCAGGCGGAACGGATGCGATCCGCCGGGCGTCCGCCGCATGATTTCGGCGACCGTCGGACGGGGCCACTCGGCGTCGAGGACCAGCACGCCCGCGCGGCAGTGCGGGCATCGGAATTCCGGCGCCTCCTTCGGTTCCGACGATTCGCCGCCTTCGCCCGGCCCGTCCGCGTCGGGCGCCCCGTCGTCGGGCTACCGTCCCTCGTGAAACCCGAAGCCGAGCGTCGCGAGCCGCGAGGCTCGCGATGCGGAGGCGAGGAGGCGCCGTTCCAAGACGTTCCGCGCCGAGTGTTCGCGCGCGAAGGAAGACCCTCGCCTCCGGGCATCCGCGGCTCGCGCCGCGGACGCCGTCGGATTCGGGTTTCACGAACGGGGCGACTCGATGATCGGCTGACAAGACCGCGTCATGTGCGGAACGGCATCCGATAGGGTCACCGCTTCGCGGCTTCGGAACGTATCGCCGGCATCCACCCGGGGCGGCGCCGCCGCTCGCGGCGCTCGCGTCGGCTTGCCCCGGGCATTTGATGGGACCGTCGCTTCGCGACTGGGAAACGCCCCATGCCGGTTTTGCCGAGTGAACGTGTTGCGCTTGGGGAAGATCCGCGACCTGTGAAAACTCTTTGGGCATCGCTCGATTTTTTCGATTGGGCAAGCCGATGCGCCTATCGAGGGCCGTTTCGCGCCGGCGCGGGGAGTCCGCGGGGGCCGAACGGTACGTGGGGTAAAGTCGGGAGATGCGGGTGTGACGGACGCGTTGGAACGGACATTTCGGGTCTTGACGAGGACACCGAATGAATCGGCCGCGCCGATCCTGATTCGGGCGCTCGACGCGCCGCGGCGGCCGGTCCAGGAATTCGCCCTGCGGGCCCTTCTGGAACGGCGGACGGTGGCCGGCCATCGGGAGTTGATTCGCCGATGGGATTCGTTCGGCGAGCATTTTCGGCGGATCGTGAGTGAACGGCCGGGCCGGCTCACCTCGGCGCTGCGCGATGCGGTGGCGGAGGATGATGCGACGATGATCGCCGGCGCGTGCGCCTTGGCGGTGGCGACCCGCGAGTTCGACTTGATGCCCGTGCTCGTGTCGGCGGCCGAGACACGGGACAACGTCCACCGGGAGCTCCTCCTCCGCACGGCCGTGGAACTTGCCGAACTGCTGTACGAGGAACTCGGCGCGCCCCGCGACTATCGCGACCGCCGTGATCCCCAACTGACTCGCCGCCACCTGGTGGGAATGCTCGAACAGGCGATTGGCCGAGCGAGCGCGGACCGCCGCCGGACGCTCGTCGAAGGGTTCCTGATCCTTGTATCGATGGACAACGGCCTCTTGCGGCGCGTGCTCGACGACGCGCGGCATCCGGCTCATCCCGAGATGATCGAGTTGTTTCGAACAAGTCCGCGTTCCGCCATCATCCAGAACCTGCTCCGGTTCCTGGATGTCAGCATGCCGCCGGCGCATGCGTTGCGGATCATCGCGGAACGGCGGGACGTTCCGTTCCTGCGAAAACTGTGCAAGCATGTCGGACCGGAGTGGGGCGAGACGGTGCGTCGCAATCTGCGTCACATCGAGGGATTCCCGTGGATTGAGGCGCCGAGTCTCCTGGCGGCGCTGAGCGATGCGGAGCAGTTCGCGGCGGTCCGCATCACGATGGCATCGCGGATTCCCCGCGACGAAGTTCTCCCGATGATCCGATTCCTTTTCCGCGAGGGCCGGCCCGGCGGCCGCCGGGCGGCCGCCGAATCGCTCCCGGAATTCGGCGGTTCCGAGGCGAACGAACTCGCGCTGGCCGTGCTCGATGACGACGACGCAACCGTGCAGGCGACGGTTGTCCGGCAGATCCGCGATCGGGGCATTCCCGGCGCGATGGCCAAGCTCATCCAATTGATCGACAGCCCGAAACCCGAAGTGCAACGCGCGGCGCGCGAATCGCTTCGCGAGTTCACGTTCCAACGCTATTTGCTCGCCTTCGATTCGCTCGAAGACGACGTGCGCCGCACGACCGGCGTACTCGTGCGCAAGATCGACGCGAAGACGTTGACGCTCGTCGCCGAGGAGCTTGCCAGTCCGAGCCGAATTCGGCGTATGCGCGGACTGCGCATCGTCGCGGCGATGGGGGTTGTCGGCGAGTTGGAGTCGTCGATCATCGACCTGTTGGGGGACGAGGACCATTTCCTGCGCGCCGAGGCGGCTCGGACGCTGGGTGGTTGCCGTTCCGGGCGGGCGCGGCACGCGCTGCGCGAAGCCCTTCAGGACCGGTCCGCCGCCGTGCAGGAGGCGGCGGAGGAAGCCCTTCAGATGCCGGCGGAATCGGCCTCCGTGCAAATCGCCAGTGCATTACCCGCCGACGTCGCCTCCTACGCGCCCTCCGCGACGGCCACTCCCGACGCGGGCGTTGTGTGATGAAACGACCTCACGGAGAACCGTCCATGCCGTCGAATGCGCCGTTTGGTGTGGCGGCCGCCCTGTCGCCGCGCCCGATTTTCGGATGGGACGCGAGCCATCGCCTCGCACAGGCGATCGGCGCGGTGGCGATCGGCGCGGCGGTATTCGCGGCGTATCACGCCTATCGCGCGATGGCGCGGCGGCGACGCAACGGGCCGCGAGCCCTCTTTCGGGAACTATGCCGGGAACACACGCTGAATTCCGCCGAACGCCGCGAGTTGTCGCGAGCGGCCCGCGCGCTGGGACTCGCCCAAGGCGTCGACCTCTTCGTGGATTTCGAGGCGTGGAATCCGTTGCTGGGAGAGGGGCAACCCGACGACCGCCGCGGCCGGTTGGAGGCACTGCGCCATCGGCTGTTTTCGTAGACGGTCGCGCCGAGCTAGTAGGCGCCGCCGCCGGTGCCCCGTTTGGGAGCCTCGGGGGTTCGCGGTCGGAACCCATCGCCCGTGTCGGTGCCTTCGTTGAGCTGTACGGTGCGCGCTTCAAGCTTCCAGCCCATCAGATTGAGCAGATCGCCCACCTTGAGGATCTCGACGCCGTACCGCTGAGCATCGTCCATCAGCGCCGAGAACTGTTTTTGGACCTCGGGGTTATCGCGGTCGGTCGGCCGATCGCCGAGCACGAGGAACCGCGTGCCGACTTCGAGCGTTCCCGTGACCTTGCCGTCGTCCTGCATCTCCGCGTCGATCTTACCGTTGCTTCCGTGAATCAGATTGCGGACGAGTTCGCGATCAGAGTTGCCGTCGCCGTCCGCGTCCATGAATCCGGCGAGTGCGAACCGCACCTGCATACCGGCCGTCCATGCGGGCGAGTAGATCAGATCGCCGCGCACGATCGGGTTCTTGACCTGATCGTTGACGATCCGGGCTTCGGCCAAATGATCGTCCAGGACGCGCGTGACTTCGATCCGCGCCTTGGGTTTTGAAAACCGGATCGCGTTCGTGGATTGCTCATAGACGCCGAACGCGGCGGGTGCCCGCAGTCCGTCGAGTCGGCCGACGTTGATCCAAACGTATCCTTCGTTCTGATTGACGGTCACAATCCGCCCGTCGGGAACCTCGAACGACTCCTGGCGGACGTTGTTGAGTTCATCGGTGAGCTTCACGATTCGGTTGTCCTGCTCGTCGATCTTCTGTTGCAGTTCCTTCTCGCGTTTGGCCGCGGCCGCCTCGACTTCGCCGACCTTCGCCGTCATTTCGCTGATCTTGGTCGCGTCGGCTTGGGTTTGAGCGACGAACTTCTGGCGATCGGCGTTGAACGTCTGAAGTTCGGCCATCTGTTTGTCTTCGGCGGCCTTCTGAGCCGCCTCGGCGCCCGCCGCCCGCTTCGTCAATTCGTCGACCCGGTTGTTCAGATCGGCCAGCGCCTGCTTCACGCGCCCGTCGGCGTTGGCGAGCTGTTCATTGGCCGTGCGGATCACCGTGACCAGGTTGTTGCAGACCGAACGATAGGTGCGTTCTCCGTCGGCGAGCCCCTCGCCGTACTGCGCCATATCCTGCACGAACTGATCCTTGACTTTCTGCAGCTCGGGGACCATTTGGAGGCCGGCCTGTTCGACGGCGTCGAGCTTCGTGGCACTCGCGCCGACCATGTACGAAAGGTACTGGACCTTGAAATTCTCTTGCCGCTTGTCGGTGTCCGCCCTATTCGCCTGCTCGGTGGCCGCCGCCAGGCGCGCGTTGAGTTCGTTGGCCGATCGCAAACCCAGGAAGGTCGTCGTGAGCAGGACGACGATCAACATGATGCAGATGATCAGGCCGACTTGCATGCGTTGGTTTTCACGGGCCATCGCGCGGGAACTCCTGGGAAAGACGGGGCGGGCGACAGGTTCGAGTCTAGTCGCCGTATCCCGTACCGTCAACAAAAAGCCCGCCGTCGGAAGGGTCGGGACGTCGGCTTCCCGCCCGGTCCCGGGCGAATCGAACTCCCCAAAAAACGGCCTGCCATGCAATGGGGCCTCCGATCAGGCCGAAACCGCCGATGATCGCCCCGTCGGCGGCGTGGCCGACGCCGAAGCCGATCAACCCTCCCAGGCCCAAACCCACGAGGCCTCCGATCAGCCCGGCGGGAATAAGGCCCCAGATCGGCGCATGGGGTGGGACGCCGTCGGCATCGGCGATCGCGAACGCGTGCCATGCGACGAGCCCTGCGAGGGCCCCTTGGGGCAGGGCGCCGCGGATTCCGCCGGAAACGGCGTTCATCCACCACGGCCCGTCCCAACCGGCCACGGCGAACGCGGCCCCAAAAAGGCCCCCGAAGAGGCAGGGCAGGCCGATCGCGACGGCCGCCGCGCCGGTCCGGAATGAAGATTCCCCATTCGATGCGTGGACCACCATGGAATCCGCCTCGCGCGCCGAAAAAAACACGAGACCACGCATGACACGCATTGGAACGTCTCCCGTGTTCGAACATGATACCCGCATCGCGCTGAGGCATCAAAACCCCCGGGGTCCTCGTCGCGGCCGGGAGCTCGCGGTAGGCTACGGGGACCGATGAGCGATCTTCCCAAACAGCGTACGTTCGCCGCGTTCGACGACGAGGGTCCCGAATCGGCGGCGCGAGCCGTTCCGAGCGGACCGGCGATTCCCGACGCCGACCCGGCCGCATCGACGCGCGGTGGGGGAGGGGGCGAGTCGGCGTCCGGTCCGGAAACGGGAGCGGCTCCGGGAATCCTCGCCGGAAAGACCGTCTGGGTCGTCGACTCGCACTCGCTCATCTATCAGGTGTTCCACGCGATGCGGGAGATGTCGAGTCCGGCGGGGCAGCCGGTCGGCGCGGTCCACGGGTTTACCCGCGACCTGCTCGACATCATCGGGCAAAAGCGGCCCGACTATCTGATCTGCGCGTTCGATCATTCGGACGTGACGTTCCGCAACGCGATCTACCCGCGATACAAGGAGCACCGCGAGTCGATGCCGGACGACTTGCGGTCGCAATTCGCTCTGATCGACCGGATGCTCGACGCGCTCGGCATCGCCCGAATCGCGGCGCCGGGTTACGAGGCGGACGACATCCTCGCGACGCTCGCGCGGCGCGCCCGGGACGCGGGGGGCGCGTGCGTGCTGGTGACGAACGACAAGGACTGCCGCCAACTGATCACCGACACGGTGCGCGTCTACAACGTCCGCAAGGACGCGATGTTCGACGGCGAAGCCTTGCGCCGCGAGTGGGGCATCGAGCCCGGGCAGGTCGTCGACTACCAGTCGCTCGTCGGCGACAGCGTCGACGCGGTTCCCGGCGTGCCTCTGATCGGACCCAAGATGGCGGGCGAACTGCTCCGCCAATACGGGTCGCTCGACGGAATCTACGCGCGGATCGACGAGCTCGGCCCGTCGAAGCGCAAGTCGAATCTGATCGAGTTCCGCGACCAGGCGTTGATGAGCCGCGAGCTGGTTCGGCTCCGCGACGACGTGCCGCTCGAACTCGCCTGGGACGCGGCGCGGGTCGGTCCGGTCGACGCGGGCCGGGTCGGCGCTCTTTGCGGGGAGCTCGGATTCCGCGCCTTGAGTGACCGGATTATGTCACTCGCGAACGCGGGAGCCGGGGGGGAGGCCGAACCGAGCGGAGCGCCGATCGCGTTCCGGGTCGTGGACACCGAAGGGGCGCTCGACGCGCTCGCCGCCGAGCTCGCGAGGGGACGGCCGTGTTCGGTCGATCTCGAAACCACGTCGATCCATCCGCGATGGGCCGAGATCGTCGGGTACGCGATCGCGGTCGAGGAAGGGAGCGGTTGGTACGTTCCGGTGCGGGCGCCCGAAGGCGAACGACGGCTCGACGCCGACCGTGCTCGGGAAACGCTCCGACCCGCGCTCGAAAACCCGGCCATCCCGAAAATCGGCCAAAACGTGAAGTACGACCTGATCGTGCTGCGCTGCCACGGCGTCGCGCTCGCCGGAATCGCCTGCGATACGATGGTCGCCGACTATCTGCTGGCGCCCGGCGAACGCAACCACAACCTGGATGACCTGGCCCGCCGCTATCTGAAACACGAGACGATCCGGATCGGAGCATTGATCGGCGAAGGGAAGAATCGGAAGCGGATGGACGAGGTGCCGGTCGAGCGGGTCGCCGAGTACGCGGTCGAGGACGCGGAGATCCCCCTTCGCCTCGCGCCCCGTCTTCGCCGCCGGCTTCACGACGACGGATTGGAGCCGCTCTTCGACGACGTCGAGATCCCGCTCATCGAAGTGCTCGCCGAAATGGAGTTCAACGGAATCCGCGTCGATCGCGAACGGCTCGCCGAACTATCGGGCCGGTTCGGAGCCCGCATCGCCGAGCTTGGCGACCGGATTCAGGAATTGGCCGGAGCGCCGTTCAACATGGACTCGCCCAGGCAGCTCGCCGACGTGCTCTTTCAGCGTCTGAAGTTGCCGGTCGTGAAGCGGACGGCGAAGTCGGGACCGAGCACGGACGCCGAGGTGCTCGAACAGCTCGCCCCCTTGCACCCTTTGCCGGCGCGGATGGTCGAGTACCGCCGGCTCATGAAACTCAAGGGCACGTATCTCGACGCGCTCCCCGAGCTCATCCATCCCCGGACGGGGCGCGTGCACACGTCGTTCAAACAGGACGTCGCGGCGACGGGTCGATTGAGTTCCAAGGATCCGAATCTGCAGAACATTCCGGTCCGCACGCGCGAGGGACGATCGATCCGCACGGCCTTCCTTCCCGCCGAGGGATGGAGTTTGTTGACCGCCGACTACTCGCAGATCGAACTGCGCGTGCTCGCGCATTTCAGCCGGGACGACGCCTTGCTCGATGCCTTCGCGCGGGGCGAGGACGTGCACGCGCGGGTGGCGGGCGAGGTGTTCGGCGTGCCGATCGGCGATGTGACGAAGGAGATGCGGCGCCGCGCGAAGGCGGTGAATTTCGGGATCGTCTACGGGCAATCGGCGTTCGGGCTCGCTCGGGCGCTCGCGATTCCCGACGACGACGCGGCTCGATTCATCGACGCCTATTTCGAACGGTATCCGGGCGTTCAGCGGTTCATGGAAAGCACACTGGATTCGTGCCGGGAAAAGGGTTATGTTGGGACGATCCTGGGACGGCGCCGCGCGGTGTCCGGAGTTCGCTCCGCCGCGCAGCGCGGCGACGGCCGTTCCCGGACCCTGCCCGAACGCATCGCGATCAACACGGTGATCCAAGGCTCGGCGGCGGACCTCATCAAACTGGCGATGATTCGCGTCCATCGTCGGCTTCGCGAGATCCCGCGGAAATCGCGCATGCTGCTGCAAATCCATGATGAACTAGTCTTTGAATTCCCTCCCGAGGAACGGTCCGAACTGGTGCGGTTGGTGGACCAGGAAATGAGGTCCGCCGCGGACCTGGCGATTCCCCTTGTCGTCGATCTGCGAACCGGCGCCAATTGGGCCGACTGTGATGATGCGGCCGTGAGCGAATGAAAACGCCAGGGTTGATCGTAGTCGGAATCGCGGGCGGCATCGCCTGCGGGAAGAGCGAAGTCGCCGGCCGGCTGGTCGAGCTCGGCGCCGTGCCGCTGGACGCCGACCGGGCCGGCCACGAGGCGCTCGAGGCCGCCGACGTGCGAGCGGCCCTTCGCGCGCGGTGGGGCGGCGACGTCTTTCGCGTCGACGGGTCGGTCGACCGGCAGGCGGTCGCCGCGCGGGTGTTCGTCTCCGCGGATACGGCGGGCGATCGGTCGGCCGTTGAAGCCGATCGGAAGTTCCTGGAACAGTGGACCCATCCGAGGATCGAGCGGATCCTGGAACGGCGGTTGCGCGAGGAGATCGAGCGGAGCGGGGGCGGGAGCTCGCCCCGCGTCGCCGTGCTCGACGCCGCCTTGCTCCTCGAAGCCGGATGGGACCGATTTTGCGACGAGATCTGGTTTGTGGAATCACCCGAGTCGTCGCGCCGGGAGCGGGCGGCGGCCCGGGGTTGGACGGAAGACGAATGGCGGGCGCGGGAGGCGGCGCAATGGCCGTTGGCCGATAAACGGCGCCGCGCCCAGCGCATCCTGGAGAACACCGGAAGCAAGTCGGCGTTGCGGGAGCAAGTGGACGCATGGTGGGTCCGGCGGGTCGGCTCGGAGCCCGCTCCGACCGCCGGCTCCCGTTGACTCGACTCGCGCCGCCGTCACCGACATCCCACCGCCCGCCCCATCCTCGGCGGATATCCTCATCTTGTCAGGAGCACGCGTATCATGGCCCTATCCCGATCGAGAGGCGCGCGACCGCGCGACGAGAAACCCGAACCCGGCTCGGCCGCCGCGCGTCCAACGGCCTCCGCGTCCGACGGACCGCGCGCGTCCGAATCGCGGTCCGACTCCCCGGAGACGCCTTCCCCGGCTCCCGCTCCGCTCGCCGCGAACGGGCGGGCCTCCGCGCGCGAAGCATCGCGCGCGCGGCCGGATTCCGAGCGGGACCGTGTCGACCGCGGCGCGTCAACCGAGCGAGTCACGAACCCCGACATCGAAGCGGCGCTCGCCGCCCTCGAACACGAGGAACCGATTTCGCTCGCCGAGGAGCTCGCCGAGGAAGCGGCGCGCGGCGGCGCGGCGGACGAGACGAACGACCGGTACGAGCGGATCAAGCAGGGCGAGATCCACATCGCCGAACTGCAGAAGATGAGCATGTCGCAACTGATCGAGGAGGCCCGCAGCGACAACTTGACCGAAGTGGCCGGCATGAAGAAGCAGGATCTGATCTTCAAGATCCTGAAGGAACGGGTCAAGATGAACGGCCTGATGTACGGCGAGGGAACGCTCGAAGTCCTCCCCGACGGTTTTGGGTTCCTTCGAAGTCCCGAATACCACTACCTGTCGTGCCCCGACGACATCTATGTTTCGCCGAGCCAGATCCGGCGGTTCGGGCTCCAGACCGGCGCGACCGTTTCGGGACAAATACGGCCACCGAAGGAGAACGAGCGTTATTTCGCCCTGCTTCGGGTCGAGGCGATCAACTACGAGGACCCGAATCTGGTTTCCAAAAAGGTCCCGTTCGACGACCTGACTCCCCTGCACCCGAACCAGCGGATCCTGATGGAGTACGATCCGAACGACGTCGCGACGCGCGTCGTCGATCTCATCGCGCCGATCGGATTCGGCCAGCGGGGGCTCATCGTGAGCCCGCCGCGCGCGGGCAAGACGATCCTCCTGCAGAAAATGGCGCGAGCCGTGCTGCACAACTTTCCCGACGCGTACGTCATCATGCTGTTGATCGACGAGCGGCCCGAGGAGGTCACCGACATGGAGCGGGAGGTCAAGGGCAAGAACTGCGAAGTGATCAGTTCGACGTTCGACGAGCCTCCCTCGCGGCACGTGCAGGTGTCGCAGATGGTGATCGAGAAAGCGAAACGGATGGTCGAATACGGCTTCGACGTCGTGATCTTCCTCGATTCCATCACGCGGCTCGCCCGCGCGTGGAACTCGGAATGCCAGCCGTCCGGGAAGATCCTCTCGGGCGGCCTCGACGCCAACGCCCTGCAGCAGCCCAAGCGGTTTTTCGGTTCGGCGCGCAAAGTCGAGGAAGGCGGATCCCTGACGATCATCGCGACCGCGTTGATCGATACGGGCAGCCGGATGGACGAGGTGATCTTCGAGGAGTTCAAGGGAACGGGCAATCTCGAAATCGTCCTCGACCGGCGACTCGTCGACAAACGCATCTGGCCGGCGATCGACATCAACCGATCGGGCACTCGGCGCGAGGAGATCCTGATGGATCCCGAGGAGCACCGCCGCGTGTGCGTCCTGCGCCGCGCGCTCAACGAGATGAACCCGGCCGACGCGATGGAACTCCTCGTCGCCCGCATGAAGAAGGCGCGATCGAACGCCGAGTTCCTCATGAGCATGCAGATGCGTTAGGCGGGCGATTCGCCGTCGCGCATCGCCGCTGCGTTGGGTTGGATTTCCTATTCGCGTTCCGCACGAGACGCCGATGTCAAGAAACTGGGAAGGTCAGGTCCGCGCGCACGCCGACGACGCGTTCGCGATCGTGGTGTCCCGCTACAACGCGACGATCACCGAACGGCTGCTCGACGGCGCCCTGCGCGTGTTGCGCGGCGCCGGCGTTCCCGATCCGCGGATCGATGTGGTCCGGGTCCCGGGCGCCTGGGAGATCCCGGTCGCCGCGCGGGTGCTCGCCCGGTCCGGCCGATACGCCGCCGTGCTTTGTTTGGGCGCGGTCATCCGGGGCGAGACGAGCCACGATCAGTACATCAACGAGCAGGTGAGCCGCGGTCTCGGCGAGATCGCGCTCGAAACGGACCTTCCCGTGCTCTTCGGCGTACTCACGTGCCATTCGCTCGAACAGGCCATCCAGCGCGCGGGCGGGAACGCGGGGAACAAGGGCGAGGAATGCGCGGACGCGGCGCTGCGCATGGCCGACCTCCTGCGGGCCCTGCGCGGCGCGTGACCGATCCTCGCCGCGCCGGAAGGAAACGTGGGCCCGATCTATTCGGAGGGGCCCGAAAAGAGACCGTCGACGAACGCGGACGGATCGAAAACGGCGAGGTCGGACGATTTCTCGCCCACTCCGACGAACTTGACGGGCAACCGGAATCGCTGGCGGATGGGGATGATGACTCCGCCTTTCGCGGTGCCGTCGAGCTTCGCGAGCACGATGCCCGTGCAGTTCGCGGCGTCGGAAAAGCCGGCGGCCTGGCTGATCCCGTTTTGACCGGCGGTGGCGTCGAGCACGAGCAGCGTTTCGTGGGGCGCGTCGGCGATCTGCTTCGCGATCACGCGGTGGATTTTCCGGAGCTGGTCCATGAGGTTGGCTTGGGTTTGGAGGCGTCCGGCCGTGTCGATGACGCAGATGTCCGCGCCCCGCTCGACGGCCGCCGCCACCGCGCGATGCGCCACGCTCGCCGGATCGCCTTGCGGAGGCCCCGTTACGATCTCCGCCCCCTCACGCTCGGCCCAGATCGTCAGTTGCTCGACGGCCGCCGCGCGAAACGTGTCGCCCGCGCCAAGGACGACCTTCTTGCCTTGCCGGCGGAAGTACTGGGCGAGCTTGGCGATCGACGTCGTCTTTCCCGAGCCGTTGACGCCCACGACGAGAATCACGGTCGGACCCGTCTCGGCCAGCCGGATCGACGTCGATTCCTGGTCCAGGAGCGAACGGAACTTGGCTTTGACCTCGTCGATCAACTGTTCGAGCTCAACGACCCGGCCGCGAAACTCGGTCCGGACATGTTCGCGGATCTCCTTCGCGGGGCCCGCGCCCATGTCGGTCTTGATGAGGATCGCGTAGAGGTCGTCAAGCCACTCGTCGACGAGCTGGCCTTGGCGGCGGGTGAAAAGATCGCGGATGTCGGTTCGGAGCAAGTCGGAGGTTCGTTTGAGGCCTTGCCGGAAGAGGCCAAAGAAACCCCGCTTGGGAGGCGATTCGGCGGGTTCGCCTTCGGCCGATCCACCCGACGGCGGATCCGGAGGCTCGCTCGCCTTTTTTCGAAACCAGCTCATCGTAGGCCAACGACTCCAAGGCGCATCCGCGACACGAGACGACGTCGACCGCATTGTAGCGGCGAGGGTCGGACCTGTAGAGGCGGTCTCGTCCGCGAGGGATCGAGGCCGGTTCCGCGTTCGCGCCCGGCTTCGGCTTTCACGAGGAACGGGTGGGCGTCCCGCCCCGCCGCGATCGCCGGTCGAATCGAAACGCCTGCTTTGCTACAATGGCGGCTCCCGCCCGGTGGAACGACAAGGCGAATCCGCGCCGCTCCGACCGATCGTTCGGCCCCAAGGCCTTTGGTGTCCACCCGCTCGAGCACCTTTATGACCCGACGTAGCCGAGCACGCGAAGTCGCGTTGCAAATACTCTACGAAGACGACCTCAATCCGACCCGCAATCTCCAAGTCGCCGACGAATTCCTCTGTCGCCGACTCGGACCCGATGCCCGGTTGATCGAGTTCGGCCGCTCGCTCGTCGCTGGAGTGCGCCGCCACCGGCCGGAGATCGACGTGTCGCTCGCATCCCGGGCCGAGAACTGGAGCCTCGAACGGATGGCTGTGACCGACCGCAATATCCTCCGACTGGCCGCCTACGAAATGCTCTTTTCGGACACGCCCGGTCAGGTCGCCATCAATGAGGCGATCGAATTGGCGAAGCGGTATGGGGGCCGCCAATCGCCGCAATTCGTCAACGGCGTGCTCGATCGACTGCTCCGCGAACGCCCCAAGACGGGTTCCTCTTGACGCGGCGCGGAAGAGGACGCGACGGCACGGCGAAAGCAAGAAGCGTCCGCGTCCTTTTGTTCCCGGTCGAGTCGGACCCGGACTGTTTGGCCATGCTAAGGCACTATCGGAGCCTGATGCCGATGGCACAGGAGGCGGGCAAACCGATCTTTCATTTGAAACCCGGCGACGGTGCGTTGGGCTCGCATTCCGCCGCGGTCCGCGATGCGTACGACGAATTCAAGGCGCTGGCGTTTCGCGTGGCCCAGGGGGCCGGCGTGGGGCACTACGACTGATTCAATCCGCACCGGTTTCCAGCTGGAGGGCGATCGGTCGGATTTGGCGGGATCGAGTCGAAACAAAGGCCTGTACGGCGTGTCGTGGAGTGTCCGATACGAACGATGGGAAGGCGTCGCGGACACGATCCGCGTTACGCGAGGATCGGCGGGACCGATCCGGCGCCTCGGCGCGCGCCGTTCCCACACCCGGCGGCAGGCGGCTGCTTGGGAGCTACGCGTTCCACGCGTCGCGACTCCAGGAGGGAGATGGGAATCATGAATCGTTCGTTCTTCGCGGCCGGCGCCGCGCTCGTGTGCCTTTGCATGGCCCAACCGCTGTCGGCCCAGTTCGGATCCGCCGTGCCGTCGACGGGCTCCTCATCGTGGAACCCGTCGGGCTACGACTACTACGCCAGCTCGACTCAACCGTCACCGTCCGATCTTCCGAGCGTTCCAAGCGGCGTGCCCGAGGCCGTGTCGTATGAGCTCGGCCCCGAGTGCGAATCGTCGTGTTGCGGCCCGTGGCGCCTGATGCCCGATTGGCCCGCGTGTTTCACGGCGACCGGATGGCTCGCGGGCGGCGGCGCGGCGAACGCGGACCGTCCGGCGAGCCGGTTCAACGGTCCGCTCACCTTCGCCGACCGCCATGAAATGATGGCGAACCAGGCGTACGCCGTGATCGAACGGCAAGCCGATGGGAGCCAAGGGCTCGATATCGGAGCGCGGCTCGATCTGCTCTACGGGACCGACCACTACTTCACGCAAGGCGTTGGTCTGGAAACCGACCGGACCGGAGCGCCGAAGTGGAACAACCACCGGTTCTACGGGCTCGCCATGCCCCAGGCCTATCTCGATTTCGCCTATGGCGATTGGTCGGTGAAGGTCGGCCACTTCTATTCGTTCCTGGGCAATGACTCGGTCATGGCTCCCAACAACTTCTTCCACACGCAGTCGTACGCGCGGCAATACGCCGAACCGTTCACCTTCACGGGCGTCCTTTCGACGTATCGGTTGACCGACCGGTTGACGCTCCTTTCGGGCATCCACAGCGGCTGGGATGTTTTTGACCGCTATACGGAACGCGCGGCCTACATGGGCGGATGGCGATGGACAGGCCCCGATGGCCTCTTCACGCTCGCGTTCGGCGTCACCTCCGGACATGAACTCAATCCAGCCGACTTCTACGGAAACCGCACGCTCTACACGCTCGTCGCCACGATGCAACTCACCGATCGCCTCCGGTACGTCCTGCAGCACGACCACGGTTGGCAGCGCGACTACTTCGCGGCCGGTGTCGACGCCGAATGGTACGGGCTGAACCAATCGCTCTTCTACGAGATCAACGACTGCTGGGCGTGGGGAACTCGGTTCGAATGGTTCCGTGACGACGACGGAGCGCGTGTCACGGGCGTCCGACCGACGAATCCGATCGCGGGGCTTTCGTATGCGGGCAACTTCTACGAGGTGGGCACGGGACTCAATTGGTTCCCGACCCACAACCTGACGATCCGCCCGGAGATCCGGTGGGATTGGTTCGACGGCGTCGGATTGCCGTTCGACGACGGCGCCAAGGACAACCAATTCGTCGGCGCCTTCGACATAATTCTCGCCTGGTAGCAGCCGCCTGGGGCGGCGCGGCTCGCGTTGACTTGCCGCGGGCTTCGA
This sequence comes from Planctomycetota bacterium, assembly GCA_016872725.1. Taxonomy (GTDB): domain Bacteria; phylum Planctomycetota; class Planctomycetia; order Pirellulales; family Pirellulaceae; genus VGZC01. The sequence continues at coordinate 133,607 of VGZC01000003.1, forward strand.
AAGGACCGTCGGTTTGCGACTCGCGCCGCGACTCGGATTGCCCGGTTCTTGGGCATTCGCGCTTGTGAACCGCGCGGTCGGGCATTCCGCGGGAATCGACTCCATGCGGCTGAACGGGCGTTTTCAACGGCGATTCCGAGTTCGACGATCCGACGCGACATGAACGCGTCGGGCATGGCACGCGGGTTGCTTCATCCAGACGGCGGCTCGTGCCTGGGCCGGAAGGTCAATCCAGCGGCCCGGCAGGCGTCCGCCTCGCCTGCCGGGCCTGGACCTTTCGCATCACCGTCGCCTATCTTCTTCCATGGACGGCGCTGACCGGCCTCGCGTCATGGCATGATGCCGACGGCCGCGGACGTCGATCCTCGGTGAATCGAACGGCCGACCGCCGACCAAGCGACCCGCGAGCGGATGTCCAAAATGAAATTGATCATCGCCATCATCCAGCCAAGCCGGCTTGAAGCCGTCAAAGAGGCGCTCTCGGACGTCGAAGTCGTGCGGCTGACCGTCATGGACTGCCAGGGATTCGGAAGGCAAAAAGGGCAGACCGAGATCTATCGCGGCCACGAGTTGACGATCAACCTGGTGCGCAAAGTCCAATTGCAGATCGCGGTCAACGAAGAGTTCGTGAAACCGACCGTCGATGCCATCATCCAGGGCGGCCGAACGGGTGAAATCGGTGACGGAAAGGTCTTTATCCTCCCAATGGAGGATTGCATCCGCATTCGAACGGGTGAACGGGGTCCCGAGGCCATTTGAAACGGCGCGCCTCGGTTTTTTTTCCGACGATCGACGGCGCCGATCATGGGCCGGGAGCCATGTCGAGCAGGACCGTGCCGCCGTCGGGTTCGAAACGCGTCGTACACTCGGCGGGGATGAGCGCCGTTTCGCCGAATGCGATCGGGAAGCGGTTTCCAGGAAATACGACGTCGGCTCGGCCCTTCAAGACGGCCACCATGTGGAACCGGCCGTCGCCGCCCACCGCGCGCGGTTCGGTTCCCATAACGCGGTCCACGATGAAATAGGGACATGCGATCAATCGCTCGCGTCCCGGCTCGTCCGTCGGAACGGGCGTCACCCGTTCCACCGGACCATGATCAAAATCGATCGCGCGAAGGCCTTGATCGATATGGAGCGTTCGCGGCCGGCCGCCGGGGCCGAGCCGATTCCAATCGAAGAGGCGGAATGTGGTGTCGCTCGATTGCTGGATCTCCGCGATCACCAGTCCGGCACCGATGGCGTGAACGACGCCGGCCGGCAGGAAGACACAGTCGCCGACTCGCGGTTCGATCGAGTGCAGGAACCGCTCGACGTCGCCGTGCCGAAGGGCCTTTTCGAAGGTCGACCGATCCGTTCCCGGTTCGAGTCCGGCGAAGATCCGCGAGCCGGGTTCCGCGTGGATCACGATCCACGCCTCGGTCTTTCCCAGGTCGGGCGGATCCAGGGTCGCGGCCATCGCGTCGCCGGGATGGACTTGGACCGAGAGGGGTCGCTGGGCGTCGAGGAATTTGAACAGGAGGGGGAATCGGTCGCCTCCCGACCGACGTCCGAGCAGTCTTTCGCCGTACTCGTTCCGCAGATCGGCGAGTCGCATTCCGGCGAACGGCCCATCGCGCACGACGCTCTGATCCGGTCCGTGGTCGGCGACTTCCCAGCTCTCCGCGTAATCGTCGCCGGGACCGAGCGGTTTGCCGAGGATCGACTCGAGCCTTCGACCGCCCCACAGATAGCGGCGGAAAAAGGGTTCGAATCGCAATGGGCAAAGCGCGGTCATGGGAAGCCCGTCCACCGTGCGCGTTGTGGCCTATTCGGCGTGTAGGTATAATCGGGCGGAACGCGCGACCGCAACCCCGCCGTGCGGACCTCGTTGGGCACGATGCGGCGCTGCATGGCGGACAGCCGTGCTTTGGGCTTTCGGCCCGTTGATCGTTGCGGGGATTCCCGGCGGATTGTCCTGGCTGCAGGTGTGTATTCATGGCGAAGCGGATGCGGGAAGAGGACTATTTCGCCCATACGACGATGACGTTCGGCGAGCACCTCGAGGAGTTGCGCAAGGTCCTCTTTCGCGCCGTCATCGGGCTCGGCATCGGGTTCCTCATCGGTCTCGCCGTCGCCAAGTACGTCGTTCGGTTCATAGAGCGGCCGCTCGAACGGGCCATGACGGAGTACTATGTCCGCCGCGACGCCGACGCGGCAAGCGACTCGCTCGTCGCCAGGGGCATGTCGAAGAGCGAGGCGGACGCCGTCGCCTCGAAGCTCGCCACCGAGATGATCCGACGCAACCTCACCTACACGCAAATGTACATCGAGGCCGACGAAGTGCGGCGCGTCCACGGCGAACTGCTCCGGCTGATCGATCCTTCCGCGCCGAACGATCCGGGGAAGGCGGCCGAGCCCTCGCCGGAGGACGACACGAGCGGGCCGCCCAGTCTCGACGGCCGGATGATCCGCATCCGTGTTTGGTCGCCCGTCAAGGCCCAGATCACGGCGCTCAGCGCCGAGGAACCGTTCATGATCTGGCTCAAGGCCGCATTCGTGGCGGGGCTGGTCTTGTCGAGCCCGTATGTCTTCTATCAGATCTGGACGTTCATCGCGGCGGGCCTCTATCCGCACGAACAACGGTACATCCACGTCTTCTTGCCGTTCAGCATCGGACTGTTCATCCTCGGCGCGTCCACCGCGTTTTTCCTCGTGTTCGATCCGGTGCTCACATTCCTCATGGAATTCAATCGGAGCATGAACATCGATCCGGATCCCCGGATCACCAACTGGATCGGGTTCGTTCTGTTCCTGCCGCTCGGATTCGGCATCGCATTCCAGTTGCCGTTGGTCATGCTCTTCCTGCATCGGGTGGGCATCATTCCCATCGAAGCGATGCTCAGCAAGTGGCGCATCGCCGTGCTCGCCATCTTCGTCATCTCGATGGTGCTGACGCCGGCCGATCCGATCAGCATGCTGGCGATGGCGATTCCGCTGACGTTTCTCTATTTCGTCGGGATCGTCATGTGCCGTTGGATGCCGACGATCGGAAAACGGTCCGATGAACTCGTCGCCTGACGCGGGCCGAATCAGAGTCGCGACCACCAACTGTCGCGGAGCCACCGGCTGCGGACCGGCTCGGCAAGCGGTTTTTGGAATTCGCGGGGACGACCGCCGACAACCTCCGGCCCCAGATCCGAATCGGGGTAGGGGTCGTGCAGTGTCGCTTGGTACTGTTGATAGGGAGCCGTACCCGGACCGCCGAATCGAGGCCACGTGCATCCGGGCTGGGCAAGGAGTGTCGCGGCGCACACCGCGATCAGGATCCAGCGCCGGGCGGGCGTCGCGGGTGCGTCCATCGGATATCGCCGATCGGTTGGGGGAGGAATCGTCGGATGGAACGTCGCACGACGCCCATCCGGGCAGGCACGCGGGGCGGGATTATAGACGGAATATCCCCGTTTCACCAAGGCGGATCCCGCAGCCCTGCATAAGCCATCGACCGGATCCGCAAAACGCCTCCATTCGGGGACTCCCGTTTTCTGAGCCTTCGGCGCCGGGCCGCGGCCGTTTTCGAACGACGTACCGATTGCGTCGATTGGCGCGGCCGTGGCCTCGCGGGCCCTGGTCCCCGATCGTCGCCGGACGCTAAGATGGAGCGCGTTCCACCGACGCGGACCCGTCCCACGCTTGCGCACGACTTCCCCTCCCAACGGAACCACCGACCGTGCCTCCATCACCCAAACGCCGCGACCCCCGCCCAGGCAAGGGGCGAAAGAAACCAAAAGACGGGAGTTCCGGGCGTCGGGCCGTGCGACGCCCGGCGCGATCGAGCGGCGCGTCGGGCGAGGGTTCGGCGCAGCGGGTGCAAAAAGTCCTGGCGGCCGCCGGGCTGGGAAGCCGGCGGCAGTGCGAGGAGCTGATCATCGAGGGTCGCGTCGAGATCGACGGCAAGACGGCCGAGCTCGGAAGTCGCGCCGATCCGATGCGTCAAGAGATCCGGGTCGACGGAACCAAATTGGCTCGACCTGAGCGAGTCTATTACGCGTTGAACAAGCCGCCGGGCGTGGTATGCACCAATCACGATCCGGCCGGCAGGGCGCGGGTCATCGATCTGGTGCCTTCGCCGAGTCGGCTGTTCGCGATCGGCAGATTGGATCGAGCGAGCGAGGGGCTGATCCTGCTGACGAACGACGGCGAGTTCGCGAACACGGTGGCCCATCCGCGACACGAGATCGAGAAGATTTATCGGGTCATTGTTGCGGGCGCCATCGAGGATGCGAGCATCCGCAAGCTGCTCAAGGGAATTCACTTGGCGGAAGGAGTCGCCCGCGCGAAGTCGGTTCGGATTCGCAAGAAGCACAAGCAGAGCACGGAGCTCGAGCTGGTATTGGCCGAGGGTCGGAACCGGGAGATCCGACGCGTTCTTGCGCGGCTTGGGCACAAGGTGATGCGGATCCGACGCATCGCGATCGGACCATTGCGCCTGGGCGAAATGCCGGTTGGCGCGTATCGGCCGCTTGCCAAGCGCGAGATCGCCGCGATGAAGGCCGCGGCGGCGCGCCCGGACGATCGGCCCCGAACGCCGCGCGGCGTTCAACGGGACGGAGTTCCCGGGCGAACCGGCGAGGGCCTGTGATCGTGATCGATTCCGACCGGCAGACACCGCGATACGCCGACACGTTGGTGCACGCGTCGGTCCCGATCGTTTCCAATGAGAGGATCGCGTTCGACACATATCGCTTGCGGTTTCACTGCGCCGAGATGGCGACCCGGTTCGTGCCCGGTCAATTCCTGATGGTCCGGATCGACGGATGCCAGGATCCGCTCCTGGGGCGTCCGTTCGCCCTTTTTGACACGGTCTTGGACGCCGAGGAGCGTCCGATCGGTATCGACGTGGTCTACCTTGTGAAAGGAAAACTCACCTCGCGCCTCGCGAAGCTCGAACGGGGCGCGGTCCTGGGCGTCTGGGGGCCGCTCGGCAACGGGTTTGCTCCGGTCGCCGCGCGCCGGCTCATCATGGCGGCGGGAGGGATCGGCCAAACGCCGTTCTTGGCGCTGGGACGCGAGTCGCTCGGACGACGCGCGTACGGAACGCCCGCGCGGCCGATACTCGACGTGCCCGACGTGATCTTGCTCTACGGAGCGCGCAGCGCGGATCGGCTCGCCGGCGTCGACGCGTTCCGTGACGCGGGGATCGACGTGCGGATCGCGACCGAGGATGGCTCGGCGGGACATCGCGGTCGAGTCACCGAGTTGCTCGAAGCGTGTTTGGCCGAGTCCGCGTCGGCGCGGGGCGGCGTTCAGGTGGTCGCGTGCGGCCCCGACCCGATGCTCGAAGCGGTCAGCCGATTGACGCGCGAGGCGCGTGTCGCGTGCCGCGTGTCGCTGGAGACGCCGATGGCCTGCGGCATCGGCATCTGCTTCTCGTGCGTCGCGCGGGTGCGCGACGGCGAGGGATGGGACTACCGGAGGACGTGCGTCGAAGGTCCCGTGTTCGCCGCCGATTCGATTGTCTGGTCGGTGAAACCGGGCGGGAGGAACGACCGTGCCTAGCGTACTCGCGCGGCGTTACGACGACGAACAACCGTGCGTCGCGCACTGGGATGCCGGGTACTGGACGTCGGTCCGGCGCGCGACGCCGAGCGAGCTCCGCGCCGTCTCCGTCGCCGTCGAGGGTCTGCCCTATCTGGCGCCCGGACTCGTCGACCTGCAGATCAACGGATATCAAGGCCGCACGTTCACCGATCCGACGCGCCGCTTGACGGTCGACGACGTATGGGAGATGACGCGCGCGTTGGCCGCGGACGGCATCACGTCCTATTGTCCGACATTGACGACCCACGCGCGCGCGACGTTGCTCCACGGAGTCGCCGTGATCGCGTCGGCGTTCGCCGATTCGGACGCGCATCGATCCTGTTTCGCCGGGATCCACCTCGAAGGGCCTTACATTTCCGCCGAGGACGGGCCCCGGGGCGCGCATCCGGCCGAGCATTGCCGAGCGCCCGATTGGGGCGAGTTCGAGGTCCTCCAGGAGGCGGCGCGGGGGACGATCCGCATCGTGACACTGTCGCCCGAATACCCGGGCGCGTGCGGTTTCATCGAGCGTCTTGTCGAGCGGGGCGTGCTGGTCGCGATCGGCCATACGGGCGCGGCGTGCGAACAGATCGCGGATGCCGTTTCCGCCGGCGCTCGATTGAGTACGCATTTGGGGAACGGCGCGCACGCGCGCATCCGGCGGCATCCGAATTACATTTGGGAGCAACTGGCCGACGACCGGCTGACGGCCAGTTTGATCGTGGATGGACACCATCTGCCGCCGTCGGTCGTCCGCTCGTTCGTTCGCTCGAAGACGGCCGAACGGTGCGTGCTGGTGAGCGACATCACGTCGCTGGGAGGCATGCCTCCCGGCCGATATGAAACGGGTCTTGGCGCCGTGGAAGTGCTCGATGACGGCCGACTGGTCGTCGCGGGTCAGCGGGAGTTCCTCGCCGGCGCGGCGCGTCCCATGCTCGACGCGATCCGCAACGTGATGCGTTTCGCGGGAGTGGGGCGGGCGGAGGCGATCGACATGGCGAGCACGCGGCCCGCGCGGCTCGTCGGTGCCGCGGTCCCCCGGCTCGAGCCGGGCGCGCCGGCCGATTTTGTGCTGTTTGATCCGCGCGCGTTCGACGCCGACGCCGGAACGGACCCGCCGCGCGTCGCGGCGACGTACCGCCGAGGCCTTCCGGTCTATCAAGCGAACGCGTCCTGAATGGACTACAATGCGTTCATGGGTCGGGAACGCATTCCGCGCGGCGCGTCCCCGCGGCCATCGCCGGTCGGCATTCATGAAGCTCACATCGATCCCCCAACTGTACCGGAATCTGAAACGGTGGACGGAAATCCTCACCGTGCTCAGCAAGTATGGACTCGCCGATTGGCTCAGCCACAGCAACGTCACGTTTGTCCGCGACCAGCTTAAGGACCGGCAGGGGCAGAGCCTCGCGCGATTGACGCAGGAGCGGCGGATCCGGATGGCCCTTTCCGAGCTTGGTCCGACGTTTATCAAGATCGGACAGCTCCTGAGCACGCGGCCGGATATCGTCGGGATCGCGCTCGCCGAGGAGTTGAGGCAATTGCAGTGCGACGCGCCCGCCGATCCGCCCGACGTCGTGCGACGGACGTTGCAGCAGGAACTAGGCTTGCCCATCGACGATCTCTTCGCGTCGTTCTCCGACATTCCCATCGCGTCGGCATCGATCGGCCAGGCGCATCTCGCGCGGTTGCCCGACGGCCGACAGGTCGTTGTGAAGGTTCAGCACGCGGGCATCGAGCGGATGGTGCAGGAGGACCTCGAAATCCTCGCCGGGCTCGCGGCGCTCGCCGAGCGGCTTCCCGAGTTCGCGCCGTACCGGCCGGCGGCCACGGTGGCCGAATTGAGCCGAACGCTGCGGCGCGAACTCGACTTTGGGCGCGAGGAGCGCAACATCCAGCAGTTCGTCTTCCAGTTCCGGGATGATCCGACGATCCGTTTTCCCGTGCCCCGCTCGGAATTCTGCACGTCGCGCGTGCTCACCATGGAATACCTCGAGGGCATTCCGTTGAACGAGCCGAGCCGGCTTCGGGCATCGGGCCTGGATCTCGAAGTGCTGGCGCGGCGCGGCGGCGATCTGTTCCTGTGGATGATCTTCAGTCTGGGCTTTTACCATGCCGATCCGCATCCGGGGAACATCCTGGTGATGCCCGGCAACGTCATCGGCCTGCTCGACTTCGGAATGGTGGGTCGCATCGAGGAACGTCTGCGCGAGGAGATCGAGGAGATGCTCGCGTCGATCGTTCGCCACGACGTCGTCGTGCTCGCCGGATTGATCCGCCGCGTGTGCGACGCGCCGCCCGACCTGGATGGGAACGCGTTTGCGAACGACCTCGCCGACTTCGTCGGCAACTACGCCAACCAATCGCTCGACCATTTCCATCTCGACCGCGTGCTCACCGACATGATCGAGATCCTCCACACGCATCACATCACGCTTCCGCCCCAAGTGGGTCTCCTGATCAAGGCCCTCGTCACGCTCGACGGGACGACCCGCGCGTTGAGTCCGGCGATCAGCCTGATGGAGATGATGCGCCCGTTCCATCGCCGGATGGTGCTTCGCCGTCTTTCGCCCCGGCACCGTCTCAAGAAACTCCGCCGGACACTGCTTTCCCTCGAACGGCTCGCCGAGGTCCTTCCGGGCCGGATCGTCGAGATCCTCGAACAGGTGCAGTCGGGCAAGTTCGACGTGCACCTGGACCATCGCGGGCTCGAACCGTCCGTCAACCGACTCGTGCTCGGCATGTTGGCCAGCGCCCTGTTTCTCGGCTCGACCCTCTTGCTGAGTCAGGAGGTGCCGCCGCTCCTCTTTCGGGACGCGGGAGGCTGGTACGGGATCGAGCGGGTTTCGCTGCCGGGCATCGCGGGATGCGCGATCGCCCTGTTGCTCGGCCTTCGACTGCTGCGCGCGATCGGCAAGTCGGGCCATCTTGACCGGCGATCGTAGGGACGTCCGAGCGGAACGCCGCGATCAGGCTTCGACCGAGTGCCGGTCGGCGATGAGGCCCGATTCGCGTGCCGAGGCGATCGCGGCCTCGACCCGCGCGTTCAAGGCGTCGAGTTGAGCCAGCAGGTCATCCTGACGCGCGTCGAGTTCGGCCAGGAGGTGGCATTCGGCGGTCATGACGCGTCGACCTGTCGCGAGGGCTTGGGAGAATCTGTGCTGAGGTAACGATCGGGTCGGCGAGGGGCGAGGGTTGAATCGCCTCGATGTCCCCGTCACACCTTCGCCATCCTTCCGACATGCCCTCCGACACGTGCGGAATCCGTTCCTCCTCGTCGGATTCGCGTGCTCCGCGCCGCTCGGGCTCCACTTGGGTGCGGGGTCCATTTCGTAGGGCCCGGGCTCGGCTGTTCATCGGAGCCCATGTACCCGATCGACGGATCGCCCCGATCGATGGGGGGAGGCCGAGCGGCCTTGTGGAAGGCGGACGCCGATGGTAGAAGAACGGTTTGCGAAAACGGGGTTCGCCGAGCGTGTTTTGCGGGTTGCGGTCAAAGGTGCGACGATGAAGGACGGGATTCACCCAGCCTATTTCGAGACGGTCGTGCGGTGCGGTTGCGGCGAGTCGTTTACGACGCGCAGCACGCGCAAGGAGCTGAAGGTCGACATTTGCAGTGCGTGCCATCCGTTTTATACGGGCAAACTGAAGTATGTCGACACGGCGGGCCGGATCGAGAAGTTCCAAACGAAGTTCGCGGCGGGCGGCTACGCCAGCCTGCAGCCCAAGAAAAAAGGAAAGAGCAAGGCTTAGCCGGTCCTTCGGCATCTTTGCGCGTGCGCGCCGCGCGGGACATCGTCCGGCGACGCGCGTCTCGTATCCATGGCGACCCCCGGATGTGCGGTTGATCCATGCGCGAAATGCTCGAAGAGAAACTCCGCCGGTTCGAGGAACTCGAACGCCAAATGGCTGATCCGGCCGTGCTGGCCGATTCGAACCGCATGGCCGCCACGGCCCGCGAACACGGCTCCCTCGCGAGGCTCGCCACGAAGTACCGCGCGTTCAAGGCGGCCAACGACGAATTGGCTGAGCTCGCCGAATTGCGAGGAAGCTCCGATCCCGACGAACGGGAACTCGCCGAGACCGAGATTTCCGTCGTTCGGGCTCGACGCGAGCGAACCTGGAATGAGCTTCTCGAACTCACCGTGGGCGGCGATGACGCCAACCGCCGCCGCTGCGTGTTGGAGATCCGCGCGGGGACGGGGGGCGACGAGGCCGCGCTGTTCGTCCGCAATCTGTACGAAATGTACAAGAGGCACGGCGAGCAGAGAGGATGGAAGGTCGAAATCCTCGAAGCCAGTCCGACCGAACTCGGCGGATTCAAGGAGATCATCCTCGGAGTCGAGGGCGAGGACGCGTATCGGGAGCTCCAGTACGAGAGCGGGGGGCACCGCGTCCAGCGCGTTCCCGAAACCGAGGCGAAGGGCAGGATCCACACATCGGCGGCGACCGTGGCCGTGATGCCCGAGCCGGAGGATGTCGAAATCGATCTCAAGCCCGACGACTACCGCAAGGACATTTACTGCGCGAGTGGTCCCGGCGGGCAGCATGTGAACAAGACGGCGTCGGCGATCCGATTGACGCACTACGATACGGGGATCGTCGTGGCGATGCAGGACGAGCGAAGCCAGCACAAGAATCTCGCCAAGGCGCTCCGCGTCCTGAAATCGCGGGTCTACGAACATTACCGGGCGAAGGAGCAGGCGAAGCGTGCCGAGGAGCGCAAGACGCTCGTCGGATCGGGCGATCGGAGCCAGCGGATTCGAACGTACAATTTCCCCGAGAACCGCCTCACCGATCACCGCGTTCCCGGCCTGACGCTGTATAAGCTCGACCAGATCATCGCCGGAAACCTGCAGCCGGTTACCGATGGCCTGATCGAATACGACCGTGCGAATCTCCGGAGCCAGATGGGCGGCGATCTCGATTGACGGAACGGCCCCCGCGGTGAAGGGCCGAGGATCGCGAAGGGCCGACCGGAGTCCCCGGCCGACTCGAGGAATCACTTGACGGGAACTCCCGTACGTGCCATGGAACCGCCCGCCAATGCCAGTCCGTCAACCATCGCTTCCCAGGACGGACCGTGGACCATCCTGCGTTTGCTCCAGTGGACGACCGCCTATTTGGCTCGGCACGGCGCGTCGAACGGCCGGCTCGACGCCGAAATCCTGCTCGCCCATGTGCGGGGCTGCGAGCGTCTCCAACTGTATACGGCGTATTCCGAAGTCGTATCCGAGTCGGATCGGGCGGCCTATCGGGAGTTGGTGCGGCAGCGTGCGTCGGGTAGGCCGGTCGCCTATCTCGTGGGTTACCGCGAGTTCTATTCGATGCGGTTCGCGGTGACGCCCGACGTCTTGATTCCGAGGCCGGAGACGGAGTCTTTGGTCATCGCGCTGTTGGATTTGGCGAAAGGTTTTCCGCGCCACCCGCGTGTGGCGGACGTCGGAACGGGCAGCGGCGTGCTGGCGATCTGCGCCGCCAAATACCTGCCCGACGCGCGCGTGACGGCCATCGATCGGAGCCTTCCCGCGCTCGACGTGGCCCGGCGGAACGCCGCGTCGCTCGTACCTGAGCGGGGGATCGAGTTCGTCGCGAGCGACCTGTTCGAGGCCCTGCCCTCGGAGCGGCGATTCGACATCGTCGTGAGCAATCCGCCGTACGTTTCGGATCAGGAGTTCGAGCAGTTGCCGAAGGATGTGCGCGACTTCGAGCCGACGATGGCGCTGGTCGCCGGACCGACGGGAACCGAGATCGTCCTGCGTCTGGCGAGCGAGTGCCGCGATCGGCTTGAGCCGGGCGGATGGCTCGTGTGCGAAATCAGTCCGATGATCGCCGATGCCTCGCGGGCGATTTTCGCGTCGGAGGGCATTTGGCACGATCCGCGAACGACGCGCGATCTTGCGTCGCACGAACGGGTACTCACCGTCCAGCGGCGTCGCGACGGCGGCCCGTGAGCGCGGGACGGGGATACGGAATCGATCGGTCCGGCGTCACGCGACGGGAACTTCGATCGTGACGCCGGTTACGGGCAGATGCTTGGGTTCGACGACGGCGAGCCCGGTCTCGGTGTGGACGCACGTCCGATTGCGGCCCGCTCGACGGGCTTCGCCGAGCGCCGCGCGCAGCCGATCGATCGCTTCGGCGATCGACTCTTCCGATGCCAGCGTCACCGCCGCGCAGCTCACGGTGAGTTCGAACTCCCGGTCGCCCACCCGGAAGGAGGTCGCCTCGACTTCCTGCCGCAACCGCTCGCAAGCCAGCTCGGCGCCCTCGATCGGCGTGCCTCCGAGCACGAATACGAACGTCGATCCACCGATCCGGGTCACTCGGTCGAATCCCCGGTTCTGCCGCAGTCCTTCCTCGAGGTTCCTCGCGAACGCACCGAGCAATCGATCGCCGACGACCGAGCTGACCTGTTGGTGGACGCGGTGGAATCGGTCGATGTCGACGAGCGCCAACGAGACGGTCTCGCGCTGATGATCCTCGTCCCGCCGGAAGATCTGATAGACGTATTCCAGGCCGACGCGGTTATAGAGCGCGAGTTGCGGATTGAGGAGGAGCGGGGTGGGTGTGGCGAGCACTCGGTCGCGGGAACGCAGTTCGAGCGCGAGGAGTTCTTCGAGTTCATCGCGCAGGCGGAAGGTCATTTCAAGCTGTTCGCGCAGGGTAGCCCATCCGTTTGGGTCGGGCGAAGGCGCCCGCTTACCGGCCGCATTGTGCGGCGGTCCCGATGGCTGCGACTGTTCCCAGCGCATGGCGTGATCCATCACTACGTCGGACAAGGGACGCGTTGCCCGATCGGAATCGCGCTCCTGGTTGAGCCGCTCGACGGCCTCGTGCAGGTTCGCGGCGAGCGACCGGGCTCTTGCGTCGCGCGAGTCGACGGCGTCGGGCGGCACGTCGCGTCCGGACTTCACCGCGTGTTCGACGTCGCGGAGGGCCGTTCCGAGTTGCTCCGCTTCCCGCAGCAGGACCCACAATGCCGATTCGCGCAGCCCCGCGCCGCTCACCCCCATGCCTTCGATCGCGCCCCGCCAATCCTCGGATATGGCCGGTTCCGAAGGGGTGGTGATCTCGGAGCCGCGGACATTGGATGCCGCCGCGCCGCGCGCGGCGGGCGACGTTTCAAGGACACGCGCCTCGGCCGAGCCGGTCGGCGCGGCGATCCATCGGTCGTGCGCGATCGCCACCGCGAATCCCATGCCGATATTGACCGCCGCGACGGCGATGAAAAAGGCGAGCACGGAGTCAGGCTCCATAGCCGGTTGGATGATTGCGATGCCAGTTCCACGCCGTTTCGACGATGCGTTCGATCGCCGTGTACCGAGGCGTCCAGCCGAGCACTTGTTTCGCGCGTCGCGGGTCGGCGATCAACGTCGGCGGATCGCCCGGCCGGCGCGGGCCGATCACGTCCGGGATCGGATGGCCCGTGACGCGGCGGCACGCGTCGAGGATCTCCCGCACGCTGTTTCCCACACCCGTTCCCAAGTTCAACTTCCACGCCGTACCCGGTTCGAGCCGATCGAGGGCCCGTTCGTGGGCGTCGGCGAGATCGTCCACGTGCACGTAGTCGCGGACACACGTTCCGTCGGGAGTCGGATAGTCGTTTCCGAAAACGGTGATCGCGTCGCGTTGGCCGAGCGCGACCTGGAGCACGATCGGGATCAAGTGCGATTCGGGATCATGGTCCTCGCCCAAGTCGCCGTCGGGCGCCGCTCCCGCCGCATTGAAGTACCGCAGCGACGCGACGGCCCATCCATAGGCGCGGGCATAGTCATCGAGGAGTCGTTCGACGCAGAACTTCGTGAAACCGTACGGATTGATCGGCCGCTGCGGTTCGTCCTCGGAGATCGGTTGCCGCTCGGGAGCGCCGTAGGTCGCGGTGGTGCTCGAAAACACGAATCGCGTCACGCCCGCGGCGCGCATCGATTCGGCGAGCCGGATCGGGGCGACGAGGTTATTGCCGTAGTAGCGCGCTGGATCCGCCATCGATTCGCCGACGAGCGCGAACGCCGCGAAGTGCATCACCGCGTCGATCGACCGTTCACGCAGCACCCGCGTGACATGGTCGGCGTCTTCGAGTTCGCCCTCGATCAAGCGTCCCGGGGGAACGGCGGCCCGGTGTCCCCGCGAGAGGTTGTCGAAGACGAGCACGTCATGGCCCGACTTCAGCAGCCTTCGGACGGCATGCGAACCGACGTAGCCGGCGCCGCCCGTTACGAGAATGCGCATCGAATGGGAACTCCGGGTTGTGGCGGTTGGGTCGTTGGAACCGGGCCCGCGGCGGCTCGGTCCCCACAAACATACTCCTTGATTGACGGCGGGGCCGCGCGTCGAGCCGATGAATAGTGCGGAGCCCGCGCGGTCGTCCGGCCCGCGCGCCGTCATCATGCGAACTCGATCCCGCCATCCCACCGACCCATCGCCGTCCGCGCGCCCGACGCCTCGGGACGCGCCCGCGGCCGATCCGAAGTCAACGGGCGAACCGCCCGGTCGCCCCGTGATCCGGAAGGGACGGCGACTGGCCGTCCGGTCGCATGATCGCCCGGTCCCCGGATCAAATCAACCGCATTGGTTCGATGCGTTCATCGACTATCTGCGGGGCGAGTGCCATCTGGCCGAGAACACGGTCGCAGCCTATGGCCGCGATTTGACCCGGTTCCGCGCCTGGCTTTCGGCCCGTCCCATTCCGGCGCTCGGCATCCGGGAACTCGCCGACTACGCGGGGTGGCTGCACGAACGGGGCCTCGCGCCCTCGTCGATCGCTCGGCATCTCGTGGCCCTTCGGATGTTCTTCCGATACCTGCAGCTCGAAGGCGTGTTGACCGAGAACCACGCCGACTTGCTGGGCAGCCAGAAACTCTGGCAGCGCATCCCGTCGGTCCTTTCGCCCGGTCAGGTCGACGCGTTCCTCGCCGCGCCGCGGCGAACCGATGCGTATTGGCGTCGGGACCGAGCGCTGCTCGAAATGCTCTATGCGACCGGCTGCCGCGCGTCGGAGATATCGCACCTTCCGCTTCGCGATACGCGGCTCGATGACGGCTATTGCCTTTGCCAGGGAAAAGGGTCGAAGGAGCGACTGACGCCGATCGGGCGTCGCGCGATCGAGTCGGTGCGGGAGTACCTCGAGCACGAACGGCCCGTATTGGCCGCGATTCCCGGGACGCCTCCCGCGTGGCTGCTCCTGTCGCGTCGAGGCCGCCGGTTGCGCCGCGAGGCCATTTGGGAACTCGTGAAGAAGTACGCCGCGCGGGCCGGAATCGCCTCGACGATCAGTCCGCACAGTCTGCGGCACAGCTTCGCCACGCACTTGCTCGCCGGGGGCGCCGATCTCCGGCAGGTTCAGGAAATGCTCGGCCACGCGTCGATCGCGACCACGCAGATCTACACGCATATCGAGCCGTCGCGACTCAAGAAGATCCACCAGAAGTTCCATCCCCGCGCGTGATTCGCACGCGTCTCGGACCCCGCGATCAGGATTTCGGCGGGCCGTCGCGCCAGAGCATGCGTTCGAGTCTCGGGAAGAGTTTGAGCGCGTTGTCGCGGAGCACTTGTCCTCCGATCCGGATCGCGTGCTCCTCGCGCAGTTCACCCCGTTCCACCTTCTCCGCGAGCGCTTCGGCGAGGCATTGCCGTGTGAACTCGGTCGCCGCGTAAATGCCCTCGGCGTTCACCGTGTCCGCGCCCCAGAGGATCCGATCGGAGGGAAAGGCCTCGAACCACTCCTGGTAGGCGCGTTTCGCGACGGTATAGCTGAGCGTCGGGAGCCAGCACGAGTCGATCCAGACGTTCTTGTGCCGCATGGCGATCACGGCCGTTTCGCCGATCCACGGATAACCGCCGTGGAACAGGATGAACTTCGTCTTGGGATTCGCTTCGATCAAGTCGACCAAATTCATCGGATTCGAGCCTTGGATGCGGGCTTGACCCGTGTGGACCTGGAACGGCAGATCGTACTTCGCGCTGAGCCCGCAGATCGTCCAGAACATGAAGTCCTCGAAGTCGCCTTGTTCCTCGGGCGTCGTCTCCGCTGGCGGTTTTTGGAAGATGGAAGCGGCCCGTTCCTTGGTCACCTTCCCGTACCGCAGGCTCCGCTGATAGGCTTGGGTCGATTTGAGGCAGACCGCGTCCGCCGCGACGGCCTCCGCAAACAACCGGTCCACGACCGCCAGATAGTCGTCGAGCGAATCGGCCTTCAGTCCCATGCGGCGCGCGGCGGCGAAGGGACTATCCGCGTCCGACGTCACGCGGCCGGGGTGGCTCGCGCTGAGGAGTGTCGTGACATTGAGGACGGGCACGGAATAAGGATAGTCGCGAGCGAATTGCAGGCGGCTCCAGTACGGATCGATCAGCATCAGTTCGATATTGGCCTTGTTCACGATGACGTCGTTCAGCCAATCGGCGTTCCGGTAGTTCTCGAAGATCCGCGCGTTCAAGGACCGAGCCTGTTCGGCCGTGATCGTGTCGAAATCGATTCCGTAGAGGTCGCGGAACGCGGGGAGCAGATACCGATAGAAGCTGGTCGCCCGCGCGTTGTCGAAATTGTGCTCGGCCTGCTTCCACCACGTGTCGAATTGCCCGTCCGCCGGCCAGGGCGCGAGCGGATTGGTCCACCCGTAATAGCTGCCGGACCAGATGCCAAAGAGCGTCATGCCCGTACCGTCGGGCGTCGCCACTCGGTTGGGCAGTTCGTCGAATCCGCGAAGGTGTTCGTGCGTATCGATCGCGCGGACCGCTTGGAGCGCGGCTTTGATCCGCGCGTAGGTTTCAGTCTTCTTGACGTCCTGGGCGCGAAGCGGAGCGAACCCGATCAGGACCAGCGCGGTCAGGACGAGCGGAGCGACACGGCGAATCCACCATGCGTCTCGGCATCGCACGGCATCGGCCTTTCGCACGGGCAGGGGAGGTGCGCGCCGCTCGGCCCCATCGGCGCACGCCGCGCCGCGGGATTCCGCCGCGCCGCGCATCACGCGGTGATCTCGATATCGCGGGGCCATTGCTCGTACGCCTCCCAATAAGTCCTCTTCAGAGCGATTTCGTCATCGGACGCCGAGGGTTGGATCCGGCCGTTCGCGTCGATCGCCCTCGACACCAGCGTGTGCTTGCCGGGGGCGAGCGAACCGGCGTCGCACGTGAAGAAAGTCCATGCGAATTTCGATCGGGGTTCGGCGGCGAGTTCGGCGGGTTGCCACGGTCCGTCATCGATCTTGACATCAACGCGCGCGATGCCCGTTCCGTCGTCCCATGTCGCGCCAAGCACGCGAACGGGCGCCTTGCCGTCGATCGTCGCCTTGCGCGTGACCCGCGCGATCACCGATTTCAAGTTCACGCGCGTGACCGATGTTTCCACGAACGTGATCGCGTCTCCCTTCCGCTCGCCCCGGACGGTCACGTAGTCCCGCCCCATGAATCGGCCCATGTAGCGCCGGTCGCGGCATTCGATCCGCGCGAGCCATTTCACGTTCGCGATGCCGTACCATCCGGGAACAATCAGCCGCACGGGAGCGCCGTTGCCCTTTTCGAGCGGAGCGCCGTTGCGTTCGTGGGCGAGGATCGGGTCGAGCCGCTTCACGTCGGCGAGCGACATGCTGCGCCCGAACGGCACATGGAACTTCAATTCGCGGGCCGTGCCCGGCCGCAGGGTTTCCTCCTGTTGGTCCCTGCCGATGAACACGAGTTCGATCACGCCGGCCTGGATGCCGCATTCCTCGAGAAGCGGCAGGAGCGGCGTGCCCGTCCATCGGCTGTTGTAGACCGCGTTCATGAACCCCTTGCTCGAACCGTTGCCCGAGCATTCGAGCGTCATGACCAGATCGCGCTTCGGCCGCGCTCTCAATTCGTCCATCGTGAGACTCACCGGCCGATCGACCAGCCCGGCGATTTCCAACCGGTGCGTCGCGCCGTCGAATTCGGGCATTCCGTAATGCTGGACGCCGAAGACCTGGTCCTGCGGCGTCAGCCATGCGTCGAGCGTTTCCCAATCGAGGCGATTGGGAGGCGTTCGGGGCATGTCGAGGAACGGGACGAGCTCTTCGCCGTCATCCATCGCGGGGAACGCGATTCCGCGCGACGCCATCCACGCGATCAGGCTCGCGGAAGTCGTCGCGGCGGCTTTCAACAGGTCACGCCGACTCGATTCGTTCACCATGGTGTTCATTTCCTTGCGAGAATTCAACAGAACGCCGATTCCACTTGCCTTGTTTTCATTGCCCTGTTTTCATTGCCCTGTTTTCGGTGCCCTGTTTTCGGTGCCCTGTTTCGACCGCGCCACTCTACTTGCCCGGCCGTCGCCGGTCATCCGGGCTGAGCCGGAGATCGACGTCGACCGTCTCATCCGCCCGGGCGACGATCGTCTGGCTCGCCCGCAATTCGCCGGCCGCGTGATTCACTTCGATGCGGTATTCGCCGGGCGGTACGTCGCGAAGCTCGAACGCGCCGTCATGTCCCGTGAGTTGGAACCAGGGATGGTCGAACACATAGATCCAGGTCCGCATGGCCGTATGGAAGGAGCATCCGACGAAATGCGGTTGGCGAACGCTCGTCGCCCGGCGAAACGTCTCGATATGCTCGCCCTCGGGCGGCATGTTGACGTCGAAGGAATGTCGGGCCGACGTCATGCGCACGTTGTGGACTTGATGGTCGCTGTTCAGGAACCGGACGCGGTCGCCGACTCGAATGGCGACCGATTCGGGCGTGAACTGAAAGTCCTTCTGATCGACGGTGACGGTTTGGGCTTCCCGGTCCGCATCGGCGCCCTTCAATCCTCGGCGGGACAATGCGACGACCGCTTCCGCGAGTTCGCCCGTGCCCGGCTTGCGGACGTAATAGCGGCTGAGTCTCCACGGTCGCGCGGCGTCGGCTTGATACGACACGGTTCCTCGGATCGTGCCCATACCGGGCTCGGACGATCCAGGTTCGCCGCGCGCATCGCCGCGGATTCCAAACAGGAGGAGGCCGGCGAGCAGGAAGTCGATCAAGGCGTGAATGCGTGGACGCATGGACTTCGGATCTCCGATTCCGATCACGCCCTGTATAGCGTGCGCGATCCGTTCGCACAAGCTTTGCAGTGGAGGCGGCGCCGAGTCATACTTGGGGCCTCGCCGCATGGATTCACGTCTTGGGAGTTTTCGGAGCATGAGCCACGTGTTTGTTCGCCGGATTGAGCGGAAATGGGTCGAGCGATTCGCGGCCGCCGCGCTGTTCGTGATGCTCGCGGGGCGCGCTCCGAGCGACCTTCGATGCGCGGCGGATCAGCCGCCCCAACCGCCGGCGGCGGGTTCGGCGCCCGCCGATACGACGGACTCGGTGTCCACACAGGCAACCGAACGGCGCCGCGGCCGGCGGGAGCCACAGGAAGTGGAGGGTGTCGACCATTTCCGGCGCGAGTCGGCGTTGCTGACCGCGTTCTGGGGAAGGCCGATGGAGATCGAGGCCGGCGTCGTTCTTCCACCGGGGCATGATCCGGCCGCCAAGAATACGCCCGTTTGTTATTCCATTCATGGTTTCGGCGGATCGCACCGCGAGGCATGGCGAGCGGGTCCCGATCTGCGGCGGAAGATGGCGGAGGGCGACTATCCGCGCATGATCTATGTCTATCTGAACGCGCAGTTCCCCATGGGACACCACGAATTCGCCGATTCGGTCAACAACGGGCCGTGGGGCAAGGCGCTTACCGAGGAGTTCATCCCCGCGCTCGAGTCGACCTATGGCGCGGCGGGCATTTCGGAAGGACGGTTCGTCACGGGACACTCGAGCGGCGGCTGGAGCAGCCTCTGGTTGCAGGTCAACTACCCGACCTTCTTCAACGGCACGTGGTCCACGGCCCCCGATGCGGTCGACTTCCGCGATTTTACGGGGATCAACGTCTACGAATTCAAGAACGCGTTCGTCGATCCCCAAGGCAATCCGATCCAGCTCGTGCGGGGAAACGACGGCGATTGGGTCCAGACGGTGAAGGACTACGTCGAAGGTGAATTCGCGCGGAGCGACTATGGAGGCCAGTTCGCCAGTTTTGACGCCGTGTTCAGTCCGCGCGGCGAGGACGGTCGGCCGATGCCCCTCTTCGACCGAAAGACGGGCGAGATCCACGCCGACGCGGCCCGCGCGTGGGAACGCTACGACATTCGACTGATTCTCAAGAACGGCTGGCCCACACTGCAACCGCGGCTAGCGGGGAAGCTCCACATCTTCGTCGGCTCCAAGGACACCTATCGGCTCGAAGGCGCCGTCCTGCTCCTGCAACAGGAACTCGCGTCGCTCGGGAGCGACGCCGAGTTCCGGATCGCCGAGGACCGTCATCACGGGAACCTCGGGATGCCCCACGAAACCTGGTGGCCTGCCGGTCTGCGAACGCATATCCACTCGGCGATGTGGGCGCGATGGAAGGCCGCCGCGCCGGCCTCGAAGTGACGACCCATGCGCGCCGAACCGAATCGCGTGTACGATAGTCGACCGCAATCGCGACGGACGGACGATTGGAAAGGGCCGGTCGGGAACGGAGTCTCTAAGGAATGACGAACGCGGCGGCGACACGGAAAAGGTTGCTCTACGAAACCCACTCCCATACGCCCCTCTGCCGGCACGCCGTCGGCGAGCCCGGCGACTACGCCGAGTTCGCCCTGCGTCGCGGCCTGCGCGGCGTGATCGTGACGTGCCACAACCCGATGCCCGACGGGTTCTCGTCGAGTGTCCGCATGGCGCTCGACGAATTCGACGCGTATGTCGCCATGGTTGAACGAGCGCGCGCGGAGTGGGCCGGAAGAGTCGACATCCGATTGGGCATCGAGGCCGACTTCTTCGAGGGATACGAGGCCTTTGTGGAAAGGCAACTCGACGCCGCCCCGTTTGAATATGTGATCGGGTCGGTCCATCCGCAGATCGGTGAGTATCGCAAGCGGTATTGGGACGACGATCCCGTACGGTACCAGACGGCGTATTTCACGCGGCTCGCGGACGCAGCCGAGGCGGGACTATTCGATTGCCTCTCGCACCCGGACATCATCAAGAACGAGACGGCCGGCGCTTGGGAACCGGACCGGATCATGGACGCGATCGGAGCCGCCCTCGATCGAATCGCGCGCACCGGAATCGCCATGGAACTCAATACGTCGGGAGCGAACAAAACGATCCCCGAAATGAACCCGTTCCCGGCCATGCTGCGGGCGATGCGGTCGCGCGGCGTCCCCGTCGTTGTCGGAAGCGACGCCCATGTCCCCGAACGGACGGGCGACCGGTTTGAAACGGCGCTCGAACTGCTCCGCTCGTGCGGATACGAATCGGTGAGCCATTTCGTCGGGAGGCGGAGGGTGGACGTTCCGATCGAGAACGCCCTCGCGAGCCTAGTGCCGGCCGATCAGGGCTTCAATTTGCGGATCAGGAACGTCGTCACCGAACCATAGGTCGTGTCGACCGATCCCGGATACGATACGACGACCTCGACCCCCGCGGCTTTCATCTTTTCGGCGAACGCCACGCCGTACATGGCCGAATGGGTCGGATCGGGTTCCTGCCGGCCGATCTCCGGCGGCGTCTTTTGATTCGGATAGTCTAGGAATAGGGGCGGATCGTCCGACGTGACCAGTTCGATCGGCGAATACTCGCGGATCCAGGGCAACACCTCTTCCCGTTTCTGGATCAGCAGGTCGAACTCGTCCGCTCGGCTGCGCCCCTTCTCCGCGAAGCCGAACGCATGTCCGCCGTAAACCGCGTTGGGAATCCACTCGCGCAGTTGTGTTGGATCGAGCGACGTTTGGGCGCCCGTCACGGCGGCGCAGGTCAATCGCGAGGATTGCCGAGCGATCGGGTCGCCGCTCGTCGGATCCGCCAGATCATCGCGCAGGGCGAGCCAGAGCGACGTGCAGGCGCCGGCCGATCCGCCTGTCGCGCCCACTCGGCTCGGATCCACGTTCCATTCGATTGCCTTGGAACGAATCGTCTGGAGCGCGCGGGCCGCGTCATGAAGGCATGCCTTGACGGGCGGTCTTACGCCCTGTTCCATCGCCTGGGCAATGAACCGGTAATTGATCGATGCGACCGAAATACCCTCTTTCAGGAACGGGTCGATCATCGTCTTTCCGAAACCGGCCTTGTCGCCGTTGACCCAGCCTCCACCGTGGATCAAGAGGACAACGGGTGTCGGCGTGTCCGACTTGGCTTGCCAGAAATCGAATTTCTGGCGTTCCGATTCGGTTCCGTACACGTAGTTCGCGACGGTCGGCGCGGGCCGTTCGGGCAGTCTCTTGACGGCGCGGGCCGGTGCCTTCTCCTTGGCTTTTTCCTGGGCGGGCGAGGTCGGCGGGAGGCCGAATGCGGCGAGCACGAGGATGACGAGCGAAATACACCCGAACAATCGAACGGCGCGGCGCGGCATGGATGGCGTCTCCTTGCGAGGTGCGGGAATCGCGTTGTCGGAAAGAGTCGAAGGATCTCTTCGCGGTTCGCTGGGTGGGGACGATCGCCGCGGCAAGCAAGGGCGGCTGTGCCGACATCATGGCCGGGCGATGCATCCGCCTGCAAGTGGGGAAGATAGGGTATCCGTATCAGTGACCCATGGCCGCTTCGATCCGGTAGAGGCGGGTCTTGGTCCGCACGATCAGCGCGTCGCCGTGGACGGCGGGCGACGCCATGCAACCGTCGTCGAGCCGGTTCGTCGCGACGTGCCGGAACGCCGCCGCGTTCGCCTCGATGACATGTGACGCTCCGTCTTCGTCAAAGAAGAGGATATGTCCGCCCGCGCGAATCGGTGATGCGCTGAACCGGCCTTCGAACCGATCGGTCCAGATCGGCCCTCCCGTGCGCGCGTCGATGCAGGAGACGATTCCCGTATCGCTGATCATGAACAGGGCGTCGCCCATGATGAGCTGCGACGGACGCGTGGGGGTGCCTTTCGAGTTCGTCCAGGCGACGTGCGTCTTGGTCACATCGCCCTCACCGTCGGGGCGGATGGCGACCTGCTTGTCGCCGCCTTGTGTGCAGATGATCACCGTGCCGTGGCTATAGAGCGGTCTCGCGGCCGCGTTGAATCCGCCGTGGTACACCTTCCAAATCTCACCGCCCCGGAACGGATCATACGCGATCGTCGCCACCGCCGAGGGGCTCACCAATTGCCATCGTCCGGCATGCTCAAGGACGGTCGGCGTCGAATACGCTTTCTTCATGTCGCCGTCGTCGGTGCCGTAGTCGATCGTGCGATCGGTGCGCCAGACGGTCGTGCCGGTTCGTTTGTCAAGCGCCGTGACGTATTGCTGGTCGAATCCGTCGAACGTCAGGATAAGCAGATCCTGGAAGACGATCGGCGAGGACCCCGGGCCGCGATGATGATCGCAAGGAAGGTCCTGTCTCGCCCAGATCGCCGCGCCGGTTTCGGTGTCGAGACACGCGGTGCCCGCGCTCCCGTAATGGACCCATAACCGGCCCTCCTCGATGACCGGCGTGGAACTTGCATAGCTGTTGAACGGGTAGCAGAACATCGGCTTTTCGATGCGGAAGACGACCACGTTGTGTTCGATGGCTCCCGTCGCGGCGTTGATCCGCAGCGCGGAAAGCTCCTTTCCATCCTCGGTGGCGGAAGTGAGCCATATCGAGTCGTTCCAGACGACGGGCGATGACCATGCCTTGCCCGGGATCGCCGTTTTCCAGCGAACATGTTCGGATTCGCTCCACGTCGTGGCCGTACTCGCGGCGGGCGCCTGGCCATCGCCCTGAGGTCCGCGGAACTGATTCCAATGCCCTTCCGCGACCAGCGCGTTCGGGATTCCGATGGCGGCAAGGCCTACGAGCGCGCCGATCGCCGAAGGGAATCGCATGGGTTGCGTCTCCGAGGTGCCTATCCGAGCCGCGGGTCGAGCGGGATCGCATCGCGTCTCGACGGGCCGCCGCCCATTCTATACCATTTTTTCCGTTCAACGCGGCTCGCAGTCGCTCGCCTCTCCGAGGCGAGTTTCCTAACTTTCGAACGTGTTTTCAGTTCAACGCGGCTCGGAGAGCCGCGCGACAGTCGCCTCTCCGAGGCGAGTTTCCCGCCGGTTTCGTCGACGCGAAAGCGATTGCAACCACGTGGGGGAGTGGAGTCGCATTCACCGGATCCTCGAATGTGGCTTCTCGATCGTTGCGGATCCCACCGTCTACCGGGGTGAAGTGGCTGGGCCGTATTCGGTGGGATCCCCCCTGCTTCGGGAGCGAATACGCACCCACCTACAGCTAGGGCGTAGATACGATTGCGCGAGAATTGCAAAAAATCATATAGTCCCGTCGGACGAGTTCTTTGCCCGCTTCCGGTCGGGGGCACGACCGGGGCCGCGTGAGCCGACTCGCTGCACTGGTGTCCACTCCCGCGATAATCCGATTGGCGAACGGCGAAGGACGCTGGTAGGCTATCCTATCCAGGGATGTTCAGGCACTCTCCGGAGACGTTCGCCATGGGCGGTTATTGGCATCGACAGCACGCGCCCCTCTGTCTTGTACTCTACGCGCTTGCCGTCCTCTTTCTGATCCTCGCCGTGCAACTTGACGAGGAACCGTGGTTGAACTACCTGTTCGCCGCCTGCGGGCTGTTGGTGCTCGTGTGCGCCGTGGCCTTCCATCATCTGACGGTATTCGATGACGGCGACGGGCTCGCCGTCCGGTTCGGCCCGCTCCCCCTGTTTCGCGCGCGCGTCCGCTACGCTACGATCCGCGACGTCGCCGTCGACCGATCGACCTTGTTGGAGGGGCTTGGCATCCACTTGAGTCCGCGCGGCTGGATCTGGAATCTGTGGGGACGCGATTGCGTCGCCATTCGGCACACGGCGGGGACGTTTCGGGTGGGAACCGATGAGGCGATGGCGCTTGCGGATTTCCTCCGAACGAAAATTCCGCCGGATTCGGCAAGTGTGGTATGATGCCGGGCGACGTGATGCTCGGCTTGGCGCGCTAGTCGCTCGCCTCTCCGAGGCGAGTTTCCTAACTCCCGAACGTATTTTCAGTTCAACGCGGCTCGGAGAGCCGCGCGACAGTCGCCTCTCCGAGGCGAGTTTCCTAACTTCCGAATATATTTTCAGTTCAACGCGGCTCGGAGAGCCGCGCGACAGTCGCCTCTCCGAGGCGGGTTTCCTAACTTTCGAACGTGTTTTCAGTTCAACGCGGCTCGGAGAGCCGCGCGACAATGAGGAATCTCTTTATGCGACGACGGGATGCGATATGTGTCATGTGCCTCGTCCCGCTTCTCGCTCAGAACGCGGCCCCACCGCGCGCGGCGCGGGCCGATGAACGCGAGGCCATCACGCCGACCGACGCCCCGATTGTCCTCTTCAACGGCAAGGACCTCACGGATTGGTACGTCTGGATGAAGGACACGGGAACAAGCGATCCCAGAAGCGTATTCTCCGTTCGTGACGGGCTCCTCCACGTTTCCGGTGACGGACTTGGCGGGCTCACCACCGAAAAGGCCTACCGCGACTACCATTTGATCGCCGAGTGGAAATGGGGAACGCGGACATGGAAGAACCGCGAAAAGTCCACGCGGGATTCGGGAATCCTCGTTCACGGGATCGGGCCGGACGGCGGCTATTCCGGAACCTGGCTTTGTTCCTTCGAATCACAGATCATCGAGGGAGGTTGCGGCGACTTCATCGTCGTCGCCGGAAACCTCGCCGATGGTTCACCCGCTCCGCTCAAGCTCACCGCCGAGATCGAACTGGATCGAGACGGCGAAACGGTCTGGAAGCGGGGCGGCGAGCGCCGCACGTTCGAGAAGGGGCGGGTGAATTGGTTTGGAAGGGATCCCGATTGGAAGGATGAACTCGGGTTTCGCGGCGCCCAGGACGTCGAAAAAAGGGCCGGCGAATGGAACCGGCATGAGGTGATTTGCGACGGCCCGCGGATCATCAACATCATCAACGGTACGGTCGTCAACGAAGCGGTCGAAGTATCGCCGGCCGCCGGCAAGATCCAGATCCAAACGGAACTCGCGGAGATCCTCTTCCGCAAGATCGAACTGCGTCCCTTGAACCGAACCGCGCGCTAGGCATGATTGGGGCAAGCATCCTGGCTGCCACCTCGTGTCCTTGGCGACAACCAGGGTTTCCCTTCGCGCGATCGGCCGTTCATGTTCCGCAAAACGCGCGATAGGCGCCGAGTCCTGGTGGAGGAGGCAGAGCGAACAATGGGCTTTCCGCACGGTCCTCGAACGGCCTTTCGAGCGCCTCGAGCAGGCTCGTCAAGACCGACCGGTCGTTTCGCTCGGCTGCCGCGATCGCTTCCTCAACGCGATGATTGCGGGGGATCACTCGGGGATTGACCGATCGCATGATCGCCCGCGCGTCGTCGTCCGAAACGCCCTCGTGTTTCCGCCTCGCGCTCCAGCGCGCTCGCCACGCGATGAACTCGGGATCGGCGAGTCTGCCGTCCGCCGGTCCTTCGATCGCCGCGAGATCCCGGAAGGTCGACGTGTAATCGGCGCGCGTCCGAGCCATCCAGTCCAGGAGCGATTCGACGAGTTCCCTGTTGCTCGCCGATCAGGATCGCGCGGCCATCGCCGAGCATCGTGAAGGCGCCGAACTGGTGTCCCGCGTGCGCGGAACAGTACGAGTTGTCGAACCGCCAGCCGACCTCGATTCCTTGAAATTCCGGCGACGCGAGGGATGGCGTCGATGGCGCTCGCGACGGCGTGATCAGGCGGTCTCCCGTTCGGAAGCATCGCCGCGCACCAGGGCGTACATCTGGTAGGCGCTCCGCATGAACGCCTTCAGCTCCTCGGGTTTCACGCGGCGTCCCTGACGGAAAAAGATCAGCCGCTTGTCCGCACCCGCCGCGCAGATGTTCTTTTCCGATTCGAGGTGGCGAACAAGCGGTTCGGTGAAGATCCGACGCACCGGTTCCTCGTCGCCCTTGAGCACATAGAGCTTGGAGAATCCGGGATACTCGGCGAAGTTGATGTCCTTCATGCCAAAGACCGACTGGCCGACCCGGTGGTACCAGCGCTCGGGATAGAGATCGAACGGCGGGAGGTCCAGCATCGCGGAACGAAGGAAGGCGACGGTCTGATTGTGGGTCGCCTGATGCTTGCCGCTCCCTGTCGTGAACCGATAGTCGAATACGAACAACTGCTCATCATCGGTCCCACCGCGCATGACATTGGAGGCGCGGCGGGAATGCCCCTGCTGGCATAGCGGAAATGTCTCGGCGCCCGACGGAACGGCCGTCGCCGAGGATATCAATTCAAGGCCCAGCGAATCGGCGATCGCCTGGACCGCCCGCGTCCGCTTCTTTTCGGCGAAGACCGTGTAGACGATCACGACGCCGATCATGCCGATCACCACGACGATGCCGGCGAATGTAATGACGGCCTCCATAAACGCTCAAACTCCTCGATGCGAATCCGATCCATGACCAAACCCCGCCCGTCCTGACGGGGGCGATGCAGACCATCGTACGGGATTGTTGTCGAAATGCGACGGAATGGGTAGACACCAACGGCCGGAATCGGGGCCCGTGATCGGGAGACCCGTGATCGGGAGGCCCGTGATCGTGCGGCGCTAGTCCTCGGCCTGGCTTCCGTCCCCGCACATCTTGACGACGCGGGGATCGAACCGCGCGACGATCTCGACGAGATCGGTCTGTTCGCGCATGACCTCGTCGATGTCCTTGTACACTTCGGGCACCTCATCGGCTCCGGCCGAAAGGACGTGGATGCCTTGCGCCTCGAGTCGGCGCTGCGCGGCTTTCCACGTGAACCGGCTCCTTGCCGCCGTGCGCGACATGCACCGGCCCGCTCCGTGCGCCGCCGACTCGATGCTCGCCGGATTCCCCTTGCCTCGGACGACATAGGCGGGCGTGCCCATCGATCCGGGGATCACGCCGAGCACTCCGGCGCCGGCGGGCGTCGCGCCTTTGCGGTGGACGATCCACTCGCGGCCGCCGTGTGATTCCTTCCATGCGAAGTTGTGGTGGTTCTCGACTCGGGCGATCACGCGGGCACCCAGCCGTTTGCTCACCGTTTTGTGGATCACGTCGTGGTTGGCGGCCGCGTAGTCGCCCATTAGATTCATCGCGTCCCAGTATTCGCGGCCGGCGTCGGAATCGAGGGCGAGCCAGGCGAGGTAGGCGAGCGGCGCGTGGCGCGCGGGCAGTCTGGCGCGCGCGATGCCGCTGTAGGTCGAGCACACCGCCGCCCCGGTCCCTCGGCTTCCGCTGTGGCTGAGCAGGGCGACGTACCGGCCGGGTTCGAGATCGAGTCCGGGTTGGGCGGACGACAACGTCAA
This sequence comes from Planctomycetota bacterium, assembly GCA_016872725.1. Lineage (GTDB taxonomy): Bacteria > Planctomycetota > Planctomycetia > Pirellulales > Pirellulaceae > VGZC01. Next base: position 161,401 of record VGZC01000003.1, read on the forward strand.
TGCACCGAACTCGACGAAGTGGTTTCCCGATCCGGACGTGCCGAGTTGGCGGCGCGCGAGGTCTTTCCTTTCCCGCGTCACGCGACTGACCGTCCAATCCTCGTCCATGACCGGATGGTCCTTGGGTGTTTCGTATTCGGAGCCGACGCCGAACCGCGTTCCCCGTTCGAGCGCGTCCTCATAACGGTGCCACGAATCGCGGAGCGAATCGGCGGGCATATCGAGGACCGAGAGTTTCATACGGCACGCGATATCCACGCCGACGGCGTAGGGAATCACGGCGTTCTCCAAGGCGAGCACGCCGCCGATGGGAAGCCCGTACCCGACGTGCGCGTCGGGCATCAGCGCCGCGCCGACGGCCATCGGCACTTCGCACGCCTGCCGCATCTGGGCGTGCGCGGCCTCGTCGATCCGCGAACCCCATACTTGGTAGGTGATCACGCGGGTTCAGCCTCTTTCGGTCATTTCACATCGCACGCGGCGAGCGCCATGACGGCGAACGCCGATCCGGCGTGGGAAATGAAATGGTTGCCGTCCTTGAACAAGGATCGCGTAAACCACCGGCCGCTCGCGCGCTGGTTCGCCTTGAGCCATGCGACGCCTCGTTGGATTTCGGGCGCGTCGGCCGGAACACCGGCTTGGCGCAGGACATAGACGGCGAACCCCGTGGCGTACCCGTCGCTCGACGCGACGTCCTGCGCCGCGCCGTCGGACCGTTCCCACGCGCCGAACGTCGCGAGCGCCCATCCTCCGTCCTCTTTCTGGAGCGAGCGTATTTCGTCGATCGTCGCATCACGGGCCGCGCCGTCGACGAGTTCCGGCAGATACGAACCGGCCCAGACCAGCATGGCCCGGTGGTGCACGGTCGCGGCGGGCTCCGAAACAAAGTAGGCCTTGATCCGGGCGAGTCCGGCCCGCGCCGATTCGGTCTTGGAATAATCCTCGGGCGCGGCGCCGACGGCGATCGCGGCCATCGTCGCGCCGAAGTGGTCATCGGATTCCATGGGGGGCCATTTGCACTTCAGCCAGTTGAATCCGCCGTCCCCGCGCTGCACGGTCCACATGCGATCGAGGGCCTGGCGCGTGATGGCATGGAGTTTTCCGGTGGTCGCGCGATCGTTGATCGCGAGCGCGGCCGCCGTCATGACGACTTCGGCGTCCCAACGCGGCCCCGATTCGGCCCAACGCCCGGTCACCAGCTTTTCCAGCTCCGCGCGGACCTCGCGGTGCGCCGTATTCTCGGCGGATACGGCCGGCCTCGCCATCAGATAGGCGTAGTTCGTATGGCATGTGAAGCACTTGCGGCTCGCCGTCCACTCGAGCGACGCCTGGTCGAGGAACGCCACGGCCTTGTCGAGCGAGAAGCGGTCGGCCCTCGGTTCGTCCACCGCGTTCGGCGCCGGGCGCGTCGCCGTGGCCAGGGTGAGGTCCTCGCCTTGAACGTCCCGAATCGGGCCCGATGTTCCGACCCACACGCCGAAACACGCAATGCACGCCGCCGCGCGTCGATGGACCGCCTTCATTGGATCATCCTTTCACGTCACGCCCGCGATTCGCACACCAAATGCCGCTGAATGAAATCCTCGTTGAGGTCCACGCCGAGTCCGGGCCGGTCGGGAACTTGGATCCAACCGTTCTCGGCTTGGACTTTTTGCAGGGTCAATTCGTGGCGGAGCGGCGAGTCCTCGACGCAATCCTCGAAAAGGAACGTGTCGCGGCAGGTCGATAGCCAGTGGAGACTCGCCGCCACGGTGACGGGGCTCGTATAGCAATGGTTGCAAAGGCGCGCGCCGACTTCCTCGACCCGGTCGCGGATATACGCCGCGTCGGTGAATCCGCACCGGGCGAGATCGACCTGATAGACGTCGAGCGCGTGGCGGTCGATGAGCGCGCGGAACGACTCGCGTCCGCATTCCCCCTCGCCGGCCGCGATTGGAACGGGTGAACGATCGCGCAGCCATTCGTATCCCGCCACATCCGCCTGCCTCAGCGGTTCCTCGAGCCAGCCGGGTTCGTATTCCGCGAAGAGTTTGGCGCGGCGCAGCGCCGTTCTCGCGTCCCAGACGCACCCCGCGTCGATCAGCAATGTGGCGTCGCCGAGCCCATCGCGGGCGCCGCGGACCAGATCGAGATCGACCGCCTCGCTGGGGCCCATCGGCTCCCATCCGAATTTGACGGCCGTGTATCCGGCCTCGATCCAGCGACGCCCGATGTCGCGCGTTTCGGCCCCGTCACGACCAAACAGGATGGACGCGTACGCGCGGATCCGTTCGTGCCGCCGGCCTCCGAGCAGCCGATGGATCGGCTGCTGAAAATATTTGCCTTTCAAGTCCCAGAGCGCCATATCGACGGCGGCCATCGCCGTCATCGTGACACCCGTGCGCCCCAGGTACATGGTGCGCCGGTACATCTTCTGCCGCAGGCGATCGTGTTCGAGCGGATCCTCGCCGATGAGCAGCGGGCGCAGTCCACACGCGACCAGATGGCTGAACGGGGCGTCGACGATCGCTTTGACCACCTCGGGCGACGAGTCCGCCTCGCCGATCCCCTCGATTCCCTCATCGGTCCGGATTCGGACCAACACCGAATCCTGGCTCGACGCGGTCTTCTCCGTCACGTTGGGAATCCGGAGGACTTGGCACACGATTTCGGTGATCTTCATGGAGCGTTTCCCTCGGTGGCGGCGTCCCGCAACAACTTCAATGCGGCTTCGACCAGCATCTCGCCGCTGCCCGGCGCGGTGGCCGAATTCAGGACCTCGTAGCTTCCGCCCGCGTACGCCGCGCGGGTCGGAACGTAGATCGTCTCAACACAATTGGACAACTCGATCACGATCGTGGTTCGGAACGGAGACGCGCGTTTGATCGCCAGGCCGAGTTCGACGAAGATCTCCCCGGGCAAACCGACGATCGCTAGGTCCGAACCGAGGCAGAGGGTCTGAACCTCGACGGGCAGATGATCGCCGACCCCCGCCCATTTGCGGCAGAGCCCCCAATTGATGAACGCGGTCGGATCGGCGGAAGGCCGCTCGTTTCTCAGTTGTTCGAGCATCACGGCCTTGTACGCGGCGACTTGTTCGAAGAAGTCGACCTTCGCCCCGTCCTTCGCGCTCAGGAGCAGAGGGCGCGCGGCGGCCAATTGCGAGTCGGTGACCTCTTGCAGGGGCAGCGGCACCACGGCGCGGCCGACGTTCAATCGGGGCGAGGCGATCGGTTGGGACCGACCGACCGCTTCGGTGACGGTTCGGCCGAGCGACGTGCCGATATGCTCCGTCGAGTTCCGATCGGCGCGCGTCGGATCGGAGTGGTTGATGTCGCCGCAGCATCCGGTTCCGAAAACGGAAACGACGTCGTCGCCAAGCGCGCTCCGCACGGCGCGTTCGATCGGATACGGGTAGTCCGCGCTCCACATCGTCCCGCCCACCGTATCGAGGTGCAGCGCGAAGTTCACGAGCGCGCCGATCGGCCGTCCGTCGGATGCGCGGCGCGCGACGAGCACGGCGAGCTCGGGATCGATCGGGCCGGCCGGGCGGACGACGTCGGGATTGTCGAGCCGCTGCCAGGTGCGGACGCTTCCGTCCCGCATGACAAACCGCCGATTGAACGAAACAGGGTCCTGTTGGATGGCCGTCGCCGATTCGAGCGTGACGGGCGCCGTCTGGTCATTCGCGGCTCGGATCGCGTCGACGATGGAGGCGATCAGGGACCGGGAATACGCGCCGTCGCCTTGCGAAACTCCGGCGCGGTCGGCCGTGTGCGCGAACAGATCGCGCCCGTAGTCGGGCGCGGTGTGCGAGTGGGTCGCGGAGACGGTGATCTGTTCCCAGGGGATGCCCGTCGCGCGCGAGGCGTCCTCGCGCACGGCCGACGAAAGGTCGATCGAGATGCCGGTCAGGTCGCAGACGACCCACGCCGCCCGCGTTTCCCCCTGGTGAAACACGATCGCCTTCGCCTTGAGCGGATCGTGGGTCCCGGTCGCCCTTCGTTCATGGTAGTATCCGGCCACCGGAAAACCCTCGGGCGGCGTGATGTCCCGTTCGGCGAATCCCACACGCAGCGCCTCGGGTTCGCCGCCCCCGCCCTCACTCCGCGCGAAACACGCCGCGCCGGCCGATCCCAACCCGAGAGCGGCCGCGATGGCGATCGCGGACGCCCACCGGCCCCATCGCGTCACCGACGCGCGACGGACGGCCGCTGAAACCGATTTTGTGCTCACGTTGATCCGTGCCATGTCGCCGCTCCTCGATCGATTGGCGGCAGTCTACGCCGCGCCGGGCCGGCTCGCAACATGCCCGTTCGCCGGCGCCCTTCGGCCGTTTGCGGATCGCGGTGACGGAACGAAACGACCGGGAGGGTCGTTTTGCGTGGGACGAGGCGTCGGTCGGTCACTTGCGGATCGCGGCGACGGCGAGCGCGTCGCATCGTTCGTTCTCGGCATGGCCGCTGTGGCCCGCGACGCGCGTATAGGTGAGCGGGTGGACTTGGAGGAGTTCATCGAGTCGTTGCCAGAGGTCGGCGTTCTTGACGGGATGGAGACCGCCGCGGTCCCGCCGTTTCCACCCGTTGCGTTTCCAGGTCGGCATCCATTCGGTGAGCCCCTTGCCGACGTAGGCGCTGTCGGTGAACAGTTCGACGCGGCAGGCGCGTTTGAGCGCTTCGAGTCCGCGTACGACGGCCGTCAGCTCCATGCGGTTGTTCGTCGTGTGCCCCTCGCCGCCGCTGGCCTCGGCCTCCGCGCCGGTCTTCCGATGGCGCAGGATGTAGGCCCAACCACCCGGCCCAGGGTTGCCGCTGCACGCTCCGTCCGTGTACAGCTCGACCTGCGCCGGGAGATTCGCCGCACGCGGCTCGGCCATCGTGTGCTTCCTTTCACTCGAACCCATCGTCCGTCTTCCTTACACGCGCATTCGGGCGCTCCCTCCCTCGGGGGCATCCGCGCCGTCGACTTACGGCTCCCGTCGAGGAACGCAACCTAGAATCCGACGCCCGTGGCGTGCCGTCTCGCGGACGACTCCGACGCCGTCGGGCTCGGCAACAAGGGGCATTCATCGAGCGACCAGGGAAGGCGCACGCGGAACGTGCTTCCTTTGCCGAGTTCGCTTTCGAAATCGATCTCGCCGCGCAGCAGCTTGCACAATTCGCGGACTATGGAAAGCCCCAGGCCGGTGCCCGAGTACTCGCGCGTGAGCGAATCCTCGCCCGCGACCATGCGGCTTTGGCGGAATTTCTCGAAAACAATCTCGCGGTCCTCCTCGGCGATCCCGACGCCCGTGTCGGCGACGGTGAGCAGGAATCGGCCGCTCGCCTCGCGTTCGCCGCGCACCGTGATGCGGCCTCCTTCGGGCGTGAACTTGATCGCGTTCGACAAGAGGTTCGTGAGGATCTGCTGGACCTTACCTTGGTCCTGGAAGAGGTGGGGGAGGTTCTCCTCGATCTGAACCGACAGATCGATGTTCTTGCCCTCGGTGAGCGCCCGGACCATTTCGCACTGCGTTTGGATCACTCCGTCGACCGGGAACTCGGTCGGCCGCACCTCCATCTTGCCCGCCTCGATCTTCGCGACGTCGAGGATGTCGTTGATCATGTCGAGCAGCGACCGGCCGGCCTTCCGGATGTTCTGCGCGTAGCGGCGCTGTTTGTCGGTGAGCGAATCGATGCCTTGAAGGACCTCGGAGAAACCGATGATGCTGTTGAGCGGCGTGCGCAGTTCGTGGCTCATGTTCGCGAGGAACTCGCTCTTGACCCGGTTCGTTTCATACAGACGCATGTTGAGTTGGGCGAGTTCGTCGACCTTGGCGTCGAGGTCCTTGTTGACGGCTCGAAGGTCGGCCTGGGATTCCGTGAATTGGCGGAGCATGCGGTTGAACGACGCCGCGAGGTCCTCGAATTCGTCGTTCGTGTGGATCTCGGCGCGCAGATCGAGATTGCCGCGACTGATCGCGTCGCTGACGTCGCGGAGATGCTTGAGCGGCGAGACGACGACATAGCGCACGATAACATACAGCGCGACCATCGCGACGAAGAACGTGATGATCCCCGCCGCGATCAGCACGGCGCGGATCCAGTTCACCTCCCCCCTCGAAACGCCGTGGTCGAGGACGATGCGGACCACCCGGAACGGTTCGTACCGGTCCGACAACTGCGCGTCCTCGGCGGATGCCGGCATCGTGCCCCGCAACGAGCCGTGGCACGTGTTGCACGATTCGTGGTAGATCACCGGTTGAAAGAAATGGTATTGCTCGGCGCCGTTCGGACCCGTCGCCACGATGCGTTCGCGGAAAAGGCGTTGATCGTCTTCCGGAGGCCGGAACGTGTCCGGGTCGAGGATCGGGACGGGTTCCTCCAAGAGCCCCGTTCGGGCGGGTGACGCGTCTTCGTTCGCGACTCCGTGGCCGGCGACGGGCGTCGCGGCCGGCGGTGGCGATTCGTTCGGCGCGGGCGAAGGCGCCGCGGCGTCCGGCGTTTCGGGAGAATCCGCGCCGCGTGCCGGCGCGCGGCTCCGCGCGCGGAGTTCGTCGAGCAATTCGCGCATGACGTCGCGTTCCCATGCCGTCTGGGGCTCGCGGACGTCGAGCTTGACGTTGCCGTCGAATCCGAGCACTTCGGCGCGGTACGTTTCGCGTTCGAGGCCGCGGATGATGTCCTCGACGACCGCCTTCTGCTCCTCGTTGCCGCTCGCCCATGCGATGAAATGCAACTTGAGCATCGTCATCACGGCGAACGCGCGGCCTCGCTGCTGCTTGTTGACCCGTTCCTGCTGCAGCGTGGAATGGACGAGCTTCTCGGCGATCTGGTCGACCCAGATGTAGGCTCCGGCGATCAGCAGGAGCAGGCAGGTTCCGAACAGAAACCGGCACTTTCGCTCCAGGCTTGTTTCGCCCAGCACCCGTTTCAGCGACTGATACGCCATGGCGTTCCAAGAACCGCGGGGTCGTCGAACAACTCGGCCGCATTCTAGGCCGATTCGCGGACGCGAGCCAGTGGAACGGGTCCGAGAACGCCGCGCGGCGGTCACAGCATGTCGAGCGGGTCGACATCCGCGATCCATTGTACTCCGTCGGGCACCCGCACCGAACGGGCCGCGTCGCGAACGGCGGCCCGGATCGGTTCGTGGTTCGCGGCGATCAGCAGCAAATGGAATCGGTATCGGCCGTGGAGTTTGGCGATCGGAGTCGGAGCGGGCCCGACGATCCGGGTCTCCGAGTCGACGCGGCTCCGCAGTTCGCCGGTGAGGTCCCGCGCGAACGCGTCGGTGATCGACGCGTCCTCCCCGCGCAGGACCACGCGGACCATTTCACCGTGGGGCGGATAGTGGAACCTCGCTCGAGCGGGCAATTCAAGGTTGGCGAAACGCACGTAGTCGTGCTGGGCGGCCGTCACGATCGCCGGGTGATCGGGACTGTAGGTCTGGACGAGGACGCGGCCGGCTCGCGCGCCGCGCCCCGTTCGACCGGCGACCTGCGTCACCAGTTGGAACGTCCTTTCGGACGCCCTGAAGTTGGGGAAGTGGAGCGCCGTGTCGGCGTTGATGACTCCGACGAGCGTCACGTCGGGAAAATCGAGTCCCTTCGCGATCATCTGGGTTCCGAGCAGGATGCGGACGTCGCCGCTCCGGAATTGTTCGAGGGCCTTTTCATGCGCGCCGGGCTTCCGCATCGTGTCGCTGTCCATCCTGAGGCACGGCGCGTCGCGGAATCGCGAACGGACTTCGGCTTCGAGCCGCTGCGTTCCGAGCCCCCGGTAGCGGATGCCGTCGAATCCGCACTTCGGGCATCGCGGAGGCGCGAGGATCCGATAGTCGCAGTAATGGCAGACGGCCGTCTCGTCCGCGCGATGGTGCGTCAGGCCGATATCGCAATGCGCGCACTTCACGACGTGGCCGCACGCGGGGCATTGGATCGATGTCGAAAATCCGCGCCGATTGAGCAGCAGGATGACCTGCCCGTCCGCCCGCAACGCCTGGCTCATCGCCTGGTACAGCGGACGACTGATGCAGCCCTGCGGTGTTCGCCGATCGTGTTCGATGCGGAGGTCGACGATGTCGACCCGCGGAAGGGGACGGCGATGGACGCGGTGGTCGAGCGGCATCCGCACATAACGGCCTTCCATGGCCGCGTGGTACGACTCGAGCGAGGGAGTGGCGGAACCGAGGACAAGCGCGGCGCGTTCGAGCCGGCATCGCTCGAGGGCGACGCGTCGCGCGTGGTAGCGCGGCGTCGAGTCCTGCTTGAACGACGCGTCGTGCTCTTCGTCGATGACGATCAACCCGAGCCTCGGGAGGGGCGCGAAGACGGCGCTCCGAGCGCCGACGACAACCTGGATGGAGCCCCGCGCGATGGCGAGCCAGTGCGCGTGGCGCTCCGCGTCGCTCATGTGGCTGTGCAACACGGCCACGCGGGGAAACCGCGAGCGAAACCGATGCTCGGCCTGCGGCGTCAGGCTGATCTCGGGCACGAGCACGATGGCTTGCCTGCCGAACTGCAACACCTCGTCGATCGCCCGGATGTACACCTCCGTCTTGCCGCTCCCCGTCACGCCGTGCATCAGGAAAGTCGTTGATGCGCCGCGGTGCACGGCGCCGACGATCGCTTCGAGGGCCCCTCGCTGTTCGTGGTTGAGCGTGAACGGATCCTGCCCTTCGACCACGCGAGGTTCGGCGGGCCGCGTCAGGACACGCCGCGTCGTCGCCTCGATCAGCCCCTTCTTGCGAAGCTGCTGGATCGGGCCGAGCGAACAGCCCGCCGCGGCGGCGAGTTGGGCCGCGGTCATCGATTCGTTCGACTCGCACAAGACCCGCAGCACGGTCCGCTGAACCGGGCTGAGCCTGACTTCCCCCGGCTCGGACATCGCGCCGCCTCGCACGGCCAATAGGACCGTCTCCCGCGTGCCTTTCGCCAATCGCACGCCCGCCGGAACGGCCGACTCGATCGCTTGCCCCCACGTGCAGACGTAGTAGTCGGCGAGCCAACGCGTCAGCCGCAACATGGCCGGGGCCAGAAGGGTCCCTTCGTCGAGGGCGGCGAGTACTTCCTTCCGTCGAAAGGCCGACGGCGGTGGTTTGACATCGAGGCCGACGCAATAGCCGACGACCGGTCGGTTCGATTTTCCAAGGGGAACGCGGATACGGCGGCCGGACTCGATTTGACCGCGAAGCCGATCGGGAACCTCGTAGTCGAACTCGCCTTCCCATTCGGGAAACACGACGGTCGCGACCAGTCGCTCGTGCCGGTCGTCGACCTCCCACGGCGCGCCTTCCGGCTCGCCAAACAACGAGGGTTGCCGCTCCGTCATCGACACCACTCCGCTTGCCCGCCGCGCCGCCTCGCCGCGGGGCGGGGTCCCTGTTTCGTCCTTGGAATCCCCGTTACCATAACAGTCGAACTCCCGGCGGCGGAACCCCCGCGCGGGGATCGACGACCGACCGACGGCATTCGCGCTCCCGACACGACGATTCAAACATGACTTCGCTGCGCATCGGTATCCTCGGCGGATCCTTTGATCCCGTTCATTGCGGACATTTGCTGCTCGCCGAGTCGTGCCGGGAGGCGTGCGGCCTCGATCAGGTCTGGTTCATGCCGGCCGCGACGCCTCCCCACAAGCGGCGCCTCACCCTTGCTCCCGCGCACCACCGCATCGCCATGCTCCGTCTCGCGACGGCCGATCATGAGGCCTTTCAGGTCACCGATCTGGAATGCGTGCGGGGAGGAGTGAGTTATACCGTGGACTCGCTGACGGCCCTTCGGGCGATGGGGCCCGGCGATCGGCTCCACCTCCTCATCGGAGCCGACACATTGCTCGACCTGCCGAACTGGAAGGAACCCGAACATATCTGCGCATTGGCGGGACTCGTCGTGGTGGCGAGGCGAGGCCACCAACCCGACTGGGAACCCCTCCGACGTCGGATCGGCGCGGAACGGTTCGGCCACGTCGATGCGCGGCTGGTCGAAATGCCCGAAATCGGGATCAGCGGCACGGCCATTCGAGCGGCCGTGCGCGCGGGTCGTTCGATTCGCTATCAAACGCCCGGCGAGGTCGAGGCCTACATTCGGGAGCACGGACTCTATGGTGAACCCGAGCTCGTCGGATCCGATGGACCGTCCGTTCTCGATTCCCGTCCTGATGGGGCGCCCGAGTCGACTGCGAAAAATGGGCAATTACGCGGCGCGCCGGCAACCGATTAGATGTCGCAGCTCGACGCTCATCGGCACGCGTGCGAGTTCGGGTTCGTTCCGGAGCGCGTCGCGAACTTGGGCAAGCTGGTCGAGGACAGGCTCGGAGAGGTCGACAAAGAGCCGTCGGCGACCGCGAAACTCACAGACGCCGCCTCCCGTGCCAAGCCACTCCCGGCGAACGTCCAAGCCGAGTCTCTTGGCGACATCGAGCGCTTGTTCGAGCAGTTCCACGCCGTGCATCCGTGCCCATCCTGCGATCGTCGATGATCGTGGGTTGCCGGTCGCCGGGAAACGGCGGATCGGCGTTCCGAGGCTGTCGGGGCGGATTGTATCGGCTTCGCCTACAGTCGCCAAGCCGGATTCGACGATAAGTCGTTAGATGCAAGGCACCTGAGCGGAACAACGTGACGGCATTCACACGGTGGGGAGCATGCGCAGCGGAAACGAATCGGGTGCCGAAAGTTGGACTCCGGCGAGCCCGAACGGAGCGGTCCGATGCGGCGATGGGGGCGAGCCCGACGTCGACGCCCTTCTTCGCGAGGTGCGCGGGCTGCGCGCTCAGTTGGCCCAGTCGCAGCGGATGGCCGCGCTGGGCGAACTGGTGGGGACAACGACGCACGAATTCAACAACGTGCTGATGACCGTCATCAACTACGCGAAACTCGGCCTTCGCGCCTCCGATGCCGCATCGCGTCAAAAAGCCTTTGAACGGATACTGGCGGCCGGACAGCGCGCGTCCAAGATCACGGCGACTATTCTCGGTGCGGCACGGAATCGATCGGCTTCGTTCGAAGCCACGGATTTGGCCGTATTGGTGGAGGACGCCTTGGTCCTGCTCGACCGGGAAATGCAAAAACACAGGATTGTCGTCGAGCGCGAATTCCGGCCGTCGCCGCCCGCCCTGGTCAGCGGAAACCAAATCCAACAGGTTCTGATCAACCTGCTGATCAATGCGAGGCAAGCGATGCCCCAGGGCGGACGCATCGTCCTCCGGATCGCGCCGGACGCCGAGCGTTCGATGGTGCAATTGACCGTCCGCGATTCGGGAACGGGTATGGACGCGGAGACGCTGCACCGGATCTTCGAGCCGCATTTCAGCACGAAGACGGGGCCCGACGCGACAGGCAAGGGCGGAACGGGCCTTGGCCTTTCCGCATGCCGCGAGATCATCGAGGCGCACCGCGGGCGTATTCGCGTGGAGAGCGCTCCGGGACGCGGCACGGCGTTCACCATCCTGTTGCCGACCGCGGCCGTCGGGAACCCGGTTTCCGCCGACGGCGAGTCGACCTCACCCACGGCGCTCCCACCCCTCTCGCGTCGCGCGTAGCGTGGGCTTCAGCCCACGCGCCTTCTCGCGTTGGCTCAAGCCGACGCCGCGGCCCACACACCCCTGCGACGAATATCGGGCTGTTCGGCCTTGAAGGGAGCGTCCGTTTCGAGGACACTACGCCCCCCGTTTCTCCGGCTTGCGCGCCGCCGTTGACGGTTCGGGTCGGCATGGCATCGAGGCGCGGGCGGACTCGCCCCATGATCGAATCAAACCCTGTTCGACAACTCGGCGGTCCAAACACGCGGCAATCGGGTCGTGCGCCGGTCTCCATCCGCGCGACGTTCATCCACGATCTCGCAGGCCGCCGGCCGCGCGGATTCGCGCTGTCGGCCATGATCCTGCTTGCCCTGACGGCAGCCGGATGCGGACGGTGGATGCCGCGAGGCCTGTTGAGACCAAGGCCGGAACCCGCGTTCCTCGATAACCCGCTCTTTGTGCCGATGACGGACATCGATTTTGTTTGGGATCAGGTCGTCGACTCGGTGGACGATTTTTTTAGGATCGATCGCGAGGAACGGCTGCGGCTTGTCGGAAACGCTCTGACCGAGGGTCGCCTCGAGACGTTTCCGATAGTCGGTTCGACGGTGCTCGAACCCTGGCGGACCGACGCGACTCCGGGATTCGAACGATGGCAAAGCTCGTTGCAGTCGATTCGTCGCAGAGCGTCGGTTCGCGTGACGCCTTCAGCCGGCGGACTGCAGATCGAGGTGCTCGTCGCGAAGGAACTCGAGGATCTCTACCAGCCGGAACACGCGACCGTGGGCGGGGCGACGCTGCGGTACGACGGCACCGTCGTGAGGGCCGAGCCGGGGCGGGCGACCGGACCGGTGAGTCTCGGCTGGATACCGATCGGCCGCGATGTCGTGCTCGAACAGCGCCTGCTTTCCGACATCCGGGCCCGCGTCGTGGACGCGGGAGTGGGTCCGCGCTAGCAACGCCGGCCCGAACGGAATCGGACCGAACGGGCCTTGACCCCCGCGAGGCGATCGGCGGACGAGGTTCGCGTTCGCTAGGCGTAGAAACCCGAGTCCATGCCGAGCTGCATTCGGAGTTCGTCGAATCCCCGGAAGTATTTCTCATTCGACGAATGGACGTGCTCGGCTTCCGTTACGAACCGGAGTTCGTCGTTGCGCCGCACCTGATAGCGCTGGAAGACGGCCTCGAACGGACGAAGCGGTTCGCCGTAGACGATCAACAACTTGTGTTCGTCGAATTGGATCTCTTGGGGTGTCGCCGAGTTGATGACGGCGAGTCCGGTGCATCCGTCGTTCAGCAGGAGGTCCTCGAAGTCCCAAAGGACGCTCTTGAGGACGGGCATGTCGATATGCTCGCGATAGAGATCCTCATGCCCGCCCTGTTGGCGCGTGTGGCTGGTTTCCAGCACCACGTCGACCTCGGAACCCAGCGGTTCGAGCAGGTCGAGGAACAGGTCGAACATGTTCTCGCGCGACGCGGAGGCCATCAGCACGGGAATGCGGCTCTTGGTTTCCTCGTCCTCATAGATGTCGTGCCGGTATCCCTGCGCCGGAACGACCTGCAAGTCGTACGAGGGCCGGATCGCGTCGGTCAACTGGAATTGGCCGTATTTGGAGATCCGGAGGTGGGCTTCGAGCTGTTCCTCACTGAGCCGCTCGAAACTGCTCGGAGCCGTTTCGGCGGGCATTCCCTCATGGAAGACATTGCGGAACAGACGCTTCAGGAAGCCCATCGTCAACCTCGATACTCTGCCAGTCGATCCGGAATCCGGGTCCGGAGGGCGGTGGGGAAGGACGCTCTAACCTAGGTCACGGTTCGCACGCATGACGTTCGGTCATCCTACGGGTGGATCGTGTGACGCGAGGCTCCAGGAATTCGGCGAAGCAACGGACGTCGGCACGGACCGTGGGTCAATGGGGTGGGACGGTCGGGGCAGCCGCTCGGCGATCGGGTTTCCCATCGGTCAGTCGATGCGCCGCGACGGAGTACCGCGGCGAGCGGGCTCCGTCGAAACCGGTGTGCCGGGTCGTTGTCCCGGCCGTCTACTGGAAATCTAGCATCCGGTCCGATGCGCCCCGAACTGTCCAGCCGCCTCGGCGGCAATTCGTCGAGCCTTCAGCCGGTCCAATTCAGATTGCGCAAGCTATTCCGCGAAAACCGATGTGGTGGCTCGTTTGGACTCTCTGCTATATTGACTGCCCATGGCACGGTCAGGGACGCTGCCTGAGTTCGTAAGGGGGGATCGGGATGGATCGGTCGGCATGGAGCCACGGACGGCGGAGGCGCGCCGCGTGGGTGGTCGCATGGTTCGCGGGCATCGTGGTGTTCGTCGGCTGCCGCCCCGATCCTGACGCCGCGAAAGGGCGAGCCGCGCCGAAGACCTCCGACGATCGGGCGGAGCGCCGCCCGATTTCGGATGCGCGGGAGTCGGCGAGCCAAGCCGCTCAGGTCGATCAAGGCGCGCCGGGCGCGCCAAGCGGGAACGGCATCCAGGCGAAAGGCGGAGCGGCCGATCCACGTTCGAACGGGCCCGCCGCGAACGGGCCCGCCGCGAACGGGCCCGCCGCGAACGGGCCGGCGCCGCGTCCCGGCGAGAAGGGCGAGTCCCTAGGGGATTCGGCCCCGGGGACGCATTCGGAATCGCATTCCCAAGCGAATCCCGGCGGGCGCCCCGCGCCCGATCCGACACGCTCGCTCCTCGCGGAACCGGTTGCGGGACCGCCGATCGACGAAGTGTGGATGGCGTATTACCTTGGAACCGCGAAGGTGGGGCACGCGGTGACGCGCGTGTACGAGGTCGCGCCCGAGTCGCTCCCGGGCGAATCGCCGAACGACGCGTACAAGCGGACGGAGATGGAGCAGGTCATCACGTTGCTGCGGAATGGAGACCGGGTGACGCAGCAACTGCGGTTGGCGAGTCTGGAATACGCCGACGGCCGCGTCGCCGAATTGGGAACATCGATGAGCGACGGGGGGCCCGAGGTCACGACGAGCGCTCGGCGCGACGGACCGCAATTGCACGTCGTGCTCCGAGCGCCGGGCAGTTCGAGCCTTCAGTCGATTCCGTGGAACGACGGGTGGCGAGGGTTCTTCGCCGATCAGCAGGTCCTATCGGCCAAACCGCTCGCGCCGGGCGATCGGTGCGCGTTCACATCGTTCATTCCCGTCTTGAACATCGTCGGCGAGACGACCTTGTCCGCCGTCGATTGGGAAGAGGCGGAGACGCCGTTCGGTCGGGAACGTCTCCTGCGGATCGACTCGCACGTTTCCGCCGACCAGCTCCAACTCGATTCGACCCTTTGGTGCGACGCGCTCGGAATCATCCGCAAATACCACATGCCCCAAGCCGACATGACGGCGTACCGGACGGTTCGCGAGCTGGCGCTCGCCGCAAACGTGGACGTCGATCTCTACGCGATGATCCATGTCACGGTCTCCAATCCGATCCCCGATCCGCATCACAAACGGAACGCCGTGTATCGAGCGAGGCTCAAGGGTGACAAAGACCCGTCACGCGTGTTCGTGAATGACGGTTCGCAGTCGATCGCGCGAGTCGATCGATCGACGGTCGACATCACCGTGCGGCGCGTGGAGCCCGGATCGCTGGACGTTCCGGTCGGCGGCGCCGCGCCGGGACCCGCCGACCTCGAGCCGAACAGCCTCATACAGAGCGACGACGAGGCCGTGCGGCGCATGGCCGAGGCGATCGACGCCGGTTCGGACGACGCGTGGGCCCTGGCCGCGGCGTGCGAACGGACCGTGCATCAGGCGATCGAACGCAAGGCGTTGACCGAGGCGTTCGCGTCGGCCGCCGAAGTCGTCCGCTCGCGTACCGGGGACTGCACCGAACACGCCGTCCTGCTCGCCGCCCTGTGCCGAGCCCGCAAGCTGCCCGCCCGCGTCGCCACGGGGTTGGTCGCCTTCCGGGACGGTTACGCGTTCCATATGTGGAACGAGGTTTGGATCCGCGACCGCTGGGTGCCGCTCGACGCCACGCTCGGACTCGGCGGCGTCGGTGTCGGCCATATCAAACTCGGCATATCCGATCTCAACGGCGTCAGCCCGTTCGCGGCGCTCGCCCCCGTCCTCGAAGTCATGGGTTCGCTGGAACTCGACGTCGTCTCCTTCGAGCAGCCGAACCGGTCGATCCGCGCCATTCCCTAGGATTCGCCGACCGGCCCGACTAAGATTGGGCGCCGATCGACGAATATCCCGGCATTCGCCGCCGACGGGACCGATCGGAGTCGCCCGAGGCCGCCCCGCCGATCGCGCCGACACGTGTTGGAGGAACAAGGGTCATGACTGATACCGGATCGTCGTCCAATGTGCCTTCGAGGCGGACGCGCGTCACGTTTCTTGACCAGACCGGCTCGAAATCGGTCGAGGCGGAGATCGCCGAATCGGTTTCCGTGAAGCGGATCCTGCCCAACATCATCACCCGCATGAATCTGCCGGTCATGGGGCCGGACGGGCAGCCGATGAGCTACAGTCTCGATCACAAGGAGGGGGGCAATCGGTTGCGGGAGGATCAGACGCTCATCGACGCGAGCGTACGTGACGGGGATCACTTGATTGTGTACCCTGAGATTGTGGCCGGTTGAGCCGTTCGCCGGGTGGCGTGGTCGGCACGGGGACATTCGACCGGGCCGCTGGTGCCGGCAGCTCGCCGGGCCCGCTCGAACGGACTCCAAGGCATCGACCGCGTCCAAGGTGATCGATCGATGATGCGTGAATCGCCTCGAACCCGCCGACTCCGGTCCGATTTCCAAGCGATGCGGCAACTGGCCTTGGAGAGCACGATCCTGGAGTTCTCCTATCGCGTGGTGGCGGACAACGAGCCGCCCGAGGCGTATCTCCTGCGGTTCCGGGGTGTCGGACTGGCGCGCGACGAGCGGTCGGGCGAGGTCGTCGAAAGGAATGATCACGAGGTTTCGGTCGAGCTTGGCGCGTCGTACCCCCGATTGATGCCGGAGCTGGTTTGGAAAACGCCCGTGTTCCATCCCAACATTTCGGCGAACGGCGTGGTCTGTCTCGGCGGATATTCGACGCACTGGGTACCCAGCCTGCGGCTCGTCGAACTCTGCCGCATGCTCTGGGACATGATTCGGTACGCGAATTTCGACGAGGAGAGCCCGTACAATCGGGAGGCCGCGATCTGGATCCGCCGCTGGAATCGGCACCGACTCCCCCTCGATGATCGCCCGCTCCGCGATCTCTTCCAAGGAACACCCCCGTCACCCGCCGAACGATCCGAGTGCATTCCCGATCGGCCGATTGAGCGAGACGGCGCGGGCACGGCCCTTGCGTCCAACGTGGAGGCCGGCGGGGCGAGGGTCGGCGTGACGTTCGCCGATTCGAGCGGTCGAGCGGGCGATGGGGAGGGCGACGTGGTCATTGTCGATGGGGGCGAATCGATCCGGGTCGGTGCGGTGGACACGGCGGCGCGGCGCGGCGAATGGACGGAGGAACCGGAAATCGTTTTCCTGGACTAGCGCCGGGACCGTCGACGTAGCGTGGGCTTCAGCCCATGCGGCGCCGGGAGAGGTGACGTGGCGTGGGCTTCAGCCCACGCGGCCCCAGAACCGGGACGGTACGAAAAGGCCGATCGAACGCGTACTTCAAGGTCTTGCCGACGCTCGCCGCACAGGGTCCGGCGCACGCCGCGAGGATGGGCTCGATGTCGGACGGCCGGTGGTTCATCGACGACGACGACCGGTACGCCCGCCTCCGTTTGATCGGATGGTGGGATCAGGGGAAGCTGCGCCGCGCGAAGGTATTGGTCGTGGGGGCCGGCGCGTTGGGCAACGAGGTGCTCAAGAATCTCGCGCTGGTCGGCGTCGGCCACGTGTGGCTCTGCGATTTCGATCGGGTCGAGCCGGACAATCTGGCGCGATCGGTCCTTTTCCGCGCCTCGGACCGCGGGCGTCCGAAAGCGGAAGTCGCCGCCGAGAGCCTTCGCGGATTGAACGCGGACACGCGAGTCGAGCCGATTGTCGGCGACGTCATCACCGATGTGGGACTCGGCCTCTTCCGGGACGCCGACGTGGTCATCGGCTGCCTCGACAATCGCGAGGCCCGACTCTGGGTGAATCGGTGCTGTTGGAAGACGATGACGCCCTGGGTCGACGGAGGCATACAGGAGATCAACGGCGTCGTCAAGGTTTTCGTGCCGCCGTTCAGCGCGTGTTACGAATGCGCGATGACCGACAACGACTATCGACTGATCCAGCTCCGATACAGTTGCCCGATGCTGCGGCGGGAGGAGATGCAAGCGGGCAAAGTCCCCACCGCGCCGACCATCGCGTCGATCATCGGCGGCTGGCAGGTTCAGGAAGCGCTCAAGCTGATCCACGGACTCGACGTGCCCGCGGGCGAGGCGATCGTCCTCAACGGCGTCGCCAACCAGTTCTATCGCACGAAACTGCCGTTCCGCGACGATTGCCTTTCGCATGAGACCTACGACGAGATCCGCGAGGTCGATCTGTCGAACGAGGCGACGGCGGACGAGTTGTTTCGCGCGGTCGGCGCTGTCGAGCTCGAACCGGCGCCTCGATTGCGACTGGATCGCGACCTCGTGACGGCCATCGCCTGCGCGCCGTGCGGATTCCGGAAAGACGTGTTGGGCACCGCGTATCGCGTGCCGCGCGAGTGGACCGAGTGTCCGCGATGCGGCAAGGGAGCGAGGCCCGAGCTCGTGCATGAAGTCACGGGAGGCTCGGCGCTTGCCCGCCGACGATTGGCCGACCTGGGGGTTCCGCCTTACGATATCGTGCGCGTGGTGGTGAACGGACGCGAACGGCACGTCGTCCTGGCGGCCGACCAGGGGAACCGCGGCGAACGGGGGAGATGACGATGGCGGAGGAGGGCGACATCCGATTCGGCGAACTCGCCGAGGAATCGCCGCGGCCCCGCGGCCGACCCGAGGAGAATCCGCATCTGGCCGTCGTGACGCTGGGCCGTCCCCGCGAGTCGGATCCGACGGTCTATTTCGATCTGGACGCGCTGCGGCAAATGGAGCTCCACGCCGCAACCGACGTCGATGTCGAACTCGGCGGCGTCATGCTCGGAGGCCAATACGTCGACGCGGACGGGCGGCCGTTCGTCATCGTGACGCAGGCGATCGCGGCGGCGCATTACGAGAGCACGCGGGGAAGTTTCAAGTTCACGCACGACACATGGTCCGACATCGCAAGGCAGCGGGCCGAGCATCCGTCCGAGTGGCGTGTCGTGGGCTGGTACCATACGCATCCCGGCTGGGGCATCTTCCTGTCGGA
Organism: Planctomycetota bacterium; assembly: GCA_016872725.1. Taxonomy (GTDB): domain Bacteria; phylum Planctomycetota; class Planctomycetia; order Pirellulales; family Pirellulaceae; genus VGZC01. Next base: position 180,152 of record VGZC01000003.1, read on the forward strand.
CATGGACCGGTTCATTTGCGACCATTTCTTCAGCCGGCCGCTCGACATCGCCCTCGTCATCGATCCGCGCCGCGCCGATCGCGGCGTGTTCTGCTGGAGTTCCCAACCCGAAGCGCCGCGCGAGACGGTCCGCTTGGGTGGATTCCATATCATGTCCTCGATGTTCCGCGGACACGAATTGGCCGCGCACGTTCATCAATGGGAGTCGGAAATGAGTATGGCTGGTCGACCGGGTTCCGAGTGGGGGCCGCGCGCCGGGGCGATTCCGCCCGCGCCGCCGCCTTCGCCGATGCCGTTCTGGTTTCCTCTGTCGCTCGCGGGTTCGTTCCTGCTCCAGTTCCTCCTGCTGGCGATGATCGCGTGGCGCGTCTTGGGATTGCCGGGAATGCCGGAAACGCTCGTACCCTCGCCGACCGATCACTCGGAAGGTCCCTCGCCGATCGCCGATGCGTCGCGGAACGCGGCGGGCCTCGCATCGAGCCGCGAGGTCGACGCCAAGCTGGCCGTCCTGGACGGCCTGATCCAAACGCAAGGTGGTCCGGAACATGCCGCCACGGCGCTCGCGGAACAGGCTCGGCGCAACGCGAGCCTAGAAGCCTCGATGCTCGGGCTCGACGCCGCGCGGGCCGAAGCCGAGCGCCAAGCCGCTCAATCGGCGAAGGAGTCGCGGGAATCCAAGGACACGCTCGAACGGGTTCGCGACGATCTGTCGAGCCGGCTCGCCGAAGCCCAATCCGAACTCCGCGCCCTCAAGGAACGCAACGCGGCGTTGGGGATCGAGCTCGCGCGGTATCGCGGCGAAACGCCTTCGAACGGCGCCGATGGCCCGTCGACGGCCGATGGCCCGTCGACGGCCGATGGCCGAACGGCATCGCTTTCCCACCGCACCGTCTGGTGGCTCACGGCCGGCGGACTCGTCCTGTTGTTCGGTTCGGCCGCTCTGGTCACCGGCGTGTTGACGCTCAGCCGGCGACGGGCGACGATCGATTCGGCGAGCGTCGATCATCCGGGCGCGGACCGATCGAGCCCATCGGCGGCGAGTTCCCATTCCCATGCGCCCAGGTAATGCACCGATCTTCGACACGCGGCGGGGAACGGGTCCGTGGACGGTCTGATCGCTTTTCTGTTCCTGATCGCGGCCATCTGGTTCTTCTTCCGCGCGTTTGGCGGAAGCGGGGGGCCGGTGCGGCGCGACGTGTGGCGCGCGCTGGCTCGCCGCTTCGAAGGCGCCGTCGACAAGAGCCGATGGCGCGGCGCGAGCGGCGTACGTTTCCGTTACGCCGGATCGGACGTTTTCGTCCGCCAGTCGGCTCGAGGCCGCACGGTCGCGACCGATGCCTGGTTCGATTGGCCCGACTCGGACTTGCGGCTCCACATCGTCTCGTCGTCCACATCGATCTCATCCGAATCGGTGCGCGGATTGCGGGTCTTCGAGAACCCGCGCGATCCGTTCCATTGGCGGTTCCGCGTCTTCGCGAACCACACCGACCGCGCCGACGGACTGCTCGGCGAGACCGTCAAGTGGCAGATCGAGCAACTTCGGCAGCATTTTCCGAATCGGGGCGTGGAGATCCGCGTCGCGAACGGGCGGCTTCTGGTCCGCAAACGCGTCCTGTTCCACCAACTCTCCGCGCTCGAACGGTTCACGAAGGACGCCGTGCGGCTCTACGACCAGCTCCTCGTTTCGCAGGCCGACGGCATCGAGATCATCGCGACGGGGACCGAGCCCTCGGGGGTGATCGACTGCCAGATCTGCGGACAACCGATCGCGTCCGATCTCGTGCGATGCCGACGGTGCGGAACGCCCCATCACCGCGAGTGCTGGGAATACAACGGCGCCTGTTCGGTCTTCGGCTGCCTGGAAACCGTCTGCGTGCCCGCCCGGGACGGGTCGATCCCCGGATAGGGAACCGGCCGCGTCAGGCGATGCAGTCGATCATGGGGAAGGCCTGGCCAAGGATCGGCTCGGCGGGGATCCCCATCCATTTCTCGAGCACGCTCGCGTACATGCCGCGGAAATCCTGCGTGTGCTTGAGGCTCCAGCCCGTCGGAATCAGCTCTTCCTTCTTGAGGCTCGGATGGGCGCCGTGGATGCCCGGTTTGACGCCTGGTCCCAACAGGAACTGCGCGCCGCCCGCCGAATGGTCGGTGCCTTGGCTGCCGTTCTCGAGCGTCGTGCGGCTGAATTCGCTCATCGTCATCATGAGGACGCGTTGGGCCTGGCCCTGCGCCTTCAGGTCCTTGAAGAAGGCCGTCGTCGCGTCGTTGACGGCGGCCATCAGGCTGTCGTGCTGCGCGCGCTGACCGCTGTGTGTGTCGAATCCGCCGATATGCACCCAGTACACGCGCGTCGACAGGCCGCCCGCGATCAAACCCGCGATGATCCGAAACTGGCTCGCCAATCCGTTGTTCGCCGGATATTCGATCTTCGGCTTGTAGTCGCCCGACATGCGGCGGATCTGCTCGCTCGCCGCGTTCGCGGCCGCCGCCGTGCCGTTGACCCAATCGACCTGGGCGCTCGACTCCATCGGCTTAATCTCGTGGAGCTTCTTATAGAGATTGACGCGACGCTCGTCGTTTCGGTCACCGACGAACCGGAATCCTTCGGGATGCGACATCACGAGTCCCGGATGTTCGCCGCCGGCGATCGCCCAAGGCATGGTCGCCGGCCACGCGCCGCCGATGGCGAGCGTCAGTACGGGGTCGGGGTTGCCTTTGAACGCGTGATCGATCGCCCGGCCGACCCACCCGTGCACGACGTCGGTCGTTTGAAGGCCCGCGTCGCCGCCGACGGAACGCCGCGAGCGGGGATCGCCGCCGAACCAGATGTCGCACGCCGTGAAGTGGCTGTAGTTGGGATTCGGATAGCCGAGCCCGGGGAGAGCCGCGAAAGCGCCCTCGTCGAGCATTTCCTTCCAACCCTTGAGGTTCGGGTGGAGCCCCAATTCATCGTTGATCTTGATGACCTCCTCATCCTTGATCCGCGTGTGGTTGCGGTGCTCGTGGTACTCCTTGTGCCCGTACGGCACCAGGGCGCTCAGCGCATCGTGGCCGCCGCCGAATTGAAGGACCACGGTGACCCGATGACCTCCGTCGGCTTCGGCCGCCGCCACCGGATTCCGGCGCAGGAATTCGGGAAGCATGCAACCCACGCCGAGCGCGCCGAGGCTCTGGGCGAGAAAACGCCGACGATCCGCCATCCCCAATCGTGCCATGGTCCCACCTCCTGATCGAATGGTTCGAGTCAACACCGCATACGACGCACCGGCCGCGTTCCTTCCGGGAACGCACGGCCGGTCCGCATGTCTCACCGATCCACACCAGACTGTTCCAACAACAATCGTCGTCGCACGACATCGTCGCGCATCATCCTTGAACCGACGTCAACCCACTTGGTATTCGGGAATGCTCATCAACATGACCAGCAAGGCCCGCAGGCGGGCGTTGATCTGGTCCTTTTGCGCGGCCCACTCGGTCGAAGGCGGAAGGTCGCCGAGGAACTCGATCAAGGCCTGTCGTTTCTCGGGGCTCACGCCGGTCAGCAGGGATCGTTGGATCAGGTGATCGACGACTTCCGACGCGTTCATGAGCGTCGTGCCCTGCAGGTTCGCGACGATATCCACGTCGCCCCGCTCCACCATATTGGCCACATAGTTGTACCGATTCAAGATGCGTTCGGCGTTGATCCAGTCGGCTCCTTCGGCCCAACCCGCGACGCTCGGCGGCTCGAACAGGGTCTGGCCCATGGTGGAGCAGCCCGCGTCGAGGTGTCCATAGTCGACATTGGTCAGGTTCAGGATCTTGATCGTGCCGACCATCAGCTCGACCGGACTCTTGATCTGTCGCCCCATGACGGCCGGATTGTAGAACTCCTCGGAGAGGAACAGATTCCGGAGCAGGGGCCGGACTTCATAGCTGTTTTCGCGCAGCACGTGCGCCATGCGATCGACGATCTGGGGGTCGGGCGACCGGTTTGCGAAGTACTCGTAGAGCTTTTTCGCGACGTACCGCGCCGTGTGGGGATTGGCGAGGATGACATCGACCGCCTCGTGCGGGCCCATGACCCGCGTCTGGCCGAGCAGCGTCTTTTCGCCGAAGTCGTGCTGGGCGGCGTTGAACCGGAATTGGCCCGACCAGTAGTCGACCGTGTAGCCGGTCAGCGATCGCGTGTCGCCGTCCCGCACGTCTTTTTCCGAATAGCCGTCGGGTTTGTAGTTGGCGCTGTTCTCTTCGCCGAGCGAGAACAGTTCGAGGACTTCGCGGCCGAGGTTCTCGTTGACGTTTCCTTTTTGGTTCTGATGGTTGTCGAGGTACCAGATCATCGCCGGATCCTGGACGATTCCGTGCAGGAGGGCATCGAACTTATCGACGTTGCGGCGGAGCATTTCGTTCTGTTGGTGCAGGATGAGCACTTCCTGAACGCCGGTGGTCACGGTGAGTTTGGAGAATCCGGTGGCGAAGTGGTCATGCCAGAAGAGGGTCAGTTTCTCTTCGAGCGGCCGTTTCGATTCGACGATGCGGCGCAGCCACCAGTGCCGGAGGGCCGTGATCTGGGCGCGGTGCCCGTTCTGTCGGTCGGCCCACATTTTGTCCCGAGCGGCCTGATGCAGGCGCTGTTCGTACGCCATCCATCGTTGGGTCGCGGGAACGGAGAATTGGAGTTGGGTCGTCGGCTGCCGCTGGAATTCGACGAGGAGATCGACGGCGTCGTAGGGTCCCATGGCGACGAGCGTTTGGATTTCCTGGGGTGTTCCGCCGAAACCCGCTCGGAAGAGCAGGTGGCGCGCCTTGGCGTAATCCCACGAGGCGGCGGTGATCGGTTTGAGCCCATCGAGGGCTTCGGCGTCGGTGAACGCGCGGGCTTCCTTCGAGGCGGCGATCGCGGCCGTCTTTTCATTCACGGCCGTTTCCGCGGCCGCCTTCTCGGCGTTGACCGCATCAAGAGCCGCCTTGGCTTCGGCGAGTTTCGCGGCTCCTTCGACCGCCGCCTTGTCCTTGTCGGCGAGATCCTTTTCCGCGGCGACCCGATCCTGTTCGCCTTTCGCGGCGGCCTCGGCGAGCGCCTTCTTCTTCTCGGCGTCTTGCTCGGCGTTCGCGGCGTCGGCGGCCGCCTTGGCGGCTTGGGTCTTTTCGGCCAGGACCGGTTCGGCGGCCGTTTTCGCGGCGGCCGAATCGGTCGCGACTTTTTGAGCGGCCGCGAGCGCTTCGGCCGCCTTGGCGGCGGCCGCCCCTTTTTCGGCGAGCGTCCGTTCGGCCTGTCCCCGTTCGTTCACGGCCCCTTCGACGGCGACACGGGCCGCCCAGGCCTTTTCCGCGACGACGCGCCGCCTCGCGGCGGTCGCGGCGGCCGTCTTTTTCGCAAGGTCCTCGTCGGCCGCCGCCTTCTCGGTCTGGACCGGCTTGATCGCTTCCTGGAGCGCGGCGATCGCCTGCTGGGCGGCGTCGAACGCGCGTTGGGCCTGTGCCTTCGCGTCTCCCTCGGTGGCGTCGAGCGCCGCTTTCGCTTTCGCCGCCGCGTCCTCCGCCGCCTTCACCGCGGCCGTCACGGCGTCGAGCACGGCGGCCTTGGCCGCCACGACCTGTTCCGCCGCCCCTTGTTCGGCTTGCGTCGCCGCGACCGCCTGTTCCGCCTCCGCCAACGGAGTCGGCGCCTGAGCGCCCGCGGGCTCCGCAATCAGGACCATGCTCACCAGGGCTACGCCAATCGACATCGCTCGCGCGCCGAGAATCCGTTGTACGATGGTTTGTTTCACGATCGATTCCTCCCCTTGTCCGCCGCCCCTTCCGCCGTTCCAAACCTCAATACCCAAATAACCAGAAACCGACGACCCCGCCACTCCAACCCCCAACATCGATCCAGTCCGGCGTCCGATCCGCGACGATTGACAAGTCTAGCTCTTGGAAAGGACCGATTGCAAACAGGTGTTTCCCCACTTATTTGTTCGGTCCCCACGCATGGCCGGCGAATGCCTCGATGTTGGAGTAGTCCTGGCGCCACGTTGTATACATGACTCCGGCGGCCCCGGCTCGCTCGCGCCGCGCGACATCGAGCCAATCGGTGATCCGCGCGGGGTCCGCGTCGTAGTAGCCCGCGAGCACCTGAGCGTGTCCTCGGTCCCGGAACCAGGACAAGCTCGCCGCCGCCTTTCCGCTGTTCCAATTGATGATCCACATATCGCGGGGAAGGCCTTCCCAGGATCCGGTCAGGTCCCCGTTGACCAAATAGAACGGAGCGGCGGACGCATTGTGGTTCGGGTCGAACATGTCGGACCAGACGCAGAGCCGGGCCGTCGGGTTGACTCGCCGGATGGCGGCGACGCACTGGCGCATGTTGTCGGCGAGCAGGTGGCCCGCGGACCGTCCGTCGCGCCGGCACGCGTCGCACCAATTGGCCACGCGGATTTCATCGTGCGAAAGGAAGTACCAACGGGGCCCGAACAACCGCTCGACGTTCCGTACCTGTTCCTCGATGATGCGGAACACGTCGGGCTCCGCGAGGCAGCAGCAAACCTGTTGGTCGTAGATCGTCAGTGTGTGGAAGAAGCTGACGCGCAGGGCGGCGCCGTTTTCGATCCGCGAGCCGGGGAGGATGCGGATGGCGGGCGGTTCGTGGTAGACGTCGAAACTGCCTTCGTACGGAACGCGGCCCATTTTGGGATCGGAGAGTTCGGCGAAGTCCCGACCCTCGACGAGGTCCCTGTTATCACTCGTCTGGATGCGAAGCGGGCAGCCCGTGCGGCGGACGAGGTTGACCAGCGCGGTTTCCTCGCAGGCGACGTCGTCCATCCAAAGGCGACCACCGCGGAGGCCCCAGGTTCCGCAGTACAATCGCACGGTCTCGTTGTCGAGGCTGTTGAAGACGACATGGTGTTCGGTCCAATCCTGATCGCGTTGGACGCCGAGATTCGCATGGGAGAGCACGCGGCCGTCGGCGCCCATCGCGAAGAGCCGCACGTCCTGGGCCGCCTCGAATCCCGCCGTCTTGATCCAGACCGACGCGTGGAATTGGCGTCGCGGCGCGACGCGGAACGCCTTGGCGACGCGCGCGTTTTGATAGTCACCCGGCTCCTTGCGCTCCCAACGCAGCGCTCGGCCGCCGCTGTGCCGCGCATGGGCGTCCGCGAAGCTCAGCGATCCCGGTCCGTCCTGCATGTCCCAGCCCTCGACCGCGTCCCCGTCGGATCGCTCGAAGCCGCCCCCCGGAATCAGCGGATCCGGCCGCGCCGCGAGGACCGCCGCGCCGTCGCGGACGACGAACGGAGCATCGCGGACGGGCAGACCTTCGGCGAGATTCGGATTGTGGGCGAGCAGTCCGTCGCTGTAGCCGATCGGCGCGACGGTCGGAATCAGCTCCATGCGGAGTTCCGCGCAGAGCCGCTTTACCTGTTCGGCGTGCGCGCGATAGTGATCGGGGACGCGGTCGAGGATGTTGAGCTTATAGTCGGCGAGCACGACGCCGTTGTAACCGGCCGCGGCCGCGCGCCGGATCACGTCCGTCGCCTTCGGGACGTTGTCGGCCACCTGCAGGTTCATCGCCAGATAGACCCAACGCTGCTCGAGTTCGTCCTCGGCGCGCAGCCGCTCGTGGAACGCCGCGAGTCCAATCGCGGCGACAAGCAAGACCGTCCGTTTCGTCGAATGAGCCATCGTCGGAATCGCCTTGCGCGTGAGCGAGGAATAACACGGGTCTAGGGCGCGGTCCCGTCGGGCCATCGAAAATCGCCCAGGAAGAGCTGACTTGAATGGTCGGCGGTCCGAGTGCTCGTCCAAAGGAGTTTCGCGCCGTCCGGTGAGAAGACGGGCAACACGTCCGCGCTCGGCGAATCGGTGACGCGGACCGGCGGATCGATCCGGAACGCGCCGCTTTCCACGACGTAGCGGGCGATCCACAGGTCGTAGTTCGGCCGCGCCGAGGGATCCGAGTGGTCCGCCCCCGACCAAATCAAGCAGGGCCGTGTCGGATGCCAGTACGGTCCCCAATTGACGCCGACGTTGTCGGTCAGCGCCGTATCTCCCTTCCCGTCGATTCCGATGACGTGAATCTGGAGATGCTCGGCCTTCTTCCGATCGGTCCGGTATATGATCCAGCGGCCGTCGGGCGAAAGGAACGGACCACCGTCGTAGCCCGGGTGGTTGGTGATCTGACGGACATCGGTGCCGTCGGCGTTCATGACGTACAGGTCGGGGTCTCCGTCGCGCGTGCTGCAAAACGCGATCTTCGTTCCGTCCCGGGAGTAGGCGCCTTCGGCATCGTATCCGGCTTCCTTCGTGAGCCTTCGCAGGATCTTGCCGTGCGGATCGGTCTCGTACATGTCCATTTGTTCGTCGAACGCCCACGCGTACCTCCGCCGCCGGCCCGCGCGCCGATCGTCCTCGAGCTGCGCCCGCTCGGCCTCTTCGGTCGCGTGGAGATTGGGGTCCTCATGGCTCGATGCGAAAAGAAGACGCTGTCCGTCCGGCGAGAAATAGCTGCACGTCGTACGGCCCCGCCCCGGGCTGACGAGTTTGGGCGGACCGCCGCCGAGACGCTGCGTGTAGATCTGATAGAATGGGTAGCCCGGCGGCTCCGCCTGATAGACGATGGTCGTTCCGTCGGGTGAGAAATAGCCTTCGCCCGCCTTCGTAAATTGCGATGTGACCTGTTTCACGTTGGAGAGGAACCGGGATTCGAGCTCGGAGAGCGCGGGGTCGTCGGCGAGCGTGGAGTTCGCGATCCATCCGGAGCATGCGGCGAATACGGAAAACAGAACGGCCCATCGAGGGGCGTGCGACGCGATGCGCGGCGCGTACCAAGTCCGCGATCGATCGCGCGGAAGGGGCCGCGCGGGCTGAGTCGTAAGTCGATTCGGCAAGAGGAGAGAATGCCGCGGCATGCCGGGCTCCTTGTGGTATCGAGTCCGAGGCAGGGATTGCGAGGTGCGCGGGACCGAGCCCATGGGACGCTCGGACGCCGGGGTGCTCCATTATACGGGAAGACGGGTCGGTCGCGACCCGTCGTGGCCATCGCCCCGTGTTGCCCCTGGAACGAGTGGACGTAGACTGGACCGTGTGTGTGACGATCGGCGAAGGCCTTGGAACGCGGCGGACCGATGAAGATCTACACTCGGACGGGTGACGACGGAGAAACGGGCCTGCTCGGAGGCCCCCGCGTCGCGAAGGACCACGAGCGGATCGCGGCCTACGGCGATGTTGACGAACTCAACGCCGCGATCGGCGTCGCGCGGAGCGAATCGCCGCACGAAAGCATGGCCGACCAGCTCGAAACGATCCAGCACGAGCTGTTCGCCTTGGGCGCGGAGCTCGCCTCGCCCGACCCCCAGGCGATGGGGACTCGCTGGTTCGACGACGCGCGCGTCGCGCGGCTCGAACTCGCGATCGACGCCTGGGAACAGCGATTGCCTCCCCTCACCCGGTTCATCCTTCCGGGCGGGACCCGAATCGCGGCCGCGCTGCACGTCGCGCGGTGCGTGTGCCGGCGCGCCGAGCGGCAACTCGTGCGATTGATGAAAGTGGATGCCGCGGTCGGGCCGCTTCCGTTGCGGTATCTCAATCGGTTGGGCGACCTGCTCTTCGTGCTCGCCCGCGCCGCCAACCACGAACAGGGCGTTTTGGACCACTGCTGGCGCAAGCCCGATGATCCGGAGTAGGAGACGATCGCGGACTCGCCGCGAACACGCCTCCTTGCGGGAACGGACAGGTCGGACCCCGAAGGGCGGTCGAGTTGCCGATGGGGTGAAAGGGCCCTTTACGGCCTCGGGTTCGGCGAGTAGGCTAGTCATTCGAATAAAACAGTCAAGCCGTTCGACCTTCGCCGCCCAGGCAACGCCGCCTTTGGGAACCTCGCGTTCCAGGAAGGCCGGCGCGCGGCGGAGTCGAGCACCTTCCGGCGAAACGCGATTGCGTCGTGGCGACCAACAGGCGGGCGCTTCGTCGACCGTGGGTTCGTGTCAAGTCGTTGGAGGGTGGCTGTCATGCGCGGATCGCGTCGGCTTTCCAGGCGTTCCCCAGCGTTAGGGTTCCCTGGGTTCATTGGGTTCCCTGGGTTCATTGGGTTCCCTGGGTTCATTGGGACCTTGCGTCGGGTCGTGTTGGCCGCTGTCGTGGGGACGGCCATGTCCTGGGTGTTGGGACCGTCGGCCGCACGGGCGGAGGGCGACGCGGCGCGGGCGACTGAGGCGGCGGTCGGCGACGCGGCGCTGCGCGGCGACAACGCCTGGATGCTCACCGCATGCGCCCTTGTCCTCTTCATGACGGCGCCCGGGCTGGCCATGTTCTACAGCGGACTGGTCCGCAAGAAGAACGTGCTCGGCGTCATGATGCAGTGTCTCTTCCTGATGTGCCTCATGACCGTCATTTGGGGCCTGTGGGGCTATTCGCTGTCGTTCGGGGGCGTTCCGGCGGACGGGGACCACAACCGGTGGATCGGCAATCTGAACCACGTCTTCATGCGGGACGTCGCGCGGGCATGGGATGCCGGAAGCGGAACCGTGCGGACTCCGATGGAGCTGCCGACGGTGCCTCGGCTGACGTTCATGCTTTTTCAGGGGATGTTCTTTGTCATTACGCCGGCGCTGATTTGCGGCGCGTTCGCGGAGCGGATGAAATTCAGCGCGCTGGTGCTGTTCGTCATCTTGTGGGGCACGTTCGTGTATTGCCCGCTATGCCACTGGGTTTGGGACTCGGGGTTGCTCGCGTTCGGCGCGGAGGGCGCGTTGGGCGGCGGCGCGCTCGACTTCGCCGGCGGCACGGTCGTGCACATCAGTTCGGGAATCTCGGCCCTCGTCTGCGCCCTGCTCATCGGCAAGCGGCTCGGGTTCGGCACCGAACCGATGCCTCCCCACAACCTGACCTACACGACGCTCGGCGCGGCCATGCTCTGGGTCGGTTGGTTTGGATTCAACGCGGGGAGCGGATTGACGTCGGGCGAGTTGGCGTCGAGCGCGTTCGCGGCGACGCATTTCTCGGCGGCGGCGGGCGGGATCGGTTGGGCCCTCATGGAATGGACGATCCGCCGCAAGCCGACCGTGCTCGGCACGAGCTCGGGCGTCGTGGCGGGGTTGGTCTGCATCACGCCGGCGGCCGGATTCGTGCAACCGATGCCCGCGCTGGTCATGGGGTTCGCGGCGGGCATTGTGTGTTACCTCGCGTGCACGTCGCTCAAGAACCGTTTCGGCTACGATGATTCGCTCGACGCGTTCGGCGTCCACGGCGTCGGCGGCACGCTCGGCGCGCTGCTCACCGGCGTCTTCGCGACGCGCGCCGCCGCCGATCCCGCGCTCAGCCAAGGCAAGCCGCTCGGAGCGGTCGACGGCAATTTCCAGCTCCTTGTCGGGCAGGCGATCGCCGTCGTCGCCACGTGGATTCTCGCGATCGTGGCGACGTTCGTCCTGCTCAAGCTTGTCGACGGCCTGATCGGACTCCGCGTCTCGCAGGAAAAGGAAATGCAGGGCCTGGATGTCGCGGAGCACGGCGAGGAAGGCTACATCTTCCTCTAGTCGCCGGCGGTCCCCGGCGTTCCCGAGTCTTACGCGTCGGGGCGAGCGGTCCTTTGGATTTTGAGATGCGAATAGCGGGCGAATGCCGGCAACGGACGATCCGGCCGCGCGGTGAATACCCAGCGATCCAAGCATTCCATGGGGAGAGAAACGAGCGATGAAAAAAGTGGAAGCCATTGTGCGGGTCTTCAAACTCGAGGACGTGAAGAACGCGTTGACCGAATTGGGAATCCACGGCATGACGGTGACCGAGGTGCGCGGATTTGGACGCCAGAAAGGCCACACGGAGACGTACCGCGGCGCCGAATACTCGGTTGACTTCGTTCCGAAAGTGAAGCTTGAGGTCGTCTGCGCCGACAGCCAATTGAACGCCGTCGTCGACACGGTTCTCCGCACGGCGCGGACCGGCCAGATCGGCGATGGTAAACTGTTCGTCTCGTCGCTCGAGAACACGATCCGCATCCGGACGGGCGAGACGGGCGAGCAGGCGCTGTAGGGCGTTCCGCGCGAGGTTCGCGCGGAGGCGGCGCGTGCGTCGGGAGGAGGGCGGTGCGGCATCATGTCGGTGATCAGCCGGATTCGGCCCGAGGTCGAAGCCGCCAAACGGGCGCTTCGTGAAGGGCGCGAGGCGCTTCGCGCGCAGCACGCGTCGGGTTCTCCCGGGTTTCAGGTTTGCGGCCGGATGACCGACCTGTTCGATTCGGTGGTGACCGGCCTCTTCACGCTCGTCGCCTCCGAAACGGCCTCGGCGGGACTCGATTCCCGCGTGGCACTCGTCGCGCACGGAGGACTCGGCCGGCGCGACGTGGCGCCGTACTCCGACGCCGACCTGATGCTGCTTCACGCGCCCGACGCGGGCGCGCTCGTCGTGCCGCTCGCCCGGCGGTTCAGTCAATACGTGTACGATTCGGGCCTGCCGCTCGGGTTCAGCGTCCGAACACCGTCGCAGGCGCACCAGTTGAGCTGGCGGGACGCGACCATCTTGACTTCGCTGACCGAATCGCGGTTCCTCGCCGGAAACGAACGGCTGTTCACTCGCTATTTCGAGACGCTGCGGCGCGGAGCGCGGCGCCGCGCGAGGCAGCTCTTGCCGATGATCGAGGAGGCTCGGCGCGCCGAGCGGGCCCAGTTCGGCGAAACGGTCTATCTGCTCTGCCCGAACATCAAGCGGTCGCGCGGCGGATTGCGCGACCTTCAGCTCATCCGCTGGATCGGCTTCGTCGCGCGCGGCGAACACGACTTCCTCGCGCTCGAACGGCTCGGAGCCCTGCCACCCGAGGAACGCAGACGGCTCGCCAAAGCCCACGAGTTCTTGCTCCGGCTCCGCAACGAACTCCATTTCCACCACGACAAGGCGCTCGATGTCCTCGATCGGCACGAACAGGTCCGGCTGGCGCCGCTCTACGGATTCCGGGGCCGCGACGGCGTATTGCCGGTCGAGGAGTTCATGCGGTTGTACTTCGAGCACACGAGCGAGACGCGGTACGCGTCGAGCAATTTCGCGGCGGGCGCGAGGGGGAGGTCGGCGGTCGCCGGTTTTTTCGGACGGCTCTTCAGCCGCGCCGTCGACGGCGACTACCTGATCGGGCCCGTTCACATCCGAGCGACTCGGCGAGGCCTGAAAAAACTCCGGGGCAATCTCCGCGAAGTCATGCGGCTCATGGATCTCGCCAACCTGACCGACAAGCGGATCGATCATCCGACATGGCAGGCGATTCGGCGCGACATGGCCGACCGCGACGACGTCGCGCTCAGCCCCGAGGCCGTCCTGCGTTTCCTCTCGATCCTGTCGCAGCCCGCGCGACTCGGCGATCTCCTCCGCCGCCTGCACCAGCTCCGCGTCCTCGAGATCTTCGTGCCCCCCTTGCGCCACGCGCGCGGCCTGCTGCAATTCAACGACTACCACAAGTACACGATCGATGAACATTGCATCCGATCGGTCGATCGCGCGGCCGAATTCGCGCACGATCCGGGACCGGTGGGCGACGCGTACCGTCAGATACGCGGAAAACGCACGCTGCATTTCGCCCTGCTCGTGCACGATCTGGGCAAAGGCCATCCCGGCGACCACAGCGAAGTGGGCAAGGAACTGGCCGCGGAGACGGCAAGACTGCTCCATATGCCGGCCGCCGAGGTCGAAATGATCGCGTTCCTGGTCGAAAAGCACCTGCGGCTGTCGCACGTCGCGTTCCGTCACGATCTCACGAACGAATCGGTGATCGTGTCGTTCGCCGGAGAGATCGGCAGCCTCGAAGCGCTGCGCATGCTCTACGTGCTCACCTGCGCCGATGTCGCGGCCGTCGGGCCCGGAGTCCTCACGCGATGGAAGCTCGATCTGATCAACGAACTCTACGAACGGACCCGGGAGCACTTGTCGAGCGACTATCAGATGCCGACCGCGAAGCAGCGCGTGGCGGAAATGCGCGAGTCGCTGATCGCGAAGGTCGGCGAGTCGCCGCGCCGCGAATGGTGGATCCAGCAGATCGGCGGGCTTCCCGCCGGCTATCTGATCGCCGCCTCCTTGCCGCGGATTCTCGACGAACTGGGCAAACTTGTCGAACTGCCTTCCCGCGAGGCGATGGCGTGGGGGCGATATCTCGCCGAGCGGCAAGCCGTCGAGTACACGGTCGGCACGCACGAACAGATCGTACCGGGTATCTTCCACCGCCTGACCGGCGTGCTCACCAGCACGGGCCATTCGATCCTCTCCGCGGAAATCCACACGCTCGCCGACAACCTGGTGCTCGACCGATTCTACGCCCAGGACCTGGACTTCGCCGGAGAGCCGCCCCCGGAGCGGATCGCGGAAGTCGCGAACCGCTTGGTGGCCAGTTTGCGGAACCCGTCCGATGCGATGCCCGTCTTCCGTTCGGTATGGAAACGCGAAACGCCGACGGCGGGAGGCCTGCGGGCGATGCCCGAGCGGGTGAGTTTCGACAACGCGACGTCCGACCGGCACACGATCATCACGGTCTTCGCGTACGACCGAATGGGCCTCTTGTACGCGATCTCGCGGGCGATCTTCGAGGCCGGCCTTTCGGTGCACGTCGCGAAGATCGCGACCTACCTGGACCAGGTCGTCGACGTGTTCTACGTAACCGATCGTCAGGGCCGGAAAATCGCGGACGACGCGATCCTCGCCGACATCCGCGACCGGATACTCGGCGCGCTCGAAGCGAGCCGAGTCGCCTGATCCAAAGCGCGCCGCGCGATCGCGATGCGCGCCGCGTTGGGGGTATCCGAAGCGCATTGCCCGCGCCGGACGGTCCGGTACAATGCGGGATCGCAATGGCGGCAGGGGACGGGTTTCGGGAGAGAACCGGACGAACATGAGCGACCAGGCGGGGCGGAGGGCGACGAGCGCAACGAGCGAGAAGGCGGGTTCGGTTCCGTTCTATACTCCGAGGTTCTGGCATGGCATGCGATGGGGACCCTGGTGCCGCCTGCTCGCTCGCAATCGGATGCGCATCCACCCGCTGCGCTGGCCGATGGTTCTGGTCATCAGTTTTTGCGCGATAGTCAATTCGATCCTCGCATGGATCCAGCGCGCGGTCTATGGCCGCCGGATCGCGGCCGCCCGCGTCGCGGACCCGCCGATTTGGGTCGTCGGACATTGGCGATCGGGCACGACGTTCCTTCATGAACTGCTGTGCCTCGACCCTCGATTCACCTATCCCACGACGTACGAGTGCTCGGCGCCCGACCATTTTCTTGTTTCGAGCTGGGGCCTTCCGTGGTTGATGGGCCTGCTGCTTCCCCGTCGGCGGCCGATGGATGATGTCGAGATGGGCATGGGTCGGCCTCAGGAGGATGAGCTGGCCCTTTGCGTGATGGGGGCGCCGAGCTTCATGACGCGCGCGGCGTTCCCCAATGAGCCGTCCCCCTATGACGAAACGCTCGATCTCGACCGCACCGATCCGGCCGTCCGGGACCGGTGGCGCGAGGCGCTCGGGCGATTCGTCCGATGTGTCGAGCTCAAACGGCCGGGCAAGCGGATCGTGCTCAAATCGCCGCCGCACACCGGCCGGATCGCCCACCTGGCCGACCTGTTTCCCGGTTCGCAGTTCATCCATATCGTGCGGGACCCGCGCGCCCTGTTCCGCTCGACCGTCCGCCTCTGGCGAACGCTCGATCCGATCCAGGGCCTTCAAATCCCCAGGCATGACACGCTCGACGAGTTCGTCTTCGCGTCATGCGAGCGGATGTACGAGGGCTTTCTGCGTCAGAGAACCCGAATCGATCCGGCGGCCTTGGTGGAACTGACCTACGAGGACCTCGTGCGCGATCCGATCGGCGAGGTGCGGCGGATCTACGAGCGATTGGGGTGGACCGGTTTCGAGGAGGTTCGGCCGCGCATCGAGGCGTTTCTCGCCGAACGGCGCGAGTTCCGGCCCACGCGATACGATTTCCCGCCCGAACTCGAAGCGGAACTCCAGCGCCGCTGGTCGACCTATTTCGATTGCTACGACCATGCGGCGTCGAAGCGTGTGCTTGCCCAGCAATCATGCGATTGCCGTCGGCCGCGCGCTTGGCACTGAGATGCCGTTCCGGCTTGCCTCGCACGGAAGATACGGCAAGCTGGAAACCCGCCGCGCTCATTCGTATTGCGAAGGGAAAGGTGGCTGTTGGGAAAAAAGACGCCGTCGCCGCCAAGCCGTGCCGCCGGGTCGAAGACGAACCATGTGCCCATGTTGAAACCGTAGGTCGTGGGCACCAATTTCGGCCTGCCGACCCCCGAGTCGCGGATCCGGTGCGAACCCGGATCGCTCGGGCACGAGTACACGGGAACACGCAGACCGTCGACGGCGAGTTGGAAGTCCCAGGCCGCGTTGATATCCACTTGGTCGAACAGAGGTTCCCAACGGTGGCCATAGATCGTGTCATGGTCCCCAGCGATTGTCACGATAGCGGACATTGTGCATATTGACGACCTGATGCAGGCGTTCGACCTGGCGCTTGGCAATCCGTTGGCGATTGGCCGGACGTTCAACATTGCCGGACCATCCGCGTTCGACTACGGCATCGCGGCCGACTATCTATCGCGGAAGCTCGGCGTCCCGACGGTGGCGATCGCCAACCCGAAATATCATTCCTTCGAAATCGATACCTCCCGTGCCCGCACGGTGCTCGGCTACGATCCGGAGAACGATTTCTTCCGCATGGCCGACCGCGCGATGGCCGCTCGGCAATCATCCCACCCATGAACATCAACGGGACATCGATTGTGGTCGACGGCGGGACGACGGCCCTTCCGCCTTGGTGAATGGAGCTCGCACGCGAGTCGGATGATGCAACGAGTGAAACACGGTGTGCTCGGTCTCGGCTGGTTCGGCGAGAAGCATTGCGAGGCGCTCGCGGCGGTGCCGGATGTGGAGCTCCATGCGCTCTGCACGCGCGATCCGAAACGCCTCTCCGACTTGGCGGGGAGGTTCGGCGTGGGGAAGGCGTTCGCCGATTACCGCGAGATGCTCGCCGATCCCGAGCTCGAATCGGTGAGCGTCACGACGATGTGGGACCAGCACTCGGGCCCGGCGCTCGCGGCGCTCGCGGCGGGGAAGCACGTCTTCCTGGAAAAGCCGATGGCTTCGACCGTCGAGGATTGCGACGCGATCGTGGACGCGGCCCGCGTGTCCACCGGCTTTCTCATGGTCGGCCACATCTGCCGGTTCAATCCGCGCTACGCCGCCGCGAAACAGGAGATCGCCGCGGGCAGGATCGGCCGGATTATCTCGATGTACGCGCGCCGGAATCTCCCCGCGTGGGTCGGCGCGAGCGTGCTCGACAAGATCGGACCGATCATCGGCGATTGCGTACACGACACGGACCTGATGTTCTGGTTCAGCGGTTCGCGCGCCGTCACCGCCTTCGCGCAGACGGTGAAGGTCCGCGACCACGCGCATCCCGACCTCGGACAGGTCATGTATCGGCTCGCCAGCGGCGCATCGTGTATTCTCGAATCCGTCTGGTGTCTGCCGGACACGACACCGTTCCAGATCGATGAACGGCTCGAAGTCATCGGCACCGAGGGATCGATTTCGATTCACGATACGCATCCCAATCTCATGATCGTGGACCGCAACGGTTCGCGTTGTCCGGATACGACCTATTGGCCGACCATGCACGGGCGGTTGGGCGGCGCCCTGCGCGACGAACTGGCCTATTTCGTCCGCTGCGTCGCTTCGGGCGTGGAGCCCGCGGTCATCACGCCCGAGGAATCCCGAGAGGCGGTTCGCGCCTGTCTCGCGGCCGAGCGGTCGGCGGCCACCGGGCAATTGGTGCGGATGGAGTGAACGACCGCCGCGAAGGAAACGGATGCGGGCGGAGATCCGGCGCCGGTGGCGCGGTCGCCAAACCGCCGGGAATCGGACGCCGTTCGCCGATTCCCGTCCGGCGCCCGGTCCTAGGCGCCCACGCCGGGAAGCGGTTGGCCCTTGAGCTGATAGACATAGCGGAGGATCTCGGCGACCGCCGCGTATTGCTCGGTGGGAATCGGTTGGTTCACGTCGACGTCCCGGTAGAGGGCGCGGGCGAGCTCCTTGCGCTCGATAATCGGCACGCCGTGTTCGAGAGCCAATCTGCGGATGCGCTGCGCGAGGACGCCCGCGCCCTTGGCGATGACGACCGGCGCGGGCATCGTGCGCATGTCGTATTGGATGGCGACCGCCAGCTCGGTCGGGTTCGTCACGACGAAATCGGCGTTCGGCATGATCGCGATGAGTCGATTGAGAACCAATTGCCGCTGCACGGCGCGGCGCCGCGCGGCGATCTGCGGGTCGCCTTGCAGGGTCTTGAGCTCCTCCCGCAATTCCTGGTCGGTCATGCGCAGATCGGATTCGTGTTTCCAATACTGAAAGAGAAAGTCCAGCAGCGCGAGCAGGAGGAGGGCCGCGCCGATCTTGAGCGCCGTCCAGAGCGGGATGGCGATCATCTCCGAGGCCAGCTTGGGAATGTCGAGCGTACCGGCGGCGAGGATCCGGTCGCGGTCCAACCACAGACAGGCGCCGGCGACGGCGAGCACGACGGCCGTCTTTCCGATCCCGAACCCGAGCTTCACGAAGTTCGTCAGCGAGAAGATGCGACGAAACCCGTTCACCGGATTGATCTGGTTCCAGTCGAGTCGCGCTCGTTCGGGAAGGAACAGGAAACCGGTCTGGCCGACGTGCGAGGCGACGGCGACGACGGCCATGATCGCGAGCAGAGGCAGCAGGTGCTTGCCAAGCTCGATGAGCGGCGCGACCAGCCACGCGGCCGCGTCGCCTCCGTCGAACTCGACGAGCCCCATCCGCAGTTGATGTTCGGCGTACCCGCGCAGGAACCGCGCGAGGCCTTCACCCATATAGAGGATCGCGCCGATCGCGCCGACCAGGACGGCCGCGGCGACGAGATCGTGGCTGCGCGCCACATGACCCTGCTCGCGGGCCTGTTGCCTGCGATGGGGCGTCGCTTCGTGTTTCTTGTCGCCAAAGGACTCGGCCATCGTCCGTCACGATCGTTGGATGGGAACTCGAACCGTCACTCACGGACCGCCGGTCGGCGAGACCGCGTCCCACGTCGCCGACGGATCCTCCATCACGCGGCGGAACGCGTCGATCAGCCCCGACGCGCCGCCTTCGAAGATCCACACAGCGGCTCCGATCGATACGGCGAAGGTCGCCAGAAGGACGAGCCCGTTGAGTCCGAACCCCACGGCGAGGATATTGAGTTGCGGCAAGGTGCGGCTGACGAGACCGAGGATCAGCACGGCGAGCAGGACCGAAATGACGACTGGCGCCGACGCGCGCAATCCCACCTCGAAGCTCTGGCGGGCGACTTCGACGAGCATCGACACGCGCGTCCGCGTCCATTGCGCCGAACCGGGAGGCATCCGGTGGAAGCTGTCCAGCAGCGCGGAAAGCACCTCG